>JBEHXG010000077.1:0-3029 GCA_048498815.1 Acidobacteriota bacterium | reverse complement strand
GTAGAGGTACGCCCAACGGCGGCTGCAACCATGAAAAACATCTTTCGAGCCGCGCCCCTCCTGATCCTGACAGCCGGATTGAGCTTTTCTCAATCAGGCGGTCCGAATCAAACCGATCAGACCGGCAAGCACCACAAAAACAAAAAGAAATCCCGCAGCGCGGGCGGCGAGGTCGGCAGTGGCGCGGGCGACATCGGGAAGGGAGCCGCGGGAGCGGCCGGCAACGTCGCTGGAGGCGTGGCAAAGGGCGCCGGTGATGTCGTCACCCTTCACCCCATCGATGGGGCCGCCGCCATCGGCGCCGGAGCCGGCAAAGGCGCCAAAGACGTCGGTGAAGGCACAGTCAAAGGCACAGGCAAAATCGCCAAAGGGATCGGGAAAGGCATCAAGCACATCTTCTGAGCCTTCCCCGGCCCCCGCTAAACCGCTTCTTTTGTCTTCTGCTGCTGATAAGGCTGGTGCAGGTATTTCCCGACAGCCTCCTGCGCCCCCTGCGTATTATCGCGAGTTCGCTGCGCCTGAGTGTACTCGTTCACCGCGCGGTCACGCTGGCCGCTGATATCAAAGATGTTCCCCAGATAAATATGCGACCACACTTCAATCCACTTCGGCTGCAAATCCCCGTTTAACGCTTCACGGAACTCATTCGCCGCCGATTGCCAGTTCTGCTGCTGGAAAAACACCTCAGCCACCCGGTAGTGCGCGAGTGAGCTGTTCTTCTGCGTATCCAGCGCACGCTGGTATTCCTTCAGCGCCTCGGCGAACTCGCTGATCTGCACGAACTGCTCGCCTTTCCGGATCGCCACCGACACGCGCATCTGTGGGCTCATGCGCAGCACTTTGTTGTAGGGGTCGATGGTCACCTTCTTCGGCTTGCCGAACGTATCAATTGAAAACTCCGAACTCGTGCCCATCACTTCCACGCGCTTCTCTTCCGGGTTGCCCTCGGTCTCAATCTTCAGATCGACCGGCATTCGGAACGTATCCAGATCCTGCGTGATCTTGCCCTGCACCCGGAACCCTTTCTGGGTCCGGAAGATCGTGTATTCCAGCTTGAATTCGGGCGCCCCGTTCGATTCCACCCACTGGATGAAGAAGTAACGCAGCTCTTCTCCCATGGCCGCTTCACACGCCTTGCGGAAATCCTCCGTTGTAACGGACTGCCACGCGTGCTGCTGCAGGAATGCCTTGGTGGCTGCGAAGAACTTCTGGTCGCCCATCGTGCTGCGCAACATCTGCATCACGGCCGCGCCCTTGTCTGCGCTCAGCGCCCAGAACTCCGGCGAATAATCCTCCATCCGCGAAGTCTGAATCAGCGGTACGTTATCGATCGTCAGCGCCGTCACCGCAACATCTTTCATCCGGTTATCCAGCGCCGTCTGTCCCTTTTCCTTCTCATCCCACAGCGCCTCGGCGTACAGCGCCATCCCGTTCTCGAGCCACAAATGGTTGCGGTTGATCGGAGAGACATCCACTTCCCACCACTGCCGCGCGATCTGGTTCGCCAGCACGTTCGTGTTCACGTCTTTGGTAATTGCGTGCGGCGCAAGGAAGATCACGCCCGGAGCGGCGTACCCGTTCGGCGCGCCATCCGCCGTTTCCACCAGCGTCAGGTTCGCGTAAGGCGCAAGTCCGAACATGGAGGTGTAATGCTCCACCATGGCCGCCGCCATCGAGCCGTAACTGTTCGCGTATGCAGCCTGCGGTCCGCGGAAGCAGACCGTCGTAGTCAGCCCGTTCGCGCTTACCTTCTGCGGCTGCCCTTTGATCACCGCAATGTCCGCCGGGAACGAGGGCTTGGCGAACTGAAACGTGAACGTCGTATTTGTCCCGTTCTGCTTCGTCGAATCCATCCCGCTGCCGATCGCGCGAAAACCCTCCGGCACCGTCACATTGATCGTCGACGTGAATCGGTCCGCCGTATATCCACTCACTGGGAACCACCGCGAAGGATAAAGCAGAAATGCGAAGTCGTTCTGAATCGCGGCGAACGTGATGCCATAAATGGGCGATTCTTCCTTCCCCGTCAGTCGGCCGTCGTAAGTAAACGTCACATCGACCGGCTGTCCCTTCTGCAGCGACCCGGGAAACGTCAGCCTCACGGAATTATCCTGCTGGTTGCGCGCCACCTGGATGGTTTGCCCGTGCCCATCCACAATGCGCGAAATGGTCAGGTTGTTGTTCAGCTCGAATGTGGCCGTGTTCGCCTGGTCTTCGAGCGGCGTGAAGCGTACTGCCGCCCGCGCCGAGAGCGTCTGAGTATCGGGATTGACCTGCGCGTCGATCGTGTAGTTCTCCACGTCGATGCGCGTCCGCTTGTCTTCCTGTCCCTGCGCCACAGCCGTGGCTGCCATCAGCGCCACGGCAATGAATCCGATGCTTCTCACTGGACCTTCACCTCAAACGTCTGCATGCTAAACAACCGCTCGATTTCCTGCGCGGCCCGCGTGATCGCGTCGCCCTCGCCCGCCAGCGTCGCGGCAACGCGCGCCAGTTCTTCTTTCATTGTGCCCCGGAAATCCGGATCCTTGAGTAGTCGCCCTGCTTCTTCCGCCAGCCGCTCGCCCGTCATTTCGTCCTGCATCAGTTCGGGCACGATCTTTTTCCCGGCGATCAGGTTCACCATCGAATAGAAGGGCACATTCACCAGCAGTTTTCCGATCGCCCAGCTAAGAGGCGTCACCCGATAAAACGTCACCAGCGGAGCCCCCAGCAGCGCCGCCTCCACCGTCACCGTCCCACTTGCCGCCAGCGCCACATCACAATGCGCCATCGCGTCCCAGGCTTCACCCTCGATCGCCCGGATCGGACTTCCCGCCAGCGGCCGTTCAAAAAAGCCCGTTCCACAAACCGCAGACGCGGGTAGCAGGAAACTCAGTTTCCGGTCCTGTGAAAGGATTTCCGCCGCCCTCCTGAGTTCCGGAACGTGCCGAAGCGCCTCGCTGCGCCTGCTTCCGGGAAGTATCGCAATCAATGGACGGTCCTCCGGAAGGTTATGTTTCCGGAAAAACTCCTCCCGGGAGAGCGTC
>JBEHXG010000076.1:0-3303 GCA_048498815.1 Acidobacteriota bacterium | reverse complement strand
CACGCCCCAGGGCTCCGGTTCCGGCGAAGGCGTCCTGCTTCCGTCTTACGCGCGCGCGCAGAATTGCAAATCGCTGAAGCAGTCAAGTTTCGATCGCACAGGCGGCAATGCCGATTCATGGCATATCGCGCCGGGAGCGACACAGGAACTCTTCCGCTCTGACGGGCCCGGCATCGTGACGCATATCTGGTTCACGATTGCCGCGCCCAGCGCCAACCACCTGAAGGAGATCGTGATTCGCGCTTACTGGGACGGCGCGGCCAAACCCAGCGTCGAGGTTCCCGTCGGTGATTTCTTCGGGCTCAATCTTGGCCAGTATGTCGTGTATCAATCGGCGTTTCTGAACTGTTCCTCCATCAAAGCGCTGAACAGCTATTTCGTGATGCCGTTTCGGCGCTCGGCCCGGATTACCGCGACGAATGAGAGCGGCCAGCCCGTCAACGCGTTCTACTCCAACATCGATTACCGGCTGGTCTCCTCGCTGCCGCAGGACATGATGTATTTCCACGCGCAATATCGCCAGGCAACCCCGAACACCGCCGTGAAGTTCTCCCAGGGCGAGAAGGAGTTGAATCCGGATGGCAGGCACAACTATGTCTTTGCGGAAACGCGCGGGCGCGGGCATCTGATGGGAATCACTCTCGGCGTGCTGCAGAACTCTGAGCGCTGGTTTGGCGAGGGCGATGACATGATCTTCATCGACGACGAAACCAAACCGGCGATCATCGGTACCGGCACGGAAGATTACATCAACGGAGCGTGGGACTTCGGCGGCCGGGATGGCGCCGTTCCGTTCGCACACTTGTATAACGGAGCGCAGTTTATTCAGTCGGCCGAACACGGCGGCGGGCGATATCTTGTTTATCGCTGGCATGCCGATAATCCCGTGGCTTTTGAGCGCTATCTGAAGCACACGATCGAGCACGGCCACGCCGATGATCGCGCCGACAACTTCTACTCCGTCTGTTACTGGTATCAAGCCGAGCCTGCAACGGCCTTCCCGCCGCTGCCGCCCGCTGAAGAAAGGATCCCTGTCCTCAGGACATCTTAGACGATGAAGAAGACTTTTCTGTTCTTATGCGCTTGCGCTGTTGGCGCCGCTGTCAGCGCCGGGACCGACCACTGGACCAACCAGCAGTTGAATGAGCAATCGAAATCGCTCGCCGGAAAACTGAAAGATGGGCTGGCAAGCGAGACGCTGGCCAACTGGGGCAATCATCTGGTGATGCTGGTGCATCGCGAGGCTACGGGTCAGTCGGAATTTCATGAGAACCAGGCGGATATCATCATCGTCCGCAGCGGTTCAGGGAATATCATTCTGGGCGGTTCAGTGCAGGGCGGCAAGACCACTGCGCCCGGCGAGATTCGCGGCGCCAGCATTTCCGGCGGCCAGAAACAGGCACTGCACACTGGAGATGTGGTGCATGTCCCTCCGAAGACGGCTCACCAGGTCATCCTGGCTCCGGGGGAAAAGATCGAATATCTGGCTATTAAAGTCGACGCCCGGTAGCATCACCCGGGCGTATCCGTTTATTTGTTGGCAGCCAGTTTGTCCAGCAGCAAATACCGACCGCGGTGCTGCTCCGTCTCTGCCTTCGTCTCGACGCCAATGCGCAGAAACTTCGCGGCGCCGCCCGCATCCACGGCAGGCCATTCCGGCAGATTCGCACTATTCGGGTTGCCGGTCTTGATGAAGTTCGCGAAGTACTGTTCCATCAGCGCGGAAATTCTATAGTCGTCGGGCGTCCAGGCATAGACTTTGTTCGTCGGCAGATTTCCCAGGGCGTACTCGATCTCGGCCGAGTGAACCGCTCCTCGCGCCGGCGGCGGAGGCGTTCCGCCACGGCCGTTGCCGCGAATCACTCCACCCGCAAGTCCCGCGGTTACGTTGCCCATTTCGGGATTCATCTTCGGGCGGGGTCGCGCGTAGTAATAACGATAAACCGGCTTCCCGCCCGTTTGCGCGCATAGATCGATCCACTTCCACGTACTGAATGCGATGAAACGATCGCTTGCCAGATCGGTCGCGGCCTGCATCACATCGTCGTCCGTCGCTGCCCTGTATTCCTTCAGTACTTCCTCGGCATTCGCTCCATAGAGCCGATCGATCGCTTGCTTGTAGTTTTCTACGGTCGGCGCCTCGCGGCCCAGCACTCCGCGCGCATTCGACTCCTCCGAATTCCAGCCGGCCAGTAAAGGTACGTGCGCCTGCTTCCCTGCCTGGAAAATGGCATAGGGCGATTCCGGAAGGAAATAGCCATCGATATCCGGACTGAACCTCGGCGTCCCGGGCTTGCTGGAAAGTTGGAAAATCTGTTCCGTCGTCATCGCGCGCAAGGCCCTGATCGAATCGGCTCCCACGGCTTTCGCGAACTTCACTCCTTGCTCTTCCGCCTGCGCCAGCGGAACCGCCGAGAGCGCGCCCAGAACCGACCCGCTCTCGCCGATAGCGCCGGCAATCAGCCCGCGCGATAGCGGCGAAGCCATTTGCGCGCTCACTGCGATTGAGCCTGCAGATTCGCCCGCGATTGTTACCTTGTTCGGGTCGCCCCCAAAGGCCGCGATATTGCGCTTCACCCATTCGAGCGCGGCATGCTGATCGAGCAGTGCGTAATTGCCGGAAGCGTGGTGCGGCGATTCCTTCGTCAGTTCCGGATGCGCCATGAAGCCGAAAACGTCCAGTCGGTAATTCACGGTGAGCGCCACGATGCCTTTGGTCGCCATGCTCTCGCCGTCATACCGGGGCTCTGAGCCATCACCCGCCCGGAAGCCGCCGCCGAAGAAATACACCATCACAGGAAGCCGCTCGCGCGCCGATTTCGCCGGCGTCCAAACGTTCAGATAGAGACAATCCTCTTTCATGCCGTTCGAGCGAAAGCCCATATCGCCGAACAGGGCCTGTTGCATACAGCGGGGCCCGAACTCTTTCGCGTCGCGCACGCCTGTCCAGTTTTTTACCGGCGCAGGCGGAGCCCATCGGAGATTGCCGAGGGGAGGTTCGGCGAAAGGAATCCCTTTAAATTCCCGAACGCCGGACGCTTCCGGTCCGGTTCCCTCCAGAACGCCGTTGGCGATCTTCACGCGGTCCGCGGCGAGACCGGGGTGAACGAAGAACACAGCGGCAAACGTTGCAGCACAAACGCTCACAAACAGGGGGCGCATAGATTATGAAGTCCGGCGACGATCATAACAGTTCACCCCAGGGCCGAAATCAGACGTATAATCGCCAAATGAAGAGGTGCTGAATGCGCTTTGCTTCCGTTTTTGTGCTGGTTGCGCCTTTATACTGCTGTGCTCAGACGG
>JBEHXG010000075.1:0-3349 GCA_048498815.1 Acidobacteriota bacterium | reverse complement strand
GACCTGCAGGCGCAGGGCCAGCGCAAACAGCGCGATCTGCAGCGGCTTTCCGACGATCTTCAGCAGGATTTCGAACGCGATCGCCAGGAGATTCTGGGTAAGGCCTCTCAGAAAATGCAGCAGGTGGTGAGTAAGGTCGCCGAAGAGAAAGGTCTGGATGTCGTCATCGACGCGACCCAGACTGTATATTTCAAACCCGCACTCGAAATCACTGCGGACGCGACCACCGCTTACAACAAAGCGTATCCTGCAAAATAAAAGCGGATCCTGCAAAATAAAAGAGGCGGACAAAGTAAATAGAAGCGGATCGGGATGGCGGGATATCTGGATCAGTACGGCGCCGGGGAAGATCAACGAAACACGATTATCTTCCGTACGGTGGCCGGGCTCGTCCTCATCGTCATCCTGATCGCGCTCGGCTGGTATCTGTTGAAGAACCATCATCAGGAAACAGTGGTCAAGCACTTCCTGAACGATGTCCGGCACGGTGATTTCCGCGCGGCCTATCTCGATTGGGGCTGCCACGCAGGGAAGGATTGCGCCGGTTATCCCTACGACAAATTTCTTTCCGACTGGGGACCGGGCAACAACGCTCCCAGCACGGCGACGCTGCACCTGACGGACAGCGAATCCTGCAACAACGGCGTGCTGCTCACGGTGGATGTGAATCCCAGCCGCGAGGAAGTGTTGTGGGTGGACAAGAGCAGCGATTCGATCAGCTTCGCGCCTTACCCTGTCTGCCCCCACAAGAGTTCTCTGTCGATCATGATTCATCGCACAGTGGGCAAGTTGAGAAAACCACTGCTGCAATAGACTATAGGTGACCAATGAGTTCGACCACCGTTTCCACAACAGGCGCCGGTCTTGAGGGCGTCGTCGCAGGTGAATCCGAAATCTGTTACATCGATGGCTACGCGGGCGTACTGAGCTACCGCGGCTACAACGTTCACACTCTGGCCGAACACGCCACGTTTGAAGAGGTGATCTGGTTGTTGTGGAAAGGCTCGCTGCCCACGCAGGCGGAACTCGACGGCCTGAAGGCGGATCTTCACGCCAACGCGGCGATTCCCGCGCAGGTGCAGCAGTTCCTCGAAGATAACCTGAACGCCGCCCCCATGGATGTGCTGCGCACGGCGGTCTCCATGCTCAGCCTGTACGATCCGCAGGCCAAAGACATGTCGCCTGAAGCGAATCAGCTCAAGGCGACGAAACTGATGGCGCAAACGTCCACTCTGGTCACCACTTTCGGCCGCCTCCGGACGAAGCAACCCATCGTTGCTCCGGATCCGTCGCTGAGCTTCGCGGGAAACTTTCTCTATTGCCTGAGCGGCCGCAAACCCGACCGGGTAATGGAACATACGTTCGATGTCGCGCTGATCCTGCACGCCGATCACGAACTGAACGCCTCGACGTTCGCCGCCCGCGTGACCGCCGCGACGCTTTCTGACATCTATTCGGCAGTGACCTCCGCGATCGGAGCCCTGAAGGGCCCTCTGCACGGCGGCGCGAACGAAGACGTGATTCGGATGCTGCTCGAAGTGGGCACAGCCGACAAGGCCGTGGAGCGGGTGCATGAAATGCTGGCGGCCAGGCGCAAGATCCCGGGCTTTGGCCACCGCGTCTATCGCACCGAGGACCCCCGCGCCACGCATCTGCGCCACATGTCGGAGGCGCTCGGCAAGAGCACGGGCCATGAGGATCTCTACCTGATGTCGCGGCGCGTGGAGGAGACGATCAAGTCGGAGAAGAAGCTCAATCCGAACGTTGACTTTTACTCGGCGTCCACTTACTACTCGCTCGGCATTCCGATCGATCTGTTTACGCCCATCTTCGCCGTGAGCCGCATGTCCGGCTGGACGGCGCATATTCTCGAGCAGTATCACAACAACCGCCTGATCCGACCGCGCGCCGAATACAAGGGCAACCCCGATGGCATGCGCTGGATCCCGATGAGTGAGCGATAACACTGAACGCAAAGGCCGCCGCGCAATCGGACCGGCGCACGGGAGCCGTTTTGCGCGGTAATGAGAAGAGCGCAAAGGTCGCCACGAACTCCGTTCGGAGCAGGGTGGCCGTTTTGCGCGGTATATAAAAGAGCGCAAAGGTCGCCACGAACTCCGTTAGGAGCAGGGTGGCCGTTTTGCGCGGGTAAATAAAATGGACGAGCGTGATTTTT
This sequence comes from Acidobacteriota bacterium, assembly GCA_048498815.1. Classification (GTDB taxonomy): domain Bacteria; phylum Acidobacteriota; class Terriglobia; order Bryobacterales; family Bryobacteraceae; genus BOG-234. Next base: position 1,173 of record JBEHXG010000075.1, on the reverse strand, counting down.
ACTCAGAGTCGCAGACCACCAAACCCGCGCCTCTGACCTGCCCGCATTGCCGCACGGAAGACACGTACGAACTGAACTGGAGCGTACGGAAGAAGAAGGACCGGCTTCCGGGCGGCAGAGCCGATGAGCGGGATCGCGCGAAATTCGCCAAAGCGCAGAGCTATATGGTGTTGATGGACAATCAGGCGGTCTGCAAGAATCCCCGATGTCGCAGACGCTTCGATATTTCCGGCATCAAATCCATGGCATTCATCTGATCGCCGCTGATTTTCTCATTCCCCTCGAATCGCAGGAAGGGCGCTCGTAATCCAGTAGAGGGCCGGTGCGCCGGAAGCGCCTGTACTGGAGGAAGAATATGAGCAGAATTCGAACGAAAGACGGGACGGAGATCTATTACAAGGATTGGGGGAAAGGCCGGCCAGTCGTTCTCTCCCACGGGTGGCCATTGAGCGCGGATGCGTGGGATGCGCAGATGCTCTTTCTGGCGCAGAAGGGATATCGCGTCATCGCCCATGACCGCCGCGGCCATGGCCGGTCAGACCAGCCATGGAACGGCAACGAGATGAATACGTATGCCGATGATCTGGCGGAGTTGCTGAATGCGCTGGATGTCAAAGACGCCACGATCATCGGTCATTCGACCGGAGGCGGTGAAGTCGCGCGGTATATAGGGCGGCACGGCACATCCAGAGTCTCCGCCGCGATTCTGATGAGCGCAGTTCCTCCGCTGATGCTGAAAACGCCTGGCAATCCTGGCGGTCTTCCGATGTCCGCGTTCGATGAGATTCGCGCCGGGGTGGTGGCGGATCGCTCGCAGTTTTTCAAAGATCTGTCGATGCCGTTTTATGGCTACAACAAGCCGGGCGCGACGATCTCCGAAGGCGTGCGGGAATCTTTCTGGCTGCAGGGAGTGATGTGCTCGATCGTGGGCGCATACGACTGCATCAAGGCGTTCTCGGAAACCGACTTCACTGAAGATCTGAAAAAATTCGACGTGCCCACGCTCGTGCTGCACGGAGATGCCGATCAGATCGTGCCCATCGACGACTCGGCGAAGCTCTCTTCGAAGATCATCCCGAACGCCACGCTCAAAATCATCCCGGGCGCTCCGCATGGCATGGCGACCACGCAAGCCGAGCAGATCAACGGCATTTTCCTCGAGTTTCTGGAGCA
>JBEHXG010000074.1:0-3681 GCA_048498815.1 Acidobacteriota bacterium | reverse complement strand
CGCCGGTGGCGAACTCTCCTGGCGCGCGACCCAGGGTGATTATGCCGGCCTCAAATACCGCCCGATGTTCTACAGTTTTGATGGCATCTGGGAGCCGATAAAGTCCAAGCGGTTTACTCCCGAACTGCGCGCGGGCATCGGTGGAGTGAGCGTGCGCTACTACTATAACCAGCAGTATTGCGATCAGTTCGCGGGATGCTCCACCTCAAACCAGTATCTGGAATCTTCCCGGCACTTCCAGGTACACTTTGCGCTCGCTGCCCGCATCCACGTAACCGAACACTTGTTCGTCCGGCCGGCCATCGACGCCCATTACGTGAATAACTTCTTCCAGTTCGGTTCCAACTGGGTGCCTGAGTACAACGTCGGCATCGGTTATTCCTTCGGCTCGAGCGAATAGAAGTGAAAAGCGAATAAACGTGAAACAGAATGGGCGAGGGCTGCTCGCGGCCTTCGCCCATTTTCCTTACCGCCGGTAATTACCGCCGGCGCCTGCCTGTTTCAATGTCCGGTAGAAACGCGGTTAGCAGTCCGATAGCCGGCAGGTATGAGCAGGTCTTGTAAACGAAGGTAATGCTCGTCGTATCCGCCAGCTTCCCCAGCACCGCGGCTCCAATCCCTCCCATCCCGAACGCAAACCCGAAAAACAACCCCGAAATCATCCCCACCCGTCCCGGCAAAAGCTCCTGCGCGTACACCAGAATGGCCGAAAACGCCGATGCCAGCACGAGGCCGATAATCACCGTCAGAATCGCGGTCCAGAGAAGATTGGCGTAAGGCAGCGCAAGCGTAAACGGCAGCACTCCGAGTATCGAAACCCAGATCACGTACTTCCTTCCGATCCGGTCTCCAATCGGCCCCCCGGCCACCGTTCCCGCCGCCACCGCTCCCAGAAAGACGAATAGCAATAACTGCGAGTTCTGCACGGAGACGTGGAATTTGCTGATCACGTAAAACGTGTAATAGCTCGTGATGCTCGCCAGATAAAAGTACTTGGAAAAAATCAGCGCCATCAGGATTCCCACCGATGTCGCTACTTTGCCGCTCGGAAGTTGCTCATGCGCTTCTTCCGCAACTTCGCGTCGCAGAACCTTGCGGCGCGATTCGCGATGCGCGTACCAGACTCCAACGCGCCCCAGGATAACAATGCCCAGCAGCGCCGCCAGTGAAAACCACGCAATCGCGCGCTGTCCCCGCGGCAGGATCAGGTAAGCGGCAAGCAGCGGACCCAGCGCCGATCCCGCATTTCCTCCCACCTGAAACAACGATTGCGCCAATCCATGCTGCCCCCCGGATGCCATCCGCGCCACCCGCGAAGACTCCGGATGAAAGATCGAGGATCCAACTCCCACCAGACACGATGCCAGCAGCAGAATTCCGAAAGTTGGCGCCACCGCAAGCAGCAGCAGACCTCCCAGCGTGAAACCCATTCCCACCGCGAGCGACCAGGGCGCAGGCCGCCGGTCCGTATACAGTCCCACGAACGGCTGCAAGAGCGAAGCCGTCATCTGATAGCAAAGCGTAATCAGCCCAACCTGGCCAAAATCCAGATGAAATGACGTCTTCAGAATCGGATACATCGCTGGTATCAGCGACTGATTCATGTCGTTCAGCAGGTGCCCGAAACTGATCGCCGCCAGTATCGAATAAACAGTCGCTTCGGTTCGCCGACCCTCGACTGCTGACGCCGTCGCCATGGATTCAGTGTATTCGGCAACTGAATCCGCGCGCCCGAATGCGGACATGCGCTGTTCGCAAACGGACAGCACCGCTACCCGGGATTCGCCTCTAAGTCCCTTTCGGCAGAATCAATTACGAATGGCGTCGGCCTTGCACCACTGGGGCTTTGCTCATGCCGTTGCGCGCTCTTCCGGTTGTTCTTCCCCTGCTCGGGCCGTTATTCGCGCTCGCCGCCTTTGCCCAGGCGCCGGCCATCCGCGTCGAGCCGTCCGGCGCAGGTTTCCTCTCGCCCGTCATCCGGCCCTGGCGCCAGCGTTACGTTCCACCGGCCAATCTGCGCAATTCCACCCGCCTCGAAGCGCTCATCCGCGGCGGCAACCTCTATCTCACCGCGCAGGACGCCATTGCTCTTGCCATCGAGAACAACATCGATATCGAAATTCAGCGCTATGGTCCGCTGCTTGGGCGCGAAGTCATTCGCCGCGCCAATGGCGGCGGCGCGCTGCGTAACGTCGGACTCGGCATCTTACCCGGCCCGCAGAGCGTCAGCCTCGCCGGCATCAACATCGGCGCCGTAACTTCCACCGGCGCCGGAGTCAGTTCCGGCGGCGGCATCGTCACCCAGATCGGTCCCAACATACCGAACCTCGATCCCATCGCCTTCGCCTACGCCAGCTTTGCCCACAACACGACTCCGCTCAGCAACGTCCTGCTCAGCAAAACGGACTATCTCATCAACAACGGCCGCGTCTATCAGTACGGTTACACGCAGCAGTTTCTTCCTGGAACCTCGGTGCAACTCACATTCACCGAATCCAGAAGCAGCCTGAACAGTCCCACCTCTCTGCTCAATCCGGCGATAAGCGGCAATCTGGATCTCTTCGTCTCCCAGAACCTGCTGCAGGGCTTTGGTCGTTCGGTGAATTCCCGCAACATCGTCGTCGCGAAAAACAACGAAAAGGTGAATGAGCTTCAGTTGAAGCAGCAGGTGATTACCACCGTCGCCGCGGTGCTGAATCTCTACTGGGATCTCGTCAGCTTCAACGAAGATGTCCGTCTCAAGCGCGATGCCCTCGCTTCCGCCCGCAAACTGGAAGAGGACAACCGCGCCGAAGCCCGGCTCGGCGCCGTCGCGCAAATCGATGTCACGCGCGCCGAAGCGGAAGTGCAGGCCCGCGAACAGGATCTCGCCATTTCGCAAACCAATCTCCTCGAACAGGAGATCGTTCTCAAAAACGCTCTCAGCCGCCACGGTGTGGAAGATCCGTCCATTGAGGAAGTGCACGTCGTCCCGCTCGACCGGATTGAGGTTCCCGCCACCGAGGCCACGCACTCCGTCAAACAACTCGTGGTCGAGGCCGTCGCAATGCGCCCCGATCTCGAACAGACGCGCATCGATATTCGCAGCTCCATCACCATGCTCAAGGGAAGCCGCAACGCGCTTCGCCCCACGCTGAACGCCTTCGCCGAGTTCACCAATCACGGCCTTTCCGGCCTGGCCAATCCGCTCAATACGGACCCGCTTTCCAATGGTTCGCCCGATCCTTATTACCTCGGCGGCTATGGCAACTTCCTCGGCGAAATCTTCCGCCGCAACTTCCCCGATTACTCGATCGGCGTTCAGCTCAACATTCCCCTTCGCAACCGCGTCGCTCAGGCCGACTACGCCACAGACCTTCTCAGTCTTCGCCAGAACCAGCTGCAGCTCCAGCGCAGCGTCAATCAGGTCGGCATCGATGTCCGCAACGCCGAGATCGGCCTCGAACAGGCCCACGGCCGTTACGCTGCTGCCGTGCGCGCCCGCGAACTTGCCCAGCAGGCGGAGCATGCCGAAGAGTTGAATTATCAATACGGCAAATCGACCGTCTTTCAGGTCATTCAGGCCCAGCGCGACGTGGTCACCGCGCAGACCGAAGAGGTGCAGTCGATGGCCAATTACACCCACGCCAGAATCGCTTTCGATCAGGCCACCGGCGCCACGCTCGAGGCAAATCACATCGA
>JBEHXG010000073.1:0-3727 GCA_048498815.1 Acidobacteriota bacterium | reverse complement strand
ACCACCGGCCACGCGCTCCAGCGCGCAATGAGATAACGCCAGTGCTGTTTCATTTTGTTGATGCCCATCTGGGGAAGAAAATATCCCCAGCATCCGACGATGCACGGCATGATGCCGCGATCCACCATATATTGAATGCGCAAGTCCGCCATATCGAAATAGGCTGGATTTACGCGCGCATAGGCGCGTTCCCATGGAAAGCCGGCTTCATTCGCGCCGCGTGAGTCGAACGAAGGCATGTCCGGATAGAGTCCCGCCACAATCTGCGCTACGGTGAATCCCTTTCGTGTTCGATCGGCGGCCAGCGCCTGAAAATCGTCTGGCCATTTCAGCCGGCTGCACAGACCCATCCACCACGTGTCGCCCAGCCAGAAAAACGGCGTGCCATCGCGGTGTTGGAAGTGCCGGGCGTCATCGGCCACTCGAATCGGGCCGTGCCGATACAGCGGATTGTCGCCTTCGAACGGGGCGACTTCCAGCGTGCCGCGCTGGTCGTGAAGATCGTGGTTCGCGGTATCCGTCGATTCTGTGCGGAACGTGTACCGGCCTGGATTCGGGGCGGCGAAGCGAACTCGCCATGTCTGTCCTCCCGCCCAGAATGCCGGCACGCGATACTGCGCTCCACCCGTCGCTTCAAAGATGACGTCCAGTTCCACTTCATTGAACGCATCTCTGTACTGTTTTCCTGACGTGAAGGACCACTCGGCGGGGTAGCTGGCGACGGCCTGTCTCTGCTGCGATTGCAGACTCGCACTCGCCAGAAGCACGCCGCCCGTACTCTTGCAGAAAGCGCGTCGACTTAACACTGCCCCTCCGTGGAACTCCGGTTTTGACTCGGGACAGCCTATCAGATCGTCTCGGCTGACGTCTACAGCTTCACGTTCCGGGCACGGCACGGGAACTGGCGCCGAGGTCCTGATAGACTTCACCGTTAAAGAGCGTTCCAATTGATATGGAACAACCATCAGGTCCGAGGTTCAGCTATCGTGCTTCGTTTCGCCACCTGCGTCTTCCTCCCGGCCGCGCTGCTGTGCGCGGGCACTAACGAAGAGATTTTCCGGCAACGCCTGCAACCTGTACTGGCGAAGAACTGCGCATCCTGCCATTCCGGGGGCGCGGCTGCAAGTGGGCTGAATCTCACATCGCTGGACGGGTTGGTTACGGGAGGGAAGCACGGTTCCGCTATCGAACCAGGCGATCCCGCCCGAAGTCTTTTGATCGCGATGGTCAAAGGGCAGAAAGCGCCCCGAATGCCGCTCGGCGGGGTCTTGGCGGCTGACGTGATCGAAGGGTTGTCAGCAGCCATTCGTGACATGCAGGTTGTTCAAAAGACGAGCTCGCAACCCTCTTATAAGGAGTGGCTGCTCCGCAAGCCTGTGCGACCTGCTGTTCCTCAGGTAGCGAAAACCGAATGGGTCGCCAATCCTGTGGATGCGTTTGTCCTGCACCGGCTGGAAGCGGCTGGACTTCATCCCGCTCCGCAAGCCGACCGCCGCACCCTGATACGCCGGCTCTATTTCGATCTTCTCGGCGTGCCCCCCACCCCCGAAGAAGTCGCGGATTTCATTCAGGACCAGACTCCCGATGGCTATTCGAAACTTGTGGACCGCCTCCTCGCGGACAGCCGTTTCGGGGAGCGTTGGGCCCGGCACTGGCTGGACCTGGCTCGGTTCGCCGAATCCGACGGATTCGCGATCGATGGTGAGCGCCCCACTGCATGGCGCTATCGGGATTATGTAATCCGATCGTTCAACCAGGATAAGCCGTACGACCGGTTTGTGATGGAGCAACTGGCCGGCGATGAAATGAACGACAAGAACACCAAACCCGAGGACCGAAGTGCCCGGCTGGTGGCGCTTGGATTCCTGAGGATGGGCACCTGGGAAGCGGACGCAAACTTCAAAACACAACTTCGGCAGGACGTGCTGAACGACATTACGACGACCACCAGCTCTCTTTTCCTGGGATTGACAGCCGGTTGCGCCCGCTGCCACAACCACAAGTACGATCCCATTCCGCAGCGTGATTTCTACCGCCTGCAGGCGTTTTTCGCTGCAACGAAGATGGATGACCGCGCGGCTCCGTTCCTGCCTTCGGAGGAGCCGAAACGTATGCGCGCACTCGCGCGGCGCTATGAAGACGAGATGGATGAGGCGGCCGATGCCTTCAAAAAGCTGGACGACCAATATAAGCAGAAATATCTGACGGCAAAATCTCTAAAGCCGACCGATACTGCGGCCAATGATTACAAAAAGGCCTTGAAGGATGCGCGGGATCCGGTTTTCACCGCTGAAGAGCGTAAGGCGTACGAGGCGGCGCAGAACGAACAGAGGCGCTTTAGCGACGCCCACCCGCGATATCTTCCGGTTGCGTATTCGGTTTCCGATGTGGCGCCGCCGCAGGTGCCAGCCATAGCCGATACGTACGTGCTGGCGGGCGGCGAACTGGCCAGCAAGGGCGACAAAGTGGAGCCGGGCTTCCTGGAATGCCTCACCGGAAACTCCGACCCGGCGAAGATCCCCTTCGCGGGCGGAAGTTCGGGCCGGCGTCTGGCGCTCGCGGAATGGATCGCAAGCCCTGAAAACGCGATGACTGCGCGGGTGATGGTGAATCGCATCTGGCAGCATCTGTTGGGGCAGGGGATTGTGCGAACGCCGAGCGATTGGGGGTTGAATGGAGAACGCCCCACGCATCCGGAACTGATCGACTGGCTGGCCACGGAGTTCATGCAGAACAAGTGGAGCGTCAAGTCGATGATCCGCATCGTGGTTCTCTCGAATACATACCAGCAGTCCGCGGAAAGCCCGGAGTTCGAGAAGGCCGCCGCAAAAGATCAGGACAATAAACTGCTGTGGCGCATGAACTGGAAGCGGCTGGAGGCGGAACCTCTGCGCGACAGCATATTGTCCGTCAGCGGCCGACTTGAGAAATCCTCCGGCGGGCCTGGCGTCTTCCTCAATATTCCGGCGGATGTCGCTGAAGGTTTCGAATTCTTCAAATGGTTTCCGTCGGATGAGAAGGACCAGTTGCGCCGAACCATTTACACCTTCCAGCGGCGTTCTGTGATGATGCCGATCGTTGAGGTTTTCGATGGCGCTAACATGAACGAATCCTGCTCGCGACGGAGCGTCACGACTGTCCCGACGCAGGCCTTCTCGCTCTTGAACAGCGAGTTCACCAATCGCGAAGCCGCTCACTTTGCCGATCGCGTCATCGAACTCGCCGGGCCGGACCGGAACCGGCAGATCGAAAAGGCGTTCTCGCTGGCGCTGGATCGGATGCCGGAAGCGGCGGAGCGGAAGCAGGCGAACGACATTCTCGGCTCGCTGCCCCCGAAGGAAGCGCTTACCCGGCTTGGCGCGGTGCTGTTTAACCTGAACGAATTCGTCTACGTGGATTGAGGATCGCAACCATGGAAACCGCAGTTATGGAAACAAAGTCATCGCGGCGCCGCTTTCTCTACGGCAGTTTGACGGGCGCGGGCGCGATTGCGCTGGCGGAACTTCTACAGCGCGATGCACTGGCCGCCACCGCGGGACCCCTATCGCCCAGGCAGCCTCATTTTCCGCCAAAAGCCAAAGCGTGCATTTTCCTTTCCATGCTGGGCGGCGTAAGCCAGGCGGATACGTTCGATCCGAAGCCGGCACTTGAGAAATTCGACAACACCGTGATGGATTGGAGCAAAGAAAAGAACACAGACCAGCCCAATCTGTTCGCCAAGCCGCGG
>JBEHXG010000072.1:0-3886 GCA_048498815.1 Acidobacteriota bacterium | reverse complement strand
GAAGCAGCGGCTGGGGCGACATGATGCGGAGCAGCGGCGCAGCCAGCGCATAACGCTTGCCGGCGGCAAGAGAGATGGCCAGCGGAGCAAGGATCAGCAGACCCGATGAAAGAATCCCGAACGGGAGGGCGAGCATTCGCTCGGCGCGGCGGAAAAGCCGGATCGCGCTGGAGCGATTGGTGGCGGCTGTGTGGCTGATATAGGGGAACACGGCCTCAGACAGCGCGATGACCAGGGCCTTTGCCGCGTCAATGATTCTTTGCGCGACCAGGATGAGCGCAACGCCCCGGTCGCCGCTTGGGAAGCGCAGGATGAACCGGTTGCTGCTTCCGTAGAGGTTGATCGCCACCATGGAGAGGAACACGTGTGAACCGTCGCGATATTGATCGAGAACTTCGCGCCAGCTGACCAGCCGAAAGCGAGCAGGCGTGTACCTGCCCACCATGGAGAGACCGACGATGGCGGCGGCCGCGCCACTGCCGGACTGTATGGCGGCGGCGATCAGGTAATCGTTGGGGGTATGCACCAGCAGGAACGTTGGGATCAGGCCGACCAGACGCGCAGCAGTCTCCCGGACAGTTACTACACCCATCTTCTCCAAACCCTGAAAGAGCCACTGCGGGAAGATAACATTCGCGATAACGGACATCCATGTGATCAGGAACAGCGCGAGATGCGGCCTCATGGAGGGCGTGATTTCAACGATTGCGAGCATCAGCAGAAAGCTCGCGAACATCAGCAGAGTTTTCGCGATCATGACGGCCGGGAAGATCCTCGACACTGCGTCAACGTCATCGCGATGAATCGATATCTGGCGCGTGGCGGTGAAGTCGAATCCGAAAGTCGTGATGACAGGAAAATAGCGGATGAATTCCTGGGACCAGCCGATGAGCCCACATTTTTCCGGCTGAAGCGTGCGCGTCAGATATGGAAAGGTGATCCATGGCAGCACGTTGTTCACTGCCTGGATGGAGTAAAGCGCGAGCGCGTTCTTTGTGACGCGGTGGTTGAGTACCTTGCGCAGCGTGTCTTTCAGGAGTTATGCCGGCGGATTATGTTGGCAAGTTGTATCGGGAACTTATGTTGAGTACCGGGCGCCGGCTGGGCAATCGGATCATTGAGCGGCCACCGCGGTCTTGCGGTACACGGCAAACAGCGTCGCCGACATGGTTGGGCCGTTCAACAAATCCAGCTTGTGCAGCGCCAGCAGCGGCGTGCTGCAGAGCCATCGCAGCTGAGGGATCGCGACTTTCATGATCCATCGCGCCTGGATCGCGCAAAGCAGAGATCCGATCGGGCCCGTACTGTAGCTCGTTTCGATTCGCGAGTAAGTGGGGGGAAAAAGACGATCCAGCGTTTCCGGAGTATAACCATCCACCAGATGGCCGATCCGTTCGTGCATCTCCCGACCGAAGACGTGAGGGTAGCGCGGCGTGGGGACGGAGACGCAGACGATGCCGCCGGGTTTCAGGCAGGGGGTCAAAGCAGCGATGATCCGTTCCGGAGTGGGTACGTGCTCCAGAAAATCCACGAACAGCAGCGCATCGTACTCGCTGGCCAGCGCGAGCGTGCACGCATCGGCCACGTGGAACCTGAGCCGATTTCCGAATTCCTTCTCATTGATCTCGTTGGCGATCCGGATGTGCTCCGTGGCCAGATCGTAGCCGTCCGCGCGGATGGGGAATTTTTTCGCCAGTTCGAAAAGGTTTGTACCGCCGCCGCAGCCAACCTCGAGGATTTTCAGCTCGCCGTTATTTGTGAACGATCTCGCAAAATAATCCAGGACGGAGCGGACGCGGTAGTGAGTGTGGATATCGATAGCGCCAAAGAGATTACACAGGAGCCTGGCTGCCGGATTCTTGTACAGGCAGCGAGTGAAGTCACCGATGGGCACGCGATTGTAGTATAGCGGTCCGGGCCTCGGGCTCCGGAAACTCGACCCACAATTTTGCCGGAATGCGAGGCATTTTCAGCCACTTTGTCTTCTGCTGCTGCGGCGCCGTCACCAGGGCCGCTGCTATCGTAGCTTTGAACGGCGGGCGCTTCAGGCCGGCTGAATCGATGAGTTGTCGGTTTGGTCTCTCCGGGGCTACCCCGGGGTAACGTGAAGAGCTGAGATTTCGTCGCATGAGCTTCTCTGCGCGCTGCGCAGTACCGCTCGCGCACAGTCAGACAAGCTGAAGGCCGCTCCGCCGTTCGATATTTGAACCGCGCGCTTATTCCGATGCCGGTCCCGCCGCTGCTGAACAGAGTCGCCGAAGCTTTTGTCCGGAGCGAGAACCCGGTGGAAGACTCGGTCAATCGTCTTGCTGCCCTGCTCGGCCGGCGGTGGGGCTTCCTGACGTCGCTGGTCAAACGTTATCTCGTGGCATTCCCGCAGGCAGGACAAAGGCGCAGGCATGTGCTTCGCTTTCTGCAACAGGACCCGGTTTTTCAACGGGTGTGGAACCGGCGCTTTTCGAAGCTTCCGGTAACTCGGTGGCTTTCCCCTCCGCTGATGCGCACTCCCCGCGCAGAGTGGGACTTACCGCTGATTCACACCGTAGGGGACCTTGCCGCCTGGCTCGAAGTTACTCCGAACGAACTCGAGTGGTATGCGGATCTGAAGGGAATTACAAGTAAGTCAGCGAATTCACGGCTTGCCCATTACCACCGCCGCATATTTATCAAACGATCCGGGGGAATCCGTCTGGTGGAAGCGCCCAAACGCCGCCTGCGGGAGATGCAGCGCGCCATCCTGACCGGCATACTCGACCGAATCCCGCCGCACCCCGCGGCGCACGGGTTCGTGAAAGGACGCTCGATCCACACCTTTATCGCGCCGCACACCGGGCAGGATGTAGTGCTGAAAATGGACGTGCGGAATTTCTTCCCGTCTCTGACCTGCGCCCGCATCCAGAGCTTCTTCCGCGTCGCGGGTTACCCCGAAACCGTAGCCGGCGTCCTCGGTGGTCTGACCACCACTTCGACGCCGAAGAAGTTCTGGAGCAACGCTCCATTCGAGGCCAATCGGGAGCAGATTCAGCAATCGCAACTGTTGTATTCAGTTCGTCATCTTCCTCAGGGAGCGCCCACCTCGCCCGCCCTTTCGAGTATTTGCGCGTATCGGCTCGATTGCCGGCTCGCAGGCCTGGCGCAATCGGCGGGCGCGCAGTACACGCGCTATGCGGACGATCTGGCGTTTTCCGGAGGCAGCGCTTTCGCGCGCTCAGTCGAGCGGTTCGCGACGCAGGTTGCGGTGATCCTGTCCGAAGAAGGCTTCGCCGCGCATCATCGCAAGACGCGCGTTATGCGCCCGGGCGTGCGGCAGCATCTGGCGGGTATCACCGTGAACCAGCGCGCCAACGTGCCGCGCCGTGATTTCGACCGGTTGAAAGCGATTCTGACCAACTGCGTCCGATACGGTCCTTCGACCCAGAACCGGGAGCGGCATCCTTTCTTTCGCCAGCATCTGGAGGGCCGGGTGGCGTTTGTGGCCTCCGTCAATTTCGAAAAGGCGGAACTGCTGCGGGGACTACTTTCGAGGATCGACTGGCAGAAGTAAGGCAATAAAAAACGGCCGCCTCAGGGAATCCTTCGGCGGCCAGCTCTGGAAAGCAGCAGGGACTAACGGAAAGGGAGAAGATTCCTACTTCATGGGGCCGAGAATAGCCATCAGACCGATGGTGAACGTGTCCTGGGTGTGGGCCATGCCATCCTGCAGTCCGCGATTGAAGAATGGCTGGTTCGAGTTATCGCGGCGGTATTCCACGCGGCCGAGGAAGTGATCGTTGTATTTGTATTCGCCGGTGATGGTGCCTTCGCGCAGCACCTGTTTCACGCCGGTGGAGAATCCGTTCACGTCGTCAAAGACTTCGGCGCGCGCTGCGAGCGCGAACTTCTTCGT
>JBEHXG010000071.1:0-4191 GCA_048498815.1 Acidobacteriota bacterium | reverse complement strand
CATCAATGGCGCGGCGGTTCTTCCGGAGACACGGGGCGCTCCCAGCTCTAAAGGTCAATGCAGCCCACATATTCTTTCGCCGCCCGGCGGGCATATTGCGCCCGCAAGCAGAACGCTAATCAGTACGCCAATATCTCCTCGTGCTGTTCAAATTACCCTCTGGTCAGGTTATTGTGCCTTTATCCACGGAAATGGTCATGGAAAGACATGCGCATACCCACCGGTTCGATATTTGTTTGCCGAGCGGCTCACGATCACACAGGACAAAATCAGTTTCCGTCATCATTCCTTCATACAATCGCCAGCAGACTCTGTGTCAAACGATCAGTTCGGTGCTCGAACAAGATTTTCCGGAAGCGGAAATCATCATAGTTGACCAGACGCCCGGCACGCCTATATCGTCATTGCGGCAGATTGTCGAACAGCATCGGACAGTGATTCGCTATATCCGGCAATCGCCGGCCAACCTTCCCAGAGCTCGAAACACTGCGATCGAGGTTGCGTTTTCCGATAACCTGCTGTTCGTCGATGATGACGTCATCCTCCCGAATGGTTTTATCGAGAGGCATATGCTCAGGTTGCGGAGCGATGATGCGATCGGTGCGGTCACCGGGCCGACTGTGGACCGATTAACGGAACCCCAGCCGGTGAGTCTCTATCCTTTTCAGAGGACGTTCGACCTGTCGGTTCATTCGCAACAACAGGACCTGGCGTACGCAAGCTGGCTCGCAGGTTGTAACTTCTCAGCGAAACGGTCTGTGCTCAAGCGTGTGGGCCCGTTCGATGAAAGCTTTACAGGCAGTGCATATTGCGAAGACGTTGACATCGGCGTACGGATCCGGAAGTCGGGATTCAAAATCGCATTCGATCGGCACGCGTGGCTGGTGCACCTGGCCTCGCCGTCTGGCGGCTGCGAGACCCGGAATGAGAGCGTCGCCGAAGAGAAAGCGCGCGAGCGATTCCAGCATCTGATTTACTGCCGTCTGAAGCACGCAGGCATACAAGGGCCGGCGCTGACCGCCGAACTTCTTTACCGCGCATTTCGCTCCTATTCTCTCAATCGAACGACCCTTAGGCGTGGAGGAAGATATACCGTAAATCGAATGGCCGCTACCGTCGCTGAGTTAATCAAGGCGGGAAAACGGCTGGTTGCTTAGCGCTGTTTCAGCGGCTCTCTTGCACGCCCGGAACTTATAGCCTGTGCACGTTCGAAGCCGGTACCGACGCCTGGAAGCTGAGAACCATCGCAGGGCTGCGTGCAGGTTTAGGCCGCAGACGCTCACGAAGTCGCGCTAATGGCCGTTCCAATCCGTACCGCGAAGCAAGCGCGCAACAAAATGACAGCGCGATGTTCAAAGGGAACACCTGGATCATAGCTGGAATGTAGCGGTTCATGAATACTTGTTGCCACAAGTAGAGGGAATAGCTGAGCTTGCCTATACCGCTCATCAGTGAAGTGTTCAGAATGCGTCCGAACCATGTCGTTGGAAACTCGGTATAGCGGACGATTGCCGCGCATATGCAGAGATTAAGAGCGGTTTCGGCAAGTCCATAATGCAACCGCGGATGGCTGTGGGCCGCTGCCAGGAGGACGATCGAAGGGAGTACCGCATCCATCGCCGGATGAGCGAATATGGCCAGAACGGACGGACGTCTTTTGATCCAGGGGAGAATACCGGCAAGTACGCAGCCGGCAGCCAGCGAATCGGCAACGATGGGAAAGGACTTTTGCGCCTGCTCCACCGCCGCCGGGTAGTTAACGTATGTCGCGAGACAGATCAGAGGAGTTGCGAGGGCCAGTATTGCGGCGCCCCAGTAGGCGCGACGAGGCGGCACACATCGGAAAATCACGGGCCATATAATGTAGAACTGCTCCTCTACCGACAGCGACCAGAGATGTCCCGTGATCCAGGACCAGTATCGCTGCGGAATGTAATTCACCGTATACGTCAGGGCGAAGAGGAAGTTCGCCGGCGATACCCTGATCCATTTCACGCATGCACATAGGGCAATGACGGCAAGATACGCGTATAAAGGCGGAAATATGCGGAGGACTCGGCGCGCATAGAAATACTTCAACGAGATTCGTCCCGTTTTCTGCCGCTCTCGAATCAGCAGCGTTGTAATCAGAAATCCCGAAATGACGAAAAAGATTTGCACCCCCAGGCCGCCGTGGGACGCAACCCCTTTGGGAATCCAGCAAGGGAATCCGGCGGTGCCGTATCCGTGGTCAAGCATGACGATGGCCACCGATATCGCTCGTAGACCGTCAAGGGAGGGTATGATTCCCGCGCGATCCGCACGCCCTGCGGTCTGGTCCGTAGTGCTGAATCGTTTCATGATGCGAAAGAGTAGACGTCGCGCAGATTGCGACGCGGCATTCGGCCGCAATCGTGCCTGCAATTCCATCGGCATCCCCCGCGCGTTACTTTAGACGCGAATCGGTCTCAGTCAAGATGGAGCGACCAACCACCTGAGTCGCAGTAGCGCGGGTTACGCTGCGATTGGGAAACCGGCGCAGAGCCGCATACGAAAGGGATTGGCCGCAAATGACTAAATTACGCTTTGTTGGACTCGATGTCCATGCCGAAACGATTGCCGTAGCCGTAGCTGAACCGGGAGGAGAGGTTCGCTCGCTGGGAGTGATTCCGAACCGGCTGGAATCGATCCGGAAGGTGATCGGAAAACTGGGACCGGTGAAGCAGCTCCGGGCCTGTTATGAGGCTGGCCCAACCGGTTACGTGCTCTACTGGCAGCTCACAACGCTGGGTGTGGATTGTCAGGTGGTAGCGCCAACGCTGGTTCCTACCAAAGCGGGCGACCGGGTGAAAACGGATCGCCGTGACGCCGAGAAACTGGCGCGCTGTCATCGGGCGGGGGATCTGACGGCGGTCTGGGTGCCCGACGCCGCGCATGAAGCACTGCGTGATCTGGTGCGTGCGCGCGAGGCGGCGAAAAAGGATCAGCTGCGGGCGAAACACCGGTTGAGCAAATTCCTGCTGCGACACGGGCGGCGGCAACCCGAAGGCATGAAAGCGTGGACGAAGGTCTGGCTGGAGTGGGTCAAGTCGCAGGTTCACTTCGAGGAGCCGGCGCTGGAAGCGGCGCTTGGGGATTACTTCCATGAAGTGGAACACATGGCAGCACGCATCGGGCGTCTGGAGAAGGCCCTCGACGAGGCGATCGGAAAAGCTCCGGAACAAATTCGCGCTGTGATCGAGGCGTTACAGGCGCTGCGCGGCGTCGCGCAAATCACCGCCGCCACGATCGTATCCGAGATCGGCACCTTCTCGCGTTTCGAGCCGAGAAAGCTGATGGGCTACAGCGGACTGGTGGCCAGCGAGCACTCCAGCGGCAACCGATTGAGGCGCGGCTCCATTACGAAGACCGGCAACTCCCACCTGCGAAGAGTGATAGTCGAAGCCGCGTGGGCTTACCAGCGACGCCCCTGGATCGGTGGTTATCTGCTGAGGCGACAGCGGGATCTGAATCTCAGCGAAGAAGTCAAAGAGATCGCATGGAAGGCTCAGCACCGTCTGCACAAGCGCTACAGCAAACTCACGGCGCAGGGCAAGAATAAAAATCAAACCGTCACCGCGGTGGGACGGGAACTGCTGGGCTTCATCTGGGATATCGCGGTCCGCACGGAACGCCAGCAACCACAATCACTGGCGGCCTGACGGCCGCCCGAAGAAAAAAACCCTGCTAAGAAAGAAAGGCAAAAGGCAACACAGACGACGAAAGCAGAGCAGATGGCAGCGGATGGGCACACGAAAAGGAGAATCCTCCTCTGTTCTATGCGGTACCGCCTCCGGGCTCAATCCGCGCCCTCAGTCCGAGGCAGCTCCCGACGGATCATGACCCTGCGGTTCCGACCCGCGTATATCAGAGTGATCAATCGTCGCTACAGCTCCACCGCTGCCATCTGCCCTGCTTTCCAAAAAGTTTCGGGCGGGCTCTTCCTGTTTCGGGGAACAGCCAGCCCGAAACAAACAACAATCGCTAGCCCATCAAACCCGAGGATTTGTCCAGAGCTTGACAAGTCGCTCCATATCAGAACGTAAGCTTTGCCGAGAACTGCAGCTGGCGCGGACCGTAAAGGCCGTTGGTAGAAGTCGAAGATGTCGGGGCCATGAACGTCGGGCTGGGCACAATGCACCCGTTCGTCCCTCCCGCGAGCCCCGTCGAGCA
>JBEHXG010000070.1:0-4985 GCA_048498815.1 Acidobacteriota bacterium | reverse complement strand
GTTCAGCGCATAGCTGTTCATTGCTTGCCGGGCCCGGTGCTCCGGCACATCAATACCCATTTCGCCGCCCAAAAACACGTACCGGTAAAGCGCTCCGGATCCACGAAACTCTTCAGAAAGCGGACCGGATGTGTGTAAGCCTGCTGCCAATCGCCGGAGATGCGCGCCGGGATCCGGCACAAGATGTGCGATGCCGGATGTGGAACCTGCACCCACGGAAGGATCAGAAATCGCGTGTTGTAGGCCAGAAGGCAAATGTTGCGGCCGCGCTTCACCTTCTAGCCGATATAGCGGTCATCGCCGGCCAGATGACCCGCCGCGCTCCACCATGCCGGACATACGATGGCCCGTCCGTGAGCCCGTACCAGATACTTCAGGTGTTCTCCTACCGGCTACGTATAGCAGAGGTAATGATGTTGTTCCATCAGGCTGTTGAGCAGCGGCTCCTCGGCTGTCCGCCGTAGCACCTGAAAGTGCAGCGGCTCGAGATAACGCAGGGGGCCTGCGATGCGTGTGATATCGATGAGAGCCGGGACCGGTCTGGTTCGACGCGGCAGAGGGTTGTGCCGCACATAAATCCACAGGCGGCAGCGTGACTCCCGCGCGGCGTGGTCGAGGATGAGCAGCAGACCGCGGCGCACCATGTCGCGCAACGCGCCATTGGACTGCCGCCACTGCCAGGCTTGGCACATTTTCGTCCACAGAGTGCGCCGGCTGACGCCGGCATACGCGGCGATCAGCTCACGTATACAAAGGATCTCGCCGTCACTGATGATGCGCCCTCCACCTCAATCCCATCATCGATCCGCAGTATGAAACGGTTTTGGTTGGAACGTAAGGAGTGGCGGCGTGTTTTCTATGTCGTCGGTTTTACCCGCTGCCACATGGGCGCGCCACGCACGCGCGACGCGTCGCCGGCGACCAGCAACTGCGCTTCATAAGCATCCAGCGGCTTGCCTGGGCTTTTGCCGCTCGCTTCCGGTCACCACTGGAACCGCCCTTTTGACAATCGTTTCTGTAGCACGAAAACTCCTGGCCATCGTAAGCGAGCAGGCGGATCGCTGTTCCGCTGCAGCCGTGGAACACGAACACGCATCCGGAGAACCGATGTCGGCGAGCTTGTCCTGACAGAGCCGTGTGGCCGCTCCTCTCAGGTCAACACGCAGATTGCCACGCGGCGACTCCAGTTCAAGTACGCACTATCGCGGGCGCGACATATGCCAGCCGATCAGTCCCACAAACCCTGCGCAACCGCCCCGCTCCTTCGTCTTCCCGCCCTCTTCCCAGCAACTTCTTCCGACGCCCGCTTCATCTGATTGAATTCCATGCGAAGAACGCGTGAGACCTGACTGACGCCGTGCTCATGCGCCAGTTTTCCGGCCGCGGACCATCCCATGCCGGCCAAGGCGTTGATCGCGCCGGCGCCGAGTGTTCGTATACGTTGTTCATTGCCACAGAAAGATCAGAATCGCCGGCTTGCGCAACGTTTCGTGCCCAGTAGGACATGGACCGACGCTATCCACCGCAACCATGCCACGTGACGCACCCTTGCCGGAAACTCACATAATGAGACGTGCCGATGCGGCGAACCCATCTGTGCCGACATCGCAAAATCATCAAACGCCTGCGGACCCACGCCAGCGCCTTCGATCTCGGGCTGGTAATGCGCCAATCCTGTGTAATAGAACACCCGACGCTGGGGAGACACGGCGCAGACGCGCATTCTTGCGCTGCGAATGCTTTGCTGCCTGATACGACGCACAGCTTCGGCAGAGCTTCTGCGAACTCTGTGGATCAGCAGTAACATCGGCCCACAGCGTAACGCCTGTCCGGATAGCCAATCGATCGCCCCCGAATGCCCCGCCGTAAAGCTGAATCACTTCAGACCCGGTCAGCTACACGCGTACGCGCCCGGCTGACGCAAATGCGCCTCCGCGTAGCACGGGAGCGCACACGATGGCTTCCCGTCTATTTCGGCGAACCGAACCGGCGCGAACTCGATCGTTGACGTTTCCACCGCAGCCCACTTGTGTGATGCAGCGTTCGGTAATGAATAAGCTGACTTCCGTGCAGCCATGCGAGCGTGCGACTCCGATGCAAAGGCAGCCCCGTACAGCCACTGCTCGACAACTCGTGGCGTTCGAACGATGGCGCCGCTTTGGTTTCGGTTCTTCGCATGTGCGTCGAGTGCCCGCGCGCTCTCACCATGACCCAACACTCGGATCAGGGAAAACACTCTATTGCCAACCGTACCGCTTCCCGCCACGCCCCCTTCCCTCCTAAGAATCCACCGCCGCAACATCCACGTACTGCAACTCATGCAAACGGTGATAGATGCCGCGCTGCTCAATAAGCTCCTCATGCGTGCCGGTTTCGATGATGTGGCCGTGATCAAGAACGACGATTTTGTCCGCTCGGCGAATGGTCGACATACGGTGCGCGATGACAATGACCGTTCGGCCAGCCATCAGGTTTGCGAGGGCCTTCTGCACCAGCAACTCGGATTCCGCGTCGAGGTGTGAGGTGGCTTCGTCAAGGATGAGGATGGGCGAGTTCCGCAGCAGTGCGCGAGCGATGGCAAGACGCTGGCGCTGACCGCCGGAGAGTTTTACTCCGCGATCGCCGATGCTTGTGTCATAGCCCTTTGGCAGTCTCTCGATGAAATCGTGGGCGAGCGCCGCCTTTGCCGCCTTAATCATCTGCTCCCGGCTAAAGGAGGTCTGGCCATAGGCGATGTTATTTGCCACGGTGTCGTTGAACAGGAACGTTTCCTGAGCTACGAGGCCAATACTGGCGCGGACAGATTCGAGGGTGTAATCACGAAGATCGCGGCCGTCGATGCGAATGGCGCCCCCAGAAGGATCGCGAAATCGGGGAATAAGACTGGCGAGCGTGGTCTTGCCTGCGCCGCTCGGACCGACGAGAGCCACGATCTCGCCGGCTCGGACTTCGAGAGAGACGTCCGAGAGCTGCCAGCCCGATGCTGATGGATATCGGAAACTCACCTGATCGAAAACAATGGCGTCGCGAAAACCTTCCAGCTTGCGCGCGCGCTCATTGTCGACTATTTCTTCCGGTTCATCCAGCCATGAGAACACCTTCTCGGCCGCGCCCATAGCTTGCTGAAATATGTTGTGGAGATTCGTGAGGCGCTTGATCGGCTCGTAAAGAAAAAGAAGCGCAAGTAGAAAGCTCATGAACGCCTCAGGCCGCAGTACGTGATTCTTGATCTCCGTACGCCCATACCAAAGCAGGCCCACAAAAGTCACCGCGCCCATGAACTCGATAAGCGGCGAAGGAATACCCTGAAGCAGGACGTACCTCAGGTTCGAGCGAAGAAGACGGTCGGCTGCAGCGCGGAACCGGTGGAGCTCGTACTCCTCGGCGCCGAAGGCCGCAACCACCTGCTGGCCGGAGATCGCCTCCTGTAGAATCTGGTTCAAATCACCCGCTGCATCCTGCGTTTTACGGCTGATGCGGCGAATTCCGCGGCCAAGACGCGCAGTCGGCCAGAAGACAAAAGGAAAGAGCGCAACACTGAAGAACGCGAGCCGCCAGTCGGTCCCGAATACGAGAAGGCCGAGACTGAGGACGGAGAAGGATTGCCTCAAAACGTCGGCCAGCATATCCGAACAGGCAACCTGTATCCGTTCGATGTCGCTCATCACGGAAGACATCACTGCGCCGGTCGAAGTGGATTCGAAGAAAGCGGCGCCTCGTCCGAGGACTTTTTCAAAAACGTCGTTCCGCAGGTCCTTGACGGCGGAGAAGCCGACAAAGCTGGTAGCAAGATCGCCAAGATAGTCGCACAGACCACGGATCAGGAAAACGACGAAGATCGCAATGGCAACGATTGTAAAGATGTTGTGGATGGCGGGGGGGAAGAACTGCTCCAGATACACATTCCGATGTATGACCGGGATCGTGAAGAGCGGTTCGGGGTTCCCGTCAGCAGTGGGACGAAGCACCCGGGCGAGAATCGGCCGTATGAGCAGAGTACGCGCCGCCGTCATCAGGCCCATGACGGCCATGAGCACAACCGCGAGGATAATCAGAAACCAATAACGACGTGAGTATCCGGCGAGGCGCAGCGCGTCTTTCACAGGACTCGCACCTGCAGCTCCTCGACCGCGCGCCTGATGCGGGAAACAGGTACTGCGGCGAGCGGCCCGCTGCTTTTGATGGCTTCAGCCGGGGTGCGCCATGGCCCCCACGTCTCGAGCGATGAAGGACCGAAGAGAACGACTTCCGGCACTCCGAATGCGGCAGCCACGTGGGCCGGACCCGAATCGTTGCCAATGAAAAGAGCGGCGTCACGCAGAAGACGGCCAACCTCCGCAAGCCCGACCCCCATCACGCTTCGCCATCCGAAGAAGGCGGACATATCGTCGGACCCGGCTCCGATAAATATGGGTTCAAGGTCGAGAGACTGGTTGAGGTAGCGGGCGAGTTCCAGAAAGCTGGATACGGGCCAGGTTTTCTCTGGCGTAGCAGCAAAAGGGTGAATCACCGCATATGGAGAAGCCGGCGCAAGAGGCGACCGGTCAGGAAGAGCAGGTACGAAGGCGCGAGGCGGCTCAGTGATTGGAACGCCCAGATAGAACATCGCGGAGGCTGCATGCTCAGCCGTATGAACGGTGCGCTCCACGCCGAGAATCTCCTGAGCAGTGGGTATCGGGGTGTTGTAAATCCAGCCGGGGCGGAATATGTCGAAGCCAGCCCGGAATCGGGCGCGGGACAAAAGCGTAAGCCGCGCGCTACGGGTCCCGCCATGCAGATTCAGGCAGAGGGCGGGGCGAAAACCACGGATCTCTCTGGCCGCCGGCGGAAGAACCGCGTCGATATCGGGATTACCTTCCAGGATCTCGCGAAACCGGTCCTCCACCACGACAGCAAGGCGCAGATCCGGACGGTACGCCTTCAGCAGATGTAGAGCAGGAGTGCAAAGAACACAATCTCCGAGAGAACGCAGACGGATCACCGCG
>JBEHXG010000069.1:0-5706 GCA_048498815.1 Acidobacteriota bacterium | reverse complement strand
CGACCTGGCGCTTGCGTTCGTGAACCGCTATCCGTCTTCGTGGCTGTTGAGCGAAGTTTACGAGATCATTGCCAGGGGAAGCATCGACCTGAATGCGCTGAACGCCGCGGTTGATTACGGGCTGCGATCGCTGCGGCTGTGGCCAGAGAATGTGCTGCTGCTCGCGCAGATAGCTGGCGTAGAAGCGACTCTGCAGCAGTACGACGGCGCGGAAGAAACCGCGAACAGGGCGTTGTGGTGTCTGGATCGATTCGATCGGCCGGGTTCTGTTCCTCAAGGCAAATGGCCGCCGCTCGAACGGAAACTGAGGGGTTCGGTTTATTTCGTGCTCGGGCGGGTAGCCGCCAGCCGCGGTTTATCGGCTGCCGGCGAGCAACGGTCGCACGGTCTCGATCGCGCGGCCCAGTTGTTGACTGAGGCGCTCGAGTTCGATCCGGGCGATGAGGAAACGTTATATCTGGCAGGTCTTGTGGCGGTTGCATCGCGTCACGCCGCGCGCGCGGCAGAGTATCTTGCGGAGACTTCGCGGGCCCACGGCCCGCTGGAGGCCAGTGCCATGAAGCAGCTGCAGGCGATTTACGGTGCCGCCAGGCCCGCGATTCTCGCCCCGTTTGGCAGTTGGGTGAACTCGCTCAAACTGCGTCTTCCGCAACCTGACGCGGCTGAGCCGCCTCGGCGTTCGGTTGATCAATACGCCGGATCTGAGGCCTGTGCAGGTTGCCATGCGCGAGAGTACCAGTCGTGGCGACAGACCGGCATGGGCCGCATGTTGCGCCCGTACAGACCGGAAATCGTATCCGGGGATTTCTCGGGGTCTTTCGTGTTCACTGACTCGAGAGGCGCACCGGCCGTGCGGATGTTCATCGATCGTGGCAAGCATTTCTTCTCTATGCCGATAGCTGACGGCGCCTGGGCGCGGTATCCCGTTCAGTACGTGATCGGCTCGAAATGGCAGCAGGCCTATGCGACGCGCTTCCCGGACGGCAGAATCCAGGTATTCCCGATTCAATACAATCTTCGGAGCCGAAAATGGGTGAATTACTGGAGGACGATCGACCCGCCCGGCTCTTCCCGGGCGGATGTGCATCGTTTTTCGGCGGAACTCGGGACGGCTACGTACCAGACGAATTGCGCGCCCTGCCACACAAGCCAGCTCCGGTTCAAAGACGCGGGCGCGCAACCGGGCAGCGCATCATTTGCGGAGGGCGGCGTCAACTGTGAGATGTGCCACGGCCCCTCGGCGCGCCATGTTACGGCGATGCAGGCGCACCCGCCCCATGCGAGCGTCTCGCCGGAGACGCCCGTCGACTTCAGCCGCATCACCGCCGCCGAATCCGTCGCCATCTGCTCGCAATGTCATCTCCAGTCGGGCGTGCGGACCCCGGAAAAAGACGGCGCGGTCAATTATTCTGAAGCCGGCCCCACGTTTTATCGCGTTTCGATAAGCCGTCCTTACGTCGATTTCTCCCGGCAGGCCTTCTATAAGGATGGACGATTTCGGGTGACGACTTTCATAGTCGAGTCGTTCGTGCGCTCGGCGTGCTTTCGCAAGGGCGCCGCGAGATGCGAATCCTGCCATGACCCGCATCCGCCGGATGCGGCGGAGAACCCCGTGTCACTCAAATTCGCAAAGGATAGCGATGAGATGTGCCTGCAATGCCACGCCAGGATGCGCGCGAAAGCCGCTCAGCATACGCGGCACACCGCTGGTTCCGAAGCGAGCCGCTGCGTTTCCTGCCACATGCCTCGAATTATGGAGGCAGTGCTGTTCAGCGCGCGTTCTCACCAGATCGATGACGTACCTGCCGCCGACATGACGGCGCGCTTCGGCCAGCAGGAAAGCCCGAATGCGTGCCTGCTGTGCCACAGGGACAAAAATGCCGAGTGGCTCACCGGGCAGCTTGCGGGCTGGAGGCGTTGATTCCACGGGCGTGAGTGGAATACGCTCGAACTTGCTCCCACAAGGAATGAAGGGATCGATAAGGAGCCGGCGCGAACTTCTGGCGCTTCTTGCAGCGGCCCCCGTATTTGCGCAGGGCGTATCGTCGCGCGGAGTGAAGCCTGCGCCGCGCAGCAAGCCTTCCGGGATTCCGTTTCGTGCGCGGTTCACCGATGTGGCGGCGCACGCGGGGCTCACGCATCCGGTGATCTATGGCCCCGAAGATCACAAAGACTACATTCTCGAGACCGTGGGCTGCGGCGTCGCGTTCATCGATTACGACAACGACGGGTGGCAGGATCTATTCGTGCTAAGCGGCGCCCGGCTCAATGGAAACCCGCCTGGCGCGACGAATCGCCTGTACAAGAACAATCGCGATGGCACATTTACGGACGTCACCGCCAAAGCGGGGCTGGTTCGCTCAGGCTGGGCTTCGGCGGTCACGATTGCGGATTACAACAACGACGGCTTCGATGACATCTTCATCACTTACTGGGGTCGCAACGTTCTATACCGCAATAACGGCGACGGAACCTTTGCGGACGTAACGGAAGAAGCCGGACTACTCGATCCGAATGACCACTGGTGGTCGGGCTGTACCTTTCTGGATTACAATCGCGACGGGCATCTCGATTTGTTCGTCGCCCAGTATCTGGAATTCGATCTGAAGACCGCAATTCCGCCGGGCCAGGACTCCAACTGCAACTGGAAAGGCATTCCGGTGAATTGCGGGCCGAGAGGGCTGGTGCCCGGTACGCAGCGCCTTTATAGGAATGACGGTAAAGGACGGTTCGTGGATGTGAGCGCGCAAACCGGCATCGCCAAAGCGCATGGCAGTTATGGCATGACGGCTGTCGCTGCGGATTTTGATAATGACGGCTGGCCCGATATCTATGTGGCCTGTGATTCTACGCCAAGCTATTACTTTCGCAATATGCACGATGGAACGTTTCGCGAAGAAGGCATCCTGCGGGGCGCGGCGCTGAGCGAAGACGGCATGGAGCAGGCCGGCATGGGCGTGGGCATCGGCGATTACAATCTGGACGGCAATATTGACATCTTCAAGACGCACTTTGCCGATGACACCCCCGTGCTTTACAGCAACGATGGTAAGGCCAACTTCGACGACATGACGATTCGCTCCGGGCTCGGCGTCGAAACGCGTTATATCTGCTGGGGAACCGGGATTCAGGATTTGGATAATGACGGTTTGCCGGATCTGTTTTTCGTTACCGGGAGCGTCTATCCCGAAGTGGAGCGCAAACTGCGCGAATACCCTTTCAGGACGCCGCGCATCGTGTTTCACAACATCGGCGGAAAGTTCGAAGAGTTGATCGAAGAAGCAGGCCCGGGCGTCGCCGAAGCGCACAGCAGCCGCGGGTGCGCCTTCGGCGACTTCGATAACGACGGCGATATCGACATCCTGATCATGAACATGAATGAGCCTCCGTCTTTGCTGCGGAACGATATCCACGGGTCGCCACACTGGCTGAAAATCCTGCTGGTGGGGACGAAGACGAACCGCAGCGCGATCGGTTCACGAGTCACCGCGCGCTATGGCGGCAAAACGCAGGCGCAGGAAGTGGTCGCTCAATCCAGCTTCTACTCCGTCAATGATCGCCGGCTGCACTTCGGGCTGGGTGATGCGGCAAAAGCCGATATCGCCGTCCGCTGGACGAATGGCGGAGAGGAGCGGTTCCCGAACGTGGAAGCGGATCAGCTCATCGTCGTGACCGAAGGCTCCGGGATTACCAGACGCGACAAATGGCGAGTTCCGGCGGTGCGCACGAAATGATGTTGCGAACGCGAATAACCGGCGTGTTGATAGCGGCGACGCTGATACTCACAGCGGCGGCGCAGGAGTTGACGCCGCCGGGATCTTTGAACAAACCGGAACGCCTCGAATGGTTCCGCGATCTCGGCTTTGGGCTTTTCATCCACTGGTCCGTCGATTCGCAGACGGGTGTGGTGATCTCGCACTCGCTGGTGGGCGCCGACGAGGCTTACACGAAGCGCTTCTTCAACGATCTGCCGAAGACGTTCAACCCTCGCAAATTCCATCCGGAAGATTGGGCCGCACTGGCAAAGCTGGCGGGCATTCGCTACGTGGTGTTCACCACGAAGCACCATTCCGGCTTCACCATGTGGAATACGAAGACAACGGACTTCGGCATCATGCACACGCCGTTTCCGCACGACATTACGCGGGAGATTCTGGACGCGTTTCGCGCCCAGGGCATTCGCGCCGGCATTTACTTTTCTCCGGACGATTTCTCCTGGCTCTGGCGGCACGGCATTGATATTCAGCGGCGAATCCCGTCTGTGCAGCCGCGAAACAATCCAGGCCTGATGAAGCTGGATCTCGACCAGGTGCGGGAGTTGATGACAAACTACGGGCCCATCGATGTGGCATTTTTCGACGGTGACCCATATCAGCTGCGCGATCTGACGTGGAAGCTGCAACCCGACGTGATCGTCACTCGCGGCGCAATTGAAACACCGGAGCTTTACGTACCCGGCATACCGCTGCCCGGCGCATGGGAAGCGAATTTCACGATGGGTACCGCCTGGCAGTATCAACCGCAAAACGAGGTCTATAAGAGCGGGGGCCGTGTCATTGACATTCTGGTCGAAACCCGCGCCAAGGGCGGCAACCTGCTGCTGAACATCGGTCCCAAGCCGGATGGCGAACTGCCGATCGAGCAGGAAGAGCGCCTGCGCGAAGTCGCGTTGTGGATGCAGGTGAATCAGGAGTGCATTTACAACGTGCGGCCCTGGGTGATCACGAACGAGCAGAATATCTGGTTCACGAAAGCGAAAAATGAAGACACGCTTTACGCGATCGTGAAACAGCAGCCGATGTGGGTGCGCGGACAGTGGCGTGATTTCGTCCTGAAGAGCGCGGCGGCAACGCCGGAGACGAAGGTCAGCGTACTGGGGCAGAACGGGCGCGTGCTGGAGTACCGTCCGGACGTGCATCCGGAGCCGAGCTACAAACAGGAACCGGACGGCCTGCACATTCGCGCGATGTTCACCCAGCGGCTGCAGGACAACAGCCGCTGGCCGAATCCGATAGTCCTGAAGATTACCCACGTACAGCCGACGTTTGCGCCCCCCAGGATCGAGACCTCGAGCGCAAAATTTGATGCGGCGACCGCGACTGCCACCCTTCAAGGCAAGCTGCTCGATATGGGCAAAGCGCAATCGCTCGAAGTAGGATTCGAGTATCGGAGTATTCTCGGGCTGGATGCGAGTGATCGCTCGATTCCGTGGCAGGCCGGACCTTCCACGAACGTGAGCGCGCCGGGTCCGTTTTCGTTGAAGATCTCAGGACTGCGGCCCGACGGCGTTTATGAATACCGAGCCTGGGTAAAGCATCCTCTGCTGACCATCTATGGCCCCGAGAAGCGGCTGCCAATGAAATAAGATGACAGGCGGAGTGTGGGGCAGGGCAGTCGCGTATCTGATCGCAGGCGCCGTGACGGCCCTGGCGCAGAGTTCACGTCCCTGCGAGATCCCGAAGGAAATCGCGGGAGCGAGCGATGCTCGAAACGCCGCCGGCGCGTGGTTCGCGCAACGTGGCAACACTCGTTGCGCCATCTACTTCTTCAGAGAAGCATTGCGGGCGGATCCGAAATCGGTGAACGCCCGCTACAACCTGGGACTTGCGCTGATCGATGCCGGGCAGTTTGCCGGGGCAGAAGCGGAACTGCGGAAGTTGGTCGCGGAATCACCAAACGCGCGGGCGCACGTGGCCCTTGGCGTGG
>JBEHXG010000068.1:0-5904 GCA_048498815.1 Acidobacteriota bacterium | reverse complement strand
GGGATCCTGGCCGATCAGCATTCGCCGCCAGGAGTTGATCAGCGGCACCGCGCCAAGCGCGGCATCCGTGGATTCGCCGGCTCCGTACATACCGTTATCTGCATACACCCGGACGTGCACCTGATAACCGTGAACCCGGACTTCCGCCGTGCGAACGTCTGTGATCTTCAGCTTCGGTCTGTTGTAAGGCGTGGTCGCAGCCTGAATGGCGGTGGAAAGCGCGGGAAGGGAAAATGCGCCGGCAGCCGCGCCGGAAAGCGAACGGAGAAAGTTTCGTCTGCGGATCTGTTGCATGGGTTGAATCCTGCTGCTCTTCGCTTTTGCCCGAGCGATCAAAGTCTATCTCAGTTCGCGCCAGGAATTGGATCGCGTTCCGGGGCGGAATGAAGGTGTGGACGGGGCGTTTCGAAACGGAATTTTCCCGCGCGCGGCGGGGTTATTTTCGGCGGCGCATCTGCAGCCGGTACTCGCGCCGCTCGCCGGCCTCTTCGTACCGGCGCTTCTCGTCGTCGGTTTCGGGAATCACAGGAGGGATCTCGACCCGGCCGCCGGCGCGATCCACCGCCACAAACGTCAGAAACGCGGAAGAAACGTGGCGTTCCTCGCCCTGGATCAGATCCTCCACCCAGACCTTCACGCCGACTTCCATGGATGTGCGGAAAACGCGATTCACGCTGCCACGCAAACGCACCAGCTGGCCCAGTTTAACCGGATGGATGAAGTCCATGTGATCGACGGAAGCCGTTACGACGGGGCTGCGAGCGTGTTTCATGGCCGCAATCGCGCCTGTCAGGTCGACCAGATGCATGATCTTGCCACCAAGCAGATTGCCCAAGCCATTTGCGTCATTGGGTAGCGCCAGCTCCGAATACTCGGAGACGGATTCCCGCACGTAGCGCCCGTCCATCACGCGCGGCCTTTCGAGCGCAGATAGGCATCGGCGTAGGCGCGCGCCTGCCGTTCAATGGCTGTGCTGCACTCGCCCACAAGCGGAAGCGTCACTGTCCCGACTGAGACCGGATGATGATTGCGCTCCATCGACCAGGCGACAAGAACCGAACCCGCCGAATCGGACTTGATCATGAACCGCGCCGCATCGGCTTCGGACTGCGCTGCCCGTTCGCAGCAGCCGCGCGCATAACCCAGATTGCAGCAGCTCCGCAGCGTGTCGATCGGGATGAGCGCGCCGGGGTCGGCCGAGCACTCGCCGCCGTAAGAATCGCCCAGTGGCATCGGCCCCGGAACGAAATCGGCCAGCCGCGATACGGGAAGAAAGAAGGGGCAGGGCATTATTTCGATGCTTGAATCAGCGTAACGGATGTGCCCCACGGATCGACGAACTGGCCGAGTGTCATTGACGCCAGGCCCGCCGACATCATCATCTCGTCGCACTTGATGCCGAGCGACCGAACGATGTCGCCAACCCGGTGCACATTGTCTACTTCGAACTGAATTGCATCAATCGTTCTTCCGGCGGTCGGCTCGACCGGCCCGTTCGATGGCGCATAAGTCAGATTCGCCCCCGGCAAATCCCCCGCTTCCCACTGCGCCCTTTTGCCCGGAACAGCGCCCAGCACTTTCGCATACCAGGCCTGCATCTCTTTCGGCTGTGGCGTGTGGAAATGAATGTGGTGAAAGCGAATCGGCTCCGTCCGGGCGGGATCAGATGTCAACTCGACGCTCACTCCATCCGGCCCTTCAATAATGATCTGATTGCCCGTCGCAATCCGCCTGTACTTGTAGCCCGCTTGCGAAACCTTCGCATAATATGGCTCGAGCGACGGTACAAAGAACCCGATGTGATCGATGGTCGATCCGACACTCGGTCCGGTCGGAGCTTTTGCCGCGAAACGAACGACTGCGCCCGTACAATCCGCACTCTTTTCTTCCGCTCGGCAGGGGAGGAGTTCCGTCCAGAAACGGATCTGGGCGGCTTCGTCCGCGGTATTAATGTAGATCGCTTTTAACTTCGCGGGAGGCGCGGTTTGCGCGACCGCCACCTGCAGCAATAGCAACAGCCCCAACATCGTGCCGCGCAGGCTCTTCATAACCCGACGCTATAGTAGCAAGTGAAATGTCCAGCGCCCGCATCGACGTCCTTCGCTCCATGACTGAACAAAACCCGCGCGACGCGTTCAGCCGTTACGGCCTCGCGTTGGAACTTTCGAATTCAGGTCAACTGGAAGCCGCCGCCGAAGAGTTTTTCACGCTCCTCCGGTACAACCCGAACTACGCGGCCGGTTACTTTCACGGCGGCCAGACACTCGAAAAGCTGGGGCGTGCTGAGGACGCGAAAAAGCTCTACCGGGAAGGCATTGTGGTCACCACATCCTCCGGCGACGACCACACGCGATCCGAACTGCAGGCCGCACTCGATCTGCTCGGCTGATCTGGTCTACAGCTTTTCGAGATACATCTTGTCGCCGTCAGACTGCGGCGAAATGAAGCTCGTTTCGGAATTGATGCTCTTCCCATCCGGCGCAAGCGACATTCGTGTTTTTGTCACCACTTCGCTGCCCACTTCCATCTCGACAAGATCCTTGCCGTCGTACCACAGGGAAACTTTGATGCCTTTGGCGTCGCAGTCCTTGCCGTCCGTTGTGCAGTTGAATTCGGTGACGTTCTCCTTCCCGTCGGAAGCCTTTGCGGTGCGAATCACGTGAATCGAAGCGCCCTTCTGCTCGATCTTCAGCATCTCGCTTGAGGTTTTGCCCGAATGCAGTTCGCTTTTCCCGGAATTGAGTTGCCAGTTACCTGAAAAATTCGGCTTGCTGTCCTGCGCGGCGGCCGTAAATGCCAGAATCCCGATGAAACAAACGCAGGAAGCTCCAGTGTGGCGCATGAAAATACGCTCCTTTCGGTTCGCCGCGAAGGCGACCCGGCAATAAATTACTCCTCCGCGAGGCCGGCTGCAAGCGGGGTCACCAACCGACCGCAGCCTGTCTGTTGGAAGTTCTCTTTATAATGAGCCCACTGCTGTCCTTTACTGATCTGCCTCGGGGGCGTGCGTGGGAGTTGCGGAAGCGCGTACCGACGAAAAGGTTTGATCGAATGTTTTTGAAACCGCGCGTCTCGGGCGCAGCTGCGGCGGTATCCAACGGCAAGGCTTCGACAGCAATGGCAATGTTACCGGCTATGTATATGCGCAGACCAGATGCGGCAGCTCCGGTAAAGGCGGCGGCTATCACGTTACGACTTAATCAACGTGGATAGCGGCCACATGGAACTTTGCCGGGCAGGTAATTGGAGAAGAAACTCTGGTCCCGAATCCCGACCCCGGCATCGCGGGAGCTTACCATTCCGGCAGCCAGGTGGGAGGGGCAAATTACCCTGCATGCAACAACGTGACTCCGTACGATAACCCGTACACATGCTTTTCCAATCCGGTAATGCACAGCACGGGCCTTGATTCCGTGCAGACTTCGCTGCATGTGGTGAATCAGGCTGCCTGCACGGCTGGCAACACGTCTTATTGCGGCTATCGCGCCACTCTGACCACGCCGTGATTCGTTGTTGAATTTGCAACGGCGCCAACGCGCCCGCCTACTTCGTGAAGATGCCTTTCACCTTCTGCTCGACCCGTTTCACGAATCCCGCGGGCGCTGGATTCTGGCCTCCGGTCTGGCCCTCGGCCAACTGCTCAGGCGAAGCTTCTCCCTCCGCTCCGCTTTCGCACGGCTTCTCCCCGGCAGGCCGCACCAGATTGCCCTGCATCACGTATTGCTTCCGCACTCTGTGGCCGCTCGCGTCCTCGAGACACACGGAAAACTCGCCGATTTTCGCGAGTACCGGGAAAAATCCAACCTCGCGTCTCTGGATGTACGCGGTCTCGTATCGATGGCGCCGCAGGCTCCAGACAAACACGCGATACGAATCGAAATCGTGATCTTCCCCCAGCTTCTCTGACGTTGTCCAAAGCCAGATATCTTTCTTCAGATCGTCATCCTGAATCTTGCCGATCGAAAAATAAGACGTGATGCGGTGACCCTCCGCATACTGCGCCACTTCATCGGGAATCAGCATGTAGATCGAACTCGTCAGCACCCAGCCGCTCTGGGCGGAGGACGTGCGGATCAGGGTCCAGTCGTCAGTCTTCACGGGAGGCGCATCCGGATCTGGCGGTGGCTGTCTTTCCGCGGAGAGCTTGACCCAATCCACCGGCACTGCGGGCGCGGCCGGCGGCGGCGGAGGAGGAAACCAGCCCTTCTTCTTTTTTGTGACTTTTTCCGGCCGTGGCGCGGGAGGTATCAGTTCGCGCTTCGGCGGCGGCTTGCGCGCCTCCACCCGGTGCGCTACCACCTGGAATACTTCACCGGCCCTGATCTGCGCAAAACTCGGGGAAACGCGATTCGGCTCCGTGTGAACGTTCAGCGCATCGAACGCCTTGGCTGCGCCTTGCGATGGCATCCCGGAAGTTTCGCGCGCCAGAGCCCGCAGCCGGCTCATCTGGCCGGGGTCCAGCAGGGCGCGATCGTCCGTCCAGCCGACTGCGCCGCTCGCCGTTCGCACCATATACCAGCTCCGCTTGCGGCCCACGATATCCAGCTTGTCGCCGAAATGCGCCATCGCGACCGTGTCGGATTTTGGATCGATGTCCTTGCGCAGCCGCATGGTTGCCGGCCCCACCCAGGCCTGTCCGATGGCCGGCTCGGATGTTGGCGCAACGCTGCTGCAGGATACCGCGGTCAACGCCGCAATCGGCAGCCATGAAATCGTACGGGAGGACATGCGAGAGACGCTACCCGGCGCCGAAGGCTTAATTTCAGGCGCGCTCAATGTTTAGCGTACCCTGGCGAACCCGGGCGTCACTCTCGGAATGGAACGCGGTATTCCGGCCTTTTCTCCGTTATGCGGTGCGTTTCTTCTGCTCGCCGCTCAGCGTCTCCCGCACCTTGTTCTCCAGTTGCTCCATCGTGAACGGCTTGATCAGCAGCGAATAGTTCTTTTCCACCACATACCGTTGGACGACCTGCGTGCCGTCATACCCGGACATGAACAGGACCTTGATGTCCGGCTTGAGAGCGGCGATCTCATCCGCGATCATCGGCCCGCTCATCCCGGGCGCCACCACATCCGTAAGCAGCAGTTCCACCCCCGGATTGGTCCTGAACAATCGCACTGCATTCTCGCCTGTATCGGCCGTTAATACCCGATAACCGTTTCTGGTCAGCATGGCAGTGACCAGCTTTCGGACTTCCGGCTCGTCGTCAACGACGAGAATCGTTGTCTGTGCATCAGACATAAAGAATTGACGAACCTGGATCTTAGCGAATTGCCGCAGAAGGTCCGCTCGTGATCCCCGCCCCTGCTGTGCGATAGCGCACCCGGGCAGCGGGATTACCGATGCTAATCTGAATGCTGTTCCCGGCAGCACGCTGGCGCAGTAAAGAAGTTGGGAAGCTGGTGAAAATCCAGCACGGCCCCGCCACTGTAAGCGTCAGGGTCCGTTCACATGCCACTGTCCCCTCGAGGATGGGAAGGCGAACGGAACCGTTGAAGCGCAAGTCAGGAGACCGGCCACGTGAACGGATCCGACGGATTCTCCGAAGGCTCCGTACCAAATGCGGGAACGGAAAGGACGGCAGCGAAGGGCTGCCCGTTGATCACCATGCGAAAACTCTGCGTCTGCTCGCTTTTGAGCGCCGCCCTTGCTATTTCCGTGCATGCGGCGGAATTGAAAGGCGTAATCATTGATCCTTCTCAGCGCCCCATCCCGGGCGCGAGAGTCGCCGCTTTCAACTCCGTCGGAGTCATCACCCAACAGATTACAGACGATCGGGGGCGATTCGACCTGTACGTTTCGCCCCTGTATGACAATGTCCAGCTTCGGGTCACGGCGCCCGGTTTTCAACTCGCCACCGTGGGAATGGGAGCTTCCACCATTCAGCTCCGGGTCGCGCCACA
>JBEHXG010000067.1:0-5934 GCA_048498815.1 Acidobacteriota bacterium | reverse complement strand
AGCTGAGATCTGCTACGTCACGATTGCAATGGTCACAGACTACGATTGCTGGCATCCTGGACATGACGCGGTCGAAGTAACCGACATTATTCGCGTCCTTCAGCAGAACGCCGCCAACGCATGCAAGGTAGTCGCAGAAGCCGTCAAGGCCATCCCGGGTTCACGCGCCTGCAAGTGCGGCGCCTCGTTGCAACACGCGCTCATCACGGATAAGAAGCTGGTTCCCGCCGCTACCATTCAGAAGCTGCAACCCATTGTCGGCAAGTACTTCATGTAATCGCCGCGCTGCGGATGTCCTTGATCGAGTCCGCCGGGGGGAAAGGCCAGACCCAGTATTCGTAAGGCAGCTGGGCGAAGACTGCCCGGGCGAATTCTTTCGCGGCCTGATCGAGCCACTTGCTGACTCGTTCACCACTGCTGACGCCAATGTTTACGCGGAACTCATGCGGCCCTGGCTGCCGGTGGGCGTTCCGACAGATATCGGGCCCGAGATACCTGCTCGTGTGGACACCGTTTACGTGCTCTCGCGCGTCACTCTGGGCGCCGATATCAAGATCGTCAGCCCGATCCTGCGCGCGATGCGTTCACGGTTCCCCGCAGCGCGAATCGTCTTCGTCGCCAACCGCAAATCAGCCGAGTTATTTGGAAATAATCGAAGCATCGAGTTCCTGGAAGCTCCGTATCCCCGCACTGGCTCGATCGGCCACCGCATCACCTTCGCCCAACAACTGCGTGACACGCTGGCTACGCCTCACCGCATCGTCATCGATCCTGATTCGCGCATTACTCAGCTCGGCCTGATCCCCGTCTGTGAACCGGACCGCTATTTCCATTTTCCGAGCCGCACTGCGGGAGGCGAAGGCAACGCGAACCTTTCGGCTCTGGTTTCAGACTGGCTGAATCAGAGCTTCGGCGCGACAGGCAGTGCGTGGATCGCGCCTGGCCCCATGGCTGGAAGGTATCCAGGGCCAATCGCTGCCATAAGCCTCGGCGTGGGTGAAAACGAGAACAAGCGCCTGGGTCTCGATTTCGAAGCCGCGCTCATCGCCGCGGTCGCAGCCCGCTTCCACACGGTGTATCTGGACCGTGGCATGGGAGGAGCCGAAGCGCACCGCGTTACTGATGCGGCAGAGCGTTCCGGAGCTATTGCCCGAATCCGCTTCTCTGAAGGCTCGTTCGCAGCGTTTGCTTCGGTCATTGCCCAAAGCCAGTTCTACGCCGGCTACGATTCTGCGGGCCAGCATGCCGCCGCCGCGGCGGCCACGCCTCTGGTCACCATCTTTGCCGGAGCGCCTTCCGAACGCTTCCGGGCACGGTGGTCCCCCGATTCAGCCAACGCGCTCATGATCAACGCCGATGTTGCGAGTCCGGCCGAATGCCTTGATCGCGCACGCCGTTATCTCGATTCCCTTTGAACAATTCGACCTGGACATTCGTAACGCCCCCGTAGCAAACTGGCCTTGTGTCCTTTAATGCCGATAAGTTGCGCGTAACTCCCGGGGAGAGCGTCAGACTCAGGCAGTACGACCCCGCGGAAACCTTCGACATATCCAAACACAAGGGGGAAAATGAGCTCGAAGGCCACGTGGAACAACTGGCTGAGTTGCACGACCTTCTCTACGCCGAAAACAAACGCGCGCTGCTCATCGTCCTTCAGGGAATGGATGCGGCGGGAAAGGACGGAACCATTCGGCATGTCATGTCCGGCGTGAATCCGCAGGGCTGCACCGTGACGTCTTTCAAAGAGCCGAGCACGAAGGAACTGGAGCACGATTTCCTGTGGCGGATCCACGCGGCGGTTCCGGAAAAGGGCTCGATCGGCATCTTCAATCGCTCCCATTACGAGGACGTGCTCGTCGTGCGGGTCCACCGAATTGTGGCGAAAGAGGTGTGGAAGTCGCGGTATGAACAGATCAACGCATTCGAGCGCATCCTCGTCGAAAACGACGTCTGCATTTTGAAATTCTTCCTCCACATCTCGCGCGAGGAACAGGAAAAGCGATTTCAGCAGCGCCTTGAGGACCCGCAGAAAAACTGGAAAATCTCACCTGCCGATTTTCGCGAACGCGAGTATTGGGATGAATATCAGAAGGCGTACGAAGACGCAATCACCAAATGCTCCACCAAAGGAGCGCCGTGGTACATCATCCCTTCCGACCACAAGTGGTTTCGAAACTACTGCGTCTCGCAGATCATATTGAGTACGCTGCAGTCCTTCCACATGCAATATCCGAAGGCAAACCCGGACGTTGCTGGCGTGAAAACAGGCGGCAAACAGCCTCAACGCTGAGGTCGCTCCCGGCCCGGTTTGTGTATGTTACTGGCCCTGGCCTTGCTGGCCGAAGCCCCTGCCTCTGCCGGCGGGTCGCGGAGGAGCCACGTAGTTCACCAGTGCATCAACCGGCTTTTTCCCCGCCCATGCAATGCCTCTCAGCAAAGTGCGTTGAACCTGGTAATTTGCGAAATTTGCGTAAGTGTGGCCCTGCATGAATACGAACGCGCGCGCCGGCTGTCCGCCCGACACTGTATGCTCGTAAGTCCAGATCTGCGGCACAACTTCGCCCTTGTGATCTCCCGCGCTCCGGGTTGGCGCAATCTCCGCAGTGGCCAGCACGTGGATTTCAGGACTTTTCGCCCACGTCATATTGAAGAAGGCTTCATCCCAAAGGACGATGTTGGTCATATCCTTCATAATCGGGTTCGATTTGTCCACTACGGTATAAGGAACCGGCGCATCCAGCGTGAAGTTGATTTCGCCGTGCTTTTTCGCGCCACCAACGTAAGTTGCGAATAGCGAAGGGTCGGGCCCGCAAAGTGAATCGTGCAGTGATACCAGACCGCCCCCCCGCTTCACATACGCATCCAGCGTTTCCTTTGTCGCATCGCTCATAAACGCTGCGTCGCCCTTATAGACGACAATCACATCCGTATGCTCCAGGTCGTGACTGCTCGGCGGGTGAAACGCGCCGTCCACCACTGCCCCGTGCTCGGTTAGCACTTTGCTCCAGTCGGCGAGGAACTGTGGATAGTCATGCTGCCCTGGCCCGTGCGATTTCAATCCGCCCCAGAGATAGACGTGCATACCGTTCGCATTCTGTCCCTGCACTGGTGGCGCGCCGGGACCCTGTTGCGCATACGCATGTTGCAGCGCAACCGCTCCCGTCAGCAGCAACAGCAGTGCGACAGATCCCTGAGGTATGGCGCTCATTCGTGGAGCCGGATTGTCGATTCTGATGCGATCTCGTCTGTACATCACTGTCACGTGCCTCGTTGTTTAATTAGTCGTTCGAATGTCGGGCCCTGGTTACTTGAATCAGAGTGTTTTCTCGGCTGTCCCGCGGGTACCTGTCCCCACCTCATAGTGCGCAAGAATATCTTCCCAGAAGCCGCACGACCGCATGATCACTTCGATCGCCTCACGCACCGCGCCACTTCCACCCGGCGCGGTTGTGACGTAATGCGCTTCCTTCTTCACCTCCGGCCGCGCATTGGCGGTCGCCACCGCGAGGCCTGCGCGGTGAAACACTACCACGTCCGTCAGGTCGTCTCCGATGTAAGCCACTTCCTCAATCGCCACCTTCGCGTCCGCGAGAATCTCATTGATGATCGGGATCTTCTCGGTATGGCCCTGATAAACGTAGTTCATTTTGGCCTGGCGTGCGCGCTCAACCGTGGCCGGCGAATTGCGCCCGCTGATCACGCCGGTTCGAATTCCCTTCCACTGGCACCACTGCAGCCCGATCCCATCCTGTGAATCGAAAGCCTTGAACTCGACCATGCCTCCCGCGCCGTCCGGGATAAAGTACAGGCGGCCATCGGTCAGCACGCCGTCCACGTCCATCAGCAGGAGGCGGATCTTCGACGCGCGCGCCAGGACGTCTTCTGTCACTTCGTTCACTCAGTTCTCCTCGAACAGTTTTCTGTAAAGCCGCCGCTGTTTTTCGAGAGCAGCCAGATAAATATCCTTCTTCGACTCGTCCGGCGCGATCGTGGCGCCCAGCTTCGGCTGCGGATCGTTCACCAAAGCGATTGCGCCGATGCGTTCCAGCGCGAGCAGCGCCGCTCCCCGCGATGTCGCCTCCGGTTCCAGACACTGAATTACCGTGTGTGAAAGCGTGTCGGCCATCATCTGCGTCCATACGGCCGAATGAAGCAGCGCGCCGCCGGATGCGATTACCTCCTTCGGCGCCCCCAGCGACTGCAGCATCAGCTCATAGACTTCCCGGAACGTGAGCGCTACCGATTCGAGCGCCGCATGCAGGATCTCGATCGGCGATGTCCCGGCGCCCAGTCCCGCAATGGCCGCCCGCGCATCGGCGCGCCAGCCCGGAGAACGTTCCCCCGCAAACAGCGGAACGATGGTCAGGCCATGTTGTCCCGGAGGAAGCGCCGCAAGCTGTTTCTCCGCCTCGTTCGCATCCGGCAGTTGCAACGTGCGCCGCATCCACGCGAACACCTCACCACCATTCGAAACCGCGCCGCCCAGCACGAAGCGCCGCCGGTCCACCCGATAGCAAAAAAGGCCCGGAGGAATGTCGATTGCATCCGCCTCGGCGCACGCGCGCATGGCTCCGCTCGTGCCCACCATGAGCGCGAAACGCTCGCTCGTGGCGCATCCACTGCCAACGTTGTCGCACGCGCCATCTCCCAGCGCGGGCATCCAGGGAATTCCGTCAAGCTCCGGCCAGCGTTTTGCGAATTCGCTTTTTAGTTTCACTGGCGGCTTGTCCATCTCGCCCGGCGGTGCCAACTGATCCAGGCGGATCGGAAGCGCCTCGATCATCTCGCGGTCGTACTCTCCCGCGTTCTGATTCCAAAGGCCCGAGGCCGAAATCATGGATGTCGAACACGCCGCTACCCCGAAGAACTCGAGGAACAGATACTCACCGAAGCTCATCCATCGTGCCGCCCGGCGAAACGCGTCCGGCTGCGTCTCGCACAGCCACAGCAATTTCGCCGGAGGATAACTCGGGTGCAGCACGCAGCCGGTTCTCCGGTGCTGCGCGGCGTTATCGATTCGCTGGGCCAGTTTCTTTGCCGCCGCGGCGCTTCGGGAGTCGAAGGGATGCAGCACCGGCGTGACGGCGCTTTCATCCGCCGCGACGCCGACGATACTGTGCCAGAAGGTATCGACAGCCACCACATCCGGCTTCGCCGTTTGCGCCCGCAACTGCGCGCAGATGGCGTCCAGCGTTTTCGCCGCGATCGCCGTCAGTTCAGCCGCGTCGATCTCCCAACCACCGTCCTCAGTCGTTCTGGCGTGATAGGAAACGCGCGCCTCGAAGCCGTCGATCTCCTCGCCCGCATCCGAATAAAGCAGTGCGCGCGCCGAAGAGCTTCCGATGTCGAGCGTCAGAACCGAAGCCAACTGTCATTTTTAACATTGGCCCAGCGGCGGACTCAGCCGCCGGCTCGCCCTGCGCTTCCAGAAAACTCCATGTTCGCGACCAGCTTCTCCAGGTGCTTCGCGATCAGATCGCATTCGATATTCACACGATCCCCAACACGTCTTTGATGCAGATTAGTCGCCTGCCAGGTATGCGGAATAAGCGCGACGCGTACCTGCCGGTCCTGAACAGATGCAATCGTGAGACTGATTCCGTCAATCGCGATCGATCCTTTGTATACGAGGAACTTGTCCACATCAGGAGTCACCCTGACCGCCAGTTCATAATTGCCGCCGCCCAGTTCCCGCAATTCTTCGAGCACCCCGGCGCCATCCACGTGTCCCTGCACGATATGTCCGCTCAGTCGCGTCTGCAGACTTAGAGGCCTCTCCAGATTCACCAGATCGCCCGGACCGAGGCTGCCCAGATTGCTCCTGTTCAGCGTCTCGGGCGCCAGATCCGCTGAAAATCCATCGGTGCGGATATCCACCGCTGTCAGGCAAACGCCATTCACCGCAACACTCGCGCCCAGAGTCAGATCGCTCAG
>JBEHXG010000066.1:0-6022 GCA_048498815.1 Acidobacteriota bacterium | reverse complement strand
CCCCATGCCCTTCCCGATGTGCGCAGCAACACCGGACGAGACAGAGACATCCGTGAACGTTCCGTTGCCATTGTTGTGGTACAGGCTGTTCGGCAATCCTTCATAGTATTTCGGGTGGCAGTAAGTTCGCGCCTGGCCGATCGTGCACGGGGGCTCCCGCTCCGAAACCCACTTGCAGTAGTTCACGACGAACAGATCCAGCCGGCCATCGTTATCGTAATCGAACCAGCCGGCCGAAACCGACCACGGCTTCATGTCGCCCGGCGCCGCCTTCAAACCTGCGCGCGCTGTGACGTCCGCAAACGTTCCGTCGCCCTGGTTGCGATAGAGAATGTTGCGATTGACGCCGGCGATGAACACATCTTCCCAGCCGTCATTGTCGTAATCGCCCACCGCGACGCCGTCGTCGAATCCCGACCCGGCCACTCCGGCCGCCACGGTCACATCAGTGAACGTTCCATCGCCGTTGTTGCGATAGAGACGGTTGAACCAGGAGGGATCAGGCTTGTCGAGCGAGGGCTGCCGGGCGCCATTCACGAAATACAGGTCCGGCCGCCCGTCGTTGTTGTAGTCGAAGATCGCGACTCCGCCGGCCATCGTCTCGATCTGGTGGCGCTCCGGCGTGGCCCCATTGCGCAGAACGAAATCCACTCGGGCCGCGCCGGCAATGTCTTCGAACGTGATCGCTTCCGGAGCAGAGGCTGCTATGGCGAGGCACGCAAGCGCGACCAGTGCCGCCAGCCAGCGCATCACATCGCTTCAGTTTTTGACATACCCGCGGCCGCGCAACACATGCCCTGGCAGCGCGCCCGTGTGTACTCCGTTGTCAAGCACAACCTGGCCGTTCACGATCACGTACGGGATTCCCACCGGATACTGATGCGGCTGAACGAACGTGGCCTTGTCCGCCACGGTCTCCGGATTGAACAGCGTGATATCCGCCGCCAGCCCGACCTGAATGCGGCCACGGTCGGTAATGCTCAGCTTCTCCGCATTCATGCTGGTCATCTTGTGAACCGCTTCCTCGAGCGAGATCACGTGCTGTTCCCGAACATAGCGTCCGAGCACACGCGGAAAAGTACCGTAAGAGCGCGGGTGCGGCATGGTCTTTCCGCGCGGTCCCTCCGGGCTCATCGCAAGTCCGTCTGACCCGATCGACGTGTACTGCTGTTTCAGCGCGTACGTCATGTCCTGCTCTGAGTGATGAAAGAAGACCGTCGGCACGCTGCCGTTCTCTTCAATCAGGAGGTCCAGAAGATCATCCACCGGATCTCCGCCGCGCGCCGCGATCACATCGCTCATGCGTTTGCCGATGAACTGCTTGTTCTTCGGATTCGTCAGATTCACCAGCAGCATCGCATTCCAGTCTTTGCCGACCGCGAGATAGTGGTTGTACCAGTCCGGCAGACCGTTCTCGATGTCTTTCTTCAGCCGCGGACGCTGGCTGGGGTCTTTCAGGCGCTCCACCATTTGCGCGTTACCGCCGTCATGCGCCCATGGCGGAACGATCGCCCTCAGGTTGTTCTGTCCCGCTGTGTACGGATAGACATTCGTTCGAACGTCGTACCCTTCGCTGCGGGCCTTATTGATCATCGAGATGATCTCATTCATCTGTCCCCAGAATTTCTTATCCGCGATCTTGAGATGAATGATGTCTACCCGGATGTTCGCGCCCTTCGAGATGTTGATCGCTTCCTCAACCGACCGAAACACGCCCGAACCTTCGTCGCGCATGTGCGTTGAATACAGTCCGCCGTACTGGCGCGCCACTTTGGCCAGGTCAATCAGCTGAGCGGTGGTAACCAGATTGGAAGGCGGCATCAGCAGAGAAGTCGAAAGACCCATGGCGCCCTCGCGCATCGCGAGCGCCACCTGTTCCTTCATCTTCTCCATTTCCGCGGGCGTGGCCGGAGTCAGCGCTTCGCCTTTCACGTATTCCCACACCTGCGTCTCGCCCACATAGGAGCAGATGTTCTCGGCAGCGTGCTTCTTCTCCACGTAGTCGAAGTACCCGCCCAGCGTCTTCCAGGGCCTGGCCTTCGCATCCGCTCTTATCGGACCCTGCGAATTACCCTCGCCCAACACCATCGTGGTAACGCCCTGCCGGATCATGCTTTCGCACTTCGGCTCCTCGAGCAGCGAGTCGTCCGAGTGGTTGTGCATATCGATGAAGCCCGGAGCCACCACCAGCCCCTTCGCATCGATGGTCCGCGCGCGCGCCGCTGATTTCAAATCGCCGATCGCCGCGATCCTGTCGCCCCTCACGCCGACGTCGGCCTGCCACGACCGGCCTCCAGACCCATCAACCAGCATTCCCCCCTGAATAACCAGGTCGTAACGCGAAGCACCAGGGTCCTGTGCCGTAAGACTCTGCCCTGCAAGACAAAAACCAAGCGCGCCGGCGGCAAGCCAGCGCGCTGATATTCCGGAAATGTTCATTGGCAATTAGATAAGCACTTCCGAGATCTTGCGCGAGGCCGTCGGGAACTGCCCGATACCGGCGTGCATCACCTCGTCCGCCAGCGTCAGGTGAAGGTCGCCGGTTGTACCCGTCAATTGCGAATACATCCCAGTCTTCAATCGGCCCGCATGTCCCGCGATGATCTCGCCGTGCCCGGTGTTCTTGTGGGGATTGGCTTCGGCGTGCTCATGGACATAGTGAACACAGCAGTTGTCGAGCAGCGTGCCATCCCCTTCCGGGATCGATTTCAGTTTGCTGAGGAAGTAGGCGAACTCCTCCACGTGCCAGCGGCAAATGTCGCGAAGTACGCGCTGACCTTCCACGCCATCGGCTCCTGGAGCCTTGCCGTCGGCGTGCGTGTAATCGTGATGGCGAGCCGCCGTGTACCCGAGCCATGGGAAGCGCGAAAGTCCCTGGCACTTCGTCAACATATAGGACGCCACGCGTGTCTGCCGCGTAATCAGCGCATACGCCACCAGGTCGCTCTGGATCTTGGCCACGCGCGGCCAGTCTCGCATGTCGTCGATTTCGGGCCGGACGAGTTCGCGATATTCCGGCGGCAGACTGGTAATCGCGCGCTCCACATCTCTCACGGAGGAGAGATGCTCATCCACGCGAACCTGATCGTCTTTGGGCAGCTCCTTCTTGAGTTGCGCCGCATCGGCTTGTACCGTGTCCAGAATGCTCCGCTTGCGCGAGATCCAGCCCTCTTCGCGTTTTCCGAACAGGCGGTCGAACAGCCGATCGGGCAGCATCTCCGGAGGCAGCGCCCGCTCATATCCGGACCAGCTCATGTTGCGCTGAATGCTTTCTCCGAAAGACTCCTGCGACACCCCGACCTGAATGGAACGAAAACGGGATTCTCCCCCGATCTTCGCCGCTATCGCCTGATCGATCGACGGACCGCCCGCGCCGCGTCCTGTGAATCGCGTGCACGTCATCAATCCGCTCATCGAGTTGTGATGGCCATTGCCGGGACCGGGCAACCCGGCCGAAGCATTATCCAGACCGCTGATCACATGAATGTCGCTGCGGAATGGCGCGAGCGGCTCAAGGCAGGGCGTGAGACGGAAGTTCGGACCGGCTTCGGCAGGAATCCAGTACCGCTCAGGAATGCCGTTGCCGTTGAACCATAAAACGTAACGGCTCTCAATCGGCGTCGCAGCCGGGTTCTCCGTGGTCGCGGCATAAGCCGTGCCCGTCGAATTGAACATCGCAACCAGCGGCGGCAGGCCGACCGTGATCGCCGAACCCGTCGCGGTCAGGCCGCTAAGGAAGCGCCGACGCGACAGGCGATTGCGTTTGATGATGAACTGCGACATACGTGTTCCTCTCTTCTCCAGCGAATTCGCGGGAGCGAACGGTTGACAACATCAGATCCTGGAAGTGGAAATCGGACTTCCTGAAATCTTCAAGAATACGGTTGAGTACGGGCGCGTCTGCAGGCGTTTCCATGCGGCCCATAGCGTATCGGAAGTACTGCTTGACCACGCATTGCTGGCATTGGGCGGATGCCGCGAGAACAGCCCCAAGCTCTTTCGGAGAGCTGAAATCGGACTGCGCAACGCCGACCACCGAACCTTTGGTATCGATCGGCAGCATAACGGACTTGGGCGGAGTTCGACGTCCCCCTCCGCCATGCCCCATGTTGAAGAAGGTTAGCTTGAATTCCTCGCGCCGCGCGCCTACGGCATCGAATTTCTCGAGTCCGTAGCCGATCGGATCGATCAGCCGATGACAGGAAGCGCACGTCGGATTCGTCGTGTGCTCGGACATCCGGTCGCGATTGGTTTGCGGATGCGCTTCCGACGAAGCCGGCAAATTCGTGTTAACGCCGGGCGGAGGCGGCGGCACATGCTGACAAAGGAATTGCTCGCGCACGAACAGACCACGCCCGGTCAGCGACGCGTCCTCAGGCTTCGAAGTCAGGGAGAGGAAAAGCGCCTGTCCCAGCAGACCGGCTCTTTCGGACGTGGCGGGAAAGGTAACCCGATCGAATTCATGCGGCGGCGCCGGAACGCCGTAGATCAGCGCCAGATCCGCATTCACGAACCCATAGTTCGCCGTGAAGGCGTCCATGAAATTTTTGTTGTTCCAGACCAGGTCGCCTATGAAATAGAGCGCTTCCTGGGTCATCGCGACCGCCGTTTCGCGCGTGTATTGAGGGTAACGTCGCCGATCCCGTGTGGCCGTCAGCATGCGATCGAACCGCAGCCACTGCGACACAAATGTGTCCAGCGCCTGATGGGCTCGCGGATCCTTCAGCATGCTCTGCCCGATTCGGTTCATGCCGTCGGGAGTGTTGAGTTCCCCGCGCGCCGCAGCGGCCAGAAGGGTGGCATCCGGCATCGTGTCCCAGAGAGTGTAAGAGAGCCGGCTGGCCGTGGCGTACGGGCGGAGCGAAGGCCGGGGCGTCGCATCCAGCCGAAAGAGGAAATTCGGCGATTGCAGCATCGCCTCCACCACCAGTTGCGCGCCTTTCGTGAACCCCTGTTCGCGATCGAACAACGTCAGATACCGGCGGATTTCCTGCTCGTCCAGCGGCCGGCGGAACGCCTTGCGCCCGAACTCCTTCACGAAGGTTGTCCTGCACGCAACCGATGGCGCGCACGGAATCAGATGATTCATGTCGCCGTTCCGGAAAGCGTTGGACGCCAGATGCTCGGCCGCATCCACATATCCTTCTTCCAGAATCGGCGAAAGATTTTCCGACTCATACTGGTCGGTGAAGCCATTGACGTAATCGTCCTGTGGGAACTGGTCGGCGGGAGAAGTGCGGTCGCCCAGCAGGTCACGCACCGTATTGTTGTACTGGCTGTGGGTCAGGCGGCGCAAAACAGGGGCAAGCACGCTGGCGCTTTCCGGCTTCAGCTGATTGTATTCCCGCGCTTTCGTGAGTTCATCTCCCGAAAGATTCGCCAGAACTTTCACCCAGGAAAGCAGCGTCGCCTCTTCCGGGGCGCCCGGCTTGATGCGCTGCCCACCGCCATGCGGAACGCGTTGCGTCGGCTTCTTGAACAGGAGCGAGTTTTCGGGTCGCTGCCGGTCTACCAGAATAACCAGCGATTTTCCGAACGCGTCCAGCCGATCGGCGCTCGCGCCTTCCTCAGGAAAATGCAGCCGCGTGCCGGACGCCACCCCATTGGAGTTGTGACACGCCGGGCAGCCTGCCTTTTCAAATATCGGATAAACCGAGTGGGCGAAGGAAATCTCCTCTGCCTGCGCCACAGAGCAGCAG
This sequence comes from Acidobacteriota bacterium, assembly GCA_048498815.1. Classification (GTDB taxonomy): domain Bacteria; phylum Acidobacteriota; class Terriglobia; order Bryobacterales; family Bryobacteraceae; genus BOG-234. The sequence continues at coordinate 323 of JBEHXG010000066.1, read as the reverse complement.
GTCAGCACCGCCAGCGCACAGACAGCCGCCTGGGCGGGAGTTATGCGCTTCAGAAAAGTCCGTAGGCCACGCATCCGGGGAAAGGTTCCTCACTGCCACGATATCGCGGCGCCTGCCGAGACGCAAGAAAAACTTATAAGACTCTTCGGAAATAGCAAACAAACGAAAGTAAGGGCCGCCACCTATGCCCCGTAAACGCCTGTCCCGCAGTTTTTTCTGGCCCACGCGCCCCCATCGAAAGTACGGCCATAATTGCTCAGATCTGTCGCTTCCGCCCGCGGCAAGCGAAAGCAACATCTCGCTGACTTTTGTTTTCTCTTTTT
>JBEHXG010000065.1:0-7398 GCA_048498815.1 Acidobacteriota bacterium | reverse complement strand
CAGAACGATGAGCCCGGCTACATAACCGGCGGGCGCGAAGATTCCGGTGATGGCGGCGTATTCGTGGAAGCAGATGATGGCCACCAGCGCGACCACAGCCACAAAGACGGGCACGGGGGCGAAAAGAACGGAGTAAACAGCAACGGGAAGGAGGAGAAGTGCGGTACCGACGCGCTTCATTACGAGGAGAAGGCGATCTCCTCAAGAAAGCTTGTGTCTCCGGAGACGCTCGGCTGCGAAGCGGCAGACAGGCCACCGAAGCGGCGCTCGCGGCGCTGGAAATCGAGCACAGCGCGCAGCAACTCGGCGCGATTGAAATCCGGCCAGAGCGTGTCGGTGACGTACAACTCGGCGTAGGCGATTTGCCAAAGCAGGAAATTGCTGACGCGCATTTCCCCGGAAGTGCGTATCAACAGATCGGGCTCCGGCAACTCAGCCGTGTGCAGATGACGGGCGATGGCCTGCTCATCGATGACCAGCCCGTGCAGGCGGTCGTGAATCCGAGCCTCGTCGATGATGGCGTTCACGGCGTCCACGATTTCGTTGCGAGCGCTGTAGTTAATCGCAAGGTTCAGGCGCATGCCGCGGTTGCGGGCAGTCAGTTTCTCAACCGCGCGAAGCTCGTCGTATACGCGTGCGGGAAGAGCCTCCACACGCCCGCTCGATTGCAGGCGAATGTCGTTGCGCTGCAGCTCCTCAAGCTCATGCCGCAGATAGAAACGAAGCAAACGCCACAACATATCGACCTCGGCGCGCGGGCGCTTCCAGTTTTCGGCGGAAAAAGCATACAGCGTGAGGGCCTGGACGCCCATTCGTGCGCAGTTCTCTACCGTTCTGCGCACCGCGCTGACGCCTGCTTTGTGACCGGCGATGCGGGGAAGCCCGCGGCGTTTGGCCCAGCGGCCGTTGCCGTCCATGATGATTGCGATATGGGCGGGCACACGGGCGGGGTCAACGGCCAACGCGAGCTCGCGGTCGGGATCCCCGGGCGCGAGCGCTTCGAGCAGCTTCATGCAGGTACCCACCCATCGTACACCGTGGCGCAAAGCGCTGGCGGAGATAAAGTGATCGAATACCAGAACGGCGCAGGTCATGAATGGCTGGAGGACTGCTTCGCCGCCGACGAATGATCTGCCGGCATGTGCGAGTGGCGATCGGGCTTGTAGCGGAACTGCCAGGAGGCAAGCCAGACCCAGTCGGCAAAGGCCGCATCGCCATGCGTTCCGAGCATGACGTCGGGCACGCTGCGGGTTCGGTCGCGATAGATTGCGCGCGCAATCTGGACGGTGAAGATGTTCCCATTGTGGTAGTACTCCACGCCTGGTTCAAGCGAGATCGCGAGGCCCGGCCGACGAAAACCGAGACTGTCACCAAAGAGGTCACGCGCGGGAACGCCTTCGTCGCGCAGCCCGAACAGCGCAGTCAGGCCATGCACTTTGTGGAGCGGATGCGCGACGCCGGCTTCCATCAGGTATTCGTCGGAAATCGAGTTGTATGCGGTCAGCGGTTGCGCGGCGGCGGCGGCGCTGCGCAGAACGTGGTTGTAGTTCTGCGGGGTGGCCAGATAGCTGCCGCTGAAGTAAAGCTGGTTGCCGGGAATGTTTTTGTAAGAGTTCCAGGTAAATACGATGCCGTATCCGCCGGAGCCGGGCTGGATCGAGTAGTCGTCAATGACTGTTTGCGGCCCTTTGCCGTTGAAGGCATCGACTACGTTCGAGACGTTGTCTTTGCCCGTTGGAAGGCTTGCGCCTGCGCCGAATTGAATATTGCCACGCGTATTTTCACGCGGATCCCACAGCCATCCGGTTGCGACGAACGAACTATCGCCGATGCCCTGGGAAGTGGTGGTGTAGGCAGAGTTATTGGAACGGCGGCTGGCAAGCAGAACCGGTATATCCGCGGTGATCCCGAAGCGGGGAGTGGCCTGATAAGTCACGGTGTAATTCATCAGGTTGATCTTGTTCATGACTTCAGTGCCCTGCTGCAGCCGGTAAACCTGTTCGGTGGGGCCTACAAAGTGGCGAAAGGAGAACTGATGGCGATAGCTGATGCCGAAATCCCATTCACCGTCCGAAAGGTAGCCACCCTGACTTTCGGGACCGCCAGCCTCGCCGTTGGAACGGGCGATGATGCAGCCCTGGCCGTAAAGCGAAGCGGCCGCAGGAAGAAGCAGCGCGAACGCGAATAGAACTTTCGCCATAAGGCGGATGGTAAGTATGGGGCGCTCACGGAGCAATAATCGAAACCTACTACTTCATGTGGTCCACGAGTTCCGCGGGGTGGCCTGAGCCGGTGAGGGCTGCCAGCCGCTCTTCCAGCTCTTCGCGCCGGATTTCCCCAAGGACTCGAAAACGGATGACGCCCGCTGAATCGATGAACGCGGTGTCCGGGACGCCCTCGCTCATGCGGAGCTTGTCGAGAGTGTCGGCTGTTCCGCCCACCCAGACCGGGAAAGTAACGCCGTACTTCGCAACGAACGCAGGGATATCCTTTTTGGTCTTTTCGTCATCGAGCGAAATCGCGATGAAGGTGATGCCGCGTGGAGTCCAGGTTTTGGCGGACTCGACCATCATCGGCATCTCTTCCCGGCATGGGACGCACCACGTCGCCCACAGGTTCAAAACGACGTTCTTCCCGCGATAATCCCGAAGCTGGACTTTGTTCCCGGACAGGTCGCGAAGGTTGAGATCGACCGGTTTGGGCGAGGACGCAGCCAGCAGCAGTCCGACAAGCGCCAGAAGCATCTTCGGTTTATACCGCATTCCGGAGCGACTGAGATACTGGCGGGTTGGTCGGGAACTCGGTAACAGGGAAACTCGCGGTAGGGCTGGCGTTCGCTTCGGCGATGGCAATTCTGGTCTCCATCGCGCTTTCCCAGATCCTGCTGGCGCTGGCGCTCGGGTTCCTGCTGCTTTCGAATATTCCGCTGCGATGGCCGCGGGTGGCGCTACCTTTCGCGCTGTTTATTGCGTGGACATTCGTATCTCTCGCGTTTTCGCCCGACCCGGCGCGAGGCACGATTCAGGTACGCAAGATGTTTGTTTACCTGATGCTGCTGGTGGCGTTTTCGGCGCTGAGCACGTTGTCGCGTGTGAAGTGGGTGGCCTTCGGGTGGATGGCGATCGGCACGTTGACCGCCGGGCGCGGACTGATTCAGTTCTGGAAAGATGTGCTGGGCGCGCGCGCCGAGCACCGCGATTTTTACACCTATTACATCTCTGACCGCATTCGCGGATTTATGAGCCACTGGATGACGTTTTCCGGACAGGAGATGTTCATTCTGCTGATTCTTGCGTCGTTCCTTCTTTTTGCGCCGGATGTTCGACGAAGACTTTGGCTCGCTGTACCGTGCGCTGCAGCAGTGGGGCTGGCTCTGGTTGCGAGCGACACGAGGTCGGTATGGATTGCCTCTGTAGGGGCCATCTTCTACATGCTGTGGGTGTGGAGCAAACGAGCTGCGCTGGCGCTGCCGGCGCTCCTGGCCGTGGGGCTGATTGTCGCGCCGAAACCGATTCAGGAGCGGGCGATGTCGATCGTAAAGCCGAAGAAGCAGACCGATTCGAACGAACACAGGATCGTTTGCTGGCGGACGGGGTGGGAGATGATCAAGGCTCATCCACTCGTAGGTGTCGGGCCGGAAGAGGTCAGCGACGCGCGAGTGTTCGATCGGTATGTGCCCGCCGATATCTCATGGCCACTACCCGAAGGCTGGTACGGGCATCTGCACGACGTCTATATTCAATATGCAGCCGAGCGCGGGATTCCGGCGGCGCTGTTTATCATCGCCGTGCTGGCTGTGGCGTTGCATGATTTGATACATGCGCTGCGGCGGATTCCGCCGGGAAGATCGGATGCGCGGTTCATTCTGAATGCCGCGATCGCATCCATCATCGGCGCGGCGTTGAGTGGAATCTTCGAACATAACCTTGGCGATACCGAGGTGCTCACGATGTTCCTCGTGATTCTGTGCGCCGGGTATGTGGCGGCTGACACGAAGCAAGCGGTGTTAGCGGAGACTACGCCTGTCGCTGCGTGACCGCGAAATCATCCTGGCCGGCGGAACCGGCGGGCTGGGCGACGAAACGGCGCGAGTGCTGGCGGCCGAGGGCGCGCGCCTGATTGTGAGTTACGCGCATAACGCCGGGCGAGGCGGTGTCCGCGCCGACATTACTCTGGCCGAAGACCGGACGCGGCTACTGGATCAAGCGAAATCGCTGTACGGGCTGGTCGTTTTCGCCGGTATCGCCGCGCGCGCGGCGAAGGATTGGGATGAATCGCTGGCGGTGAATTACACCGGGCCGATCCTGCTTGCGCGGGAAGCCGCGGCGCGGATGAAGACGGCGGGAGTTTCAGGATCGATCGTTCTGATCGCGACCATGCAGACCGTCGGGTTATTTCCCAATTCGACGATTTACGCCGGCGCGAAAGCCGCGCTGGTGCACGCCGGGCGCATCCTGGCGAAGGAAAATCGCGGGCCGGGCGAAGTGCGCGTGAATATCGTGAGCCCGGGAGTGATGAACGCGGGGATGGCAGCGGTGAGTATTCAGTCCGGCAAGTACGATCGCTATCTGAATGATGGTTCGGTCCCACGCTGGGGCAGCGCCCTGGATGTCGCGCGTGCGGTCCGGTTTTTTCTGGAGCCGGACAACTACATCACGGGCCAGCATCTGCTGGTGGATGGCGGATTGAATTTGTAGGTGGTAGGATGATCCGCAAATGACGAGCAGTACACGGCGTGATCTTCTGCGCGGGGCGGCTGTGACGATGACGGCGGCATCCTATTCGCGCGTGCTTGGAGCCAACGACAAAATTCGGATGGGACTCATCGGCGCGGGTGATCGCGGCCAGCATGATACCGGTCTGTTCAAAAACAACCCGGAGGTAGAGGTCGCAGCGGTTTGCGACGTCTACGCGCAGAAAATCGATCAGGTGAAGCAGACGAATCCGAGTGCGCGCGGCTTCAAGGATCATCGCGAATTGCTGGCGCAGAAGGATATCGATATTGCCCTGGTCGCTACGCCGGATCACTGGCATTCGGTGATCGCGATTGACGCGCTCAATGCTGGAAAAGACGTTTACGTGGAGAAGCCGCTCACGCTGAAGATCGAGGAGGGCCCGCCGATCGTGAAAGCGGCGCGCGTGAACGATCGGGTGTGCCAGGTCGGGATGCAGCAGCGCTCAGGGAAGCACTATCTGCAGGCGAAGCACGAGTACATGGATACCGGTCGGCTGGGCAAGGTGACGCTTTGCCGCACGTGGTGGCACGGGAACACTTACCATCTGCGGCGCGCGCCGGCTTCATTGCAAACGCAACCCTCGAACCTCGATTGGGCACACTTCCTGGGTCCTTTGAAATGGCGCGATTACGATCCGCAACAGTATTTCAACTGGCGGGCATACCTGGATTTCGGCGGCGGCCAGGTGACGGATCTGTTCACGCACTGGATCGACGTGGTCCATATGTTCATGGGCGAGGAGATCCCGATTTCCGCGAGCGCGGCGGGCGGCGTTTACGCATACAAAGACGGACGTACGGCGCCGGATACGATCAATGTTCTGCTGCAGTATCCGGGTGAGTACACGGCGACTTTCGAAGCCACGCTGGCGCCTGGCATAACGGGCGAGGCGGTCGAAATCTGCGGTACACAAGGGCGACTCTGGATCGATCGCTCGCGATTCGAGTTCTATCCGGCAGGTAAGAACGCGCAGCCAACCATTGTTCACGTTGAGCCGGGAAACGATCCGCTAACCCAGGCGCACGTCAATAATTTCCTGGAATGCGTGAAGACGCGGAAACGGCCGAATGGGGATGTGCTGATCGGGCACCGCTCGGCGCAGGCGTCGCACCTGGGAAATCTTTCCTATATGCAGAAGCGGCGCATCGATTTCGACCCGATCCGGGAAGAAATCCTGCCTTTCTGACGATTGTTATACTGTTGATTCCGTTCCGTAGCGCCGCTTTGCGCGCGGACTGATCCGATCCTCACAGTCTGGAGTCTCAAACACAAGCATGATCGCGGCGACACAAATGCGTCCTGGAATGGTGATCAAGTTCAACAACGATCTCTATTCCATATTCAGCGTGAATCACCGCACGCCGGGAAATCTTCGGGGATTCGTGCAGGCGAGAATGCGCAGCTTGCGTTCGGGAACGATGATCGAGCACCGCTTCTCTTCCGAAGACAAAGTGGAGAAGGCGATCCTCGAAGAGCATGAAATGGAGTACCTGTACGACGATGGCGAGTACTTCTATTTCATGAACACCGAGAATTACGAGCAGATGCACCTGACTAAGGAGCTGCTGGGGGACGCGACCGAGTATCTGATTCCGCAGCTTAAGGTGACGGTGGAATTCTACGAAGGCAAGCCGTTGGGCGTGGAATTGCCGCCCACGGTGGATCTTACGGTTGTGGAAACCGAGCCGGGGCTGAAGGGCTCCACGGTTTCGAACGTGACGAAGCCGGCGAAGATGGAGACGGGGCTGATGGTACAGGTGCCTCCGTTCATCAATCCGGGCGAAAAGATTCGCGTCAATACTTCCGAAGGCACGTATCAGGAAAGAGCCTGAACGATCGAATCTTCTTCCTCAGGGAAGACGGTTCGCAGATCCAGCACGGCGCGATCGCGTTCGATTCGCGAAATAATCGGCGGGCGGTTTGCCCGTAGGTGTTTTTCGAGCGCGTTCGCGTTCTCATCTTCGATCACGATCAGCGATGTGGGGAGCGAGAGGTCCGGCGTCGAGCCGCCTCCGATCACCGATTCTCCGGGTTCAATTGATACGCGGCGCCTGAGGCGCTTTGCGAGATTCTCCGCGCGACCGCGAATCTGTTCCGCAGTGAGCCGGATCATGCGCAGGGCTGGAACGCAATCGTACTGTTCCAGGACGATGTGGCGCAGCGTGGCTTCCATGGCCGCGTAGACCAGTTTGTCCTGACGAAATGCGCGGAAGAGCGGATTACGGCGGACGCGCGTGACGAGTTCGGCGTCGCCCGCGATGATGCCTGCCTGCGGGCCGCCCAGTAATTTGTCACCGCTGAACGAAATCAGGTTGACGCCTGCTTCGAGGCTGGTGCGCGCGAGCGGTTCGTAAATGCCGTGCGGGCGGAGGTCAACCAGGCAGCCGCTGCCCAGGTCCTCATATAAGGGGATGCCGCGGTCGCGGCCGAGTTGTACCAGATCGGCAAGGCGAGGGCGGCCGGTAAAGCCCGTCATCTGGAAGTTGCTGGGATGCACGCGGACGATGAGACGCGTGTTTGGCGAAATGGCCTCGCGATAGTCTTCGATGGTGGTGCGGTTGGTGGCGCCGACTTCCCGGAGGATTGCGCCTGAGCGCTGCATGATTTCCGGGATGCGAAAGCCTTCGCCGATTTCGATCAGTTCGCCGCGCGAAATGATGGC
>JBEHXG010000064.1:0-7465 GCA_048498815.1 Acidobacteriota bacterium | reverse complement strand
GAACTCTCCTTCCACGGCATGGCCTTCATCCCCCTTTGGGGGACAAAGTGTAACCCATGTCTCCGGTACGTTCTGTTACCTATGTCTCGGAACGGTCAACTTCCCGGATCAGCCGAATGATTCGGAGTACGTGCTGGCGGTCGTGTTCGATCCACCAGGCAAGATCTTCAAAGGCCCGAGACTCAAATTCCAGGCTTTTCAAGAGCGGGCTCGAAGGGGATATTCTCTTCGCTGGCGAGCGAGGCGAGGAGCCGCTTCTTCATACCTTCCGACTTGAGGAGGTAGTTTGTTTCGCGCTCGGCCTCGATTTCGCGCCACATCTCGATGGGGACAATGACCGCCGTTGGCTGACCGTTTTCGTTTGGAACGAACTGAATTTGCGTGTCTGCCATAGGTTCATTGCAGACGAACGGCGGGTCGGCCTTTCCCGGGCAAAGGTCGAAGTGTTCCGGCAACTGAAGGTTGCCGGTGATAAAGCGTATCCTCTTCGGTTTCCTCATTTTTCTCTAACGAGGTTGCGTGCTGCGACTGCGTTGAGCCTGCCTTCGGGCTTGCGGGGTCGCCCTAGAATACCTGGACTCCGTTGAGTGTGCCCTGGGCGTGGGCTACCTGGTCCGGGCTGATGTAGGGACGCAGCGCTACCACCCCCAGCAGAGCTGCAATTACAGTAAGAATGCCTTTTGTCTACCAATCGATCCGCATGGAGCCTCCAGCGGCCGTTTTACTGCGTCTTAATTTTCAAAGAGCTTCTATGTTCCATCTTCCGATGGGATCCAGCCGGCTGAATCTGTCAACACCCGGTGAAGCGGCTTTCCTGCGCAGGAAATGATTGCCCGAGAATCGGTTGGTGCGTGAAAACCGTCCTCTGTGTTTACGCTAGCATCGGACGCGGTTGAGACCGGCGTTTTGCGATCCCCCGAACGAACGGGATCTGATGGGTTAAGTGTTGAGGATTCAGCGGTATGCGCCCCGCGAAAGATTTTTTCAGATTTGTGTGACTGGCGTGAACCGACCATGGGGTTGTGCGTATTTATCCGGCAGAGAGGTAACAACACACAATGATTGGGAGAAAAGCAAAACAACTGGTGGCAGCGGGGGCTCTGGCGGCGGCCCTTGCTACGCCGCCACTGAGTGCACAGAAGCAGGCGAAAGGCGACGCGCCGACGCAATTTGTTACGGTTGAACAGCCGGACGCCGAGCGAACGAAGAATGAGTTCCAGGAACTACTACGCCGCTATCCGCCAACGCTTCACAACGTGTTCCGGCAGGATCCAACGCTTCTAAGCAACGAAAGTTATCTGGCTCCGTATCCAGCCCTGATCACGTTCCTGAACAGCCATCCGGAAATCACACACAATCCCACGTTCTACACCGGACGGCCGGACCAGCCGGAGGACCATCAGTCACGCACTCTGGAAATGTGGCAGCGGGCTATGGGGGACTTCATGGGCGTGCTTGCTTTCTCGATCGGAGCGACGCTGTTCCTTGTTATTGGCAGAGCGGTGATCGATTACCGCCGATGGAACCGGCTCTCGAAGACACAGCAGGAAGTCCATACGAAGATACTCGACCGGTTCTCGAATAACGACGAGCTGATGGCCTATGTGACTTCGCAGGCGGGGTCCAGGTTCCTGCAGTCGGCGCCGATCTCGCTGGAGACGGGCACGCCTGCGTCTAGGAATATGGGCGCTCCGCTGAGCCGAATCATGTGGTCCGTGCAGGTTGGCTTTGTTCTGGCCGCGGCCGGCGGAGGGCTGATGATCGCGAGCAGTCGCGTGACGGATGACGTCTCGCTGCCGCTTGAGGTAATGGGAATTGTGGCGATGGCGCTGGGCATCGGTTTTGTGGTGTCGGCCGGTGTGTCTTATCTGATGTCGTACCGCCTCGGTCTGCTGGAAGCCCCGCCGGCGAAGCGGACGAACGACTCAGCCGAGCTGCAGCAGTGAGGATAAAATACTATCGTGTTCCGTGAATTGACATACAGCGATGTCAGCCGCACGAGAGCGATTGCCGCGGAAGAGGCGGTCTTCGTGATGGACGAAGACGCCTTCCGCTCGTTCTACGACAGGAACGCACGCGGCGTGTGGGCTTACCTTTCGCGGGTGACGGGCGACCGTCAGATGGCCGACGACCTTCTGCAGGAAACGTTCTACCGGTTTCTGCGGGCGGCGTCAACAACACCGGGCGAAGATCGGTTCGACAGTGAAGCACACAGACGGAATTCGCTTTATCAGATTGCTACAAATCTGGCGAAGGATGCCCGGCGCAGAAGTTTCACCAGACCGGCGGCAGTTGTGACGGGCGAGGATGTGGAGCGCCTGGCTGACGCGGGTAAGATGGGCGGCGACCACGGCGCGGACACGAATCGCCGTACCGATGTGAAGCGGGCCATGGATAAGCTGCGGCCCCGGGATCGGGCGATGCTGTGGCTGGCGTATGCGGAAGGCGCATCGCACGAAGAGATCGCATCGGCGATCGGCGTGCGGCCGTCCAGCATGAAGATGCTGCTGTTCCGGGCGCGTCGTCAGATGGCGCAATTATTGACTCGTGAAGGAGGGGCGCAGTGAGACAAATCGAATGCCAGTATGAGAGCGATGTCCTGACTGCGGTGCTGCAGTCGCGCTGGCCTGAACGGGTGGACGCGGAACTTCGTCAGCATGCAGCGCATTGCCCGATCTGTTCCGATGTCGCAGTAGTAGCAGGGGCGATTGAGTGCGCGCGTGAAGAGTCGGCGGAGCAGATGGCCGCGGAGTGTGTGATTCCGGATTCGGGGCGCGTGTGGTGGAAGGCCCAGATGCGGGCCCGGCGTGAGGCGGTGGAGACGGTGGCGCGTCCGATCACGGCGGTTCAGGTGGTGGCGTTCGCGTGCGCGGTGGGTTTATTTGGCGCGTGCATCGGCGCTACTTCGAGCTGGTTCCAGGCGGGACTGAAGTGGGCGTGGAATGGAGTGGCGGGGATCGACCTGACGGGTGTGATTCCCTATGCTACGGCGCTGATTGAGAGCCACGGTCTGCTCGCGGCCGGGATGCTGGCGATGGTGCTGGCCGTTCCCGTGGCTGTCTACCTTGCGGTAGGCAAAGACTAAGTTCCGAATAAGAAGAGAGGGTTGCGAGGCGGGTGGGAAAGCTATGGCTTTTCGCGCTGGTTGCCTTCGTGTGTGCGCAGACGTTCGAGGCGGCGTTGATTCCTCCGCATGCGAGCGGCAGAAGCTGAGTGGCGCTTGCGATTTTCGCGCCGGAGTGCCTGCGTTTCGTATTCACAGCATTGCAGGAGCAATCGAGGCGGCAACTCGATTGTCCGGGAAACAGAGGAATTCCATGAGGCGATTTCTATTGGCGATAGCTCTCAGCGCCCCGGCATTGACGGCGCAGCAGAAGTTCGATGTGGCATCGGTGAAGGTGAATGAAAGCGGATCCGGGCCCAGTTCCACACGCCTGACTCCGGGCCACGTTGCGATGAATAATGTGTCGCTGAAGAAGGCGGTGCTCATGGCAAATGGCATCCCGGACGATCGGGAGTATGCGCTGGCAGGGCCGGACTTCCTGACGTCCGTGCATATCGATGTGGAGGCGACGTTCGCGGCGACGGCTGCGCCTCAGCAGGTGCGCGAGATGCTTCAGGCGATGCTGACGGATCGGTTTAAGCTGACCCTGCACAAGGAAACGCGCTTACTGCCAATGTATTCGCTGGTGGCTGCGAAAGGCGGCGTAAAGATACACCCCGCAGAAGGAAGCGAGGGCGGTGGAACTTCGGGTGGCGACGGGCATTTCTCCGCGACGAAGATTTCGATGGCGCATTTCGTCGATCTGCTCGCGAAGCGCGCCGGGTTGCCGGTCACCGATGCGACCGGATTGCATGGCGTCTACTCTTTTACGCTCGACTGGTCACCGGAAGCGGACCTGAGGCTGAAGGCGGGCGATGGTGAGCCGGGCGCCGGCGGCGCTTCGATTTTCACCGCTTTGCAGGAACAACTCGGACTGAAGCTGGAGAGCGGTAAGGGGCCGGTGGAAGTGCTGGTTGTGGATCGAGTGGAGAAAGCTCCGAGCGCGAACTGATTATGCGTAATGTATTGTTGCCACTAGTTGTGTGTGTTGGAGTCTTGCAGGCGCAGAGCTTCGATACCGCGTCGATCAAAGCTAACAGGGGTTCGGGCAACAGTATAAGCATGGGCACGTCGCACGGGCGCCTGACGGTGGTGAACGTCAGCCTGCGAAGGCTGATCGAAAAGGGTTTCGGGCTGCAGGATTATCAGGTAAGCGGCGGTCCGGCATGGATCGATTCCGACCGATTCGATGTTTCGGCCCGTTCGAGCGATACAAGTATTCCCGATGAAAAGCTGTGGTTGCTGCTGCAGCCGGTGCTGGTGGAACGATTTCACCTGAAGTTTCATCGCTCGACGAAAGAGATGCCGGTGTATGCGCTGGTGGTGGCGAAGGGAAAGCCGAAGGCCGCGCTGGCGCCTCATCGCGGCGACGAACAGGCTTCATCCCGCATGACGATCGGTTCCGGCAAAGCTACGCTGGATGGCACGAATATGCCAATGAAACAGATCGCCGAAAAGCTGAGCCAGTCGACCACGCGCATCGTGATTGACCGCACGCGGCTGGCGGGCGGGTTCGATTTCCGGCTGGAGTGGGCGCAGGACCATTCGGGGGAATCGATTCTGAATTCGATTGAAGAAAGCCTGGGCCTGTCGGGTCCTTCGATGTTTACGGCACTGCAGGAGCAGCTTGGGCTGAAGCTGGAATCGTCGAGAGGTCCGGTGGACACGCTGATGGTGGATGGCGCGGAGCATCCGTCTGTGAATTAGGAGAAAAACGATATGAAGGCAGGTTTTGCGATTGCGGTCATTCCGGCCGCGCTGATGGCCTGGCAGGGTGCGGCGCGGCCGGCTTCGTTTGAGGTGGCCGATATCCGGCCGAGCGATCCTTCTGTGATCAAGGCGGGGAAGGGAAGAGTGTTGCCGGGCGGGCGAATTGAGGTGCCGAGGTACACGCTCAAGGAACTTATCATGTTCGCGTGGGGCGCTCAGGAGGATACGATTTCCGGCGGGCCAAAGTGGATGTCGGAAGATCGGTTCGATATTGTTGCGAAGGCGCCAGGCGACGCGGGGCAGCAGGAGTTGCGCGGCATGCTGCAATCGCTATTGAAGGAACGCTTCGGGCTTGTTACGCATGACGAGAATAAGCCGATGCCGGTCTACACACTCACGGTTGTGAAGACCCCGCAGGAGAGCTCCGGCGGCCAGTCCCAGTGCCACTGGGACACGCTTGAGGGCGGCCTGCGGCGGCGCATCTGCACGAACATGCCGATGGGGGAGTTCGCCAGGCAGTTGCCGATGACCGGCGGCATTGGAATCGATTTACCGGTCGTGGATAAGACCGGGCTCGCCGGTAAGTATGACGTTCAGTTTGATGTGGGCGATTCGAAACTTGATGACGGGCCCACGATTTTTGCGGCGCTGATCAAGGCGGGTCTGCGGCTGGATAAGGCGAAAGAACCGATGCCGGTGATGGTGGTGGATGAGGCGCGGAAGCCGGCGGCGAATTAAACAAAAAAACGCCGCGGATCGCTCCGCGGCGTAAGGACAATCACTACAGTGTTGCAGACAGAAAACTAGACGACGTCGACGCCCATGGAGCGAGCCGTGCCCTTGACCGAACGCATGGCTGCTTCCACGTCGAAGCAGTTGAGATCGGGCATCTTGATGCGGGCGATCTCTTCCACCTGCTTAAGCGTGATTTTGCCGACCTTGGACTTGTGCGGTTCGGCGGAGCCTTTGGCGATCGATACCGCGCGCTTGATCAGCACCGGAACCGGCGGAGTCTTGGTGATGAAGGTGAACGAGCGATCCGAGAAGATCGTGATCACCACCGGGATGATTAGACCTTCCTGATCCTTTGCCGACGTCTTCGCATTGAACGCCTTGCAGAATTCCATGATGTTGACGCCCTGGGGACCCAGCGCCGTACCGACGGGCGGCGCCGGCGTGGCCTTGCCCGCGGGAATCTGTAACTTAACCTGACCAGTAACTTTCTTTGCCATAAAAAATCTTCTCTCTGTTTACGAGGACTTCTCTACCTGCAGGAAGTCGAGTTCCACCGGAGTGGCGCGGCCGAAAATCGTGACGAGCACGCGCAGCGTGTTGCGCTCCGGATTGATTTCATCCACCTTGCCCTGGAAGTTGGCGAACGGACCGTCAATAATACGTACGGTCTCATTCTTGTCAAAGTTCATCTTCGGACGCGGCCGTTCGGCGCTCGTCGTCTGACGATAGAGCATCTTGTTGATCTCATCGGCACTGAGGGGCACGGGCACGGTGCCGCCGCCAACGAAACCGGTGACGCGCGGAGTATCTTTCACGCGATGCCAGAGTTCGTCGTTCGAGCTGCCGTCCGGATTGCGCATCGCCATCTGACAGACGACGTAGCCGGGATAGAGCAGGCGCCGGCTGGTGACCTTCTTCCCGTTGCGCAGCTCCACTACTTCTTCTTCGGGGATCAAAATCTGACCGATGGCGTTATCGAAGCCAAACGCCTCAGCGCGGGTGCGCAGGGATTCAGCGACTTTACGCTCAAAGCCGGAGTAGGTATGGATGATGTACCACTGCTTATCGTCCGGCTCTGCGGTGGATTCGGCAGGCGCGCCTTCCTCAACCATATCGGTGGACGGCAGATCGTTTTCTTCGGGCAGGAAATCCGGTTCAGGCATGTGGTCTACCTGCTCAGCCGCTCGACGCCGGCGACAAGGGTAAGGTTAATGACCTTATCAACGATCTCGAAGTAAGCCGCGAAGGCGAAGACGCTGACAATAACGACGATGGTGGTGGATTCCACCTTCTGACGCGACGGCCACGTGACGCGCTTCATCTCACCGCGAATATCGATGAAGTATTCGCGCGATTTTTCGATCCACGTCTGTTTTTTGACTACAAGTTCGTCGGCCATGGTTTTCCTGTTTCCGGAAGTGGCAGGGGCGGAGGGATTCGAACCCCCAAAGGCGGTTTTGGAGACCGCTGGTTTACCGTTAGCCTACGCCCCTGTACCTTTGTTTGCGCAGACTGTCCCGCAGGCAGGCGTTTCCGCCGCGCGCCGGGATCGAGCGCCCACTACACCATCCTACCTCATCCGTCTATCTCACCCGGTTCGCTGGCTGCCGGATTCCCGCTACTTGGTTTCCTTGTGCGGATGATGCTTACGGCAGTACGGGCAGAACTTCTTCATTTCGAGACGCTCGGTGGTCGTCTTCTTGTTCTTGGTGGTGGTGTAGTTCCGGTTCTTGCACTCGGTGCACTGGAACGTGATGATTTCTCTCGGCATACTTTACCTCTATTGCCTTTTAACTGGAGAAGGGCCCGGAAAGGCCCTAGCTCAGAATCTCCGACACCGTACCGGCGCCGACCGTACGTCCGCCTTCGCGAATGGCGAAGCGCAGACCCTTATCCATAGCGACCGGCGTGATGAGT
>JBEHXG010000063.1:0-8159 GCA_048498815.1 Acidobacteriota bacterium | reverse complement strand
CAGGCCTAAAAGGATCTCCTCATTGGTCAAAACGTATCTCCCAGGATTGTTTTACCAATCTGGAATCTCGGCCTGCCCCCTTCTTTGATCAAGAGCCAAATTCCGGCTCTCGCCGACCGATCCACCACATCACACTCCTCTACGATAGGCGAAACTCGGCCGGTATCCGGCGCAGATTGTGAATTCCGGGTGCGCCAACAAAATCGGGCTGGGGTCGTCGAAAGAATCATGCGAATCCCTGGCAACGCGCGTGGTCCGGCAATTTTTCTGATGTTTGCGGCGGTTTCCTTTGCAGCTTCTCAGCCGCAGGTTATCCAGCTGGAACGGTTTCGCAAGGCGTTGTGGAAAGTCCACGTTACGTTTCAGGGCAAATCCGGAGATTTTCTTCTCGATACAGGTGGCGGGATGACATTGTTGAGTGAGAGTTTTGCCGCTTCCACTGGCTGCAAATTCTGGGGGCGTGTCACCGCGTACAACATGTTCGGTGAGCGCGGCGATGGTCCGCGATGCGAGAATGTGCAACTGCGCGCGGGTGATATTGCGCTGACGCCGGTGACGGCCGGAAAGATTGATTTTGGCGATCGCTTTCCGGGCGACCGGGCACCCGACGGGTTGTTGTCGCTCGATTCGTTCACGGGAAAAATCATCACGCTCGATCAGGTGGCGGGTACGCTGACCATTGAGACTCCGGAGAGTCTGAAGGAGCGCGTGAAGGCGATGAACGAGCTTCCGCTCAAGCTCGCGACCGAGTGCTCCGGGATGTGTCTGGATGCGTTTGTAGGCGTCCCGATTTCGGAAGGGACGGCGTGGCTGACGCTCGACTCGGGAGCGGGAGGGGTGTCGTTGATTGCGAAAGACTATGCGCAATTTTTCGGACTGGATCCGGCGGCGAAGGACCAGCGGTTGAAGTTTGATATTGCGGATGGGGTGGCGGTGGATAGTCCGGTGATTGTAACGGAGATGATTATGGACGGTAATCTGGGGCAGCCATTTTTGAGCCGGTACCTGATAACGCTGGATCTGGCGGGGAGCCGGATGTGGGTTGCGAAAGCGGTGCGCGGCTTCGAGAGCGGGGCTGGTATCCAGGAGTCATCGGGATTAACCAACTAAGGCGCACGACGACCTAAGGCGACGTAATCCCCGATCCGCCACACAATACCCGCGTGAGTGATAAACTTCATCCGGTCGGTTCTGCCGAAATGGAGTATCTACAGTGAAGCGCGTTACATCTTTCCTCGCCGCAATCCTCTGCGCCGCTATCCCTCTCGTTGCCCAGGAACCGGTCGCGATCCAGGTGGATGCTCAGTCGAAGCTCGGCCCTTTCAAGCCCATCTACCAGTACTTCGGCTATGACGAGCCCAACTATACCTACGCGAAATACGGTCCCAAGCTGATTGGCGAACTTGCCCGCCTCGGGCCCGGCACCACCTATGTACGCACTCACTGCATGCTTTGCACCGGCGACGGCAAGTACGGCTTTAAGTGGGGCTCCACCAATATCTACACGGAAGACGCCTCCGGCAAGCCCGTCTATGATTTCACAATCACAGATCGCATCTTCGACACTTATCTCAACGCCGGTGCGAAACCTTTCGTGGAAATCGGGTTCATGCCGCAGGCGCTTTCCACCAAACCCGATCCTTACACCCCCACCTGGATACCCGGCGACCGAAACGACCAGTACAGCATCGGCTGGACCTACCCGCCGAAAGACTTCGATAAATGGAGCGAACTGGTCTATCAGTGGGTGAAACACACCGTGCAGAAGTATGGGCAGGCGGAAGTGAATTCCTGGTATTGGGAGGTCTGGAACGAGCCTGACATCAGCTACTGGCACGGTACGCCCGAGGAGTATGACAGGCTGTACGAAGCCACAGTGAAGGGCGTTCGCAAGGCGCTGCCTACTGCTCGTGTCGGCGGCCCTGCGACAACCGGACCGCGCGGCGCCAAAGCCGCCGAGTACCTGCGCCAGTTCCTCGCCTACTGCGAAGCCCACAAGCTTCCGCTCGATTTCATCTCATATCACGCGAAAGGCGTTCCGCACGTCACCGGCGATCATGTCCAGATGGGCATTACAAGCGAGATGAACGATGTGGATAAAGGGCTGGGCGTCATCGCCCAGTTCCCTCAATACACCAGGCTCCCTATTATTCTCAGCGAAGCCGATCCCGAAGGCTGCGCGGCGTGTTCCGCGCGTTTCTATCCGAACAATGCCTACCGGAACGGCACACTTTACCCTTCATACACCGCAGTCGCGGTCAACAACATCATGCAGCTTGCCGATCGCCACAACGCCAACATCGAAGGCATGCTCACCTGGGCATTCGAATTCGAAGACCAGCCCTACTTCGATGGATTCCGCACGCTGGCCACAAATGGCGTAGACAAACCTGTCATCAACGTCTTCCGCATGTACGGAATGATGGGTGGGGACCGAGTGAAGGCAACCTCCACCGGCGGCGTCGATCTCGATACGATTCTCAAGACCGGCGTGCGCGAGAAGGCGGATGTTAACGCCATCGCAACCCGTTCGGATCGCGAGATCGCCACTATGGTGTGGAATTATCACGATGACGACGGCCCGGGCCCGGCGGCGCCGGTCACGTTGACGGTCAATGGAATTCCGGCCGCCGCAAAGAAGGCACTGATACGCCAATATCGCATCGACCAGGAACACAGCAATGCCTACACTGTCTGGAAGGCAATGGGCTCACCGCAGAAACCGACGCCTGAGCAGTACAGCCTGCTCGAAGCCGCGGGGCAGCTACAGATAATCGATTCGCCCGCCTGGATGAAGGTGGAGGGCGGTAAGATCGTAACGAAGTTTACTCTGCCGCGGCAGGGTATTTCTCTGGTACAGGTGAGCTGGTAGGGAGATTCGTCGTGAATAAGAAGCCCGAACTTTCGATGACGCGCAGGAGGCTGTTCAAAGCGGCGGGTAAGACCGCAATGGTGGCCGCGAGCGCCCCGGCGTTGCGCAGTCTGATCCTCACGGACGCGGACGCGGCCGTAACACCCAGCGGCTCCGCCGGCGTGGATCGTATTGCGATCCTGCCTGGCAAGACCTATCTTCGCGGCTGGGCAGGCTACGGCGATCCGCCTCGTTCCGGCCAGCCCCGGCCGCGCCCGGGCACGCCCGCGACACCGCCGCCGACCGGTCCTGCAATCACAAGCCTTTGGACCAAAGATTCGGGCCCCGGCGAAGTAAAGTTCGCCGATCCGAAGTCGCTCATCACCAACGCGTCGTTCACTACTCCGGGGACCTACACGCTTCGTCTAACAGTGGATAACGGAGAAGCGAAAAGCTCGTCCTCCGTGCGCGTTCTGGTCGACACCGCGCCGCCGCCGAGCCAACTGACCGCCGTCTATCCACGCAGCTTCAAGATCGACAGTCCTCTGTGGAACGCGCGCGCGAAGGCGCTGATGGTTAAGTGGATTCCGCACTGCATCGATCAGATCAACCGCACCGATCTGAAGCAGGGCCCCGGCGGCATGGACAATTTCGTGGAAGCGGGCAAGGCTCTGCGGGGCGAGCAGCACGGCGCGCACAAAGGCTACGTCTTTTCCAACGCCTGGGTGCATCAGACCGTGGAAGCCATGAGCATTGCGCTCATGATCGACCCCAAAGGCGATTCGGAAATCCTTCAGGCTCACGCGAAGATGCGTGCCACGCTTGAGGACTGGATTCCGAAGATCCTCGCGGCGCAGGAGCCCGATGGCTACCTGCAGACCGCCTTCACGCTTCCGCGTGTGGACGATAAGGGTGTCGTCACGCCTGGTCCTTTCGCCCACTGGGAACGTCGTGGCGATCACGAAGGCTACACCGGTGGGTACTTCCTCGAATCGGCCATCAACCACTACCAGATGACCGATAAGAAAGACGCCCGTCTCTACAATGCCGCAAAGAAGCTGGCCGACTGCTGGTATGCAAATCTCGGACCCGCTCCGAAGAAAGCCTGGTACGATGGCCACCAGGAGATGGAGCAGGCGCTGGTGCGCTTCGGACGCTTCGTCAACGGCGTGGAGGGGGCCGGCAGAGGCGATCACTACATTCAGCTCGCGAAGTTCCTGCTTGACTGCCGTTCGGTAGCGGCGAAAAACGAACGCGAGCGCAGCGAATACGATCAGAGCCACGTGCCGGTGATTGAGCAATATGCCGTGGTCGGGCATGCGGTGCGCGCCATGTATAACGCGTCGGGAATGGCAGACGTCGCGGTGGAAACGCACGACCCCGATTACATCAGCGCGGTCCGGTCTCAGTGGGATAACCTGGTGAATCGCAAGTTCTACGTCACGGGCGGCGTAGGCAGCGGCGAAACATCGGAAGGATTTGGGCCGGACTACTCCCTTCGCAATAATTCCTACTGTGAATCGTGTTCCAGCTGCGGAGCGATCTTCTTCCAGTGGAAGATGAACCTCGCCTATCACGATGCGAAGTACGCCGACCTCTATGAGCAAACGATGTACAATGCGCTGCTCGGCGGCACCGATCTGGCGGCTGAAAACTTTTATTACACGAACCCGCTCGATTCGAACGCAACCCGCGCGCCCTGGCACACGTGCCCCTGCTGTGTGGGCAATATTCCGCGCACGCTGCTGATGATGCCCACCTGGGCATACGCTACCAGCCCGGACAGCATTTACCTGAACCTGTTCGTGGGCAGCAGCATCAATCTGCCGAACATAGCCGGCACCGATGTCGAAATGGTGCAGCAGACCGAGTATCCGTGGAATGGGAAGGTCGCTGTCACTGTGAATCCGAAGGCAGCCAGGACCTTCAGCGTGCGGATTCGCGTGCCGCAGCGAGACGTCAGCGAACTCTATCGTAGTTCTCCGGAGTCCGATGGCATCGGAACCATCACCGTCAACGGCGCGCCGGTAAAAGCGAGCATCGAAAAAGGCTACGCTACCGTCACACGCGCCTGGAAGAAGGGCGACCGCATCGAATTCACGCTGCCAATGAAAGTTCAGCGCGTGCGCGCCAGCGGCAGGATTGAGGCTGCGAAGAACAAAGTTGCACTGCGCTACGGTCCGCTGGTCTACAACATCGAGCAGGTCGATCAGGACATCACGAAGTCTCTCGATCCGAATACCCCGCTGACCACGGAGTGGCGCGCCGATCAGCTGGGTGGCGTGATGGTCATCAAGGGCAGGTTCTCGGACGGATCACCGCTGCTGGCGGTGCCAAACTACGCCCGCACGAATCGGGACAAAGAGCTGCCCGTGGAAGGCGCGTTAGGCGTCGGCGCGGATGGCGCGGTGCGTCCGGTGCAGCGCTCCGCGACGTCGGTTGTCTGGATTCACGAGGCTTAGTTCGACGTCGATTTGCGCTGAATGCGTTCGATCACGATTCGCCCGAATGCCACTGCCTGGCATTTCGAGCGCCGGTCTACTTCTGAGCAAGCTTCCACGTGAAACACGAACCATCTTTGCGGCCGGGCGATGGCCCCGCGTGATCCGCAGCGACCGCGCCTCCCGTCGCAGGCGCCACGACGTAGCGATCGGTTGCAAGCGAGAGAAGCAGGGTCTCTCCCCGCTGCAGGTCCACCCACTGGAAAGTCTCCGCATTCCCCGGCTTGCCGGCTTTCAGCGTTACATCGCCAGCCTGGCCGCTTCCACCCACCGAGACATACATTCCGTTTGAAGCCTGGAGCGCAATGCGCCCCTGTCCGCGATCCACTACACGAAACACCGCTGCCTCGCTCCGGGGCGCAACTGACGCCAGCTTGCCGCCCACAACGGCGAGCGGGTTGCCGTTCGCCTGATCGGTAAATGAGATCGACCGCGATACCGGTATCGGCTTCGTCAGCCCGCGCGGACGAGGCTCGGTTACAACGAAATCGTTGAAGTCAGCCTGCCCTCCGGCGGTTGCGCCGGTGTTGTAGCTGAACAACGCGTAGCGGACGCCCTGGAACGTCTTCAACTGAAATGGCATCCTGTATTCGCCGCCCAGCGGCTTAAACACCTTGCCATCCATGCTGTAGCTGAAGTTCGCGATTTCGGTATCGAAATCGCAGTGCACTCGCAGCCAAAGATGCGGCTTCGCCAGTTCGTCTTTGGCGGACGCACCCGCAGTCTGATCGAATGTCTGCACGGAGTACCCGGAGTCCCCGCGCACCACGCCAATCCATGCGTAAGGCATATTGAGCAGAGCAAGCCCCGCCGTATCGCCAGGTTTCAATCCGCCCGCATCCAGCTCCGTCGTCACACTCGATTCCGGCCCGACCGCGCGTTGCGTGAGCGAGTTCTTCGCCCACCAGAACTCCGGCGCCGGAAGTGAATGAAGCCGCAAATATCCCGATCGCTCCGTCAGCGACCACTTCGAATCGTCCGGCACATGATTCCACTGCCAGACGGGCTGGAGTAGTGGTTTCGAAAAATCATCGCTGCGATCGTACGGCGAGGTCACCGGAACCGGTGTCCCCGTGTTCGGCTTCACCCACGTGGAAGGCGTCCGCTTCAGATTTCCCGGCAGCCCAAAGTATGGCCACCCATCTTTCCAGGTCACTGGCGAGAGCGACGTCAAACGTCCCACGGAATCGTGGTCCTGCATCGAATAGCCCCACCATTCGCCGTTCACCGTATCGATAATTCCACCCTGATGCAGAGTCAGGCTGGCGCGATCCGAAGAATCCTGCGGACTGAGCTCAAACGGCGGTGTGCGGCGATTGCCTTTAACGCCATAGCCTTTACCTATGCCCAGACTCTCGTTCTCGCTGATCGTTTCAACTTCCCAGGGGCCGGTCAGCTTGTCGGCACGGGCGCACTTCATGGGAACATGACCGCCGGGAATCGCGCTGACGATGTAATATCTGCCGTTGATTTTGTAGAAATGCGAACCTTCGCCCATCCCCTGCGGACGATCAATCAACACGCGGTCCGTGCCCGGAACCAGCGCCGTAAGGTCGGCGTTCAGCTCAACGATTCGAATCACCCCGCTCCCATACACGGCGTAGATCTTCCCATCGTCATCGAACAACACAGAAAGATCGTGAAGGCCCTGCTGAATGGTGTTGTGCTTCCACGGCCCGCGCGGATCGGAGGCTCGATACACCTGCAGCCCGAAACGGTTGATGTTCGAAAAAATGTAATACGTGCCTTCGTGATAGCGAAAACTCGGGGCCCAGATGCCCTGCCCGTAGATCTCCTTGCCGTTTTCGAGATGGAAATCCGGCCCCAGATCGACACGATCTGCAGCGTAGCCGATGATCCGCCAGTTCACCAGATCGCGCGAATGCAGGATCGGGAGTCCTGGCATGGTGTGCATTGTGGTGCCGGTCAGGTAATAGTCCGCGCCGACGCGGATCATGTCCGGATCGGAGAACTCATCATAGAAAAGCGGATTTGAGTAAGTCCCGTTGCCGTTATCGGCAGCCCAGGAACGCGCTGGTGGCGGCGCTGCGCACAGAGAGACGGACAGAAGCGCCGCAGCGGCAATCCCGGTCCCAACACAATTCCGGCTGATCATAAGGAGTTAAAGGACGCGCCAGTGGCGATGAGCTTCAAAGCCCTGGGTCGCAACCGACAGCGTAACACGCAGATTCCAGATTGCCGTAGCGTGAGCGGTTCTATTTCCAACCGGCTGTAGACTGGTTACTGCGCTTACCCCATGTTTGGTCTGATGCCGATTCGCGATTGCGGTTACGAGATTGTTTAAGTGATCCGGATACCTCTCCGTCTGCGTGAGATCGGCCTGTTGTGGCTGTTATGCCTGATCGTCTACAACGCAAATTTACGGGTAATCAGCGCCGGAGACGCCTATCCTGCGCGATACCTTCCTTTTGGCATCTGGCGCTATCACACCCTGGCGTTAGATCCGATTGAACCGATTACGGCGCAGGGACGAAGCAAGACCGCGTTCTGGATAGCGCGCGTTCCCCGGGGGCATCACGTCTCTCTCTACCCCGTCGTCACACCGGTTCTGGTTTCACCGTTATATCTGCCCGCGGTTGTCTATCTGAATGCGACGGGTTGGGAACAATCCCGGCTGGAACTGCTTGCGAGGATCATGGAGAAGCTCTCTGCATCCCTGCTGACAGCGACGGCGGTAGCACTCTTTTACGTGCTTGCCCTGAGGCGAATGCGCCGCTCGCCCGCGCTTCTCTTAACATGCCGAACCTGCGCACCGTGCCGCCCTACGAGTTAGGTTTCATCGCACC
>JBEHXG010000062.1:0-9329 GCA_048498815.1 Acidobacteriota bacterium | reverse complement strand
TTTTTGTCGCCGACATCACGCAGGAAGATCAGGTGGCGCGGGTAGAGAAGGAAGTGACGGAGAAGGCCGGGAAGATTCAGATCCTGATCAACAACGCCGGGACGAACCTGCGCAAGAACATCACGGATTTCACGCTTGCGGAGTGGCGGAGCGTACAGGATACGAACCTGACCAGCGTGTTTCTGATGTGCCGGGCGTTTGTGCCGCACATGAAGGGATCGGGCTATGGGCGGATTCTGAATATGACGTCGATTATGGCCCATGTTTCGATGCCGCAGAGGACCGCGTATTCCTCGACCAAGGCGGCGCTGCTGGGGCTGACGAAATCGCTGGCGCTGGAACTGGCGACGGAGGGAGTGACGGTGAATGGCATCAGCCCGGGGCCGTTTGCGACCGAGATGAACACGCCGATTCTGCAGAACCCGGAGCTGAATGCGCAGTTCATTGCGAAGATTCCGGTGGGGCGGTGGGGAAAGCTGGAAGAAGTGGGGGCGCTGGCGGCGTTTTTGTGCAGCGAGGAAGCGGGGTTCATTACGGGCACGGACATTCTGATCGATGGCGGCTGGTGTGCGATGTAAGGCGCGCAGGTTCGGCGCCTGCGCTGGTCTGATTGTGGTGGCGTTGGTGGGGAGCGCGTGCAATCGCAGCGGCGCGCGGCGGATTGGCGTGATCCCCAAGGGCACTGCGCACGTGTTCTGGCAATCCGTGCATGCGGGCGCGGAGGCGGCGGGGCGCGAGTTTCACGAGACGGTGGACTGGGACGGTCCGCCGAATGAGACCGATTACGCGCGGCAGCTCGAGATCTTCGATTCGATGCTGAACCAGCACATGACGGGGATCGTGGTGGCGGCGTCTGACCGGACGACGCTGAATGCGTCACTCGATCGGGCTGCGCGCGAGAACATTCCCGTGGTGGTTTTCGATTCGGCGGTGGACTCGGAGAATTACGTCTCCTTTGTTGCGACGAATAACTATGAAGGCGGACAGATGGGCGCGCGCAAGCTGGGTGAGCTGCTGCATGGGAAGGGGTCGGTGGCGATGATTCAGAATGCTCCGGGTAGCGCGTCGACCATGGACCGGGAGCGCGGGTTCCATGACGCGATGGCGAAAGAGTTCCCGGGAATCAGGATTGTGGCCGAGCAGTACAGTATGTCCGACCGGGCGAAGGGAATGGCGGCGGCGGAGAACATCTTTACTGCGCATCCGACGCTGGATGGGTTGTTCGCGTCGTCCGAGCCGAGTTCGGTGGGGGCGGCGCAGGCGGTGAAGTCGCGAGGGCTGGCTGGCAAGGTGAAGTTCGTCGGGTTCGATTCGAGCGAGGGGCTGGTGGCGGATCTGCAGGAAGGCGTGATCGATGCGCTGGTGGCGCAGGATCCGTTCAAGATCGGGTATGAAGCGGTGAAGGCGGTGACGGACAAGCTGAATGGGAAGACGCCGCCGAAGCGGATTGATTTGAGCGCGGTGGTGATTACGAAGGCGGATCTGGGGAAGCCGGAGATCAAGGAGTTGCTGCATCCGGATTTGAAGAAGTATCTGGGGCAGTGATGAATTGGCGGTCCAATCGGCGCCTTACGGCCGCTCAGTCGCTCTGAGTCATCTGATTCGATCGTGATTCGTCATGGACCAGCTGGTTACCGAAGCGAAGAGCATCATCGATTACATCTCACGCGGCGTCGAAGTGGCCGCCGCGCTTGTCATTGCGGCTGCGTCGGCTGAAGCGATCGTCAAGGCGTTCCTGCTCTTTCTGCGACGGAGCTCTCCGCCGGAAGCGAAGAATGAGATTCGGCTCACGCTCGGACGATGGCTCGCGATCGCCCTCGAGTTTGAATTGGCGGCGGATATCCTGCGCACGGCGGTTACGCCGACGTGGACAGACATTGAGCAACTTGCTGCGATTGCGGCGCTTCGGACCGCGTTGAACTATTTCCTCGCGAAAGAAATCGAGAAGGAAGCGTCCGCGGACCAGCGCCGGGCAGAACGGACAGTGACGAATGCGAGCGTAACGAGCCTCGAGCCATGACTCCCGGATCTGGCCAGATCAAATTCCGGTGCTTGGCGGAGGGTTCCGCGGCGTCGCCCGAGCGAGCAAGGGCTCAGGCTTTTTTCAGATGCTTCTCGGCATGTGCGGCAACCTTCTGCGCTGTGATCGATTGGCCGCCGATGCCGAGTCACCGTCTATGACTTCCTCGATCGTCACGAAGGTGACGTCTCGCAGCCCGGGACAGACACTTTCAACGGCATCGGTCAGTTTGGAAAGCAGTTTGTGTTTTCTGATCGGTCCGGAACGCGCCTTCAAGTTTGACGTTGATGATTGGCATTGTCCCTCCTGGTTCCCATCTTTCCGCAAGGTCCGAATGTCATCGTGGTTCGATACAGATGGATCGAGAATAGCGTCTCTGCAAGTACGTCTTTCAAACCGTCTGAGACAGCATTGCGCCTGGCCTGAATACCCGGCGCACTACTCACGCCGCGAATGGCGAAGCGAGCGTCTGTAAGCTGAAGAGAGCGGGCCGCGACCGGCCACCGCAAACGCAAGGTAACTCTGATGCCCCGACCCCACAGACTCTCCCGACGGACTTTCGTCGGAGGGGCGTGCGCAGCTTTGGCGTACGCCGCGGACTCCGAACCGATTATTGATATTCATCAGCACACGAACTACAGCGGACGTACGGATGAGCAGTTGCTTGCGCATCAAAAGAAGATGGGCATCACGAAAACGGTGCTGCTCCCGGCCGGGTCAAAGTACGGCCTCGCGGTGGGGGCGGGCGATAACGATACCGTGGTTGCTTTTGCCCGGGCGCATCCCGCGGAATACTTCTTTTTCGCCAACGAATTGCCCGACATTCCGGAAGCAAAGACGGTCATCGAGAAGTATCTGAAGGCCGGCGCGATCGGTATCGGCGAGCAGAAGTTTCACGTCGATTCGGATTCAAAGCCGATGCAGGTCATTGCTGAGATCGCGCGTGACCATAACGTCCCGGTGCTGATGCATTTTCAGCACGACACCTATAACCTTGCTTTCGACCGTTTTCACCGGCTGCTCGATAAGTACCCGGGCGTGAACTTCATCGGGCATGCGCAGACCTGGTGGGGCAATATCGACAAAAATCACGAGCAGACAGTAATGTACCCGGACGGTCCGGTGACTCCTGGCGGAATCACGGATCGCCTCCTCTCCGATTACCCGAACATGTATGGCGATCTGTCGGCCGGATCAGGCCTGAATGCGCTGCTGCGGGATGAGGAACACGCACGAGAGTTTCTGAAACGTCATCAGGACAAACTGCTTTATGGCAGTGACTGCAGCGACAGCGTTGGCGAAGGGAAAGCATGTTCCGGGTCGCAGCAACTTGCCGCCGTCCGGCGGCTCTCGCCTGACCCGGAAGCTACGTACAAGATGCTGTACGGGAACGCCGCGCGCCTGTTGAAGATCGCGTAACGGTCACGGACTGTCCCGTCACCGCTGACAAACAGCCAGGTAACGGCATGACCGATACAAAACACCGCCCGGCCCAAAAGTGCGGAATGAAGGCTATAAGATAGGCCAACGCATATGGCGAACACGACACGAAGGCCTTCGAAGCAGCCTCAGCCGGAACGCAGGCGGGAAAACGCAGTGGTGAAGCGGCTCCGGAATGTGGTTCCGGACAGCATCGACCTGCGCGACCGCCCGTACATGCCGTCGGTGACGGTAGTTCCTACAGAGATGCTGGCGCCACACGTCGATATTCCCGTGTTGAACCAGCGAGACACGAGCGCGTGCACGGGGTTCGCGCTGGCGAGCGTCATTTATCATCTGCAACGGCGCGCGAAACGGAAGGCTGCCGAATGTCCCGTGTCGCCGTTCATGTTGTACTCAATGGCGCGCCGGTACGATGAGTTTCCGGGAGACCCGACTGCGGACACCGGGTCGAGTTTGCGCGGAGCGATGAAGGGCTGGTACAAGCACGGCGCGTGCGCCTCAGGTCTGTGGACGAGGTTTGAGATGCCGCCCGAGCCGAAAGATCCGAAGCAGGACTGGTGGGCTGATGCGGTTAAGCGCCCGCTGGGCGCGTATTATCGCGTGAATGCGAAGTCCATCACCGACATGCATGTGGCGCTGAATGAGATCGGCGCGTTGTATGCAAGCGCAGTAACCCACGACGGATGGAACCTTGAAGGTAAGGTTAAGGTCGCGAAGAGCGAGTGGCGAGTCATCCCGAAGGTTAGCGGGAAGCCAACCGGCGGGGCGCATGCATTTGCGATTGTCGGCTATACGCGCGAAGGTTTCATCGTTCACAACTCATGGGATACGAACTGGGGAACCAACGGCCGGGCGGTGCTGACGTACGGGGACTGGCTCGAGAATGCAATGGATTGCTGGGTGGCGCAACTCGGCGTCGTGACCGATCTCCATCTCGAGATAGCGGAAACCAAAACGCTAAGCAAGGCCGGCGACCGGGTGCAACTGGCGGCGAATCGCGAACTGAGAAGCCATCAGATCGATCCGTACATCATCGACATGGAGAACAACGGGCTACTGAGCAACACGGGCGAATTTCGGACGCACACCGCGGACGTGACGACGCTGGTAACGCAACAGCTTGCGGATGCGCGGAAGTTGTGGGGGCTGAAGGACGCTGATGTGGTGGATATCGCGGTGTACGCGCACGGCGGGCTGACATCGGAGGACGGGGCGGCGGACACGGCTGCGAAGTGGGTGAAGGCCCTGTATGATAACCGGATTTTCCCAATCTTTCTGATGTGGGAGACGGATTTGTGGTCGACCCTGAAGAACATCGGCCAGGACTTCGTCGCGAAGCAGCGAACGACTGGCGCGATGTTGCCTCGCCTCGAGAGCTGGTGGAATCAGCGGCTGGAAAAGATGCTCGCCGTTCCGGGTACGGCTGTGTGGGGCGAGATGAAAAAGAATGCGGACGCGATCTCGGCGGATGATAACTCAGGCGGGATGATTCTGTACGAGGAGTGCCGGAAGTCGCCTCTCTTCGCGGATTTATCCAAGGTGAGAGTCCATCTGATCGGGCATTCCGCGGGATCGATCGTGCACAGCGCCATAATTAGTCGCCTGAAGGACTGGACCTTCGAGACGGTTAACTTCCTGGCTCCCGCCGTGCGTCTCGACACCTTCGCGGCGCAGGTGATCCCGGCGATTCGCAACGGACACGTGAAACGATATAACCAGTTCCATATGTCGGACGATGTGGAGCAGAAGGATCCGACGTGCGAGCCGATTCTGGGATACAGCCGCTCTCTGCTGTATCTGGTCTCTCAATCGTTCGAGAAAGGCGTGCCGACAAAGATTCTCGGGATGGAGAAGTACTTCGAGAGCGATGTGGCTCCGCTCGGCCTGAAGAGTGTCAGTGCGTTTCCCGCGCCGGGGCAGGATTCGCGGAGCACTACGCATGGCGGCTTCGATGACGACTCGGCGACGATGGGAAAAGTAATCTCATTGATCAAGGGGATGTGACCGGCGTGAAGCTTCGCCGCTCATCGGGGCTCAGGATTGACTGCCTGTTCCGAAGGTCAGTCACGCGGCCGTGATCTGCGGGCTGCAAAAAAACGCCCGATGAGCGCGCCCAGGATGACTGTGGCGATGATAGCGGCTCCGTGCGCTCCCAGCGAATGCCACGGCGTCGAAACCGGGCATGCGATGCGCCAGCCGGCGTTGATCGCGAGACCTGCGCCTGCGCCATAGAGGGCGCCGGCCGCGGTTGGCCGGGTGGCGATCGAGTTTCGAAATATCCAGGTGAAGAAGAGGATCAGGGTTCCCCCGGCTATCGTGCTGCCGATGCCGCAGCCGAAGCCCATGATCCATGGCGAGGTACGCAGTTTTTCGTTGATCCATGGCGGGACACGCAGCAGAGGCTCACTTGCAGGACTTACCGAGAAGGTTACGAGGCTGACGAATACAACAGCGGAAAATGCCGCGATCGCAGTGAAGTAAATCATCTGCCCCGGCAGCCTTCCGGCCGGGATGCCTTCGTGCGCCGCGATCCAGATCAGAGCGATCGCGAGCGCAAACTGCGCTGCGGAGGCTCCCCACGTCAGGAGCGGTCCGAGGATGGCTGAATCGTGCCGGGGTCCAATCGCGAGCAGAATCGCTGAGGAAACCAGCAGAGCAATTGGCACCATTCGCAAGGCCAGCTGCAGCGGTTGCGGCGATGCTTTGACGGGTCTGAGATCCTGGGCGATCGCCCGCATCAGCGCTTCAGGCGGTCTGGGTGAACGGTCGATCATGCGCGCGCCCTTTGAAGACTGCTTAGCGCCGCGCGCAAGTCTCCCATTCCACGGCTGGCGCGCGCGCGAGCCGCGGCGGCGGTGATTCCTAGCATGCCGGCGATCTCCTCGAAACTGAATCCCCACTGATGATGCAGCAGCAGGGCTTCGGCCTGATCCGGCGCTAATTCCGAAATGCATCTGCGGATCTCGTCGCGGGCGCCAAGCCCTTCGGCTTCCGGAAGCACGGGGGATTCAGGCAGTTCCTCGCGCGACTCATGCAGCTTTGCCCATTGCCGGGCCGCGCGCCGATTCATCAGAAAGACGTTTCGCGCCAAACCGAACACCCAGGGTCGAACGGCGTATTTCGGATTGTATGCGGCTCTCGAGCGGTGCATTTGAAGAAATGTTTCCTGGAGCAGATCGTCGGCGATTTCGGAGCCGCCTGCCAGATGCAACAGGTACCGGCGCACTCCAGGCGCAAGGCGGGCGTAGATCTCCTGAAATGCTTCCAGTGATCCGCCCTGATAGCCAGTCATCAGAGCACGAAGTTCCTGATCCGCTTCGCCCACTAGTGAACTCTTTGCCGCGCGAGGCGTGTTTGTGACCGGTTTTCGCGCGGGAAATCGATATTCGCAATCGTGTCACAGGTTGAGCGTGGCGGGCAAATATCAGACAGGCGAGCGAGACGCCGCCAGTGACAAGGAGAATCGACGTGAAACTACTGCTTCCTTTTCTGATGTCTGTGTTTCCAGTGGCAACGGTGGCGCAATCTCAGTTGCGCTCGCCACAGGCAGCATCCGGCCCACCCGGCGTAGCGATACCGAAAACTACCGAAGTGCTGGTGATTCAGACCGCCAGGCAGGGCATAACCCCTGAACAGATTCAACAAATCATGGCGATTATGCCTTCTGAGATTCGGGAGACGGTGAAGCTCTACTTTGACGGGAAGATCCGCCAGTGGTATTCGCGCGGCGATGGGAGGGGCGTCGTATTTCTGGTGGACGCGAAGACCGAGGACGAAGCGCGAACCATTATGGAAACGCTGCCGCTTGCGAAGGAACACCTGATGGATCACATGTACATTCGGGTTGGCCCGCTGATGCCGTTGAGGGCATTGATGGGTGGCGGGCCGGCTCAGAGATAACGGTGACCGGGGGCGGTCATTCGAGAGGATGGCCGCCGCCAGAAAGGATCGATCATGCTATTTCCGGTTTTGTTCGGAATCAGTGTCGTATTTGGCCTGGCTGCATGGGGCGCAGTCGCGTGGCAGTATATCTGGCCGGCGCTGAGAGGCGGCGCCAGCCCCGGGAACCTGAAGCCCATTCTGCTGCTGCACGGGTTTCGGTTTCTGGGACTGGCGTTTGTGGTACCAGGCGTGGTGTCTCCAGCGCTGCCCGCCGCGTTCGCCCGGCCGGTGGCTTATGGTGATTTCTTCAGCGCCATTCTGGCCCTGCTCGCTCTGGCTACTTTGGGAACGCGTTCCGGGACAGTCGTGACCTGGATTTTTAATGCCTTCGGAACGGCGGACCTGCTGTTTGCCTTTTATCTGGGAGGCCGCATATCGCTTCCGGATACGCCAGGCTTGTTGGGCGCCGGCTATTTCATCCTGATGGCCTACGTACCGCTGCTTTTGATAACGCATGGCCTGGCGTTTCGGATGCTGCTGCGGGGGAAGGTCGCCGTGCCGTCCCGCAGCAAGCTGAGCCCGGCCTGAGTCGTTCAGACAGCCCTGGGCGCAGCTTGACGTTCACATGGGGCAGGGAGTGAAAGTGGTGACGGGCAGGCTGCGAGGGTCATGTCGTTTTCAGATTTTTCTCGGCGTGCGCGGCAACTTTCTTCGATGTTATCGATTGGCCGCCGATGCCCCAGTCGCCCTCTGTGACTTCCTCGATCGTCACGAAGGTGACGTCTCGCAGCCCGGGATAGACACTTTCAACGGCATCGGTCAGTTTCGAAAGCAGTTCGTGTTTCTGATCGGTCCGGAACGTGCCTTCAACAAGTTTGACGTTGATAATTGGCATTATCCCTCCCGGTTTCCATCTTTATCACGATCTCCGATCGCCATCATTATTTGATATGCATTGGCTCGAGGGCAGCGTCTCCGCGAATACTTCTTTCAAACCGTCCGTGAGACAGCGTTGCACTTTTCCTGAACGCCCCTGGCACTACTCGACGAACGATATGGCGAAACGACGCTGTGCTGGCTACCGCTGCGGAACAGTCCAGAGATAGATGTGCTCGCCGGCGACCACCTCTTCCCGGTCCGGTTTCCAGTCGCCTATGCCGAAGCTGTGAGAGACGATGCGCGTGCCGGGCCTGAGTTCGTCAAGCAGCCTTGGACGCAGCTTCACGTTCACTTCGGGCAGCAGGTAGAGCGCGACCACGGTTGCATTGCGAATGTCCGCCTCGAATAAGTCGTTGACTTCGAAGCGGACGAGATCGGATACGGCTGCGCTGCGCGCGTTGGCCCGAGCTTCATCGATGCGGGCGGGATTGAGATCGACGCCGACTCCGCGCGCGCGATAGGCTCGGGCGGCCGCAATCACGATGCGGCCATCGCCACAGCCGAGGTCGTAGACCGTATCGTTGCCGCTTACGCCCGCTATCTGCAGCATGGCCGTTACAACCTCCGGCGAGGTCGCGAGATACGGAGTATTGATCTGTACTTCCCGCGGGCCGGGACTCTGGGCGCTGGCTACACAGACGAACGTCAATCCCACCAGGGACAAAGCGGACAGTCGCATACTCCGCGATCACTTAGCATCTCCGCTTCCAATGTCTGTCAGCTCATGCCGGTCCACGGCGAGGGATGACCCAGCTCATGCCGAGATTGCAGACGATCTCGACGACGCTCCAGTTGATGTTTTTGAGCAGCCGGTGTTTCAGGCCGATATACGGTTGGGTTCCGGCGAAGAGGTCCTGCATGACTTCGCGGAACTTCGGGCTGAGGCGCGTGAACTGCACCATGCGGGTGGTGATGGCTCCGCGGAGAAAGCTGCCGTGGAAGACGCGATGGCTGAGGCGGGAGGCGAATTCGAGATCCGACATGAAATCGCGGCGCAGCAGCCGGCGATAAGCGGCGCCGGCAAGATCCACGGTGTTGCTGAGCA
>JBEHXG010000061.1:0-12437 GCA_048498815.1 Acidobacteriota bacterium | reverse complement strand
GCGAAAGTTCCGATCGACCGAAATCCCGCACGACCCGCATTGGCGTATCCCTCAAGGCATCGTCTACGACGGAATCTTCCCCGACGAAGAACTTCGCATCCGGCAATCGGGACTTGAGAATTTCTGCGTATTTTACGGCCACCCGTTCCGTGAACGCTTTATTGTCGTAGGCCATCGCTTGAAGATGGTATCAACCGTTAAACGGCGGTCAACCGTCGCCCAAAATGCTGTAGAATCGTAATTCGCAGCCTCTTGAAATACTATGGCGCAAAGTGTTTCACACGAGGGCTTTCCTAATGCGAATGCCGCGGCACCACTTCCCCCAAATCCCCATACCCAACCGCAAACTCCAGACAGGCCCCAGTATCCAGCTGCCCCACATGCGCCCGATACAACTCCTGCCACGGTGAATCATTCCGCAACCTCACCTCCGGCAAAACCGCCCGCCGCGCGGCAATCTCCTCCTCACTAACCAGCAAATCCACACGCCGATTCTTTAAATCAACCTTGATCAAATCCCCGGTCCGCAATATCGCCAGATTCCCCCCAGCCGCCGATTCCGGCACAGCATGCAATATCGACGGACTATCCGAAGTCCCGCTCTGCCGCCCATCCCCCATACAAGGCAGCATTCGCATCCCGCTCCGCACCAACTCACCCGGCGGCGTCATATTCACCACCTCAGCCGACCCCGGATACCCAACCGGACCCGTCCCACGCACCACCAGCATGCAATGCTCGTCCACATTCAGCGAAGGATCTTCAATATGCCGCCGATAATCCTCCGGCCCGTCAAACACAATCGCGCGCGAAGTAAAACACTCCTCCGCTTCCGGATCCGATAAGAACCGCCGTCGAAACTCCTCACTGATCACCGAAGTCTTAATCAAAGCCGAAGTAAACAAATTGCCGCTGAGCACCATAAATCCAGCCTGCTTCCGCAGCGGATCGTCATAACGCCGAATAATCCGTTCATCGCTCATACGCACGTCGCGGCAATTCTCACCCACAGTCCGCCCATTCACGGTAAGAGCGCCTTCGTGCAAACGACCCGCGCGCACCAACTCACCCATCACCGCCGGCACACCACCAGCGCGATGAAAACCCTGCCCAAGAAACTCGCCGGAAGGCTGCACATTCGCCAGCAACGGCACGTCATGCCCCACTGTCTCAAAATCCGAAACCGTAACCGGCACCCCCATGTGCCGCGCAATCGCCGTCAGGTGCGGAGCGCAGTTCGTCGATCCCCCGATCGCCGAATTCACCATAATCGCGTTCTCGAACGCTTCACGCGTCAGAACCTTCTTCGGAGTCAAATCCTCCCGCACCATCTCCACAATCCGCCGCCCTGTCGCATAGGCCATCCGCCCGCGCGCCCCATCCGGCGCAGGAATCGCAGCGCATCCAGGCAACGACATCCCCAGCGCCTCCGCCACCGAATTCATCGAAAGCGCCGTCCCCATCGTGTTGCAATGCCCCGGCCCCGCCGACGACTGGCAGTTAATCTCAATCAGCTCATCGTCCGTAATCTGCCCCGCCGCGCGCAGCCGCCGCGCCTCCCACAGCGCCATCCCCGACCCCGCCAGCCGCCCGTTGTAATAGCTGTCAATCATCGGCCCACCGGACAAAACAATCGCCGGCAGATTCACCGTAGCCGCCGCCATCAAACTCGCAGGCGTAGTCTTGTCGCAAGCCGTAGTCAGCACCACGCCGTCAAACGGATACCCGCACAAAATCTCCACCAGTCCCAGATACGCCAGGTTCCGATCGAGCGCCGCTGTAGGACGCCGGCAACTCTCCTGCATCGGATGCAAAGGAAACTCAATCGGAATCCCGCCCGCATCGCGAATCCCATCCTTCACCCGCGCAGCCAGCGACAAATGTATCCGATTGCAGGGCGTCAGTTCACTACCCGACTGCGAAATCCCGATAATCGGCCGCCCTGACTGCAGTTCCGCGCGCGTCAGTCCCCATGTCATATAGCGATCGATATAGATCGCCGTCTCGCCCGGCTCCTTCGGATCGTTGAACCACTGTTCGCTGCGCATCAGCTTTCTGCTTTTGTCTTCGCTCATACGTTTCCGATAACATTATCCCGATGACTCTTCGCTTCGGACTCCTCCTCCTGCTCGCAGCGCCCACTCTCGCTGCCCAGTCCGGCAGCGCTTCTCCCAGGTTTGAAGTCGCCTCCGTCCGCAAACTGAGCAACGATCCCGCGAATGCGAAACTCGCCTCCACCAGCCGATATTCGATCGACAACGGTCGAGTCCGTTTCACCGCCGTCAACGTCGCAACCCTGATTCGCTACGCCTGGCACATCAAGGCATACCAGCTCGATCTCGCCGGAAACACCGAAGCCCTCGATCCCGATTCGCAGGTTCTCTATACCGTGGAAGGCACCTTCCCTCATGGAGCCACCGCCGATCAGGCTCCGGAAATGATGCGCAGTCTGCTGAGCGAGCGCTTCGGCCTCGTTCTCGAAACCGCTACGAAACAACTTGACTCCTACACCCTGATCGCAGGAAAGGCAGGCGCGAAACTCGAGCCTGCAAGCGCCGCTCCAGACTGGGAGCTTCCCGCTTTCACAGCACCGAAAGTGACCTTCGGAGCGGGCGGTGCAATGACAATGATTAGCGGCGGTCTCCTCATAACAACGCCGCCAGGCAAGCCACAAAGCGTTGAAGCCACCACCCTGGACGACCTGACTGATTTCCTGTCCCTGAAAATGATGGCGCCGGTACTGAACAGGACCGGCCTTGCCGGACGCTACAAAATCGCGCTCGAAATCCAGCCTCCCGATCTCGCCTCGCTGATGGGTACCAGCGGTTCGCGCCCGGACCCTGCCGCACTAATGGACGCCACGAACGCGCCGCTGTTCACGGCGTTGGAACGTATCGGCCTCAAGCTGCAAAAAGGCAGGAATCCCGTAGAAGTCCTCGCCGTCAGACACATCAATTCTTCGCCGACAGAAAACTGACCCGACCGCCGCTAAAATGAAGTCGTGTCATTCCACGTCGGCGTCGCCTACAGCCCGCAGGGCGATCAGAAAAATGCGATCGCTGAACTAACCCGCGGCATCGACGAAGGCGAAAAGCATCAGGTCCTGCTCGGCGTAACCGGCTCCGGCAAGACCTTCACGATGGCGAAGATCATCGAGCAGCTCAATCGCCCCGCCATCATCCTCGCCCACAACAAGACCCTCGCCGCTCAGCTCTACCACGAATTCAAGACGTTCTTCCCGAACAACGCCGTAGAATACTTCGTCAGCTACTACGACTACTACCAGCCCGAAGCCTTCATCCCCTCCAGCGGCGTTTATATCGAAAAAGAGTCGACCGTCAACGAAGAGCTTGACCGCCTGCGCCTCTCCGCCACGCGCTCGCTCTTCGAACGCCGCGACTGCGTCATCGTCGCCAGCGTCAGTTGTATCTACGGCATCGGATCGCCCGAAGCCTATTACGGCATGCTGCTGCGGCTCGATAAGGGCCAGCAAATTCCGCGTCGCGACATCCTCTCAAAGCTCGTCGAAATCCTCTACGACCGCAACGATCTCGATTTCCGCCGCGGTACCTTCCGTGTGCGCGGCGACGTCATCGAGGTCTATCCCACCTACGAAGAAACCGCTATCCGCATCGAGCTCTGGGGCGACGAAGTCGAAGCTCTCCACAAAATCGATCCCCTGACCGGCGAAATTCTCGATACGCGCGACCGACTCTTCATCTACCCCAAAACGCACTACGTAATGTCGCGCCTTACCAAAGAGGCCGCCATCGAATCCATCAAGGCCGAGCTCGAATGGTGGCGCCCGCAGCTGGAAGCCCAGGGCAAGGTCCTCGAAGCGCAGCGCCTGCACCAGCGCACCATGTTCGATCTCGAAATGATCAAAGAGATCGGCTACTGCCACGGCATCGAAAATTACTCGCGCCACTTCTCCGGCCGCCTGCCCGGCGAAGCCCCTCCCACGCTGCTCGACTACCTCCCCAACGATTGCCTCATGTTTCTCGACGAGAGCCATCAAACCATCCCGCAGCTCAACGGCATGTATCACGGCGACCGCTCGCGCAAAGAAGTTCTCGTCTCGCACGGCTTCCGCATGCCCAGCGCGCTCGATAACCGCCCGCTCACCTTCGAAGAATTCGAGCATCGCGTCGGGCAGGTCGTCTATGTCTCCGCAACGCCCGGTCCGTACGAACTCACCAAATCCGCCGGCGTCATCGTGGAACAGATCATCCGCCCCACCGGCCTGCTCGATCCCGAAGTCGAAATTCGTCCCATTCGCGGCCAGGTCGATGACCTCCTCCACGAAATCCGCCTGCGCACCGAGCGCAACCAGCGCGTTCTCGTCACCACGCTCACCAAACGTATGGCCGAAGATCTCTCGGAGTATTACGCCGAAGCCGGCGTCAAGTGCAACTACCTGCACTCCGAAGTCAGCACGCTCGATCGCATCAAAATCCTGCGTGACCTCCGCCGCGGCGAATTCGACGTCCTCATCGGCATCAATCTTCTCCGTGAAGGGCTCGACCTCCCCGAGGTCTCACTAGTCGCCATTCTCGATGCCGATAAAGAAGGCTTCCTCCGTTCCACCGGCTCTCTCATCCAGACCATGGGACGCGCGGCCCGTCATCTCGAAGGCCGCGCCATTCTCTACGCCGACGTCATGACCGATTCCATGAAGCGAGCGCTCGATGAAACCAGCCGCCGCCGCGCCGTGCAGATCGCGTACAACGAAGCCAACGGCATCACGCCGCAATCGATCGTCAAGCCGATCGACATGACGCTCGTCGCCATCGCAGAAGGTGACTACGTCACGGTCCCTGACGCGGCGCCGGACGATGCCGAACTGGCGCCCGCCGACCGCGAGAAGCTGATCGTGGAACTCGAACGAACCATGCGCGACGCCGCGCGTCAGTTCGAATTCGACCGCGCCGCGCAGCTGCGCGACCGAATCAAAGAACTCCGCATGAAGGATGTAGCAGGCATTGGCATCCCGGGCTAAGTATGAGTATGGAGTCATTTCCGCTGGAGCGCTGAGCAAAAGCCTCATCGCGAATCTCCCGCGCAAAACCCGCCAGATCGGCGCAATCGCCGGCGTGTCGTATCGCGTAGCCAGCCGCATGACGAACTCGCTCCGTGCCGGGTATGCCGCGCGAAGTGTCGATGAGCTCAACCTTTTCCCGACAATCCTCTTCCACGCGCCACCGCGTCAGACAGAAACAATCGTAAAACTCCTCGAAGCCGCAAAAATCGGCTGGAGAGAAAAGGCTCTTGTATTCTGCGACTGCGACGCACCACCCGAAGTCGCAGACGGCTTCCGAAAAAAAGGCGCGAGCATAGCTACCGCAAGAGGCTTCGGCATAGAAGGACTGCTCATGGTGGAGGGCGACGCAGTGGCGTTAGCGCAGGCGCATCGTCTTGCCACACAGCTCAAGCTAAAGCCCATAGAGTTGACCGCGAGAACCGGCCGGCAATTCGAAGCGGCAATAACGCTCGCAACAGGGGCGTTAACTCCGCTCATTCACCGAGCCACCACACTCCTCCGCAAATGCGGCCTGCGGGACGCCGACGCAGTCCGCATCGCCACAACCCTTTGCGAAAGAACCATCCAGGAATACGCTCACTCTGGCCGTCAAAGCTGGCAATGGCACGTAAAGGAACCGGAAACGAACCGCCTCGAATCCCAGCTTGCAGCCTTAAGTGAACCCATCCGCGAATTCCTTCGAGCCCTGTTGCTGGCAGGCTTCGAAGACTTCGAAAAACACCCCGCCGCCGCCGCAAGTCTCAGAGCTTCGAAGACTCAGCCGCAGAGCGAATCCAGCGACTCGCGCGGAGCATCGGCGCCATAGCCTTTCCGCAATCCGCCAACTCCGGAAACTCCGGGCAGGCACCCAACGCGGCGAGAACCTCAGGCGGCCAATCCTCTATACCAGGCCTCTCCAAATCATTAGACATGTACATCTCTCAAAAAACCGAAGGCCCGGCCAATCCCACGGGCCGGGCCTTCCAAATCACCAACAGCGCACTCTGACGAACCTCAGCTAACCTGCAGAAGCCGATACTCGCTCACAATCTGCTCCATCTGATCCTTCAGCTGAAGTTTGAGTTTTTTCAGACGATGCTCCTCGATCTCTTCCTCGGCCGACAACGTCGCCTTATTCTCCAGTTGCTCCACGAGAACGTCGTACTCGTGGTGCTGGTTCATGAGGTTGCGATAGGTTTCATTCGTCTGCATCAGGTGCGCTTTAATCTCTTCCTGAATTGCGTTTTCCATTCTGGCATCTCTCCTTGGGGCAATAACTCGTACCGCCCGTCCTTAGAGTGGAGTTGCCGCGCCGGGCCGCTTTTCACAGGTTTTACCTGACCCGGTGGGTAGCTTCACTTCACGTTTGAAGTGCGGTGGATGACCACCGTCTACCAGGACTTTATCACGCCGGTCTGCGCATGACAATACCGTCCACTCGCCCCTGGTGGTAGTACCCTTTGCGAACACCCGCCCTCACCCACCCGGCCCGCTCATATAAAGCAATCGCTCCCGAATTCGGCTCAGCCACTTCCAAAAAAATATCACCGGAAGCCACTCGCCGAACCTCATCCAGCAGCGCCAGCCCCACCCCGGAACGCCGCCACGCCGGATCGACCGCCACATTCAAAACCTCAGCCTCATCCTCACTAACCTGCCGCCACGCACAAAACCCGGCTGGCTGCGCGTCCACAAAACCCAGCAGCATTCGAAAATTCGAATAATCCCCTACCGGCCACTGCGAAGCCTCAGGTGACAACGCCTGTATCCGCGCCACTTCCGCATAGTCGCGCTCCGCCGCCACCCGTACGCGAACTATCGGGCCGGCTACGGAGTGTTCGAGCACCCGCTGAAGCCCCAATAGAAATGTCCGAGAGGATACGTGTACGCCTTATCCTGAACCGTATACGCCACGTTCGATCCGCCGGGCAGCGTGGGCATATTGGGCCGGTAGTTAAAGTTCGCCGCCGAAGAATCCGAATCGATCTTCACCAGAGCCTTCGACACTCTTGCGCTCGCCTTCGCCGTCCCGTTGCCGTCAATTTGTACCCAGCAAACTGATCCGTCTTCAAGTCCCATTGTCGATAGATCGAGCGTAACGAACCCCTTAGTAGGCAGCGGCTGCCAGCCACTCATCCGAATCACGGTGGGTGTGCTCGGATTCCAGCCGTGAACGCACACATTTGCATGACCCTGGTACCGGTCTTCAATCGTGGGATCGTAACTGATGCTGACGTACCGGCTGCTCGCCACTCCCGCATCCAGATACAGCCGCGGATACAGGCTCTTGTTGCTGATAGTCATCGCGCAGTAGTAACCGCCGCCCATAATCAGCGCCTGCGGCACATCCGTGTTGCCTGCGATCACCGTCGCCGGCTGCTTCGTCGCCACCCACTGCCCAAACGGATTAATCGCCATCACCCAGGGCTGATTCGCCGAATCGACCACATAGACAAACTGCCCCGCCACATGATCCACCTTCGCTATCGCCGTCGGCCCGCCCGCCACGGAAGGACAACTCTGCCACGGTGCCCACGCTCCGGTCCACCATCGGGTCCAGAGCTGTCCATCGCCCCCGCACACGAAAACCGCCATCGCGGTCCCGGCCGACACCACTGTTCCCTGGTACGTGCCATCGAAGGAAATCCCGGCGCTCGGTTGACCCAGGTTCGCCCACGTGGTCTGCCAAACTCCCTGATTACAGATCGCGGCGGAAAGCTGCACGGTCACAGCCTGTGTATTGTTGTCCTGCAGTTTCAGCAGAACAAATGCATAGGCAAACGCATTAATGGAAGTAACACCGATCAGGCGCACGTCCATCAGTGTCTGCGATGCGGCATAATCGGTTCCGGCGGTCAAAGGCAACATGAGAAGGCTCCCCCGCTTAGATAAGGTGACAAGATGAAAAGATAAGGTGACAAGATGAGATAGGGTGACAAGATAAGGTGATGAAAAGATAGAGTGGCAAAAGCCTCAACAATGTAACACGCGGCGCCAGGGTTAATTTTACCGGCATCAATTTTCTGAGGGAGCCTCCGCGCTATCCACCACAAATACCTGTGTCGGCACTCGCTTCATCTCCAGCTTCAGCCCAAACCGTTCCAGCGCATCCGGCACAGCGCCCGCCGGATCGTCCCCGTCCCAGCTCAGCGTGAAATTGTAATTCGCCGTCAACCCCGTCTGATCCACCACAGGACTCCGCAACAGCACCGCCAGCGCATTCGCCAAAGTCTGAATGCGAATGTGATCGCAACCCAGCTCATACCGCGACCCATCCAGACTCCGCGAACACCGGTCGCTCCCCTCGCCATCCTGCGCCGCCTGCAGTTTCAAACCATCGGACGCAACACGCAGCGTGTAATTCGGCAGCGCCCTATCTTCCCAATGAAACCGCAGCTTAAACCGGTCCGCCAGCAGACTCCGCAGCATCAGCCGAATCTGCGGCTCGCCCGCCCCCGGATCCGCCGCCTTCGCACTAATCTGATACTGCTCGGAAGCAATCTTCGAAGGAATTCCCTGAATCCGCACGCTCTGAATTTCGTACGCAATCGAAATCATCTGCGAAAGATGAGCGTTGGTCAAAACCAGCCGACCGGAAGGGATGTCGCCGCTCATCGTGGCCGTCGGAATCGCATCCACAATGCGCCTCACCGAAGCCACTTCAAAAACCGGAAGTGTCTGAGCGCAAACCGCGGCAATAATAATCAAAAGTACTACAACTCCACGCCGCATATCTTGATTTAAGTCTAACGAAAAAGACCCCCAGGCTCTGATAGATTGTCACGATGAAGGTCTTTCGCGCCACCCGCACCCTGCTCTGTTTTTTAGCCGCCGCATCCCTCCACGCCGCCCCTCCCCTGCGCGATGGCTGGAGTTACATCACCAACGGACAAAATCTGATTCAGTCCGGCCTCTGGGCCTGCGTCGGCGGCGTCACCATCACCGGCAACTCCCTCACCATCCCGGCATCTTCCAACTACGTCACCGCAACCAACGCCACCGGCCCCGTCCTGCAGGCCAACGGAGACTTCTCCGTTCTCACCACTCTCTCCGCTCCCGCCGGTTCCTCCGTCTTCCTGACCCTCGTTGGCACCCTCAGCACCGGCCCGAACTTCTGGAACGGTCTCCACCGCCTCGATGTGGGCTTTTCCAACAACAACCTGAGCTGGAGCTACTGGACCGGCGATTCCGCCTCCTCCACCGGAAAGTCTGTCGCGCTCCCCGCCAGCTTCGCCGGCACACTCGACCTCGAGGTCGCCCGCGTCGGCTCTCAAATCGTGATTTTCAGTTCCGGAACTCAGGTCAGCACATTCCCGGATCCTGGGCTCTTCGCTTCCGGGACCGTCTACTTCGGCTTCAACGTCGCGCCCTCTTCCACCCTCACCGTCCAAAGTCTCTCCGCTGCGCAGCCAGCCGCTGGTAAGAACGTCATCGCCGCCGCGAATGCGGCAGCCGTAACTCGCGACCCCGCCAGCCTCCGCGACACCGCCGCTCCCTCCGGACTTCTCATCGGCGCCGCAGTCGATCCCTCGCACTTCGCCACCACCGGCTACCTGCAGACCCTGGGCCGCGAATTCAGCCTCATCGTCCCCGAAAACGCCATGAAGTTCGCCGAAACCGAGCCCGGCCCTCATCAGTTCAGCTTTTGTTCCGCCGACCAGATTATTCAATTCGCTCAGGCCAATACGATGAGCGTGCGTGGTCACAATCTCGTCTGGCACGAAGACCTCCCGGGCTGGCTCACCTCCGGCAACTACAGCAGCGCAGACGCCGCCGCCATCCTGCAGGAACATATCAACACCTTCATGACCCGCTACAAAGGTCAGCTCACCGACGTCGACGTCGTCAACGAAGCCACCCACGCGGCCCCCTATACCTCCACACCGTCCTACTGGTACAGCCAGCTCGGCAGCAACTACGTGGACCTCGCCTTCCAGTGGGCCCATGCCGCCGACCCCAACGCCAAACTTTTCTACAACGATTACGATGGCGAAGGCCTCGGCGCATCCTCCGACCTCATTTACAACCTCGTCTCCGGCCTCGTCAGCCGAGGTATCCCGATCAACGGCGTCGGCATCCAGATGCACGTCACCACAACCCCGCCCAGCGTCGCTGACATCAAAGCCAATATGGCCCGCTATGCGGCCCTCGGTCTCGAAGTTCACGTCACCGAAATGGACGTCCGCATTCCGGTCGACTCCAGCGGTAAAGCCAGCGCCGCCGACCTCGCCAAACAGGCCGCCGTCTATCAGAACGTGTATATCGCCTGTCAGGCCAGCCCCAATTGCACCGCGTTTCTGACCTGGGGCGTCTCCGATCTTTATTCATGGATCCCGGGCTTCTTTTCCGGTTTCGGTGATGCGCTTCTCTTCGATGCGAACTTCGCCGCCAAGCCCGCGGTCGCGTCAATCAAGGCGCAGAT
Source organism: Acidobacteriota bacterium (assembly GCA_048498815.1). Lineage (GTDB taxonomy): Bacteria > Acidobacteriota > Terriglobia > Bryobacterales > Bryobacteraceae > BOG-234. Next base: position 1,995 of record JBEHXG010000061.1, on the reverse strand, counting down.
GAAGAGCACAGCGGTGCCCGTAATCTTTGCCGATGGTATCGTCATTCATGGAGGCGTCGCCACGGTCGTGTCTCCTGGTTCACTCGTCGATATCTACGGCTCCGCGCTCGCCGATTCTGCCCAGCTCATATCAGCCACACCATTACCCGCATCGCTGAACAACGTGCAGGTGACGGTCAACGGAAAGACCGCGCCGCTCTATTACGTATCGCCGGGACTCGTGATCTTCCAGATCCCTTACGAAACCAAACCCGGTCCGGTTATCGTTCAGGTAACGAATGCGAATGGCTCAAGCCTGGCCAACAGCATCACCGTAGAGCAGGTCAATCCCAGCATCCTCACCTACGGAGCCAACTGGGGAGTTGTGCAGAATCAGGACTACTCCATCAACTCCGCATCGAACTGCGCCGCCGCGGGCGAATACCTGATTGCCTACCTGATGGGATCCGGCCCCCTCGATAACGCGATTCCCACCGCCGCGGCCGCTCCATTATCGCCGCTCTCGCGTGAAACACTCACTACTACCGCGACAGTCGGCGGAGTCAACGCGCCGGTCGTCTTCGCAGGTATGACTCCGTTGACAGTTGGCCTGATGCAGGTGAACGTTCAGGCGCCGGCGGTCCCGGGCACGCAGCCGCTGCAAATCGCGGTAGGCAGTCGCCTGAGTAACCAGGCATCCGTCTGCATCAAATAGCGTTCAGTTTTCAGTAGGCGTTCGGTCGATATGATCGACGATCAGCGTCTCAGCCGGCACGGTTGTCCGCTCCAGATGCAGTCCGAGCTTCTCCAGCGATGCAGAAACGGTGGGCAGGCTGAACTCTCCGAAGGTCCGGTTCAGCACTACATCCCACGGGCCGTCTATCCCCGTTCGATCGATGACGTTCACAATGCTCCCCGGCATAGCATTCAGCGGGCTTCCGGTGGAAAGCATCGGGCCCAGACGGTTCGCCAGCTGGCTCATCGTAATGCTGTAGAACTCGTCGCGGGCTTCGAATGTCCCGCTTCGCCAGCTCTGGCTGACAAGTGGTCCGACCCCGCTGTTCAGAGTCATCCGCGTGTTGATGGTCCCGTCCCCGTCCTCTTCGCTCATTTGGCAGGTCTGAGTCACGATGCCGCTGACCAGAGCCATCCGTGACTCCACCCATGGCTGGCAGCCGGAACTACCCGGCACAAGTTCTCGAGGTGGTTTCAGTCGCGCGCCGGACTTTGCGGCGACCAGTGCGTACCCGGTCTGATCCGTTGTTCCGCGGTGCAATGCAAGATGAAAACGCTCCTCCAGCAACGCCCGAAGCATCTCCGGAACCTGCTCCCGAGTAGCGTTCTCCGGCATGAGCGCACTAATCAGGTACTGAGTTGTATTGGGGTCGTCCAGCCATTTGGGCCCTGAAATCAACCGCGCATCGACGTGAAACGCATCTGCGATAAGCACCTTCAGTTGTTCGCCCCATGCCTCGTAGCGTCGTCCCGTGATGCAGACCATGCAGAAGCTCGTGGCCTTTCCCTGTTGATAGGCCGCAAAAGATGGATTCCGGGCATTGCTGTCCTGTATGTCAGTGGGCCGGATCGAAGCCACCTCGAATCGCATTGGCGCGGCTTGCTGTGCGGAAAGAACCGCCGCGCATAACGCGAAAATCGCCGTTGCTGCCAGATATTTCATAACGTCTGCTCAATTCTCCGTGGGCGCCCTGTCAATGTGATCGATCAGCGTTTCAGCCTGCACTGTAGTGCGCTCCAGATGCAGGCCCACCTTCTCCACCGAAGAGGATATCGTCGGCAGACTGAGATCTCCGAAGGTCCGGTTCAACACCACATCCCACGAACCCTCAATTCCCGTACGATCCGTAACGCTGATAATGGAGCCCGCGAGGCTCGCTCACGAGCGGACCGGCTCCACTATTTGCGGATTCTCCGCGATTCCGATCACCCATTCTCCTCTGAAGCCGATCACCCATTCTCCCGGGATTCCGATCAGTGTTCTCCTGTGAAGCCGATCAC
>JBEHXG010000060.1:0-12877 GCA_048498815.1 Acidobacteriota bacterium | reverse complement strand
GGTTGCGCAGGTTGCCGGCGCCGGAGGGATGACGCGCAAGGAATACCAGACGAAGCTGCAGTACAACCGCCCGATTACGCTGGATCACGATCGTTACCTGCAGTCGATGAATGGCGAAACTACGATGTATTCGCCATACCGGCAGAATCAGTCGGACACCAAGCGCGAAGGGCTGACGCTCGAAGAGACGTCGATCCTGGGCGTTTCCGCCGATATGGCTGAAATTCGCGACATCAATGTAGTGGATGGACGATTCTTTACGCCACCGGAGGAAATGACCGGGTCGCACGTGGCGGTAATCGGTGACGAACTGAAAACGACCCTGTTCCCTGGCATGGAGTCGCCGCTGGGTCAGACGTTCAAAATCCAGGAAGTCGATTTCACGGTCGTCGGCGTAGTGGAAAAGCTGGGGTCAGCGTTCGGACGCAGCCAGGATAATTCGGCCTACATCCCGATCACGGCGTTCAATCATCTGTTCGGACCCGGGCAATCGATTGCGATCTTCGCCCGCCCGCGCAAGGAGAGTGGAATATCGATGAACGATTCCCTCGATCTGACGCGCGTCGCACTGCGCAACCGTTTCCACCAGAAGCCGGGCGAGAACGATCGTTTTGACTTCATCACGCCGGATGCGATCCGCGGCTTTATCGACAGCCTGCTCGCGGTTGTGGCCGCAATTGTGGTGCCGGTGACGCTGATTTCGCTCGTTGTGGGCGGCATCGTGATCATGAACATCATGCTGGTGAGCGTGACGGAACGAACGCGCGAGATCGGCATCCGCAAAGCGCTTGGGGCGCGCCGCTTCGACATCATGCTGCAGATTCTGATTGAAGCCGTAGTAATGTCGTTTGCGGGCGGCGCATTTGGCGTGGCGATCGGGGCCGTTGTGACGTTCGGACTGACGCAGGCGTTCGGGGTTACGCTGCGGGTAACGCCATTTTACGTGGTGCTCTCTGTGATGGTATCGGCAACGGTGGGAATTGTGAGCGGATGGTATCCGGCTCTGAAGGCTTCGAAGCTGGATCCGATTGTTGCGTTGAGGACGGAATAGGGCTCGTGAACATCTCTCCGGGACAGAATTTTTCGATGGCAATGGACGCGGTGTGGTCGCACCGCTTCCGTTCGATGCTGACGGTTATTGGCATCGTGATTGGCATCACGACGGTTGTGGTGGTGGCGTCTCTGCTGACGGGCCTTCGCGCGAGCATCGTAACGTTCTTCGATCAGCTTGGTCCGGATAATGTGTTCGTCTTCAAGACGAGCGGCGATCCATCGAGCGACTTCGCTCCGATTAAAGAGCGACGCCGCAGACCGATTAAGAAGGAATACGCGGACACGATTGCGCGGACGGCTTCGACGGTACAGGATATTTCGATCGTCCTGTTCATTCCACCGGCGCCCGGCGGAACGATCATTACGGCGAAGGTGCCAGGCTTTGAGACGGACAGCCTCAACATGCTGGGAGCCACGCCGAATGAGGAAACCATCGCACCCGATGATTTCGATCAGGGCCGCTACTTCACGGAAGAAGAAAACGAACGCGGCGCGCATGTGGCGATTCTGGGATACGATCTGGCGCACGCTCTTTATCCCTCAGGCGAAGCCGACGGTCACACGTTCATGCTGGACGGCGCGGAATTCACGGTGATTGGGGTTTTCGCCAAAGCGAAGGGCGGGTTTTTTGGCCAGAACAATGCGGACTCGGTGATCCACATGCCGCTGAAGACGGCGGAACTGCGATATCCGAATGTGGATCGCTATATGATCACCTGCAAAGCCAAGCCCGGCATGCGCAAGGATGCGTTCGATGAAGTGGACGGGATCATGCGCCGGTTGCGCGGGCTGAAGAGCGATCAGGAAGACGATTTCAGCATTTCGACGCCGGACCAGATTATCGAGCAGTTCGATAAGATCACGTCTCTGATCGGTCTCGTTGCAATCGCGATTTCCGCGCTGGGCCTGCTGGTGGGCGGTATCGGCGTGATGAACATCATGCTGGTGAGCGTGACGGAGCGCACGCGCGAAATCGGAATCCGTAAGGCGCTGGGCGCGCGACGCTTCGATATCATCTCGCAGTTCCTGGCCGAGGCGATGGCGCTTACCGGCGCGGGCGGGTTGCTGGGAATCGTGTGCGCGATTTTGCTTACGATGCTGGTGGGCGCACTGGTTCCTGCGCTGCCCAGCAGCGTTCCGGCGTGGGCGCTGATTACGGCGTTCACCGTATCAGTCAGTATTGGGTTGTTTTTCGGCGTATGGCCGGCAGTGAAGGCGTCCCGGCTTGACCCGGTGGACGCACTCCGGTACGAGTAGAGTCTCTCCTGATGTTCCGGCTGACGCACCCAGTCGTCGGTACCCGCGACGTTGGGCGCTCAATTGATTTCTACACCCCGCGCCTGGGCTTCACGCTTATATTTTCCGATGCTGTCAGCGAACCGAATGATGTCGCGTTTCAACGGGACGCAGTCGAACTTCACACGCAGTTTCAGTTTGAGCATGAGATGAGCGTGATTCGCCTGCGGTTTGTTGTGGACGATCCGGATGAACTCTACAAAGAATAGCGGGAGCGTGGGGTGGAGTGCAACTCCGCGGGTGTTCGCGATACACCCTGGGGCACGCGAGAATTCTCACTGAACGACCCGGATGGCAACTCGCTGGCCTTCTATCGAAACAGGTGAAGCAGCCCGGCCGAATTGACCGCGCCGGGCTGCGGGGATTGATCTATTGGCGCGCGACCGGTTCGGCAACGCCTACGGGCGTAAGCCAGCCGTGGCGATCCGGCCTGGTGCCGTTCACGATTCCGAAGAATTCGTTCTGCAGCTTTTCGGTTATCGGTCCACGGCGTCCTGAGCCGATGGTGATGCGATCGATGGAGCGAATCGGCGAGATCTCGGCTGCGGTGCCGGAGAAGAAAACTTCGTCCGCGATGTAGAGCAGTTCGCGCGGCATAATCTGCTCCACAACCGGGATGCCGAGATCGGCGGCAAGCGTGAGGACTGAGTCGCGGGTGATGCCGGGAAGTACGGATGTGCCGAGCGGCGGCGTAATGATTTTGCCATCGCGCACCACAAACACGTTTTCCCCGGCGCCTTCGCTGACATAGCCCGCTTTATCGAGCGCGATGCCTTCTGAATAACCGTTGGCGACCGCTTCCATATTGATGAGCTGCGAATTCATGTAATTTGCGCCGGCCTTGGCAAGGGCGGGAAGGGTATTGGGCGCGAGGCGGTTCCAGCTGGAAACGCAAACGTCCACACCTTCGGCAAGTGCGGCTTCGCCAAGATAGCGGCCCCATTCCCAGCAGGCCATATAAACGTCAGTAGGGTTTTTCGTGCCGTTCACGCCCATCATGCCGTAGCCGCGCATGACGATAGGGCGGATGTAGCAGGATTTCAGGCCGTTAAGGCGTACCAGTTCGAGCATCGCTTCGGCGAGCTCCGTCTGGCTGAAACGAAAATCATCCATCCGGTAAATCTTCGCCGAATCGACCATTCGGCGAATGTGCTCACGAAGCCGGAAAACAGCCGGGCCGTTGGTGGTTTCGTAGCATCGGATGCCTTCGAAAACCGAACTGCCATAGCTGACGACATGCGACAGAACGTGAATCCTTGCATCGTCCCATGCAATGAATTCGCCGTTGCGCCAAATCTTCTCGGTGGCTTTCATTCAATTAGTATAGACCGCAGGCCGATCCCGAGCGCAGGAATGGGGTGAAGCCGGATGAGAAGGAGTGGAGTTTTAGAATTTCGAGAATTGGTCGGGGCGAGAGGATTCGAACCTCCGGCCTCCTGGTCCCGAACCAGGCGCTCTACCAAGCTGAGCCACGCCCCGATGAGTGGATGCCGATCCACGGGGTTACCGCGAACCAGAACCTAGTTTAGCACCTTCGATATCGTGAACGCGGGTTAAGCGACGAGTAGCCCATTCTTACCATTCCGGAGCATTTGCGCCTAGTACTAAGGATCATTGCAACAAAATGCTTTCGCGCGTAACCTGATATAAAAGAGGTCCCATTGGAACAGCGACGCTCAGTTCGATATCAGATGCGGCTTCCGCTGCATATCGTTCAGGTTGGCAGCGAGAAGCTCAACCTTACGGTGCAGACGCGCGATATCAGTACCGGCGGCGTAAGCTTTCTGTCTTCGTCCGCGGTCGAAGTTGGCGGGCGCATCGAATATCTGATTACGCTCTCCGGCGCGAATCCGCCGGTGAAGATTCGGTGTCTTGGCAAGGTTCTGCGCAGCCAGAATCGCGGGACGGGGGAGACGCCGTTTGAAATTGCCGTGACGATGGAGCGCTATCAATTCATGAATCCGAGCGATGCGGATTCGTTTCCGTTTCCCAACTAGGCCGCAATCCCGATAAACTGGGAGCATGCTTCGATCCAGACTGGCAGCGCTCCTGGGTGCGCTTTGCCTGCTTGTCCCCGCGGTTCCGCTGAGGGCGGCTAAGATCTTTCCATACCAGTATGTGCAGGAAGATCTGCCGAACGGGCTGCGCCTCATTACAATTCCGACGGATTATCCGAACATCGTTTCTCTTTACATCGTTGTAGGCGCGGGCTCGCGCAATGAGGTGGAGCCCGGGAAGACGGGCTTCGCGCATCTGTTCGAACACCTGATGTTCCGCGGCACGGCGGAATACCCGCCGGAAAAATATAACGCGACGCTCGGCAACGCGGGCGCGGCTTCGAATGCCTTTACTACGAGCGATTTCACCGCGTACCACACGACGTTTTCGAAGGAAGATCTGCCGATTATTTTGTCAATGGAAGCAGACCGCTTCCAGCATCTGGAATACCCCGAAGCCGCGTTCAAAACCGAGACGCGCGCAGTGTTGGGCGAGTACAACAAGAACAGCGCGAATCCGGCGCAGCAGTTGCGTGAAGCGCTCCAGTCCACCGGATTTAAGGTTCATCCATACAGTCATACAACGATGGGTTTTCTGAAGGATGTGGAGGCGATGCCGGAAGGTTATGGCTACAGCAAGGAATTCTTCAGTCGCTACTACCGGCCGGAATACACCACGATCATTGTGGCGGGAGATGTAGACGCAAAGAAGGTACGGTCGCTGGTGGATGAACGCTGGGGCGCGTGGAAGCGCGGAACGTATAAGGCGCAGATTCCGGTTGAGCCGCCGCAGGATGGTCCGCGGCGCAATCATGTGGACTGGCCGACCGAGACACTGCCGCTGATTTCGGTGGCATGGCGTGGTCCGGCGTACGCGGACGACACGGTCGAAACGGCGGCGCTGGATGCGATTTCACGGCTGGGCTTCGATCAGAATTCTCCCCTGTATCAGAAGCTGGTCGTGGAGGATCAGAAGGTGGCGTCGATTGGCGCGGATTCGCCGGGCAACGTCGATCCTGAGTTTTTCCAGGTGTTCGCGCGGGTGAAGGATGCGAAGGATTTGCCCGCTGTGGAAGAACAGGTGAAGGCGGCGGCCCAGTTGTTCCTGGATAAGCCGGTAGATGCGGCGAAACTGGAAACGCTGAAGCAGCATATGCGATATGAGTTCGCTCTGCAACTGGATAACAGCGAGGCGATAGCGGCAACCGCGGCACAGTTTGTGGCCCTCCGCAGAACACCGGAAACGATGAACAGGTATTACGACGAGTTTGCGAAGCTGACGCCGGCTGACATACAGCGTGTGGCGAAAAAGTATCTGATTGAGAAGAACCTGACTGTGGTTACACTCACGACGAAGGCCGGAGGTGCAAAGTGAAGCGGGTCGCGGGAATGGCAATTGGGTTTGTCCTGGCCTGCGTGCTTGGCTTTGCTCAGGACGGCCTTCCGGACTTACCCGGTAAAGCTGTTACGATGCGGGCCTGCACTGCGTGTCATGGCGCCGAGATGTGGTCGTCTGCGCATCGAAGCGGAGACGACTGGGATCGCACCATCACCGCCATGGTAGAGAAAGGGCTCACCATCAATGATGCGGACTACGCTGCGGTTCTGGATTACCTCACGAAAGCCCTCGGTCCTGAAAAACGGGTAAATGGCGCGCCCGCCCCCGGTCCGGCTCCTGCGCCTCCGCTTGCCGCCGCCGAGCCGAAGCTGGTGGAGCTGCCAGGAAAATCTCCGCTGGTGACGATACGGCTGGTGTTTACTACAGGTGCGGCCTCCGATCCCTCCGGGAAGCCCGGACTTGCCAGTTTGACTGCGCAGATGCTGGGCAACAGCGGCACTAAGGCCCTGACTTACAAGCAGGTCACCGACGCGTTCTATCCAATGGCTGCCGGCATTCAGGTGTATTCGGATAAGGAGATGACGACGTTCGTCGGCGAGACGCACGTGGATAATCTCGATAAGTTCTATGGGATCATGCGCGACGCGATCCTGAATCCGGGCTGGCGGAATGAAGACTTCACGCGCGTGAAGGATAACCAGCTCAATGCGCTGAAGGTGAGCTTGCGCGGCAACAACGATGAAGAGCTTGGCAAGGAAGTGCTCTACAACCTGATCTATGCGGGACATCCGTATGGGCATGAGGATCTGGGCGCGGTATCTGCGCTGCAGAAGATGACGGTGGCCGATCTGCAGGCCTTCGCGAAGGAGCATTACACGCAGGCGAATCTGATCATTGGTCTGGCGGGTGGTTATCCGGCCGGGTTTGCAGCTCGCGTGAAGAAGGATTTTGCGGCGTTGCCTGCGGGTCCGGCGGATAAATTCGAATTGCCGCAGCCCCAGGCTATCCCGCACAACGAAGCCACGATTGTTGAGAAAGATACACGGTCGGTGGCGTGGTCGCTGGGATATCCGATCAATCTGAAGCGCGGCGATCCGGATTTCGCGGCCTTGCTGGTGGTGCAATCGTGGCTGGGACAGCATCGCGAAAGCGGCCGCGAGTTGTATGAACGTATGCGCGAAATTCGCGGCCTCAACTACGGCGACTATGCATACATCGAATACTTTCCCCGCGGGATGTTCCAGTTCGAGCCGGACCCGAATCTGGCCCGCCATCAGCAGATTTTCCAGATCTGGATTCGCCCGGTTGAGCCGCCCAATGCCGTGTTTGCGTTGCGACTGGCAATGTTTGAACTGGACAAACTGGTGAAACATGGCATCACGCAGGCGGATTTTGAACGGACGCGGTCGTTTCTTTCGAAGTACGTCAACATTCTGACGAAGACAAAATCGTCGGAACTGGGTTATGCGATTGACAGCGCTTATTACGGAATGCCGGAGTATAACTCGTGGCTAAAAGCCGCGCTCGCGAAGCTGACGCTTGATGATGTGAATAACGCCGTGAAGAAATACCTGCATTCGGATCGCGTGGTGATTGCCGGTGTGGCGAAAGATGCGGCGGGTCTGAAGTCTGCGGTCACCAGTGCTGCCGCGACGCCGATTCACTACAACTCCGCGAAGCCTCAGGATGTGATGGACGAGGACAAGATCGTGGAAGTCTGGCCGCTTGGTTTGAAGGCGGACGATGTGAAGATCGTGCCGGTGAATTCCGTTTTCGAGAACTGACTAATGGGCGTTGGCCAGCGCCGGCCTGCCGTTTTCGGTTACGATCCTGGCGAAGGAAATCGCCGGATCGTGACCGAAACTGCACCACCATCCTTCCGCGGCGGCTCGCGTGAAGAGCCTTTGCTTGGAGGCGATGCTTTCCAGCGGAAACAGATCGAAAGCGGCGACCCACGTAGGCGTGATATGCGCAGCGTACGGGGCAAGGTCGGCAAGATGGCACCAGGTTTCGTTGCCCGATCTCACGATGACGACCATCATGTCCCGATTATGTCCGGGCATTACCTGGAGGTGAATGCCTGGCGAGATTTCAGTGTCGCCCTGCAGGAGCTGCATTCGACCTGATTCCACCAGTGGCTCATAGTTGATGGCGCGATAGCTGACGGCGTCGCGGGGGTGCTGCTCGCGTGCGTGCTCAAGTTCGCCATGCTGCGTAACGTAGCGGGCGTTGGGGAATGCCGGCGCGCCATCGCGGACAGTGTTGCCGCCGCAATGGTCCCAGTGCAGGTGGGTGTTGATGACGTGGTCGATTGATGCCGGCTCGAAGCCTGCGTTCGCGAGGGCTTCGGGTGCATCGACTGGATTCCGCATCGCCATGCGATCGCGCGCACGCTCGTCATGCCGGATGCCGCCACCGGTTTCAATCAGCGCGCGTACGCCGTCGGTTTCCACGACAAAGCAATTGAATGCCGCTTCCACACGATTGAGCTCATCGTACGGACGGTGCTTGCCCCACAGCGTCCGAGGCACCACGCCGAACATAGCCCCGCCGTCCCACCAATAGGAATCGGCACGGACACAAGTGATGCGGAAATTACCGACTTCCAGCGTGGGCGGCAATTAATGCCGGACCAGCTTGCGACCGCGCTCGAACAAATCGGCTGCGTCGTCCGCGATCCGACGGCCTCTTTCGTAGAGATCCTTGCCGCGGTCCATCAGATCGCTGGCGCCGGATTCAATTGCTTCGCGGCTGTTGCGGGTCTGTTTCTGCAGATACCGGCGCGTGTCTTTGCCGGATTTCGGGGCGTAGAGTAACGCCACTGCAGCGCCGGTCGCCGCACCTGCCAGGAACCACAATACGGAATTGCCGTTGTCGTTTTGTGCCATGGATGAATCCTCTCGCCTTTCATTTTAAGTCAGGACGGGTATATGTTGAAGTCATGGCACAAGTCGATGGCAGGTTGAAGCGGGGCAGAAGGGTGAGGCGGAGCGTTTGATTGCAGAAGCGCTGAAGGCCGGTTCGGCAGCCGCGGAAGAAGCTGAGCGGGCTACCGAAGAATCGTAGCCTTCCGTTACTTCGGTTTCGGTCATCAAATTGCTCGGGATCACCAAATCGCGAGTTTTTCGCGCGAGGTGGGAAAAAATGACTCTGAAACTGGAAGAGCGGACGATCAACGACGTAACTATCCTCGATCTTGAAGGCCCGCTTGTGCTGGGCGACAACGATCTGGAACTGCGCGATATGCTTATCGCGCTGCAACGCGCCGGGCAGATCAGAATCATTGTGAACCTGAAAGACGTAAGCCGAATCGACAGCACGGGGCTTGGCACGCTCCTGTTTGGGCTATCGCGACTTCGACGAGTCGGCGGAGGGCTCGTACTGCTAAACGCGAGCCGAACCCACCTCCAACTTTTGCAAATGACGCGATTGAGAGCGGCGTTCTGCCCGTTTGACAACGAGGCCGAAGCCGTCCGGAGCTTTCGGGCTGATGGTGCGGCTGCGTTTCTCGACGTAATGGGCTTTTCCCAGTCGGCTCGAGCTATGGCCGCAGAGTGACCGGCTGCTCAGTTCCGGTTTTCAGACGATCAAAGCTAACGCGCGCGGGTGACGCGCTAACCGGCGGCCCAGTAGGGTACGCGGTTGTAGTAATCGTGTAACTCGCGCTCGTAATTGCGCGTAATCATGGCCCATTCGCGATACTCGGGTGCGTTCTTCATCTGCTCGCGGGTCAGCGAAATGTCGACGCTGGAGTGCGCCCAACGCACCTGACCGATCCAGGGCGGCGCGATCAGAATCTTGCGGCCGAGCCACCAGTTGCCCGTGTTGGCTTCCAGATAACGGATGCTCCAGGTTTCGGGGTCGATGATGAAGTCGGCGACGTGCCCGAGTTCGCCATCCACGGCCTCAATTCGGTAGCCGTTTACTTCGTTCGTGCTGCGCAGATGCGCGTCGGTCAGTTCTATTTGCGGGGAGGCCTGCGCGCGAAAGGGAACCGGAGAAGCGGTCAGAGCCGAGGGGAACATGCCGCTGCCCCAGAGACCGGGTCCTTCCCAGTAGTACGGGTAGCCGAAATGATCCATATACTCGGCCTCGTACCGCCGGGTGATGGGCTGAGCAGTCTCGAGCCCGGGGCTGTTCTCCACCTGCTGTTTTGTGAGTGAGATTTCCAGTGCCTCGCGGTCCCAGTGATCGCCGTTCAGAAAGCTCGGCGATATGAGAACGGAGCGGCCCGGTAGCCAGCCGCCGGTGTCGATGACAAGATAGCGGACTGTCCAGTTCTCGTCATCGAAGTAGCAGTCTTCCACGTGGCCGATCCTGCCGTCGATAGCGTGAACTTTGAGGTCTTTGATACTGCCGACTCCACGGAGCATTATCGTTCTCCGCCGGCGCCGCCGTCCCGAAGCTGATCGACGGCGTGGAACCAGTCCTCTTCGGGTGAACCCTGCGGACATCCGCGCTGAGACCAAAGATGATACGCCAGCTTCGCGATGTCGCTGTGGGAAAAATCAGCGGGGCTCGCGGATTTTCGCACTGATTGGTGCATGTGTTCGAGCGCATGCACGGCGTACTCTTCGGCGTGCCGGGTTCGTTCGTGCGCTGCGAGATGATCGCTTTTGTCGTTATGGACGGCCGCTACATCGTGTGCGTGCGTGCCTGCGGCTGCCAGTTCTCGTGCTCGTTGGTGGTTTTCGTAATGAGATCCGTTATTACGACGGGTAGACATGAGGAATTGCCTCCAGCTATCCAGGTCGTACTGCAGGATCAGGGCCGTTTTATGGTTTCAAAACCTGCGCAAAAAACTCAATGGCTCGCGGGTCTTTTGACTGGCCCAGCCAGAACATGGCTTTCTTGCGAACATTCGGATCGCGGTGACTTTTCGCAAGGTCAATCAGCATCGGAACGCCGCCGCCGTTGGGCATTTGAGTGAGCGCGAACACAGCTCGTTCGCGGACGGCGGACTCAGGGTCGTTTGCCAGTGCGCTTTCGATCGATTGTTTCGAAATCTGCGCGGACGCTCTCTGCGCCAGCCAGAAGAGGGCCTGACCCCGAATGTGAGCGTCTTTGTCTGTGCGGGCCGCTTCGACTACGAGCGGAATTGCGTCCGGCTCTTTGCTTTGCGAAAGCGCGGTGATGACGCGATCGCGGACATCGGACGACGTGTCGTTGGTCAGCATGCGCTTCAAGGTGGCGACGCCGTGGGCTCCTCTGGAATTGCCCAGCCAGAATGCCGCGCGCTTGCGGGTTTCCACTGGCTGAGAGGGGGCCGCGAGGTCGTCCAGAATTTGGTCGGGCGCGGTGCCCTGGTGGAAGGAGATGGCCATGAAGGCGGTATCGCTGTGATTGTTCGCGATCGCCTCAGACTTGAGGAAGGCGAGGCTTTCGGCCTGTGTGACCCCGGTCAGCCAATAGAAGGGAAGGCCACCCGCGTCGATGCGGCAATCCGGGGATGTCACGCGGAGTTCTCCTGGTTTACTGAATTCAACCCGAACCAGAATCACCAGTGCGACCTCGCCTTCGAGACGCATTGGCGCCCCCGGCGCCCGGTTGCTCTCGTAATTGTTATCGCCATTACGGAACCAGGAGCACATGTCGCCATGACGCCCCGGGATGATGGGTTCCGACCAGGCCGCCCAAAAAGGACCGGAGCCGATCTGCGTCAGCGAGGCTGCGACAGAGCCTGTGACTGCACGAGTCTCGAACTTCGCATTCTCGACCGCGGGCTGTTGCGCGGAGAGGGGAACGGCGAAACCGGCCAGGGCAAGAATAATCGCGGCTTTCATGAATTTAGTTCTCCGTAGGTCTTTCAATGCTGTCGATGACGAACACCGCGAGGGGCGCCTTTGTCGATTCCAGATGTAATCCGGCTCTTTCCTGAAGAGCCGTGAAGATGGATGCTCCATCCATGGCGGTTGACTGATCGGAAACCCAGTCCAGCTGAATGTCGAACTCGCCCGCGATGCCCGTGTTGTCCACGACCGGTCTGCGTAACTGTCGGGAGAGAATATCCGCGAATCGCGACATCGAAGTCTTGTGGGTCGTTAAACTGATTCTCCCGTTATTGCCGGAGATACGGGTTGAGGAACCGCCCTCGCCGGCAGACGGTATCAGCTTCGATCCTGCTTTTGCCACAACGAGGGATAGCGCCGCGACCTGGCGGGTCTCGCGGTGGTACTTCAGGTGGAAGCGATCGGCAAGAAGCGTCTGGATGTAAGGCTGAAACTCTTCGTCGCGATCGATGGAAGGATCGGTCTTCGCCGCAATATCGAACATTTCCGAACTGAACCAGCCAGGTGAGCCCTCAACCTGGTAGTCGCGAATACCAAAGGCGTTTTGCATCAGCATGGCTGTGCTGATATTCACTGCGCTCAAACGGCCGTGGTTCAGGTTGAGTGTGGAACTGCCGCTGCCGCTGTGGTTGGGATGAATGGAAGCCACTTCGAAGGCCAGAGGTTCGGACGCGACAATCAGGGCGCACGTCGAAAGCAACAACAGATATCTCAATTTGCTTAGTTCTCCGTGGGCCGTTCGAAGTTATCGATGACGAAGATTGTGACCGGCGCTCTGGTGGATTCCAGATGAAGTCCTGCCTGCTCCTGCAGTGCGGCGTAAATGGAAACGCTGTCCGGAGCAGATGAGTCGTCAGAATTCCACGTCAGGTGCACGTCGAATTCGCCGGCTATGCCGGTACGATCGACAACGGGGCGACCGGTCTCGTGAGCGAGCACATCAGCGATCCTTGCCATGGGCGCTTTGCGCGCGCTTAGGCTTATTTTGCCGGAGTTGCGTGAGAGGTTGGTCGCGGAATCGCCTCCGGTCGTGTGAGGAGGCAGCCTGAGGCCACCCTTCGCGACCACGAGGGCATACGCGGTCATTTGCCGTGTCTCGCGATGGAATTTCAGGTGGAATCGTTCGACCAGCAGAGACTGGACGCGCGGCTGGAAGTCCTCATCACTCTCGATTGATGGGTCGGTTTTTGCCGTAATGTCGAAGCGTTCGGAAGTGGTCCATCCCGGTGCCCCCTCGATCTGAAAGTCGCGGACGTTATAGGCACTTTGCAGCAGCATGGACGCGGTAAGGTTCACCGCGTCGTAGCGGCCGTGATGGGTGTTGATGCTGACGCCCTGTGTGCCGCTCAGATTGGGGCGAATCGAAGCCACTTCGAAGATTGCGGATTGCTGAGCCACCAGCA
>JBEHXG010000059.1:0-17344 GCA_048498815.1 Acidobacteriota bacterium | reverse complement strand
GTCCGCAGAGGTGCACCATCCAGGTCTCGCCGGTCTGGGTTTCCACCAGATCGGCGTGGCCCGCGCGCTGAAGTTCGATGTCCGGCCGATGACGCGCTGTAAGGATGTACTTGTCCGGATGCAGTTCGTAGGGTCCGGTGAGCGAGCGTGAGCGAGCGAGGGTGACGGCGTGTCCCCAGCCCGTACCACCTTCGGCGGTCAGCAGATAGTAGTAGCCGTTCCTCTTATAGATATGCGGCCCTTCGGTGAAGCCGATGTCGGTGCCGGTGAAAATGTTCTGACGAGGTCCTATGAGCCGGCGCTCGCTGGCCGAATACTCCTGCAGCACGATTCCGGCGAAGCGATTCCTGCCGGGCCGGTAATCCCACAACATGTTGGCGAGGTACTTGCGGCCATCATCGTCGTGAAAAAGTGACGGATCGAAGCCGCTGCTGTTCAGGAATATTGGCTCGGACCAGGCGCCTTCGATCGTCGGACTTGTGACGAGATAGTTCGGCATGTCGCGGACGGACGCACCGCTGCTGCCAGCCTGAGTGGTGCGCCCATATCGTTTCACGTCGGTATAGATGAGGTAGTAGAGGCCATCGGCCCAAGTGAGACAGGGAGCCCAGATTCCGCAGGAATCGGGATCCCCCAGCATGTTGAGCTGCGAAGGGCGATTGAGGGGCCGCGCGACGAGACGCCAGTTCACCAGATCCCGCGAGTGGTGAATCTGAACGCCCGGAAACCATTCGAAGGTGGAGGTTGCGATGTAGTAGTCATCGCCGGTGCGAACGATTGAGGGATCGGGATTGAAGCCCGGAAGAATCGGATTTTTCATGTAGTTTTGGGGTCGCGCACCAGGATCCAGAGCAGCGCAGCACCGAAGAGATCGAGTACCCCCAGACAAACAAAGAACGGGGAGTAACCGATAGTGGTCACAAGTGCGCCGATGGCGAGGTTAAAGAGAAGCAGCCCGGCGTTGCCAAATGTTCCGGCCATGCCGGCGACAGTCGCGACCTGGTTGCGAGGGAAGAGATCGGACGACATCGTGATCACTGTGACGGAAAGTGTCTGGTGCGCGAAGCCACCCAGGCTGAGCAGCGCAATCGCAAGATACGCGTTTTGCACGAGCCCTGTGAATGCTACTCCCACCATCAGGAATGCGCCAACTGTGAAGGCTCCGCGGCGAGCGTTGATCAGGCTCAATCCGAAGGATTTTTGCAGCCAGATGCCGAGCACGCCGCCGAACATACAGCCGAGGTCCGCGGCAAGAAACGGAAGCCAGCCAAACAAGGCGATGTGTTTGAGATCAAAGTGGCGAACGGTGCTGAGGTAGAGGGCCATCCAAAACGTAAGCGTGCCCCACGTCGGGTCCGCGAGAAAGCGAGGCAGAGCGATACCCCAGAAGTTTCGCTGGGAAAGAATGGACCCGATCGACGGACGACCGGAACCATCAAGATGCTTCTCCTGACCGGACCGGATGTACTCGCGCTCCTCAGTAGAAAGCGCAGTATGCTTATCGGGCGAGTTGTAAAACAGCAGCCACATCGCTACCCACAGCAGGCCCAGACACCCCGTTACGACGAACGCCGCCTGCCAACTCCACTTCAATATGGTGAAGGCGACCAGCGGCGCCGCGAGCATATTACCGGCAGAAGCGCCAATATTGAACATTCCGCCGGCTACACCGCGCTCTTTCGCGGGAAACCACTCGGCCGTCGCCTTCATTCCGGCGGGATTGGCGGAGCCCTCCGCGAGTCCGAGAAGTCCGCGCAGACCAAACAGTGTTTGCCAGTTATGCGCCAGCCCGTGGGCCATGTTGATCAGCGACCATGCGAAGGCAAAGATCGCGAAGCCGATTTTCAATCCTACGGAATCGAGCACGTAACCGGCTATCGGCTGCAACATAATGGTGCCCTGAAACGCCCCATTGATCCACGAATAATGCTGCGGATCAATATGGAGATCCTTGAGCAGGGTCGGCGCGGCAATCGACAGGGTGCTGCGCGTCAGGTAATTCAGGATGGAGCCTGTCATGATCAGCGCGATCATGTACCATCGGAGGTTTTTTATTTTCGACATGGCGTAACGGGAAGCATACTATATCCGGGCGGTCGCCTGGCGCGCCGTCAGGATGACCGAATGCGAGCATCGCGGGCGTGACTCTGATGGCTCTACAGGTTGTCGCGTCCGTCGCTGTCACCGCGGGTGAAGTGCATTCTCTCGCGGCCTTCCGGCTGCCCTGCGACTTCAGCGGTCAGCGCCGGAGATAGAGCAAGGATGTAGTTCGACGGGCCGTTGAAATAACCTGCCGCATGAAACGCCCGAATCCACTCTTTGTGGGATTGATTCGTAACCAGCAATTCAACGCCCTCCGACGCAAGCATCCTGGAAACGAGCGTAACTGCGGCCACCATATGCTCCGGCTGACCCACGCCGTCGAGAATCGTCCCGACGAACAGGTTGCCGAAGTATTTGTGGTTGCGCATACGGCTCAATTTGGTGACGACCCATGCGACGGGTGCGCCGTCGCGTGTGATCAGATAAGCCCGGTGGCGATCATCGAGGGGATAAATTTCACGAAGAACCAGTAAATCGCGCGAGACAGAAAGGGAGCAGTGACGGCGAAACTCCTGCCACAGAGGCTCCGCCCACGCGCCCCAATCTGTTACCGGGCTTATGGACCAGTCGCGAGATTCGAAAGCGGCCTTCCATCTTTTCGCATGCAGGAACGAAACGCCAACAGCGCCGAGTCCGGTGAATCGAGCCGCGGAGGCTGCGAGACGTCTGGCGGCCGAACCTTGTAAGGAGCGAATCTCGCGCAGGAAGGCGCCGGCCCGAACGACCTGGAAGAGAAATGGCACCTGACTGATATCCCATTGCGCACTCTTCAGGAGACGCGGGAACGGGCGGCTCTCGCTCCCCATCCCCAGCGCAAATAAGTAGGGAGATGTGTTCTGCATGAACTTCAGAATGCGAAGCCCCAGTAATCCATATTTGGAATCTATGATTCCTTCCGAAAGGGGCTCGCGCGCGTTGAAAATCTGAAGGCTCTTGCCGTTGCCGGTGCCGGCAGGGAACTCCGCCAGAAGGAATCCCCCGCGGACGGCTTCTCCGTCCTGGGCCAGGTAGAAATGCCGGGCTGTCGCTGCCCCGGGCTTGTCTGGTGCGGGGGGGCGTTCTGCCAGCCGGTACTCCACCTGATTGTGCGCACGCATGCGATCATTGAACGCGCGCGCGGCAGCGGCTTGTTCTTCGTTCGCGTAGGGTTTGATTTCGATTGCCATTCGCCGGGCTAGCTGGTTCCGTGCAGCAGTTTGCTGAACAGCCACTTCGATTCCAATCGGGCCAGATCCCGGGGAGAAATGCGCGTGACTCCTCTAACGGAAGCAAGATAATCGAGCAATTCGGTGACAGTTGGAAACCAGCCATCCAGACGCGAGATTCGGCTCATTGAGCGTACGAATGCCGGTTCGAGCTTTCCCTGATTCACAAATCCTTTGCCGAAATGCGTGTACATGATGCACATGCCGCCCTGCTCCGCGAGCTTATCGATGTGGGCGTCGGCGATCGTTTTCAAGAAGGCTTCGCAATCGGTTCCTTCCGATGAGCAGAAAAAAGCATTGATGTAAGGGCGCTGGGGGACGGAGTAAGGCTGCATCGGACATTGCTGCCAGGTATCGATATCCCGGAAGACCCAATTGCGAAAGTATCGGATATGCTGCCTGCACAAGTCTCCCCAAAAATAGGGCGAGCCTTCGATGTGCCCCTGAAAACGGTTTCGTTGCCGGCCGAGAAACGCCAGGTCGTAGATCGTCCGCCGATATCCGGGAAGAAGTCGGTCAAGACCGTGGTAGATGGCGTCCGTGCTGTAGTGGTTCGCTCCGGAGGTCGGGTAGTGGCCGAAATAGTCGTAATACCGGTCAAAGCTCTCCACGATCTCCTCGCGCGTACACGGATGCGGAGCAGCATTGTGATAACCCAGCTCGAAACCACTTTCCTGAAGATCGAGTGCGTATTTCCGATAGTCCGAATCTCCACAAGTCTCACCGGCGGAGTTCGCTTCGCGACGGGGCGCCAGCGGCCAAACGCCCATCGTTGTTCGCAGGCCAAGATCGCGCATCAGGTGGTAAACCTGGCGCGATGCCTTCGAGCAGCCGTCGGGATCGTCGAAGACGGTAAACGCGAAGCGTTTCCCGTCCGGCCACGGAATGTGGGTGTTCATTTCGCGCGTTTCTCGATGTACGCCGCCATCGAGTCGATTGTGCCAAATGTATCCAGTGTCAGGGCCTCCTGATCAATCTCGATGTCGAATGTCATCTCGCACCAAACAATCAGTTCCATGAGGGACGGCGAATCGAGCAGGCCGCTGGCCGGAATATCGTCGTTGAGCCGAAGCGACGTGGCATTTTTCCCCAGTTGCTTTGCCAGTTCAATAATCTTCGCGTGGATTCGCTGCTTGATTTGTACGTCCGAAGTCATCTTAATCTCCCGATTCGGCAGGTTGTGCCATGGCCTTCAGCACGGAGAAGGCTGCAGCTCCGTGAAGGAGCCTGTGGTCATACGTTATGCCCAGATAAGCTAAGCCTTCTACCGTCGCCGCATGAGCAATCATGATTGCCGTATGGGGCAGTAACACAGGGATGTGTCGAGATACCTGCCAGCGTGCCATGCTGCTGAAGCCGATCGTCGCACCGGAAACATTCTCCGGCCGGAGGGTTCCCTTCATAGCCGATCGCTGCAGATCTGAAAGCGCTTTGACGAACTCCACCATGCTCAGAGCTGCCGCATCCCGAACGGTCACGGCGTAGAGGTTCGGACCCGATTGAACGGTAAACCCGAGGTTGATCTGGTCGTAGACGTACCGATGGTCTCCGGAGATTGTGGCGTTAATATCGGGATCTGCGGCAGCGATGCGAACCAGTCTGTGCGCAAATAACGCAAGCAGCGGGTTCATCAACATGCGGTTCTCGTGCTGAACTACGGCTGCGTACTCATCCCAGGGTCGCGGGTCGTAAGGAATCTCAACATAGGCAGGGACCGCCTCTTTTTGCCACTGCACCGTTGTCAGCATCCCGCGCTCGGCTCGCGTCAGGTCAACAGCGCGACCCGATTCAGATGGCGGCGGGGCTGCGGTTTTCGACTCGCCGGAAATTCGTTTCGGCACGGTCAGCCCGTTCGAGATGACGAAGCTCTCCACATCGGTCGCATCCAGGCGATCCGCGCGTGCCGGAACGTCCTGGGCGCGCAACCCGAATTGAGCGAGCAGGATCCTTGCCTTTAGAGTTGGCTCGCGCGATACGGCTGCTTTTACATGCGCGGAATCATTTTCAGGGACCTTTTCATCGGCATTCTCGCCTGCCCAGGCCAGGGTAGAGCCAACCGCGACCATGCTGCCGGGCTCCGCATCATATCGGATAAAATACCCATTTTGTTCGGCCTCTACCGTAAAGGTAGCTTTATCGGTTTCCAGATCGGCAATCGGATCGCCGGTTTGAAAGAAGTCTCCCGGAGCGAGATAGCAATGCGATAAGCGGGCTTGGTCGTCATTGTTATTGATCCTGGGGGCGCGAATGCGGACGGCCATTGTTCGAAAGTGTACCCTACCGAAAATCGGCGAGGACAGAATCGATGGCTGCCTCGATGACGTCGCGCTCAGTTGGGAGAATTGCGGCTTCCAGCGACCGCGCGGCGGGAATTGGCAAAGGCGGCGGTGCTACCCGTTTATAGGTGCCCTGAAAGCCGACCTCCAGCAGTGCAACGGCCAGTTCCGCGGAAAATCCGAATTCGGCCGGCGCTTCCTCGATCACAACAATTCGCTTGCGGTTTGCAAGAAGCCTGCCCAGGGTGCGGCGGGGAAAGGGCGCGAGCTGGCAGGGAATGACGATTTCACATTTCAGTTCTTCGGTGGCAAGCTGTTCCGCAGCTGCCTCTGCAAGCAGGGTGGAATAACCATACGCTACGAACGTGACGTCGGGATTTCCCGGGCCGGACACCAACGTCGGAAACCAATCTCCTCCTGGGTCTTCTTTCTCTCCTTCGAGGTCGCGATACAGGGTACGATCGAGCGCCTGGCCGTAGAGTAATTTGTGTTCGAAAAACACCACCGGGGAATTCCATCCCAACACAGCCCGGGCGAGGAGCGTTCCAGGATTATGCCTGTGGCTGGGGCAAAGTACCGTGAGTCCAGGAACTGCCGCCATCAGGTGCTCAGGCGATTGGCTGTGAGTAGGGCCGTAGCCGCGCCGTCCGCCTCCTGCGGTTCGAACAACCAAAGGAACCCGCGTGTCCGGGAACATGGCAGGGAACTTCACGGCGTGGTTATAGATCTGGTCCATGCCGAGTGTCACGAAGTCGGCAAACATGATCTCGACGATGGGCCGAAAACCCGACATCGCCAGGCCGATTCCGGTACCGACGATGCCTGCTTCGCTGATCGGGGTGGAGATAACTCTGCCCTCAAAGCGCTGGCTGAGCCCCACCGTAACCTTGAACGCGCCGCCGTACGGATCGTGGAGGTCTTCTCCCAGAACGATTACCTCGGGGTGCTCCTCGAGCATCGCTGCGAGACTACGATTGATGGAGCCGCGGAATGTTTCCGGCTCCGCTGGCACGGGAACCGCCGGAATGGCCGCGGATGCAAAGTGGCGCCCCGCATTTCCCCCGGACGCTTCCCTTGAAGTCTCCACCTGCGCTCGTACGCGTCTGACATACTCCTCGGCGGTGGCATCGATTTCAGCACGGACATCCGCAGTCAGCAGACGGCCATAAGCAGCCAGCGGATCCCGCTCGCGGATCTCCGCCATTGTCGCGTCGCTCCGCAAATCATCGCCTTTACTGTGGGGTCCAAGGCGCCGGCAGTTGACGACCAGCATTCCGGGGCGTCTTCGCCCACGAACATCCCCAACGATCTGCTCCGTTCGTTCGAGAAAATCGGGCTGGCTGTCGTCCAACTGCCACACGTCAAGGCCAAAGGCCTTGCCGCGGCTGTCGATGGTTCCACTGAGTGTGTTGCGCGTTTCAGTCGTTTGGGCGATGCCGTTGTTCTCCACAACGAACAGAATCGGCAGCTTCCAGACGCCCGCCAGATTCATGCTTTCGTAGAGCAGTCCTTCGCCAAGGGTGCCGTCGCCTACGATGACGGCGACCACGCCATCCTGGTTCTTTCGTTCAATGGCTAGCGCATGTCCAACGCCGATAGCCGTCATGCCGCCCTGCACGCCGTTGCTGTGGAAGCCGCGATAGGCAAGGTGCTGGCTGCCGCCGACCCCGCCGCAAACTCCTGCCTCTCGGCCCATGATCTCCGCCACCAGCCCGGCGAATTCCCCGGAATAGGTCAGAAAATGACCGTGATTGCGATGGTTCGAGAAAACGAAGTCGCTGTCTCGGGACAGGGCGCGAACCACGGACATCGCGCAGATTTCCTGGCCGATGCAGGTGTGGGTTGTCCCGGAAACCAGGCCCTCAGAAAAGAGCCGGAGAAGCAGCTCTTCGGTGCGGCGTATCAGGAGCCCGAAAGTATAGACAGACCTGGCGTCGAGCCCGATTTGTGGCCGCCCGGACTCCGAGAGCTGAAATAGACCTGACACTGTGATTGGTGCGGACGCTGATCCGCAGCTATCATGATAACTTTCGGCGCCTGATCTTTACCTCTCTGGCCGGTAATCCTGCCCATACGGCCGCCAGCAATCCCGACCCCGCCAGCAGCCACGTGCCCGGTTCCGGCGCTCCGTCGGCGAGATCGAGAGACCCGATGTAGAAGTAATTTTGAGCCGGGCCCGGGCTGTCCGTTAATACAGCCTTCGCGATCTCTGGCCCGTCCGTATCCGTGAAGCCTATGTACATAGCCTGCGACCAGAGCGACGGTATGAACGTGAGCGTCTGGAGGTAGTTTCCGCTCCGATCATAGAGGTCCAGGTCGTAATAGTTGGCTCCTGTGGCCGAGAAGGCCCACACCCCCATAGCCGAGATGTTTTGGCTGAATGTCCAGGTGATGGGGTTCCCTCGCTGGGCGGTGTCGTAGAGTTCTTCCCCCACCGGATAACCAAAGCTGTTCGCCGTGGCGAGGTGAAGGCTCCCGCCGTCCGGGTTCGCCATAACAACGCCCACTCCGAGGTCAGAAGTGAAGCTGATGCCCCCCGCGTGGTATTGGTTCAGTCCCGGCATCGTCGCGTGGTCGTTGGGGTCGAGAGCGGATGCTGTCGCCACCGGAATGATCGAAGCGAATACCGCGCCGGACCCGCAAAGAAGACAGACCACCAGTCGCCCGAACAATTGCCTGAGAGCAAGACCGTTCATGAATGTGCTGTGCCGATCAGGCAAGGAAGCCCAGTTTCGAAGTCGGGAAGTTGCCAATGTACTTGAATATTCCCGGCACGTTGGCAGCGGGTAATCCGAACCACTGAGCCAGCGTGGAAGCATATTGCTCCACCGCGGTAGTGGGGATCATCGTCCCGCGCGAGTTTGCATCGTCCGGTCCCCCCAGAGCGAGAGTCGGGAAGGCGCCGAACATCTGACCGCCCTTAACCGGCCCGCCCTTCGCGGCGGATGCGCCGATGATGAAGTGGTGATTGCCCCACGCGTGATCCGTTCCGGCGATCGCATTCGGCTGCAGCGTGCGGCCGAATTCCGAGGCGGTGAAGGTGACGGTGGAGGAATCGGTGCCGAGTTCCTGGGTAGCGAGATAGAACTGGGAGACGGCCTGGCTGAGTTGCTGGAGCAGCAGATCCTGGTTTCCGAACTGCTGGCCGTGTGTGTCGAAACCACCGAGCTGGCAGAAGAAAATCTGGCGTTGGATGCCGAGAACATTGCGGATGCTCATCACCTTCGCCACAGTCTGCAGTTGCTGGCCGAGCACGCTGGCAGGAAATGGTGTGTTCACATAAGCGCTCGAAAGAGCGGCGTTGAATGCCTGCGAAAAGCCGATGCCGCGGTTCAGGTAAGTGTTGGCGGCGTTCACCAGTTTCAGTCCGTTATCGAACTGCATCAACTGCTGTACTGCGTTGAGACGCCCGGCAGTGCTTGCTCCGATCAGAGTGGAAGCGCCCGCGACAGGGATGGTCGCCGGGAAAGTGTTCTGTCCCACGCAGAAGATTCCGCAGCCACCTGTTGAGGTGATCGGAGAGAATGCCGCGTTGCTGTTCAATGATGCAAGGTTGTCTTCCACCAGGCCGCCCCAGCCCGCGGTTGCGGTGCCGTCGGGAACCGCACTCTGCCACTGATTGCTCTGATCGGCATGAGAAAAGAGCTGCACGGGCATGTTGGTGTACGGATTGGCGAGGTACTGCTGCCGCGTGGTGGGCGCGATCAGGGTGCCGACGTTCGCCAGGATAGCGGCATTTCCTGCGTTGTAAAGCGCCTGAATCTCCGGCATCTGCGGATGCAGACCGTAAACATCATTTCCGTTCTGAACGGGTAGCAGCGACGACTGCGCGAGAGCGAGCCCTTGCCGGCTTTGTGCATACAGGCTGTAGTTCTGCAGGGAGGTCGAAATGGGGATGACAGTGTTGTGGCCGTCGTTTCCGCCCGCAAGGAAGATGCAGACAAGCGCCTGGTAGCTGTTTGCCGCCTGCGCTTCGAGGCCGCCGAGTGCGCCCAGAGCTCCGAGAGCTCCGGCAGTTTTCAGGAAGTTTCTTCTGGATGTCATTTTCGGTCCTCCGGTTTAGTGCCAGACGTTGTAAAAGTTCGAGGTCAGGATCAGATAGACGCCGGTTTCCACGCGGTGAAGCGCGGAGCCCGTATCGCCCGCTACGGTATTCGCAATGATCTGCTTCATCGGTCCGGGCATTGTCCCGTGAGTAAGCGTCAGATCGAGAGCATCCACAAGCATGGATGGCGTTGCGGAAAGCGGTACGAACGGAGAAAGATCGACCGTAGTCGGCCCGTAGCTCATCACGGGATTCATGTATGAGTTAAAAAACGTTGCGACGAGGTTCTCGCGAAGCACGGCGGCATTCGCGGTATCGAGCTGAAACTCCGGCCCGAGGAGCCCACCGGTGCCACTGATCACGTACGACGGCGAGAAGTAGTTGAATACGCTGGCCGGATTAAAAATGTCTTCGCCGAGCGCGGTGATGTTCGAGGCGAAGTTGTTGTTCGTCGGATTCGTTCCGGCGAATGCACGAATAATGCCCGGCAGATAGAGCGCGGGCTCCTGGAGGTGTCCGTCGTTTGCCTGATCGGCGCCGCCCGCATCGTTGGCGCGCGCTTCCTGATCCAGAAGGATAGCGGTCACGATTGTTTTCAAATCGCCGTTCGACTGTGTGAACGCCGCGGCAACGCGTGATACATAAGCAGGACTCGGATTGCTCTTGACGAGATGCTGAATCAGCTGCTTCGAAATGAAGGGCGCCGTATTCGAATGAGCCGCAAGGCAATCGAGCGCCATATTGAGATCCTGTGTGACGGAAAGACCGGCTGCATTCTGACAGCCGCCGAGCAACGCCTTCGGGCCGAAGTCATGCGTCGGGATGTAAGGCGACATCGGGGCGCTCGAATCGATCGACGCGGACACGATGAATGCACCCCAGACTGGTGTACCTGGCGTCGTCTTTGAGGTGAATCCCCAGCCAGTGAACACTCGCGCGAGTTCGGTAACGTGGCCCTGGTTGTACGAGGGAATCGGAACGCCCGCTGAGTCCTTTTGCACGGAGCCATCCTGATTCAGCACTTTCGTTCCCACGCTGAAAAGCTGCATGACTTCACGCGCATAGTTTTCGTTCGGCGCGGTGCCGTTAGAAGGGCTCGCGGCCGCGTTGTTGACCATGTCGAGATACCAGCCCATCGCCGGGCTCAGCGTGACGTCGCCGAGAACCTGCCGGTAGCTGGTGAACGTATCGTTCAAAAGCATCTGCTGGTACGGAATCATGTAAGAATTCCAGTTCAGCTTCATCAGCGAAGTAACAAATATCTGACTGAGAGCGAATGCGACGCGCTGGCGAAGCTGATCAGAGTTGGTGACCGCGTTCGAGAGAAACACCGCGGACATACCGCCCTGTCCCTGTGGATTTACAGCGGAGTAATTCGTGATCGCGGGCATGGCGAACTGCTCGTTCAGCCAGGCCTGGAAGCCGATCGCCTGTACGTGCGCGGCTTCAGCGGGCGTTGGTCCAAAAGCTGCCTGCTCGAGGAATCGCCGCGCTGCCGAAGCGGAAACGACCGGATTCGGAACACCAATCTGCACCGTCACCGGGTTTGAGACTGCCGGTCCATTGGCGACTGTAATGTTTGCCGCTCCGCTTGCCGAGGAGAATCCGGTGACGCTCAGGCTGGTCGAGGTAAAGGCGGTTACCGCGAGTGGCGCGGAACCGAGCGATGCCGCGGTGCTGGCGCCGAAGCCGGTACCCGTGAGCGTTGCCGAGAACACTCCGAGCGGCAACTGGGTGGGCGCCACCGACGAAAGAGTCGGCTTCGTGGGGGTTACGCAGTTTGCCGTGAGAACAGTATCGCCGCCCGGCATCGTGTAGAGAAACGAGGCTGCGGAAGCGTTGGGGATTGAGGGACCGCTCCAGCTCTGGAATACCTGCCCGGCGGGCGGCGCCGCGCTGACGTTAATCGTTGTCCCGGCGGCGTAACTACCGCTGCCGGATCCGTTAACAACGGTCAGGTTGTATTTGGGCCCGGTGGGGGAACCGCCTGCCGGGCCGACCATGACCGTGATCGCAGCGGAGCCGCCGTGATTGGCGGAATCGAGCGCAAGCGCGAGGATTGAGTAAGTGCCCTGCGCCGTTGGACTCCATGTAACCTGCCATGGCGCGCTTCGTACGCTTCCAATAACCCGCCCCGAAATGGAGTAGACAACCTGCGCAATTGTGCCGCCGGGCTCTGAAGGTGTCGCCTGCAGAATCACGGACGACCCTACTCCCACGGTGGCATTATTGGCAGGCTGAACCCACGAAATTGTGGGCGATGTACTTCCGGTGCCGTCTGCTGCGTAGCCGGCGATGGGCAAGAGCGCGGCGATCGCAAACCAGGCGATGCGTTTGACGTCCATTCATTCCTCCGATGGTTAGCGGGATTGGCCCGCTGAAAGAATGGTTCGCGAAACTTCCCTGGGATTGGCGTCGTTGCAAAAAACTTTTCGATTATTTGCCTATGCTGCGGCGAAGGGAAATGACAAGCGCCGAATGCGGATTTAGCTTCTCAAGCTCATCAATTTCGGAGCGCGCGGCCTCCGGCATCGACTCTGATGCATAGATCACAGCCCGTGCAAGATGGGAGTCTCCCGCGGACTCGATGCGCTTCGCCACAGCGTCCGTGGCGATCTCGAATCGAGCTGCGGGATCGGGTGGCGCCGGCGCATTCAGCGTATGTCCGCCGCACTTTGCTTCGACCTGCCAGAGATAACGCTTCCCCCGCTCGAGTTTCAGTCTGGCGCGCCACCTTGTTTCGTCGAGTGGGCCACTCGAAAAGAGCGGGTTGAGATCTTCATCGAATATCTGGACCTGATATTTCCCGCCGGAGCAGCCAGACCAGCGAAATTCAGGTTGATCGGATTCGATGCGCAGAGCGACTGGTGAGAGCACTGCCAGCGTCTGGACGTCCGACTTACCGCCGCTTCCGCGCAGGAAGTCGCTCTGTTCCGCCCAGAGTTTTGGCCCGCTGGGCAGCTTGCCGGAGCGCATCGCCTCGCGCACCAGTTCGGTCTCCGGCACGGCAGCGCTAAAGGTGATGGGGCCGCTGCTGTCGCGGAGTACGGCTAGCTCCTCAGGGGAGTATGATCGGCCGTGATACCAATAGCCGGCCGCTCCGACGATGAGGAGAATGGCCGCGGCTCGCAGCATCCACTGCGGCAGCGCCAAACCCTTCACGTCGAGCTCACGCAGATCTGCAACTATTGCTCCGCACTCTGCGCACTCCGCCATGTGAACGCGGACCCAGGGTTCCACCGGGCGTCCGGCCGCACAATCCACGCACTCCTGCTCAGTGGGATGCGCGACGGCCTCCGCGCGACGGGCCGCCAGATCCCTGAGCTGCACTCGACAGGAATCACAATCGTCGCAGTGATCATGCAGAGAAAGGACTTCCGACGCCGTGAGAGCGCCGGCCAAATACCTCTCCAGAGTCCCGGCAGGGATATGCGCGCTGTTCACTTTCGGGTGTCCTTCCTATTGGTGTCTAATTTCGCACCAATGTTGGCAAGCCGTCGCGATAATCTTTCGCGAGCCGAACTCCGCAGATTGATCACCTGCTGCCGGGTAATGCCGAGCCGTTCTGAAATCTCCCGATCGGACAGGGGCACGCGATTCCACAACTGAGCCAGTTCGTCCTTCGTGAGCCCGAGGGCGGCCGCCAGTTCTCCAAACCGGACGATACCCAGATCAACCAGCGAGCACATGCTGCAGTTCTCCGATGCGCCGAACTGCAGAAGCAATGCGATTCTCTGCCGCTCGGGAAGGTCTCCGATCTCCCGCCACACGGCGCCAAGCCAGTCACGCAATTCGACCTGACCAGCGGCGCTCGGAATCGCTGAAGCTTCGGAGTCAGGGTCAGGCTCTTCCGTAAGGTCGCTGACGCCGAGGATGTGCGCCGCCTGCGTGGTGAGTTCCGCCAGTTCCAGGCGCCCGCCGGCGCGTTCCAGAATCTCTCCGACGAGACGGGCAAGCTTGCCTCCCTGTGTTCCCCGCCCGGCCCGGTTCAAAGAACATGTCCAGACGCCGGCAGTCGACATCTCGAGACGGAACCTCTCCACCGTTGTCAGTACATATCGGATGCGTAGACGCAGGCGCGTGCGCTGCGGCGCGCGTTGCCCAAAGAATCGATCGGCGGCGTTTGAGGCAATAGCCGCAGCATATGCGTCGAGATCCTCGATTGGCGATTCCGCCTGGCGTGCGCGCCGAAGACGCACCAGGAGCGCCGTGATTGCATTCGAGACGATATCCTGCTCATCTTCGGGCGTGATGTGGCGAGCTGCCGAGAGGCGGCGGCGGACCGTTAGTCTGATGCGCGAAGAAAGACTGGCCACAAGGTGATCGGGGGCCGGCGCAGGCGCGGTGGCGTCAGAATGCTTGTCGATCCCGATGACGCCGTCGGCCATAGTTCTCTATCATAGGTGGAATGGTGCCGTTCGTGTTGTTTCTAACGACAGCCATTCTGCAGGCTGCCGCGCAGCAATCGCCGCCGCTTGATCCCGCGGGCGACGCCGCATTCGGTGAGCGCAAGTGGAGCGCTGCGGTATCCGCCTATGAGACGGTTCTCAAGTCTGGCCCTCCGGCGGCCACGGCGGGCGCCCTCTATCGCCGCGTAGGGCTGGCGAAAGGTTCGCTGGGGGACCACGTGGGATCGCTCGCGGCTTACCGTGAGGGCATCAAATTGAGCGAAGGTGCCGCGGACTCAGAGATGCTTGAAGAAAATCTGCATGGCGCGGGGCTCGAACTTGTGCGGCTGGGGCGAATCCGCGAGGCGGTGCAGCCCGCCGAGCGCGAACGCGAACTCACGCGCGCGTGCGGTCATGAAGAGCATCAAACCCGCTCACTCTATCTTGTGGGGCGCATCTACGCACTGACAGGCAGAACGCGTCTTGCCATCAGCACGCTGGAAGATGGCCTCGCTCTGGCGCGACGAGCGAATGACCGGAAAGGAGCGAGTATTCTGCTTGACAATCTGGCAACGCAATACGGCATCCTGGGGGATAGGGAGTATGCGGCAAAGCTGGAGCAGGAATCGATAGACCTCGGCGACACCGGACAATTCGACGCTACCGGCGCGCTGAAGATCGTTACCTTTCGCTACGGCGGATCTGGTTCCGAGCGTGCGGTGGACGCGCTCCGTGACATCGTGACTCGCACGACAAGGCCCGAGGAGCGCAACATCAAAGCGGCGGCGCTGGCCACGATGGCCGAAGTCTATACACAGCGGGGACAGTACGAATCCGCTGAAGCACGTCTCCGCGAGGCGCTCGATGTAGCCGGACAGGCGCAGCGCGAAGATCTCCGCAGTGAGCTGCTGTCAGTGCTCGCCGAAACTCTGCTAAAACTCGGCAAGCGGGACGAGGCGCGTCACGCCGCCAGGGAGGCGCTGGAACTGGCGCGTAGTGCCGGAGCTCCCAACTGGGAGTTCACGGCCAGAACCGTTCTCGGGCGAATCGAGGACGCGGCGGGTCAATCTGCCGATGCCCGGGCCGATTTTGAAGCGGCGGTCGATATCGCGGAATTTCTGCGCGCGGAGGCCCCCGGCGATCCCGCGCAATTGCGCAAGACGCTTGAGAATCACCTGGTTGCTTACCGCCTCCTGACGCAAAACCTGGTTGCCGCCGGAGATGCAGATGCTGCATTCCGGGTCGCGGAGAAGGCAAAGGCGCGTGTCCTGATGGATATTCTTCTTGGTCCGGGCCTTGAGGATAGTTCTGTTCTGACATCTGCCGACCGGGGGCGAACGGTTTCTTTGAAGACGGCTGCAATGCGAGGAGATCTCGCGGCAGTCCGGGAACTGGATCGGCTGCGACGCCGGATTTACAGTGAACATCCCGAGCTTGCGCTGCAATCGGGCAGCTTTGCAACCCCTGATTCGTCGTTCATCGCCAGGCTGATTCCGGACAACACTACGCGGTTCGTTGAATACTTTCGAACCGCCGATGGATGGCTGGCCTTTGTCGTGGGCGAAAAAATCACAGCTCGATCGCTCAAATTGAATCCCTCCGAAATCAAAGCCTTCCAGGACCAGCTTGCCCGGCGTGACCTGAACTACAAGGCCGCCTCGCGGCGCATGTATAACGCGCTGCTGGAGCCTCTGATGCCGGAACTGAAAGGCGCCCGAAAATTGGTCATCTCTCCGGATGCCGAACTCTGGAGCCTCCCGTTTGCCGCGCTCATGGATGGTTCCGGCCGCCACGTCATAGAGCGATTCTCGCTTTCGATCACCCCCTCCTTTGCGGCGCTGGCTGAAATCACTCGCCGGCCGGTTAACAGCCACAATACGGTGCTTCTGGCTGGATTACCCGAGGAAGTCAGCGGTATTTCCCCTTCTTACCCGGGTCGGAAGAAGATCGTTGTCTCCCGCCTTGCCGATTTTCAGAAGGACGCCCCGGAAGCCGGAATCATTCATCTGGCCGGACACGGCGAACTGAACAGCAGCGCACCCCTTTACTCCGAAATCGATTTCGGCGACGCAAAGCTCAGTGCAGCGGATTTAATGGAGATGCGACTGCACGCCGACCTGGTAGTTCTCGCCGCCTGCGAGACGGCGCGCGGAAATGCGGAGCCGGGAGAGGGCATGATGGGTCTGGGCTGGGCACTTGCGGTTGCCGGAGCGCGATCGTCGATTTTGAGTTACTGGAAAGTGGGTTCCGCGCCGACCACGAAGCTGATGACGGCTTTTCATAACAACTTTGCAAAAGGCGGCCATGCGCCGGAGAGCCTGAGCGCCGCTGCCACCTCGTTGCTGCGCGATCCAGCTACACGGCATCCTTTTTATTGGGCCGGGTTTGTTGTTACCGGTGGCATGTGAGTGCCGCCCCGATGTTATAGTGAATCCGTATACAGGGCAACGTTGATCCGGCTGTCGATGAGCGGGAGTAATTCAGTGGTAGAATGCCAGCTTCCCAAGCTGGAGGCGGGGGTTCGAGTCCCCTCTCCCGCTCCACGTTTTAGTTTCAAGGTGTTACGAGCGCAACCGAGCCGCATAAGGCCGTAATTTCGGTGGTTGAATACCAGCCCCCGTCCGCTGACACTATACACGCCATAATCACCTTTGAAACGGGCACCCGAGGGTCTGGTGTTCCCCGTCAATTGATAACTCGCCCTTTGTTCCGCCTTCGCTTGGTAGTGGTGCGCTCGACCTCTCAACGTGGCAAAAACGTTTAGCCTCACGACGCACACGCTGACGTAGTTCGATCCGCTTCTTACGCCTCCCTTACCAGTTCAATTCCAGCGGCGTTGCCGATTAGCGGGCGGTTCTTTGAGTTGATCATGTTCTTCATCTAAGCTGGGGCGAAACCTGGAGGGAGCGTCGAGGAACGTCATTATCCTGATCCGTCCTTCGGTCCTAGGCACAGCTTCGGGCCAAATTCCCGCGCCCTGTGGACTTCGAAGCTTCTGCTTCGTCTGACGACGCCGTTCCGGTTCTGGCTCCCCCATTCTGGTCCCCCCAGAAAAGCAGCATCTCGCCTTGGGAGCGGCGGCTTCTCGCTCTTGAGTGCCCCAGGACACGCGGGCAGAACAGGAAAAAAAACTATGTACCTCAACAGACTCACCCTCATCGGATTCACCGGCGGAGACGCCGAAACAAAGACTATCAGTAACGGATCAACCTTCACCAAGGCCCTCCAATAGAAGGCAACCATCTATTGGAGGGCCTTGACGAGATAGGTCGCAGTTCCGTTGATGCGGATAATCGTGACCATGAATTTATTTCCGTTTGTCGTCGT
>JBEHXG010000058.1:0-17827 GCA_048498815.1 Acidobacteriota bacterium | reverse complement strand
ATCTATAAGCTGGTGCCCGATGCCAAGTTGCGGTGGAATGATGTCGTGGTGGGTGCGTGCTTTACATCGCTGGTGTTTACAGCCGGACGGCAGTTCATTGGAATCTACCTGGGAAGGGCCAGTTATCACTCGACTTACGGGACCGCAGGCAGTCTGGTGGTTGTACTGGTCTGGGTCTACTACTCCGCGCAGCTATTTCTGTTTGGCGCCGAGTTCACGCGAGTATGGGCGCTGCGCTTTCATCCACGCAGGGAAATACAACGTTAACGGAACTGCCGTTTGTAGAAAAAGTTCACGCTGAAGATACCGTTCTGGTCGCGCGTGGCCGCCGCGGACCATTTCGGATCGAATGCCCACTCCACCTTGATGATTTGACCATTCGGATCGTCGAGTGCTGACGTGTAGGTGAACGTCACGTTGCTGGTGATTCGCTGCTGCAGTGTGAGGCGCGCGGTGGGCAGTTCCGATCCGCCCTGGAAAGATGGATCGATCTTCAGTTGCGATACGCCGAATACGCGCTGGAGTCTTCCGGAGAGCGGATTGGCAACTGCGCTGCCGAGTAGGGCCGATTCCCCTACCTGCGGCAATGAGGCTTGCGGCGTTGTCGGCTGATTGGCGAGGAGCGTCGGATCGGTGGTGGGTGTCTTGCCGGTGGCGAGCAAGGCGAGAATTTCGTCGAACTCCAGGGGCGGGTTAGACGTGTAGTTAAGCTTCATGTTGTCAATGGTTCCCGTTACATGAAGAATTACCTGAACGCCCTGACTCTGCGTCTCCAGGCTGACATCCAAAACAGGTTCGATCAGTAGCGGATTGTAGAACGCAATTGTGCCGGTATCTACGGTGAATGAGGAGCCGAGGAAGACCAGTTTGCCTTCATCGATGATTACGCGTCCAAGAACTCCAGGCTGAGCAGCGGTTCCCTGTATCCGGATATCAGCGGTAGCAGAGATCCCTTCGGCGATCCCCGCGCGCACGGAGAGTCCGGCGGCGGTTCGTACGCGGATATCGAGCCGCATGTTTTCGAGCAACGCCGAAGGCGCCGACGCGGACTGGACCGTTGGCGAAGCTTTTGAAAGTATTGCGGCAATGTCGGTCTGCGGATTGTAGGTGATTTGATCTATCACGGCCGTACCGGAAATTACGCTGCGACGAGAGGTACCGCTTAGCTGGACGTTCGCGCCAGCAACCACACTGACGCCCGGCTGCACGCGCGCCCGAACTCTGGATGCTTTGAGCTGAACGCCGAAGCGAATGACATCGCCGTAGCCGGCAAAGCCAGTGACGGAAATCGTTCCGCCACCAGACTCTGCCGTCAGGTTCTGAATACTCGCGGTGTTACCGGTGAGCAGAATGGTTCCGTTCGCTTTTGAAATGCCATTTGGAAGGCCTGCGTAACTCAGGCTGGCGTCGCGGAGCGCAACTTGTCCATTTGCGATGGGCTGACTGAGCGTGCCGCGAACCGCCGCGTTCAAGGTTATGGAGCCGGAGGAGAATAAGTCTGCATCGAAGTTCTGCAGAATACCGAGGTTCACGTTCCCGTTAACCGCCAGCGCGAGGGGTCCGCCGGTGATTGATGCTGTGCCGGTGGCGCTAAGGTCCGCCCCCGATCCGGAAATATGCGCGCTTTGAATGCGAGCGATCCCGCGGTCGAGCGCGATACCGATTGGCCCGTTGTTGGAGATCGATACCGGCTGCGATTGTCCCGGCCGCGCATTCGCAGTCGCAGTCAGCTTTGTCACCTGAAGGCCGGCGCGTAACTGATCGGTATGCAGAATCGGGCCATCGATTGATAACTGTCCGGCAGCCACCGCTTCGACGCCGCGCGAATTGTCCGTAGTGACGCCCAGCAGCCTGGCTACGTGCGAGTACATCACGTTGTCGAAGGTCAGCGCAGCGTTAACAGGATAGCCTTCTTTCAGCTGGGTTGTGCCGTGTCCCTGAATGCGGGCGCCCGCGAGATTGGAATCGAGCGCCATTGACACGACACCAGCGCCGGATGTATTCGCAGTCAGCTTCAGATCGCCGAAAGTTTCGCCGGCGGCCCTGATGCCCGTGGCTCCGGCGTTGAGTGTGAGTTCACGGAGAGTAAGCCGCGGATTACCTGTCTGAATCACGCCGCTGCCTTTGGCCTCGATCTGCAGGATTCCGGCGAGTCCGGGGCGTCTGTTCTGAACGTTTCGGATTTTCGACAGATCGATGGAGTTGCTCTCGATTGAGAAGGCGGCGTTGCCGGTTTGCAAACTCCCCACGGGGTGATCGTAGTGCCCGCTCGCGCGGACATGCGATGAACCTGCGTCAACTTCCAGTTGGGTGACTGCAATGTTGCCGGGGAAGTAGGTTGCCTGCAGTTGCACACGGTCGATTGGTTCGTCGTAGAGAACGGCGCGCGTGAGCTGCAGATTGGCATCACCCTGAGGATTCTGAAGCGTTCCGCTCAGATGAATTGTGCCGGAGAGATTTCCAGTGGCGGAAATGTTCGATTGTTCCGCCGTGGCGAGCAGCTTTTCCACGGAGAGGTCCGTTAGTGTGGCGGCGATGGCGGTCGGATAGTCTTTCGCCAACTGTGTGCTGCCTGCGATCTGCAACTTTGAGGAAGGCGGCGTCAGTCTCGCGGTGTAGCTTACGGTACGTCCTGCAGTCTGCAGTGAGATGTCCAGAGCACCGTAGGCCTGGCCCGCAACATTCAGTTCGCGGCCGGTGACGGTGCCGTTCACGCTTGAAACCATGGCGCCCGTCGTTGTGATGTCCGCTTCGGCATCTAGATTAGTCTGCACGGTTCCTGTCAGGCGAATGGAGATCTGCGGCAAAGATTTCGCCAGATTGAGGGAAGTACTCGTCACGTGCGCGCGCAAGTGGCCTGTTGTGAAGCTGTCCGCGGGATGGCGATACTCACCGCTCAAATCCACTCTCCCCGCCGGTGACTGGATATATGCGGAGGGGATCGTTACAAGACGATCCTGCAGGTTCACCTGGAGTTTCGTTTCATCGAAAGGCTGGCCGGCGATTGTGCCCTGCGATGCCTGCGCGCTGACTGCGCCAAGGGGATTGCCGGCGGTTCCGGTGACATGCGCCTGCGCAATCACTGCTCCGGAATAGCCTGCGGCATTTTCGCCGGCCAGCGCTGCAAG
Organism: Acidobacteriota bacterium; assembly: GCA_048498815.1. Classification (GTDB taxonomy): domain Bacteria; phylum Acidobacteriota; class Terriglobia; order Bryobacterales; family Bryobacteraceae; genus BOG-234. The sequence continues at coordinate 14,699 of JBEHXG010000058.1, read as the reverse complement.
ATCGGCAAGATCGGCCTGGTCAATCGCAAAATCCGCCTGTATGGGTTCGGACGGAGGCAGCTTCCAGTTGGCGAGTCCGAGCGTGGCGGAGAAGCGCGCGCGCATTCCGTTCGCAGCGCCCGCCCGTGTGATGGTCCCGTTCGATATCTGCGCGCCACCGGCGAATGCCGCAAGATCGGCCGCGCCAGAATCGAACTGGCGTCCTTCCACCAGAATCCGGGAGGCTGCCAGGTGGCCGGAGATGCGGGGCGCACTGAGCCCTCCGGTCACGGCGCCAGTGAAGTTAATCTGCCCCTTGTTCAGTTTCACAGCCTCACCTGTGACCTTCGCTGCTGCGAGGAAGTCGTTCAGGTCCTGAGTCTGGACGGCGAGATTCAGGCTTCGCTGCAACGCTCCGTTCATCTCAATGCGACTGTGCGGCAGTGTCAAGTAGGAATTTGCCAGCGTCAGATCGCCTGCCTGCGCCGTGTATCGCGCATCGATCTTCCCTGCGACCGGAATGCCGCGCTTGCCGGGCGTCACGGTCAGCCTTGCGGCCGCACTCAGACTTTGAGTTGATACCGTATCGCCTGATGCGGACACTACGCCCGTGATCGCGCCGTCATAAGGAACATTCACACGGAATGATGCGAGCGTGGTTCGAATATCGAAGTTGCGCAGAGTGCCATCCACACGGTAATTCCGCATATCATGCAGAGATGCCTTGCCCGCGAATTGGCCACCGAGTGCGTTGACCACGACGTTCCCGAGATCGATCGCCTTTGGATCGGCCTGAATCCTGGCAGTAAGATTCACGTTGCGAATCGTCGTAGTGCCGCTCTGCAGAGCGAGCCCCATGGCCTGAATACTCGCGGTGGCAGCACAGTTATTGTTGGCATCCAGCCGCGCGGTACCGCTCGCGGTCATCGTGCCGGAGAGGATATTGCCGATATTAAACACGCGAGCGAGTTCGCCCAGCGCCAGTGTGGAATGGAACTGCACTCCCTGCAAATTGCCCGCTGCGTCAATGGAAGAGGCGCTGAAATCCGCGTGCATGCTGTTGATCTGAGTCGTTCCGTTCGAATTGGAAACGTCCGCCGCCAGCCGAATATTCGCCGGACTCCAGGGCGATGTTTTGATCAGGCCGGCGGTACGGAGGTCGGCAAGCGCGACCCGCGCGCTGACGCGACCGGCTACCTCCGGATTGCGAAGGTTGCGTACCGAGCCGTCCAACGCGAATGTTGAAGCGGCTGTTGAGACCGTCGCGCGATGTAGTTCGATTCTGTCACTTCCGAAAACAAGTGGCAGCCGCGCCTCCACTGCCAACGGCGTATTCCTGCCGGAGACGACGTACACGGGAGCGAACGCGATCGTCCCCTGATAGGTTTGGGCGAAGGTGTTGTATGTCAACCGCGCCTCAAGATTGCTCATCTGAACATTCAGGGGTGTTCGTCGCTCGTCGAATGCAACGAAACCGCGGTTCAATGCGAAGTGTCCGATTGCCAGATCGACGACCGGTTTTAGCGGGGGACCGGTTGACGGCTGCGCGTTCCTCGGTGTCGGGATGTTGCTGCGGCCGTCGGCGAGGACGACAATGTTGACCTGCGGCTGGTCTACGATGAGGCTCGAGATGCCCACCAAATGCTTCAAACCGCGGAGGAAGCCGATCTTCACAGTGACCTGATGGACACTCAGGAATGGCGACGCATCCGCAGGCTCAGTGCCATGAATCACCAGCCCGTCAACGGTTGCGGTCATATTGCTCTCTGTGAATGCGAAGGCGCCGACTTCCGCGCGGCCGCCGGTGGCGTCTTCAATTGCCGCGATTACCTTTGCACGCACGTAGCTGCGAAACCAGCCGGTGCGAATCACGATCAGAACGGTTACTACAACCAGCACAATAAGGATCGCGAGCCCGGCCAGCGCCCTTCGAAGAATCGTCACTCGAACGCCTCCTGGTGGTACTGGACACGTGCGTCCCTGCGCCTGGCCTCCAGCCACGCATCGAACTGTTTGTCAATTTCCTGCCCTTCCAGCAACTCGCGAATCTTCGGTTGCAGTGCTTCCAGGCTACTGTCCTTCGGGTTCTGGCGTTTTAGTTCGGACTGGTGAGAATCGAAATACGTTTTTACGTTTTCATCGGTGACCATTACCGCGGGCCGAAACCGCTGATCGATGAACCGCAGAACAGTCAGCTGCCAGAGCAGGGCATCGGCTAGTTCGGCCTCCGTGAGGCCATATCGAGCCAGATCCTCGCGCAGGCGGCCATCCGCGCCCCCGAAGCGATCGTGGCGCAGCTGCGCCAGCATATGCTGAGCGTCGGAGTCGGTTGCGCGATCATAGTCGCCCGATGAAATCTCTTCGCGAATGAGGGTCTGATCCACCAGGCGCCCCGCGGATTGTTTCCGCGCGTCGAGGCTGAGATTAGTGGCGGCCTGGTTCAGGAACGCCGTAACGCGCAGGTCATGATCGATATCGCTTGCTTTGATCGCATGACGCTCCACCACCACGGCGATGCGGTCCAGCGTGACCGCGCCGGAGGCTGCGACGGAGAGGATTGCGGAGATGAGAACCGTTCGCCGCATGACTCAAAAAGTCTGTCCAATCGAAAAGAAGAACTGAAACGAACCAGTCGATTGTTTCGTCACCTGGCACACGGGCTTCGCCAACGACGCAGGGTTGTTCGGGTCGCACGTGAGAAGCTGTTGCGGGGTTCCGCTGAAGCCTTCGAAAGATGGCGGATTGAGGCTGTACGCGAGATCAACACGGACAGGACCAACCGGCGTCCGATATCGAATGCCGAAACCGGCGGCCTGCGCGGTGTAGTTGAAATCCTGAAGGTCGCGCTGGTGGAAGCGAAGTGACATAGTGGTGAGCGATGTGAACACGTTTCCCATGTCGTGGAAGAAGACGCCCTGAATGTTGTCACCCAGCAACGGAAACCGCAGTTCCACGTTGTTTACGAACAGCGCGTTGCCGCCCAGCGGAAAACCAGTGGGTTGTGAGGCGGGGCCACCGGGAATCAGTGGCGCGCCCGTATCCCGAGGGCCTGCTTCGTTGAATGCGAACGCGCGGAGCGAATCGGCCCCCCCCGCGAAGAAACGCTCCGGCAATGGAACCGACTCCTGTTCGCTTAATCCCGCAGGTGCGGAAAACGGGCGAATGACGCCGAATTCGGTTTGCCGTGCGAGCACCAGGTTCGGCGTCAGCCGGTAGTAACTGGCGTTGCGGACCAATGCCGCGCCGAAGCTGCGCTGGGAGCCGAAGTAGCGTGTCGCCAGTCGCAGGTCAACGCTGTTCAGGCTGCCGCGATGCGGATTGGCGGGATTATCGCGTCGATCACGCAGGAGGTTGGTAGAAAGGATTCCCAGACGAACGGGCTGCAGGAGCTGTGGAATCAGGAGCACCGGAATAACGACCTGGCTGGCGCTGACTCTTCGGTACGCGAAGCGAAACAGCCCCGTCGTCGCTTTGGAGAACTTCTGTGAAATCTGGACTGAGCCCTCTTCTCGTTTTGACGCGAATGTTCGCACATCGCGCTGATCCTGATAAGTGAGCGAATAGGTGATGTTGCGGCCGGCAAAATTGAGAAAGCGGGGCTGTTGATAGCTCAATGATCCGGATTTCTGAATCGAGGAATAGACGGCCTGCGCGCTGACGGTGTGCCCAAGCCCCAGAAAGTTGATGCGGCTCACGTTGAGGGAAAACTCCGGGCTGAAGCCCGTTGAACCAGCCGGAGAACCCAGACTTTGCGTGCTCGGCTTTCCAAAACGCGCTACCTGTGCGCCAACCCCGATGTTCAGCGTGTACCGGTTGGCTTCCTGAAAATCGTACAAGAGAAACTTATGCTGCGTGGAGCCATCCGGATTCTCGATTGCGGTATCGACGCGCGCGAAAACTCCCAGATCGTACAGCCGCTTCTGTCCTTCAGTCTGTTCCACGGGAGACAGCGGATCACCAGGTTTTAGTGCGATGGCCTTGTTGACCAGGCCTGCCCGCGTAGTGCTGAGCCCGTGGGTAAGCACGGCGCGCACATACTCGCGCGCGCCTTCGGTGATTGTGTAAGTTACTTCAACACGATTCGGCGCATCGGCATTCCGCCACTCCGCGCGAAAGGTTGCATTGGGGAAACCATGTGTGTAATACCAGGTGAGAATCGCGTTGCGGTCCACCGCCAGCGATACTTCTGAAAATGGTTGCCCTCTGAGTGACGTTACCGAGCCGAGAACATCATCGCGATTCGCCTGTTCGACGCCGTTTGCACTAAACCGATCCACCAGCCATTGCGTGCCTTCCGTTATGCTGACCGTGGCGGAAACATCTCCGGCTTTGCCGTGGTAATTCCGGTCTTCCGTAATCGTGACCCGCACGTCTCGAAAGCCGTTCGATTTATAGAGGTCAGAGATGGTGGCCTCATCGCGCCGGCGAAAAGCATCGCTGTAGCGGCCGCGCCGCAGATTGAAGGCTGACGGTGCGATGAACATGCGCTCGCGAATTGTGGCTGCATCGAAGTATTTGTTGCCATGAATTTCCAGATGCACCATGCGAAAGCGCTGGCCTTTGGAGATGACGTATTCGATGGTTTCGAGATCGTTCACGGTGGGCTGGATGCGAAAGTCCACGTCGGCATCGTAGTAGCCCTGGCTCTGCAGATAGTCATGCAGGTTACGGCGGCCCTCCACGAGCAGATCGTTATCGACTTCCTGCTCTTCGAACACGGGAACGTACCGTTTCAGGACCCGAGTGGAAACCTTGTCCTCTACTGTCGTCAGCTTCACGCGCGGCCCCGGCGTAATGGCGAGGTGCGGGATTACGCGGCGCTTTGCGGCGTTGTATTGCAAATCCTGCAGATCGACGCGCGCCAGAAGGCGGTCATCCTTTTCATACCGTGAGAGCACACCCTGCACTCCCGAACGCGTGCGTGCGGCGGACACCTGCTTCCACCAGTGAACCAGCGGATAACGCCATCCTGTCGCCTTTACGACCGTGCTGTCATCAAGAGGGGCCGCACCCTGAAGAACCGGTGTATCATATTTCGCCCGGTTCCCGCCGTGTACCTGAATTCGAATGAAAACCTGTTGCGATTCCACGCTTCCCGCCGGCCGATCAATCATCGGGTCAACGGTGGCCTCGTAGAAACCGTTGGACTGGAACAGGCGTTTCATTCGTTGAACGGCGCCGTCAACAGACGCCTGTTCGAATGGGGCGCCAAGCGTCAACTGAGCGCTGCTGCGAAGCTGGCCGTTGTTTGGAGGCGCGGCCACTTTGCCTTCCACACTGATGCCTCCCACAAACATTCGCAGCTTCGTGACAAATCGAATTACGACACCGCCGGTCGCGCTCCGCTCGGCTTCCGCTGCGATGTCCTCAAACCGGCCAGTTGAGAAAAGTGCATCGATTGTGGCTGCGACATCCCGGGAATGAAGTGCTGTCCCTTTCGTCAGCAGTTGCACCTGATTGAGATCAGATGGATCCAGCCCGTTTGCCGGACGGTATTCGACATCGTCAATGCGCTGCCCTTCAAACTGAGCGGCTGTCTGAGCCAGTCCGCCGGCAACCCACACAGTGAAAAACGCCAGAGACAGACCCACCGTCACCCGCACGCGGGGCTTCACAGCAAACGGCGGGCCAATTGCGATTTAACCCTTGTTCGCTGCGCGAGTGCGTGCCGCCTTCTTTGCCGACGCGCTGCGCTCCGAAGCCGTGCGCTGCCGCGCGCTCGCCTTTGCGTGTCGTGACAGGGCTGTCTTAGAAGCAGCCGAGTGGCCTTCCTTCCGAAGGGCCTTGGCGGTAGCGCGGGACCGTGTCACCGAGGTTTTGTGATCGGAGCTCTTGCCCTTGGCCGAATCGTGCGCTGCCTGCTTTTTGGCGCCTGCCGATGCGTGACGGCCTGCCGGGACATTTACTCCCGCGCGGCGCGCTTTCGACAATCCAATCGCAATCGCCTGCTTCGTCGATCGCGCACCGTGCTTACCTTCCTTGATGTGTTCCATCTCTTCATGGACATACTCGCCCGCCTGAGTGGATGCCGACTTACCCTCTGACTTGTCCTTTTTTGCGCGTTCTGTGGTTTTCTTTTCCGGCATTTACAGACCTCGGGCGAGGTCATGCAAGCATAATGCCGAAATTACCGCGTCTGCAACTGAACCAGCTTCGAGCCGTTGTCGTGGGGGGCGTTCGGCGGAGCCGGAATCGTCTGGGGAGCGCGCCAGAAATCCATGTACGAAGTGTAGTGGACGCAGGCAACAGTGCAGCGCGGAGCGCAGCCCTTCTCGGTAATGAACTCGCGGCGAATGTCTTCCTTCGTATACTCCGCGAGCGGCTTTCCGGGATAACCCCGTTGCTGTGAACAGTAATGAACCAGGCCATCCTCGCAGATGTAGAGGTATCGCGCGCCCGCGCGACACTTCCATTTGTTCTCGATGCCGTGCGCAATATTGTCCTGGAAGTAGTTCATTCGCGCATAGCTTTTCTTCCCCATGTCGCGAACCTGCAGGAAGATGCTCTCTTCCACTTTCGAGAGGGGCTGTAACTGCCCGCTCGAATCGTGGATGATTCCCACCGTTGTTGTGAATCCGAGTTCCACTGCGCGCTTTGCCACCGTGACAGCGTCATGCGGATTGTGAATCCCGCCGCCCACCACCGAATTGATGTTGACGTGAAAATCCGCGTGCTCGGCCAGCATCTGCAGACGGAGATCCAGCGTCTTCAGACTTTTCTTTGAAACGTCGTCCGGCAACACGTTGTCGATCGAAATCTGCATGTGCTCCAAACCCGCGTCATTGAGCCTGTGGATGCGGTCCACGTTCAGCAGAAAGCCATTCGTGATCGTGCCGGCGATGGCGCCGGTCTGGCGGATTCTCCTTACGAGGAGATCGAGATCGGGATGCAGCAGCGGTTCGCCACCGCTGAAGGAAATGACGGAAGTTCCGAGTTCACCCAGCCGGTCGATGCGGCGATACATTTCTTCCAGCGGTACGGGCTTGGAAAAATCGTCGAACTCATTGCAATACGTGCACGAAAGATTGCAGCGCCGTGTGGGAATGATGTGCGCCAGAACGGGATGGTTGGTGTCCAGGACCCCGCTCGCGAGCATGCGCCATTCGCGGCTCACGCGGTGTGCCGCGACAAAGCGGCGGTTCAGTCGTGTACTGAAGTTCGGCATGAAGGCTGAATTTTCTATTACAGCATAGAAGGGAACGGTTCCCTCACGACTCGGACTCCGGATCCCGGTGGACCGTGCCGGGGGAGAAGGCGGGCAGGCAGATCGCCAAATACTCAGCACCCTCCGGTCCCGGCGTGCTGTAGCGAACCCATTCGCCACGCTTTGCGATGACGGCCTGGCCGCTGCGAACCTCAAGCGCGCCACTTTCCGATTCCACCCTCAGCATGCCCTTAAGAACAACGGTGTACTCGTCGAATTCCGGAGTCTGTCCCGGTTCCAGCCAGCCGCTCGGGCTATGCATGTGAGCAATGCTGAGCGCGCCGTCGCCGGAATTTACGTGACCGATGAATTCGTCGATCAGTTTCGGTTTGTTGCCAGCCGGGGCAATGCGGGTTGGCTTAGCGATCAATTGGGGCATTCAGGACCTTTTCCGCATGATACCCCTTGCGCACTCGGTAAAAAAGTGTAAACATCTGGACAAGGCTGGTTTGTAAAGAGAGTTTACAAATGAGATTTGCTCTGGTAATGGCGGTTTTCTCCGTGTCTGCCCTGGGACAGTCGGGCGATCAGCTTGATCCCGAGGCAGCCATTCTGTATACGCGCGCGACCACAGCCCTCCGGCAGCTACCGGCCTATCAGGTCGAAGTAGAAACGGTTCTCGCGAAGCCTCACGCCGAACCAGGCGCCGATGGATTCCATGTATTGGCGAAGTTGACGGTGCTGCAACCCGACAAGGTGTTGGTTTCCGGTAGCACACCTTTTACCGGTGAGATGACGGTCTTCTCTGACGGCCACAGTACTCTATTCTGGCAGGAATCGACGAATCAGTTCGCGCGGATTGATGCGGCGCTTCCGGCACGGTCGGTTGCCAGCCTGACGCTTCTCACCCCTGAGCTTGAGCCAACCGGCACACTGGTCTCCGCGAAGCTGCTGCGGGATGAAGAAATTGATTTGGATGGCGAGCGATTTCATTGCGCAGTGATCGAGGTGTCAACCGAAGAGCGGAGCGGTGCGAAGTCAGATCCGCGACCCCGCACTCTATGGATCGATCGAAAAACCGGCGTCGCTCTGCGCCAGCAGACTGGTGTGACACCGCCGCATCTGGATAAAGAAATCCCCGCGACCATCGCAATCACGCGTTTCCATACGGGCGACGCGGTGAATGCGAACGCATTCAGTTTTATCGTTCCTGCCGATGCGGCGGAAGTCGACTGGCATCTGATGGATCTCGCTGTCACGGCGCGCGGCCTGGTCGGGCGCCCGGTTCCCGCGCTGCATCTGACGACGGTTGACGGCCATCCACTCGATCTCGCGAAACTCCACGGTAAACCGGTGCTGCTGCATCTTCAGACCACCTGGTGCAAACCTTGCGACGACGCCGCAGTGGTTCTGGACAACGCAGCCAGGACGATCGGAGGCGAGGTAAAGGTTTTGCGTGTCAACATCGATGAATCCGCCGAGATCGTGAAGTCCGCCGGAAGCCCGCATTTCACGGCGATGGCGCCGGCGAGCGATGCTGAATCCCTCGGTCTGCGCGCATGGCCCGCGAACTTGCTTATCGGGCGCGACGGCAAGGTACTTAGCTTTGAAGCGGGGCGGGCGTCGGAAGCTGCTTTGCTGGCTCTGATGCGAAAAGCCGCGTCGCCCGATGCCGTAGCTCCTGTCCCGGTCTGGGGCGTTATGGATCACAAGCGAGTGCCTCGCGGGACGGTGGCCCCTCCTGAACTTGTGTATAAATTCGACCCGGGATATACAACGGACGCGCAGAAGAATAAGGTCTCCGGGAGCGTAATGTTATCGATTGTGGTCGATACTCAGGGACACGTCAGCGACATTCGATTGCTCGAAAAGCTGGAACCCGGCCTCGATTGCCGCGCGATTTCCGCAGTCAGCAAGTGGCGCTTTAAACCGGCGATGCAGGGGACCACACCGGTAGCTTTTCGCGCTCGCGCGGTCGTCAGCTTCAACCAGCAGTAGCGCGGCCTTTCCCGCATGCCCCTTGGTATAAAGAGGGAGCTATGCGCACCAACCTCTTCATCAAGGTCATCGTCCAGCACGAACCGAAGGAACAACCGGAAAAACTCGGCGCAGAACTCTGCCGTCAGCTTGAGAAGAACTACATCGTAAGGAGCGCCGAACTCTCCAGCGTTGCTCCTGTTGAAGACTGATGCCGGTGGATGCGGAGCGCGTCCGCGTACTCAACGAGGCGTCACCTCGCGCGAGAGCCGCATACGTTCTCTACTGGATGCAGATGAACCGGCGCGTGCCACAGAATCATGCGCTCGCTTACGCCGCTGCCCTCGCCAACGCGAACCAGCTTCCTCTGCTGGTTTATGAAGGGCTGACGTTCAGTTATCCTTCCGCGAACGACCGACTCCATACGTTTGTTCTCGAAGGCGTTGAGGAGAGCGCGACCCGCTGCGACAGACTTGGCGCAGGATACTTTTTCTACCTCCGTCGGACGGCAGCCGATCCAAACGACATCCTGTACCGGCTCGCGACCCGCGCGCACAGCGTTGTTATAGACGATTACCCGACGTTCATTGCAGCGCACCACAATGCTGTGGTGCCGAATAAGATCGGTATCCCCTGCATCGCTGTGGATTCCAGTTGCATCGTTCCCATGAGCGTGCACGAAAAGCGCAATTATGGCGCGTATACGATCCGCCCAAAAATGAAGCGCGAGTTGCCGCGGTGGATGAAGCCCGTTGAAATGCCGACGCTGGCCCGTTCCTGGGAACCTTCGTTGCTCGATCCCGAACTCGCCGGACATCATACGGACGCGGCCCAGGCGCACATCAGCTGCCTCGTCGCCAGCTGCGCCATCAATCATTCCATCGCGCCTTCGGTGGAATATCGCGGCGGCACTGAGGAAGCCCGCGAGCGTCTCGAAATTTTTCTGGGAGAGCGTCTCCGCCGTTATGCTCGCGAGAGCAGCCTGCCCTCGAAGCACGCCACCAGTAATCTGAGCCCATACCTCCATTTCGGAAACATCTCTGCCCTCGAAGTTGCACTCGCGGCAAGGGCCCACGCCGAGGAGCACAACCTCATCGCGGAAGAATTCCTGGAGGAACTGATTGTCCGCCGCGAGCTTGCTTTCAACTTCGCGCGATTCGCCGGTCCTCAGGTGGAATCGCTGGAGGCGCTGCCCGACTGGTGCCACCGAACGATGGCGAAACACGCGGCCGATCCGCGTCCGTGGCTTTACACGCCGGAGCAATTCGAAAACGCTCAGACTCACGATCCCTTGTGGAACGCCACCCAGCGCGAACTTCTGCTGCGCGGAACGATTCATGGCTATTACCGCATGTACTGGGGCAAGAAGATTATCGAATGGTCGCCAACCTACGCGGAAGCTCTGCGCATCATGATCCATCTGCATGATGTCTACGCGCTCGATGGCCGCGATCCCAACACCTACACCAACATCCTCTGGTGCTTCGGCCTGCATGACCGCCCGTGGGGCGAGCGGCCGATCTTTGGCCAGCTGCGCTACATGTCGTACGATGGCATGAAGCGAAAAACAGATATCAACGCTTATATAAACGAGATTGCGATACTGGGGCTAAGTAATTCATCGCACCCGCAAAAAATATGAAATGCATCGTATCGGGCGGAACCGGATTTATCGGACGCCGTGTCGTCGACCGCCTTCTGAAGAACCATCACTATGTTGGAGTCTGGAGCCGCAAGCCCGGACTCGACCGCCGCACCGCGGTCGCCACTCATACCTGGGATCCGCTCGGACCCGGCGATCGCGCGTACCCGCCGCTTGAAAGCCTCAATGGCATGGACTGCGTTATTCATCTCGCCGGCGAAAACGTTGCGCAGCGCTGGACGCCGGAAGTCAAAAAACGCATTCACGATACGCGCGTGCTCAGCACGCAGCATATCGTCGATACCATTCAGCACGTGCGGCATAAACCGAAAATCCTGGTGTGTGCGTCGGCCATTGGTATTTACGGCGATCGCGGGGACGAAATTCTCACTGAAGAATCGGCGCCGGGCAGCGGGTTCCTTGCCGATACCTGCAGAGCCTGGGAAGCCGAGGCCGATCGTGCCCGCCGCTTTGGTATTCGGGTTGTGAAAATCCGAATTGGCTTTGTTCTCGGCAAGGATGGCGGAGCGCTGCAGAAAATGGTTCCTGCCTTCCGTGCTTTTGTCGGAGGCAAGCTCGGCTCGGGCAGACAGTGGATGCCCTGGATTCACGTGGATGACGTCGCAGAAGTTTTCGCTTACGCAGTCGAGAATGAAATCTCCGGTGTGTGGAATGCCGTGTCGCCCAACCCGATTCGCAATTCCGAATTCACGAAAGATCTGGCGAGCGCGCTCGGACGTCCTGCGATCTTCCCTGTGCCGCGCCCGATACTGAAAATAGCATTCGGAGAGTTCGCGCAGCACATGCTCGACAGCGCCCGTGTCGTGCCGCGCAATCTGACGGATGCGGGCTTTCGTTTTCAGCACCCTGACCTTCCCGAAGCACTGCGCAGCATCCTGTAAGTGGGTGCTGAATTGCACGCGCGGAAGCAATGAATCAGTCGATTCATCACATCCTTGGCGCGCTGATTCCGCTCGGAAGCCTCGGCCTTTTCCTGCTTGCGTTCGCGGATGATTCATTTCTCTTTCTGCCCGTCGGAAGCGACCTGCTTGCGGTGATTCTGATTGCGCGAAGCCATCCGCAGTTTTTGATCTGCGTCCCCGCCGCGGCCGCGGGATCGATGGCAGGTGTCTTTGTCCTCGATCTGATCTGCCGCAAAGGAGGGGAAGCGGGGCTGACCCGTTTCGTAAAGCCCCGGCAACTGGACCAGCTCAAGCGCCGGATGGAAAAGCATGGGACGCTGGCACTGATTGTGGCCTGCATATCGCCACCGCCTTTTCCGTTTGGGGCTTACGTCGCTGCCGCGAGCGCACTGCAGTATCCGAAGCCGCGCTTGCTCACGCTCGTCTTCTGCGTGCGGTTCATTCGGTACGCTCTTGTCGGCTGGGCAGCCATCCACTGGGGGCGATCGATTCTGAAGGCTGCGAATTCGCAGACCTTTCTCTGGATCATGGGCTTCTTCATCGCGTTCTGCCTGATTGGCAGCGTGATATCAGTCGTGCAGTGGGTTCGTCTCAGCCGGCGCGCCTGATTCCTGAGAAGCGCCAGCCGGACCCGGCAGCTAAGTCGCACGCACTAGGCCAACCGCCCGTTCATCGCGCGCGAATCGGTGTCTCGAAACTCAGTCGAAACGTCAGCGTAAAACGCCGCTCACTTCGGCCTCTTTCACTATCCGGTCAGCGTCCTCCTGATAAAGCAATCGTTGACTTACCAGCTTCGCCGCCGCCTGCTTCACTTTCGCCACATAACCATCGTGCGTGGCATACCGCTCTTCCAGAGACAATCGCGGATCGCCAGTCGCCTCCCTATCCGCTTTGGTTCGCGCAAACGGAATATAGCCGCCCGAGAACCCACATAGCCGCCCCTTGTAATAACCATCCGCAGTGATGTTCCATCCCAGGTAAGTTCCGAGCGGGACCTGGTGCAGCACAGAGCGAATTCCGCTGGTTTCATTGCCGTCGGCATCCGTCTTTGGCACAAGTTGCGGAATCACCCCCAGCACGCTCGGCGGCTGCAAAGACTGAATGCCGGACATCTCAAGCCCCCGAAAATTCGGCCCAAAATACATCACTTGCAGCGTATTTATTAAGTGATCCGGCAGGGGCTGACCGGGAATCGCCGGGAACCCCATCGCCTCATGACGAGGCTCCACCAGCTCACCGCGATCCATCCGCGGATAAACACTGGGCGGCGGCTCGATTCCTTTCACCACCCAATCCACCAGGTCGGCGCGCAGTACCCGCATGGTATCGGAAGACGCATTTGGACTTACCGGCAACGCGCACGCGCCGGAAGCCGTCACATTTGTGCTGAATCCGCCACGCCCGCCGCCGTGGGTTACGCCAGGGAAAAAATATCGCCGGACGTTCACCGGCAGTGGAATATCTGCATCAGCTTGTTTTCCCACCAGGTCGGGCGACATGCGAAGCCCCCACATCTCCGATGCGCCGAAAGTCTCCATCACTTTCGGACATGTCTTCGTCGTGAGACAGCGATCCAGCAAACTCGTGCCGTCATGCCTGCCCCACCACAGCGTGCCTTCACTTCCCGCCTGGTAGAGCTCCGCCGCGCCGCCAGGAATTGCGAATCGGATATTCATCGCCAGTAGCCGCGCCGCAATGTTTGTGTTCACGCCTTCAAAAACAATCCGTTTCGCCTCGTCCTGATTGAAACCAAGCTGCACAAACGAGCGCAGGAAGTTGCCGGACTGCGAATCGCCCCACGCTACCGCATGCGCAATCCTGCCGGCGATCGGGCTTTCGGCTTCATAACGGAAGTAAGAAACGATATCGCGAGTGGCAGCGAACCCGATCCCAAGAACGAGGGGATCCTTCGCCGTGTAAACCACCTGGTACATCGCGTTCATTTCGAAACCGTCTTTGAGGCAAATCTTCGTGGGGTCGGGAATCCCCGGAAACGGAGCGCGCGAGCAATCGGCAAATGCCCATTTGGAGGGATCAACCGGAATCGCCTCGCCATCATCTGAAAACTGTTTTGTCAGCAGCGCTTTCGAAGAATCGAGCGAAACCGGCCGCTGATACAGCAACCCGCGATACCCTGCCGTCAGGGTTGCGGAAGCAGCGCCCTGCATCGGGGCAACGCGTCCCAAAACCAATCCCGTAACGGCCGAACCATCCGCATTCTTAGCGATCGGTACTATAATGCTTTGCCTGCCATCGCCAGGTTCAATGTCGCCCTGCCAGCCGCTGGCAAGGAGCACGTGTCCGGCAGCCATGCCATCGCGCAACTGCGAGCCGGTAAGCGGATCGCCGCCACGATTCGAAACGCCATACTCGATCACCCCGCTGGCCTTGCGCATATCCGCCGGCCTCAGCAGCGTGAAAGTGGCGGTGTATTCCACCTCGCCGCGAGCATTGCGCGGCGCCAGCTGGATATCGGTGATGATCGAATTCAGCGGGTCCTTCGCATCGAGTTCCCCGCTCACGTGCCCGGTGATCCGCTCATACGATCCTTCGGGCTGAGTTCGCTCCACGATGACTCTTAAGGCGCGAGCCTGGGCCACATTCGCAAACGCCACAGCGATAAACAAGAGAAAGAATCGGGTGCGAGCCATTTTTCCTGTGATCATACACGAACGAGGGCCGAGCGTTGTCCCATTCCATCCGGCCCTGAATTTGTGTATAATCTCACGCCGGGAGGTAGTTCCAATCAATGTCGATTCCCCTCATGCTCCTCGTTCTGCTGCTCCTCGCCACGTGCGCGATGGTCGGCTATCGAAAATACGTCACGCGCGATGAAGACGACCTCGTGCATCTTGGCGAAGGCTCGCTTCAGCATTCAACCCGGCAGGAAGCGATGTCCCAAACCCTCAACCAGCTCGACAAGATAACCAGAATCCTGATCGCGGCTACTGTCCTGTACGCCCTCGGACTCGGCGGCGCCATGATCTACCAGGCCCTGCAGAACGGTCCGGGCCCGTCGTAATTTTCAGGGAGC
>JBEHXG010000057.1:0-18165 GCA_048498815.1 Acidobacteriota bacterium | reverse complement strand
GGCCGATCATCGCCTTCATGGATACTCCCGGCGCCTACCCGGGCATTGATGCCGAAGAACGCGGCCAGGCCGAAGCCATCGCCCGCAACCTTCGCGAGATGGCGCGGCTGCCCGTGCCGGTGATTTCCGTGTGCATCGGCGAAGGCGGCAGCGGTGGAGCGCTCGCGCTGGGGGTCGGTAACAGCGTTTTCATGCTGGAAAACGCCGTCTACAGCGTGATTTCCCCGGAAAGCTGCGCGGCAATCGTGTGGCGCGATTCTGCCAAGGCCGAACTCGCGGCGGCTGCACTAAAGATGACGGCCCAGGACATGGTTCGTCTGGGTCTGGTTGACGACGTTATCCCCGAACCCCCTGGCGGAGCGCATGAAGACTATGACGAAGCCGCTCGCCTGCTGAAACTGCGCCTGATCGCGACTCTGGGCAAGCTCGGGACCCTGTCCATGAATGAGCTCGTACAAACGCGCTACCAGAAGTTCCGCAAAATGGGCGATTTCTTCGCCTGACGAACTGCCATGGCAAAGGCGAAAAAGAAATGGCCGCTGATCGCGGCGGTGATCTTCATTGCCGGCTTTATCGCAGCGATGGTGACGACCACCTCATCGACAGCCCGGTTCCACTGCGAAGTCTGCATGAACTTTAACGGAAGCACCGTCTGCCGCAACGGCGCGGCGGCCACGAAGAACGAAGCCCAACGTATCGCCACCGATCTGGCCTGCTCCGATCTCGGCGCAGGCGGCTTCTCTCCCTGCCGGAATCTCGATCCGGTGAGCGTAAAATGGAAGAACTAAAGCCAGTTGAATCAATGCGTGCAGGTTTCGCGAACAAACAGGCGATCTCTCTCGTCTATATCGCTTGAACCGCGACATTTTTTGGAGTACCCCTCAACGTGAAAACTAAATGGAAAGTTGTGATTGGAGTCGGCGCTGTGGTGCTGATCGGCGGTGGCGTGGCCGCGAGCGTGAAGTATTCGCAGCGCGACATCGTCACTGTGCAGACCGGCAAAGTGCTCCAGGAGGATCTCGCCAGCGTCGTCACCGCCTCGGGCGAAATCAAACCCCGCAACTATATCAGTATCGGCGCCGAATACCAAGGTCAGTTGACCGACATTTTCGTCAAGGAAGGCGATCACGTTCAGAAGGGCCAGTTGCTGGCCAAGATCGATAGCGCCCAGTCCGAAGCCGACGTCGTTGCCCAGAAGGCCGCGCTTGCATCGGCAGAAGCGGATGCCGCGGCGAGCGAAGAAGGCTACAAGGCCGGCCAGGAAAACATCAAGACTCTCGAAGCCACGTTGAATCGGACCAGAGCCGATCTCGATCGTTACGATCTCGACTTCAAACGCGGAGAGCAACTCTTCAAAGCCGGCCTGATTCCGAAATCCGATTACGATCAGCGCGTCGCCGCGATTGAAGGGCAGAAAGCCGCGATGGCCGAAGATCAGTCGCGGATCACCCAGGCCAAAGCCCAGCTGGCGCAAATGCAGGCTCAGTATGTCGGCAATCAGCGCCGCGTGGCTCAGGCGCAGGCCGGGCTCACCCGCACCAACGACATTTTTAAGAAGCACGAAACAGTTGCACCGATCGCGGGACTTGTAACGTACTTACCTGTGCGGGTTGGCGAGACCGTTGTGCCTGGCGTGCAGAACTCCGCGGCAAGCACCATCATGACTATTGCGGATATGTCCATCGTGACTGCTGAAGTGAAGATCGACGAAACCGACATTGTGAACATTAAGATCGGGCAGCCTGCGGAAATCACCGTTGACGCACTTCCGAACAAGACGTTTACCGGACACGTGATTGAAATCGGCAACACCGCGATTCTGCGCTCCACCGGCCTGGCCGCATCCACCAGCAGCACGTCAAGTCAGGAAGCGAAGGACTTCAAGGTGGTTGTAGCCATGGACAATCCGCCGGACGAAATCCGTCCGGGCCTCTCCTGCGCCACTAAGATCACCACGGCTACGCGTAAGAACGTGACCGCGATTCCCATTCAGGCTCTGACTTCGCGCACCAAAGGCGACCTGATTCCGGAGAAAGAGAAGCCGGTCAATCCCGATGCGGTCTGGATCCGAGAGCATAAGGAAGAGTCTCAGGGCGTCTTCATCGTAAACGCTAACAAGGTCGAATTCCGTAAAGTTCAGACAGGCATCACCGGGGCCACTGAGATCGAAGTGACCGACGGGCTGAAGCCGGGCGAGGAGATCGTAACCGGCAGTTACCAGACCATCCGAACAGTGAAAAACGACGCCGTAATCAAGGTCGACAATAAGACGCCGGCGCAGAAAAAGGCAAGCTAATGGCTCAGGCAGTGTTGGACAGCGCCGAAGTGCGCGGCGAACAGCTGAAGCGGGATGGAGTCGTCATCCGCACCTACGATCTCTGGAAGACCTATGAAATGGGCGACCAGACGATCAACGCCGTGGCCGGGATCGAGCTCGAAATCCGTCGCGGTGAGTATGTGGCCCTGATGGGGCCGTCCGGATCAGGCAAATCGACACTGATGAACCTGATCGGCTGCCTCGATTCGCCGAGCAAGGGCGAGTACTTCATCAACGGCCGTCTGGTCAGTCAGATGGAAGACGATGAGCTCGCGCACATTCGCAATAAGGAAATTGGCTTCGTTTTTCAGACCTTCAACCTGCTGCCCCGCGCCACGGCGCTACATAATGTGGAACTGCCGCTGATTTATAACGGCACTCCCCCGGCGGTCCGCATCGAGAAGGCAAAGAAGGCGCTGGCGGCGGTGGATCTTGAAAAGCGCATGCTGCATAAGCCGAACGAACTATCGGGCGGTCAGCGTCAGCGCGTAGCCATCGCGCGCGCTCTGGTGAACAGTCCGTCCATCATCCTGGCCGATGAGCCGACGGGCAACCTTGACACTAACACCGGTAACGAAATCATGGCGCTGTTCGAGCGGCTATACCAGGAAGGCAACACGATCGTCCTGGTGACGCACGAAAACGATATCGCGCTGCATGCTCACCGTATCGTTCATATCAGAGACGGCAAGGTTGAGAAGGACGAACTCGTCCAGCACTAAAGCGCTTCGCGCATCGCCTCTGCCAATGCGAGGGCATCGTTCTCATCGCCGAGGAGGGCGCGATGGGGAACCCAGAAGGCATCCTTAATTCGAGCCTCAGCTGCGGGGCACGGCATTACGCGGCAGTTGGTCGGATCCGCGTAAAGCGGGTTTCGATAGAGCGTGTGCGGATAGAACGGGGTGCATGGAAAGCCCGCGGTCGTAAGCTTCCGATGGAATTCGTTGCGATCTCCCTCTATCCAACCCAGTAGCAAGTAATTGGTGTGGACCTTCGCGGATTCGTGGACTCGCTGGAGGTGAATATCGGTGTCTGCCAGCGCTTCGCGAATAACGGCGGCATTGTGCGCGCGCCGCGCGTTCTGTTCCGGCAGGCGTTCAAGCTGCGCGATTAACAGCGCGGACTGCCATGCTGTGATCCGGTAGTTTGTGCCCAGAGTGTAATGGAAGAACCAGCCCTCGCCTTTGCGTCTACCCTGATCGAGGATCTCGCGGCAGCGGTCCATCAGCGCTTCATCGTTCGCCAGCAAAATGCCGCCTTCTCCCGCCGTCATCACCTTGCCGTTCTGAAAGCTGAATGAACTGATGGCGCCAATCGAGCCCGCCCGTACGCCGTTCCATTCGGAGCCGTGAGCGTGCGCTGCATCTTCGATTACCGGTAGTCCATGAGCGGTGGCGACAGTCATGATGGCGTCCATGTTCGCCATCGGGCCGCCGAAATGCACCGGAATGATCGCCTTCGTCTTTGGACCAACGGCCTCGCGAATGCGCTCCGAATCGATATTGAATGTATCGGGTTCAATATCCACGAACACGGGAATCGCCCGCACACGCGAGACCGCCGTCGCGGTTGAGATGAACGAGATCGCCGGAACGATTACCTCATCGCCCTCGCCAATCCCCAGAGCCTCCAGCGCAACCTCAAGCGTGACTGTGCCGTTGGAGGCGCTGAGTCCGAAGCGGCACTGCTGGAACTTCGCGAACTCATGCTCGAAGCGGGCGACGAAAGGATGGTATCCGCCCCAGCGGTCGCTCTTCAGAACCTCTTCGAGAAGCTCGCGTTCGCGGTCGCCGGAGACGGGCCATGAAGGAATGGCCATATCTATAAGATTAGAGTGTGAGCGTCTATAAAGAGCGTCGGGAAGAGCTGGAGCAGCACGAATTCATGATGGGCGTTCCGCGCGGACGCCTCGCCGTCACACTCGATGTCCTGACTGACGCGCTCGTCCTGGTGGGTCAGCATGGCGTTTACTGTCAGAGTTCTCGTCAGGCGGGAAAGCCGGCAATGGATATTCAGCTGATTTCCAAATCGATCTCGGATGCGAAGGAACTGATCTCCGGCGTGATGAGCGAGCTTAAGAAACAGCCCTGACAAACGGATTCGAACGCTTCTCCGTCCCAATGTCCGTAGCGGCCCCGTGGCCGGGGTAGACGATTGTATCTTCCGGCAGCTTGTACAGAGCGCCGCGGATAGAAGTTGCGATCATTCCCGCATCTCCGCCGGGTAAGTCAGTGCGACCGATGCTGCCCTGAAACAAGGTGTCCCCGGCGATCAATTTTGAATGCATGGGCAGGTAGAGCGAAACGCTGCCGGGCGTATGTCCGGGCGTGTGCAGGACGTGGCTTTCCGCCGAGCCGATCTTCAGTGTGTCACCGTGGTGGAGTTTCGTATCGATGCCCGGATTTTGGGGAGTTTCCACGCCGAGCCAGGCGGCCTGCATGTCCAGACGGTCGGCGAGGAAGGAATCGGCCTCATTCATATAGACCGGTGCGCCGGTAGATGCCCGGAGTTTGCCGGCTCCTCCAATGTGATCAATATGAGCGTGCGTAATTACGATCATCGTCACTTTGAGCCGGTGCCGATTAAGGATAGCCACGATTTCATCGGTGTCATCACCAGGGTCGACGACCATCGCTTCCAGAGTTACGGGATCTCCCAGAATCGAGCAATTGCAGCCCAGCACACCCACCGGCAACACTTCGTGAATCAGCGCGGCCATTTTCTCCCTTTAAGATAGTACTTTATGGATTACCTAAGCGTGTTCATGCTGGCCCTGCATATCGTGTGCGCGGCCGCTCTTGTGGGAGGAGCGATGGTGTGGCGGATTGCGGCAAATTCCGGTTCCGGCGACAACACTCTGGCGGCCGCGTGGCGGCCGATTGCCTTCTCGGCGATTGGCGGCGTGCTGCTATCCGGCGTGTATAACCTGATGCATCGGCCAATTCAGACCAAGCAGTTCCACATGCTGTTCGGGATCAAAATGCTTCTGGTGCTGCACATTTTCGCGGTGACGGTGCTGGCTACAAAGCCTGATAACCCGCGGCGTTCGCGGCAGTTAACAGGTATTGTAATCAGCGGCATTGTGGTGCTGATCATTTCGGCTGCGTTCCGGTGGGTGTGATGACTCCCGGTTACGAGGCGCTGGCGCAGGGAAAAGGGTTCGTCGATCTTTCGGATCGGGGCCGGATTCGGGTTACGGGGGAAGATCGCGCGCGGCTGCTGCATGCGATGTCCACGAACCATGTGCAGGGGATGAAGCCGGGAGAATCTCTCTACGCTTTCTTCCTCAACGCGCAGGGACAGATTCAGGCCGATGCCTGGATCGTCTGCTACGAAGACCACTTCCTGCTGGATGTAGAGCCGCGGGCTCGCGTATCGCTATACGAGCATCTCGACCGCTACATCATTGCGGACGATGTGACGCTCGAAGACATCACCGATCAGACGTATTGCCTGGCTTCCCCCCAGCGGACCTACGGTCCCGTGGAGCGAAAAAAGGAAGTGATTGCGGAGCTGCTGGCTTCGGGAATGGTGGAAGCGACGGCGGAAGATGCCGAGGCTTTTCGCATCGCTCATTTCATTCCGCGCTTTGGACATGACATCACCGACCGCTCGCTGCCTCAGGAGACGCGGCAGATGCAGGCGGTGCATGTTCAGAAGGGATGTTACCTGGGCCAGGAGATCGTGGAACGGGTTCGGTCGCGCGGACACGTAAATAAGGTACTGACTGGCTTCACGGGCGATTCGGAACATGCCCCGGAGGTTGGCGCGAAGGTTGTTTACGGCGGAAAGGAAGACGGTGAGGTGACTTCCTCCGTGGCGATCGATGGCCACTTCTACGGACTGGCGATTGTACGGGCCCAGATTGCGAACCCCGGTACTGCTATCGGAATCGAAGGCCGGCCAGCGACGCTGACGGCTCTCGGCAATTGATGCCGACTGACCGGTAATCATTTCCACCACGGCGGTCGTTCGATCTTCATGGTGTCCCAGTTGTAGATCAGTTCCTTGCCGCAATCGAGACACGTGACACTGGTTTTTCCCGGGGGACGCCCGGTCGGAAACGTCGTCCGCGAATGGTGACACCCGAACAGCGCCAGCAGGAAGGACTTGAACAAGCGAACGTCAGGGCACGGAAACAGCCAAACCGCTTCGGAATTACACAAGTCTTACAATCCTCGCCAAAAATACTTGTTACGCTGCCAAGTAGGAGCCCGGTTTTCGTGATCGTTCAGGACGAGGATATTATTGAAAGAAAAGGCCTTAACTGGCCGACCGCCATTGCGCTGGTGATTCTGCACGTGGGAGCGGTGGCCGCTCTGTTCATGTTCAGCTGGCGCGCCCTCATCTTGTCGGTTGTGCTCTATTGGATGACCATTGGCCTTGGCATCAGCCTGGGATATCACCGTCTGCATACGCACCGCTCGTTCGCTCTGCCGCTTTGGATGGAGCGCCTGTTCGGCCTGTTCGGCGCCATGACGCTGGAAGGCGGACCGATATTCTGGGTGGCGACGCACCGCATCCATCACCAGAAGTCGGATCAGGCGGGCGATCCGCACTCGCCAAACGATGGCGCTTTCTGGGCGCACATGGGCTGGATCCTGTTCGGCGAAGCCAAGCACGACAACACAAAGCTGATGGGCAAGTACGCGCCCGATCTGATGCGCGACCCTTTCTATATCTGGCTAAACAACTGGCACTGGGCACCGACAGTAGCCCTGGCCGCCATTCTCTGGGCGGTTGGTGGGCTCCCGATCATGCTGTGGGGCGTATGTCTGCGAATCACCGTGGGTCTTCACGCAACCTGGCTGGTCAACTCCGCGACGCACATGTGGGGTAAGCGCCGCTTCCAGACCCGCGACCTTTCCCGCAACAGCTGGTGGGTTGCGCTGCTGACCTTCG
Organism: Acidobacteriota bacterium; assembly: GCA_048498815.1. Taxonomy (GTDB): domain Bacteria; phylum Acidobacteriota; class Terriglobia; order Bryobacterales; family Bryobacteraceae; genus BOG-234. Next base: position 10,946 of record JBEHXG010000057.1, on the reverse strand, counting down.
GCGAAGGCTGGCACAATAACCACCACGCCCATCCCACATCGGCGCGTCATGGACTCGCCTGGTATGAGTTCGATATTTCCTGGATTTCGCTCAAAGTGCTGAAGGCTTTCGGCATCGCGCGCAATATCAAGGTAGCGAAGCTCAACGCCATCCTGCCTGAGCGCAAAGCCGCGTAACTCCTTCTACATCCTTTAAGCTGTTGGTATGGTCGGTACCAGCCGCAAGCGCACGATCGCGTTTTTCATTGCGCTGGGGGCCGGTGTTATCTCCGTCGTCATTCTGCTTTACGTAGGATGGGTGCTGCTGAACTGGCGCACCGGCGTTCTGCTGTTCCTGGGCGTGCTGCTGATGCTGGCGATCATTGCCGGCGTAGTGCTGAACACGCTTTTTCTGGTGCGGGAGATTCGGCGCAATGAGCAGCATGATGCTTTCATCAATGCGGTGACCCATGAGCTGAAAACTCCTGTAGCGTCGATCCGGCTTTATCTGGAGACCCTGCAGACGCATCCGGTTGAAGAAACCAAGCGGCAGGAGTTTTACCGCACGATGCTGCAGGACAGCGACCGTCTGCTTTCCACGATTGAGCAGGTGCTGCGAACCGGCAGGGTTGGTCCTTCGCGGCGCAAGCTAAACCTCGCTCCTTTGGAACTTGACTCGCTGATTGAGGGCTGCATTGACCGGGTTGGCAAGCTGTATCGCGTGCCTGCCGGCGGAATTCAGTATTTGCGGGACACCGGCTCTGCTCCGCTCACGATCCTTGGTGATCTTGAGGAAGTACAGGCCGCGGTATCGAACCTGGTGGATAACGCCGTGAAGTATTCGGGCGGCAATGTCGCGGTGACGGTGAGAACTGCACGCGAGGAAAGTGGCTCCATTTCGGTGCGTGTGACCGATCAGGGCCCGGGTATTCCACCAACGGAACTGAAGCGGATCTTCAAACGGTTCTATCGTGTGCCGGGACAGCTCGCAATGCGCGTGAAAGGCACCGGCCTGGGGCTCTACATCGTGCGCGCAGTGGCCCGCCGCCACGGTGGACGCGCATGGGCTGAGAGCGATGGCGCGGGACGTGGCAGCACGTTCGTTCTGCAGTTTCCCGGTGTCCGGGGCAGAGCTCAGTGACTCGCGTTCTGGTAGTTGAGGATGAGCAGCATCTGGCCGACGGACTGCGCTTCAATCTGGAGGCGGCAGGTTATGAGGTGCAGGTAGTGGAGACCGGTGAGGCGGCGCTGGAACGGCTTGCGGCAAATCCTGCCGGCTTCGATGTTGTCGTGCTCGATGTAATGCTGCCGGGCATCGATGGGTTTGAGGTGATCGCCGCAATGCGCAAGGGGGGGCAGTTTGTGCCGACCCTGATGCTGACTGCGCGCGGCCAGGCGGAGGACATCCTGAAAGGCTTCGCGGCCGGGGCGGACGATTATCTGACGAAGCCCTTCGATCTCGCGATTTTAATGGCACGAATCCAGGGACTGCTCCGGCGCGGAGAGTGGGTGCGCGCGCATTCCGTCAGCAGAAGCGAAGATACTTTCGCCTTCGGCGATAAATCGGTTCATTTCCGGCAGCTTGAACTGCGCGTGCGCGACGAGGTGTTTCCATTGACTCTTATGGAAGCGAACCTTCTGCGATATCTGATAAAGCACGAAGGTCAGACGGTGTCGCGCAAGGCGATGATTGAGGACGTGTGGGGCCTGCACGAGGATACAGACACGAGGCCGATCGACAACTTCATCGTACGTCTGCGGCGCTACGTGGAGACCGATCCGAAGAAGCCCAGGCACCTGCTGACTGTACGGGCGCTGGGCTATCGGTTTGTTGCGAATCCGAAATAAGCCTGCGGTCTATGTCGTGTGGTGCTTGCGGAACGGATCGAAGCGGAATGAGTAGCTGGCGAGCCAGACATAGTCGGCGAAGGCGGCGTCGCCGTGAGTCCCCAACATGGAATCAGGCACGCTGACCGTGCGGTTGCGGTAGAGCGCCTTGCCCATGGAAACCGTGAACGTGTGACCGTGGTAGAAGTACTGAGCGCCCGGCTCGATGGAGAGCGCGTAGCCCGGACGTCGAAAGCCGAGACTGTCACCGATCAGATCCTTCGCGGGGACGCCTTCCCAGCGGGGGCCGAGAGTCAGGGTCAGTCCGCGAACCTTCTTCACCGGTACCGCGATTCCAGCCTGCAACAGGTACTGATCGGAGATGGAATTGTACGCTGTGAGCGGCTGGCTGGAAGACGTTGCGCTGCGCAGCACGCTGTTCGTGTTCTGCGGTGTAGCGAGATAGCTTCCGTTGAAGTAGACCTGCGTGGCGCGAATGTTGCGGAAAGCCGACCACTGCATGATGATGCCGTATCCGCCGCTGCCGGGCTGAATGGAATAGTCGTCAGTTGTTGGCGTGGGGCCTTTGCCGTTGAAGGAGTTCGTGATGGTGACGATGTCGTCGTTGCCGGTCGGAAGCTGCATCCCGAAGCCAATCTGCACGTTGCCTTTGCTGTTTTCCTTTGGATTCCAAATCCAGCCGGAGGCCATGAACGAGACATCGCCAATGCCGCGGGCGAACTGGATTGCCGCAGAATTGTTGGAGTGGCGACTGGCAGTCAGAATGGGTACGTTCGCGGTGACACTGAAGCGTGAAGTCAGTTGATAAGTAAGGCTGGCGTTTTCGAGATTGATCTTGTTTTCGACCTGAGTACCGGCGGCAATACGCTGGGTTTGCTCCACGTCGCCGACGAAATGACGGAATGAGAACTGGTGACGGTAGCCGGTGTTGAAATCAAACTGGCCCGGCATCAGGTAGCCGCCTTCGCTTTCGGGTCCGCCGATTTCGCCGTTGGAGCGGGCTACCACGCAGCCCTGCGCGTGGAGAACCGGCGCAGCAGCTGTGACGGCGGCTGCCGCAACGACGAGGAACTGGATTGTACGCTTCATCAAAAGACTCCCTTGAGACTGTTTATTGATGGTAGGGGGAGAGGACGGAAAGGGGCAATAACCGGAATGTACTATCAGACCGCGCGTCCTGCCGGGTGATCGGGTTTCGTCCAGAATCGAGTGAGGAGCCGAGATGCAGCGCAATTTCGATGTGTTGGTGGAGAAAGACGAGGCGGGCTACTATATTGCCTCGGTGCCGGCTAAGCGGCGGCTAACTGCAGGCGTTTACTCACTAAGGTCTTTCTCCTGAATCTACTTGTCGAGATGAATCACCAGCGACCGGGGAGCGGGTCCCGAACGGCCGCCGGTAATCCAGGTGAGGCGCTCGTCCAGTTCTTCTTTGCGGATTTCGCCGCGTACTCGTGCGAAGACGATGCCTTCAGAGTCCAGGAACGCGGTGTCGGGAACCGCGTTGCCCAACTGAAGCTTATCCAGATGATCGGGCGTCGCCCCGATCCAGATGGGATAGGTAACGTTGAACTGCCGCACGAAGGAAGGAATGTTCTTCTTTGTGCTGTTGTCGTCGAGCGACGCTCCGATGAAGACTACTCCTTTCGGTCCCCAGGATTTTTCTTCTTCAACAAACAGAGGCATCTCTTCGCGACAGGGAAGGCACCAGGTGGCCCAGATGTTGAACACCACCGGCTTGCCGCGCAGATCGCTGAGGTGAACCTTCCTGCCCTCAAACGCCGTAAGCGTAATATCGACTGGCGCGTCCTTTTTTGCAGCGTCGAGGGCGGGGAGGATCAGAAGGATCGAAAGCGCGGGCGCGGCGAACTTGAGCAACATCGCACTCGTTTATGCCACATCGAAATCGAGTCTGTCAACCGCTCCCACCGTTCTGGCACAAAACCTGCTAAGGTTAATGCTATGTTGGATAAAAGCCAAATTCACGCATGATTCCAGGCCGCAACTTCCCTCCCCGTAAACCTACCCGCAGAGAAAACGTAAACGAGACCATTCGCGCACGCGAAGTGCGCGCGGTATTTCCGGACGGCACTTCGGAAATTATGCCCACTCCCGCCGCCGTGCGGAAGGCTCAGGATATGGGCCTCGATCTGGTGCTGGTTTCTCCAACCGCCGTGCCGCCGGTGGCGAAAGCTATCGACTACGGTCAGTATCAGTACGAGATGAAGAAGAAGCAGCACGACGCCAAGAAAAAGCAGCACGTCGTGCAGGTGAAGGAACTGAAGTTTCGTCCTAACACCGACGATCACGATTACGACTTCAAAAAGAATCACGCGCTGCGCTTCCTGCAGGATGGCAATCGCGTAAAGGCCGTCGTGCAGTTCCGCGGGCGTGAGATCGCGCACACCGATCTGGGCCGCAAGCTGCTGCTTCGGTTCGCAGAAGACCTTGCGGGCTACGGCGTGGTGGATGGGCAGCCGCGTATGGAAGGCCGCAACGCGCACGTGCTGATCAGTCCGGTCAAGGCCGTCGTGAAAGCGGCGCCGCCAAAGGAAAAGAAAGCGGAGAAGCCCGCGTCCGCACCCGCTGAGACGGCTCCCCAGGCCTGAATACGGCACGATTCACGCACTACGGACTCTGGCCGCTGATTCTGATCGTTGTTGCAACGGCGGCGTGTAAGCGGGACCGCGAGCAGCCCGTGGATATCTCAGCCGAAAGCGCGCCACATGTGGTGGACCTGCCTCGGGGTATGGTTCACCTGAAGCGCCCTATCGTGATTCCGAAAGGCGCGCGCAACATCACGGTGCGCGGCAATCGTAACGGCACTGTATTAGCGCTTGATCCGGGATTTGAAGGATCGGCAGCGATTGTCGCCGATGGCGTGGAGAACCTGACGCTCACCGGATTCGAGATTGATGGCGATCGGACGGAGATGAAATCCGACTGGTATCTGCCGGAGCGCGAGCTGGCATTCGCGGACTACTACCCGGCAAACGGCATCGTCATTCGCAACAGCCGTAATGTGATGCTGCGCGGCATTCTGATCTCTCGTGTGCGCGCGTTTGCGGCGATCGTGAATGCCACGGCGGGCGCCGTGGTGGACTCAGTGACGGTTGAAGACTCCGGCACGCTGAATCGCGAAGGGCACAACAATACAACCGGCGGCATTCTGTTCGAAGAAGGATGTAAAGGATTCGAGGTGCGTCAATCGAAGTTCACGCGCATTACCGGGAATGCGATCTGGACGCATTCGTACGCGCGGTCGCCGCGGCAGACGGATGGGGCGATTCACGACAACCTGATCACGACGGTAGGCCGGGATGCGATTCAGATCGGGCATGCGACCTCGGTTCGGGTGGCATCCAACAAAGGATCGGAGATTGGGATTCCAGTCGAGTACATCGACTTCCCCGGTTACGGGACGCCCGTTGCAATCGATACCGCGGGAAACGTCGACCACAGTTCTTATATCGGCAACGAGTTCACCACGGTGAACGGGCAGTGCATAAACCTTGATGGATTTCACGATGGTGAAATCACCGGGAATTCCTGTGTCAACGATCCCGCAACAGCGGCGGACCGGCTCGGATTGCACTATGGCGTTTCGATGGGGAATCACGATCCGGCGATGACTTCGAGCAATATCGAGATTCTGAACAATACTTTCCGTGGATTTGCCTACGGCGGGTTGTTCCTGTTTGGCCAGAATAACCGGATTGAGGGAAACAGGTTTCTCGATCTGAACCTGGCGGGCTGCGGAATCGCGCCGTCGGTGAAGTGCGCGGCGCTGCTGGATGAGCCCGATGCACTGCGCAGCGGGATTTATCTGAGCGACAACGGTGGACGTCCTGTGGTGACACGCGATAACGTGATTCGTAATAACACCATTACGGGTGCGGGGATCGCCGCACACTGCGTTACCGCAAAGCGTGGCGTGAACCTGAAGGCAAACACGATTTCCGGCAATACCTGCAGCGATACGACGCATTGACGGATTGCTACCATCCGAACATGAGTGTGGAGCAGGCTGCGAATAATCCCGAATTTCAGAGGCTGATCCGCCTGCAGACGGAGGCGTTTGCGCGCAGCACTCCGTACCATAGTCTGGAACTGCGCGATGGCACGGTGCTGCCGGGGCTCATTCCGGCAGATGCGTTGCGCGCGCGGCTTGATCAGTTTCCGCTGCCGCAGGATTTGACAGGCAAACGCGTGCTCGATGTGGGCGCGGCTTCGGGATGGAACAGCTTCGAGTGCGAGCGCCGCGGCGCGGAAGTGGTGGCGATCGACTGTGTGGAGTACGACGAACTGCGCGCGGTGAAGCGGCTGCGCGAATCAAAGGTGGAGTATGCGATTGTCGACATGGAAGAGCTCACGCCCGAGCGCTTCGGTCTGTTCGATTACGTTCTGTTTTTCGGGGTGCTGTATCATCTGCGGCATCCGTTGCTGGGGCTGGAGAACGTGTGCTCAGTGACGCGCGGAGTGGCGTTTGTTGAGTCGTTCGTTGTGGACAGCGAACCCGATCCTTCGCGCTGCTATCTGGAGTTTTACGAGACCGATGAACTCGGCGGCCAGGTGGATAACTGGTGCGGGCCTACCACGCAGTGCCTGATGGCGATGACACGCGCGGCCGGATTTCCGCGGGCCGAGTTCCTGTATGGTCATTCACGGCGCGGTGGTTTGATCGCCCATCGCCGCTGGGAACATGTTGAGTCGCAGCCGGGCGTTGCCGCGCCGTTCCTTTGTTCCGCAGTGAACAACCGGCACGGCGACATTCTTTTCGAGCCTCGCAAAGACGAATACGCGGTGCTGTATTTTCTTTCCGATGAGGCGCTGACGAAGAACGACTTAATGGTAGAGATCGGCGAGTTCGGCATTCCGCCGCTTGTTGTTTCGAAGCACGATGCGGGCCACTGGCAGGTGAGCGTTAAGATTCCGCCAGGCGTCCCGGCTGGCGACCATGACATGCGGGTGGGCACGCGCTCTGGCGGCTTCAGCGAAACAGTGCGAATTCGGATGCTCCCCGCCGGCGCGGACCGGCGCGCGGGTGCTCCTGTGTTTGAAGCCGGCGACGGACATGTGGAGCGTCCGCATTTTAGCCGCGTGGAGAACACAATGGACCGAAGCACCACATTCCGCGGGTATCGCAACGAAGCGCTGGAGTGCCGGTTTACGCACTCGGACGGAGCACTGGACTTATCCATGGTGCAGCTGACAATCGATGGCGCCCGCTGGCCGTTGCTGGCTGTGGAACGGCACTCGCCCGAAGTGTGGCAGGTGAAGGCGCGCGTGCAGGGGCTCGCGGCGGGGACACACGTTTTGCGCTTACGCACCCGGAACAGCGGCTTTTCCGATCCGGTTGAGATTATGGCCACAGCCGAATACGACATATTGTGAACTGACAGGCCGGGCGTGCGTAGATACCCGGTATGAAGAAGCTTTTTGCGCTGCTTGTGCTGATCTGCCCGGCTGTAATCGGGCAGTCCTTTGAAGTCGCGTCTGTTCGCCCGAGCGAGCCCGGGCAGAGGCGCGAGGTCATCGGCACCGACCCGGGCAGATTCAACATGTCGAATATCTCCCTGCGACGCTGCATCGAGTGGGCGTATGAACTGGGAACGCCGCTCGAACTGTCGGCTCCGGACTGGATGAACGACGTGCGGTTCGACATCGCGGCACGGGCCGCCGATCACAACGCGAATGACGACCAACTGCGGACGATGCTGAAGAATCTGCTGACGGATCGATTCGGAGTGAAACTGCACCATGAGCGCAAAGAGCAGCGCGTGTATATCATGACTCAGGCAAAAGGCGGATTGCGGATTCATATGCCGAACGGGAAGGATTCCTCGAAGCTGGTTGAATCCAGCGGCAACGGCGATATCAGGTTTTCGGAAGACAAGACGGGCGCGATGGCGGAGCATGTGACGATGACCGACATCGCGCGAAAGATCTCGCCGATGCTGAATGCGATTGTTTATGATGAGACCGGCGCCAAGGGGCACTACGACCTGCGAATCGATATATCGCCTTATCTGCTGGCCGCATCCGATGGTGGAGGAGGCGAAAAGCCCGACATCATGAGCATTCTGTTCACCGGCTTCAGCGAGCAGCTGGGCGTGAAGTTCGACGCGGGAAAGCGCGTTGTCGACCTGATCGTTATTGACTCCGCGAATCGGGCGCCGACTGAGAACTGAACCTGGCGAGCAGGAACCGGCGTTCGGGCTCGTTCCGTGCGAGTTCGAGCGCGCGCCGGTAGTGGTCCGCGGCCTCCGAATGGCGACCAAGCTTTTCGAGGAGACGGGCCTGGGCCGCCGGAAGCAGGTGATAGTTTTCCAGGCTACCGGCAGACTCGAGCGCTGCGAGTCGCGCCAACCCGGCCTCGGGCCCCTGCGCCATGGAGATCGCAACCGCCTCGTTAAGTTCCACGACGGGTGACGGAGCGATGCACTTCAGTTCGGCATAGAGGGCGGCGATAACCGGCCAGGCTGTCTCTTCCGGGCGTCTGGCGATGGCGTGGAGCGATGCGATCCGCGCTTCCAGTGCGTATCGCGATGCGGCATGGTTTGTTGCGACAACGCGCGCGAGCAACTGATCGGCTTCCGCGATGGCGGCGCGGTCCCATCGTGTGCGGTCCTGATCTTCGAGGAGTACAAGATTTCCGCCGGCGTCGATCCGCGTGGAGCGGCGGGAATCGTGGAACAGCATGAGCGCGAGCAGGGACGCGGTGTCGGTCTGGTCCGGCATCAGGCCTGTCAGGAGGCGGCCGAGACGAATGGCCTCGCTGCACAGGTCGTGGCGAATCAGCGAATCACCGGCTGTGGCAGTGTAGCCCGCAGTGAAGATCAGATAAATCGTCACGAGCACCGCATTGAGACGTTCGGGAAGCGCAGCTTCATCCGGAACGATATAGGGAATTCGCGCCTCTGTGATTTTCTTCTTCACTCGCACGAGGCGCTGCGCCATGGTTTGCGGCGATGTGAGAAATGCACGCGCGATTTCATCCGTGGTGAGCCCGCAGAGTGTGCGGAGGGTCAGCGCGATCTGCGCTTCGGTTGCGAGAGCAGGGTGGCAGCAGGTGAAGATGAGGCGAAGACGGTCGTCAGTAATACTTTCAGGCATCGCGTCGGGTGATGGAATTTGCGCCGCCTGCTCGATCTCCTGGCGGACCGTCGGAAGTTTGTCGCGCAGCACGGCTTCGCGGCGAAAACGATCGAGCGCCTTATGGCGCGCAACGCCGACAAGCCAGGCACGGGGGTTACCAGGAATACCCGCATCGGGCCATTGATCGAGCGCGAGCGCGAACGCTTCGTGCATGAACTCTTCGGCGAGATCGAAGTCGTGCACCATGCCGATGAGCGTAGCCAGGATGCGGCTGCGCTCATCGGTGTAGATGCTTTCAATTTGGGCCGAGAGGCTGGATGCCATGCAGGTCAGGCGCCGGCGGGAATCTCCCAGATGGGACGGACCTCGATCGAGCCCCATTTTGCGCCAGGAATGCGCGCGGCGATGGAAATGGCTTCATCGAGATTCGCGGCGGTGACCAGATAGTAGCCGCCGAGTTGTTCCGCGGTTTCAGCGAAGGGCCCGTCCGTCAGGACCTGCCTGCCTTCGCGCACGCGGACAGTTGTTGCTGTAGCCACGGGCTGCAGGGCGTTTCCGCCTTTGTAGTTGCCGGAGGCGATGATGGCCTGCGTGAAGTCGCCATATTCCTTCATGACGACACCCATTTCGGGCGGTTTGGGTCCGGAGGAGGCGTTTTCGCTGTTGTAGATCAAGAGAAGGTATTGTATGTGTTTGGGTCTCCATCCGTTAGTCGAACGGGGGCGGGGGAAATCGACAACGCGCCAGAAAATATTTTCTAGACGGGAGGACGTGGGGCCGGTGTCATGATTTTGAGCCTGGTGGGAGTTGCGCCCGGGGCGACCCGAAGCACCTTGCACACCAGTTGAAGCGATGCTGCGGCAGCAATTACCCGTGTGAGACGCTGCTGTCCATCATTGCCGGAGAGTACGAAGACCTGCGGCGATGGAACAAAGATCTCGACAACGCGCAGCAGCTCTTCGCCGGAGCGATATTGCACGACGAGTTCCTGGTCCTCTTTCAGCGCCTTTTGCATAGCCTGAATCTGATTCAGGATTACGGCGCCGAGTGGATCCGGCGCCTGTGACACGGTGGCCTGGACCGCGGGTTTTGGTGGATCGCCCTTAATGGCGTCGAGGACGCTGTTTTTCGCGGTGTCGAGCGCCTGCCCGGAGATGACGCGGCCGATGTCAGCTAGTGCCATGCAACCACGCTAGCACTGCACGGGAGCTACTTCGCTTTATATGCGGCGTTGAGCGTGCCTTTTGTCTTCGCGACTTCAAGAAGCGTCGGATAGAACTGTACGAAGGTGTTTTCGACGGCGGCGTTTTGACCGTGGCATCCGTTGCAGGAGGAATCGGCGGGCAATGCTGCGGCTTTGTCTTTGCCGCCAAATCCGAAGTAGGCCCACTTTTGAGGGAAGCGCTTTTCGTCCTTAACCTCTGCTTCGATCGCGACGAGTTCGTTCTGGTAGTGGCCTGCATTGTTGATGGAGCCCTGTCCGGTGGCGGACCGAATTTCGAGAACAAACATCGTGTGATCGGGCCAGTGTCCCGTTTCGATGAATGCTCGGTAGGCGGAGGGATTAACGAAAACGTTGTCGAAGCGCGGATTGGCGGGATCGGCGGAGGCGGCAGGACCGTAAGTCATGCCGAGTCCGGAGGAAAGAAAGGTCCACTGGCGATAGTCTTTGGGGAGCGCGAGTTGGTTATCGGCGGTAAACTGGGGACCGTCCGAGGCAGTTTGGGCGGTGAGGGCGAGAGTCGCCAGAATCAGTACTAACGGGAGTCTCATGGGCTTAGCCGCAGGTTAGCAGAGAGGGGGTCAGTGTATGGTGATCGATTGGGCCGGGAGACTGAAAGATGGAGCGGGAGACGGGGCTCGAACCCGCGACGTCCAGCTTGGGAAAATGGCCGTAGATTGATTATAAGTGATAACCGCGTCTATCAGGCTGCTGAAAAGCCGGTTCGAGATTCGCGTTAATCTCCTGAGAAATGTCGGAGGTCGGGATTTTATGCCGGGCTGGGGTGCAAGCAAGACATTTTC
>JBEHXG010000056.1:0-21370 GCA_048498815.1 Acidobacteriota bacterium | reverse complement strand
CAGCTCGGCAGTCTGGGGCAGCTCGGCGGTCTGGGGCAGCTCAGCAGTCTGGGGAAGCTCGGCAGTCTGGGGTAGCTCAGCAGTCTGGGGAAGCTCGGCAGTCTGGGGAAGCTCGGCAGTCTGGGGAAGCTCAGCGGTCTGGGGCAGCTCAGCGGTCTGGGGTAGCTCGGCAGTCTGGGGTAGCTCAGCGGTATACGCCGACTCCGCAGTCTGGGGCAGCCTCCTGGACGGCGACCAGTAAACTGCAACTCGCTATTTAAAAACTTAAGGGCGCTGACTCGATTGAGTTCAGCGCCCTTTGTCTTTTCTGACCGCCGGGTTCTCATGAACCCGCTCCCGGTACTTTCCTCGCAACCCTGCCCCAAGTGAGACCGCCGAATCACCGTACCGATCCCGCAGCCTGTCAGTCGCTTCGAGCGCCTGGCGCCAGCGCTCCTTCCGCCCGCCGTCAATCAGATCCAGCTGCCCCTCTTCCGCGGTGAACCCCGAAACATGGACCCCCAGCAGTCGAATCGATTGCCTACGATCCCAGTTCCCATCAAACAGCCGTCGCGATGCTTCCACCAGATCGATGTCAATCTGAGTGGGAGACGGCAGCGTTTGTGCTCGGGTAATAGTAGTGAAGTCTGAATATCGCAGCTTTAGCTGCACCACGCGCGCGTGAAGCCCATGCTCGCGCAATCGTCTCCCCACCTTTTCTGCCAGATGCGCGAGGGTTGAGTAAAGCTGATCGGCATCGTCGGAATCCCGGCCGAAGGTATGTTCATGGCTGATGGACTTCGGATCGCCACCCTCTCCGATCTCCGCATCGAACCATCCCCCTGCGTCCAATCCCCGCGACTTGCCGGCAAGAGCCAGGCCCCACTTCCCGAACCGGGCCTCGAGGTCTGATTCCGGCAGGCCAGCCAGATCGCCCACCCGCCGGATGCCCACCGCCTGCAGGTTCTTCTCGGTCACCTTGCCAACTCCCGGAATTCGCCGCACTTCGAGCGGAGCCAGGAAGTTCGCTTCCAGCCCCGGCATCACCGACAGAATCCCATTCGGCTTGGCCTGATCCGAAGCGATCTTTGCAACAAGCCGGCTGGTGGCGATGCCGATGGAACAGTTCAAACCGGTATCGGCCTTCATCGTTTGGTGCAGCGAATCGGCCGCCCTCAATGGCGCGCCGAGCAGCCGGTCCGTCCCGGTCATATCGACATACGCCTCGTCGACCGACGCCATTTCCACAACGGGCGAAAACTTCTGCAGAACCCTCAAGACCCGGCGCGAATAATCGCTATAGCGCTCGTGATGCCCTTCCACAAAGATCGCCTGCGGACACAGCTTGTACGCCGTTCGCAGCGGCATCGCGGAGTGCACCCCGAAGCGACGAGCCGCATAGGACGCCGCCGACACGACGCCGCGCTCATCGCTCTTCCCCCCAACAACCACGGGCTTTCCCTTGAGTGATGGATCGAAGATCTCCTCCACGGAGACAAAGAACGCGTCCATGTCGACGTGGAAGATCGTCTTCATAACGGCTTTTCACAGGATAGAACGCGCGGAATCCCTGCCAGGTCGGAAGCGACCTCAAGCCCTGCCCAGGTTGCAAGAAGCGCTGAAACCGAATCTGACTGTCCAAGCCCGATCTCCACTGCCAGCAGTCCACCCGGTTTCAGGACTCGCCATGCATCAGGGATAAGCTTTCGGTAGACGTCGAGCCCGTCGGGCCCTGCGAATAGGGCCAGTTCGGGCTCCCAATCCCGAACTTCGCGCTGGAGCGTCTCACGATCGTTGACCGAAACATAAGGCGGATTCGAGACTACTGCATCCACCGATTCGTCGCCGATAGCGCTTAGAAGGTCGCCACAGAGCGGAGTCGCAAGCCCATTGTTGACCGCTACCCGAAGAGCGGCGATCGAGAGGTCAACACCGACCACCGCAGCCTTGAGCTCCTGGTGCAGAGTCACCGCAATCGCGCCCGATCCGGTACCGACGTCGGCGATAATCCGCGCCTGTGGCGAGCGCCGCAAAACGGTCTCGATCAGAATCTCCGTCTCGGGCCTGGGTATCAGAACGTCGGGCGAAACAGAGAACGGACGTCCATAGAATTCCTGTACTCTCGTGATGTACTGAAGCGGCTTGCCCTGCATCCGCTCATGCAGCCATCGGCCATAGTGGATCCATTCCACCTCACGAAGTTCGCGCTCAGGCCACGTAAAAAGGTAAACACGATCCTGTCCGAGCGCCCGGGACAGCAGCACTTCAGCCGTAAGCCGAGGCTCGGAAACGTTCGCCGATGCCAGTAATTCGGCGCCTTGCTTCAGCGCTGTTCGGAGGTCCACACGAATCAGGCCGCGACGGCGGCTTCTTCGCCGAGCTTCTGCGCCTGATAGTGCGCCACAAGAGCATCGATTATCTGATCGAGCCGCCCCTGCATCACAAGATCCAGCTGGTGCAGCGTCAGACCGATCCGATGATCGGTCAGTCGGTTCTGCGGAAAGTTATAAGTGCGAATTTTCTCACTGCGATCGCCCGTACCGACCATCGCCCGGCGATCCGCGCCGATCGCTTCCTGCTGCTTCTGCAACTCAAGATCGTAAAGCCGCGAGCGCAGCACGCGCATCGCCTTGGCCCGGTTCTTGATCTGCGACTTTTCGTCCTGGCAGGAAACTATCGTGCCCGTCGGGAGATGGGTAATGCGAACTGCTGAGTAAGTAGTATTTACGGACTGTCCACCCGGGCCCGAAGAGCAGAACGTGTCGATGCGGATGTCCTTTTCTTCTACCTTGATCTCCACATCGTCGGCTTCCGGCAGCACGGCGACTGTGATCGCTGAAGTGTGAACACGCCCCTGCTGTTCGGTCTCCGGAACCCGCTGCACCCGATGCACGCCGCTCTCGTACTTCATGCGGCTGTACACCCGATTGCCGCTCACCAGCGCCAGCACTTCCTTCAGCCCGCCAACAGCCGATTCGCTGGAAGACGTAACTTCCACGCGCCACTTCTGCGTTTCCGCATACCTGAGGTACATGCGGAATACTTCCGCCGCGAAAAGGCTGGCTTCATCGCCACCCGCGCCGGCGCGAATTTCGAGGACAACATCCTTCTCATCCAGCGGATCTTTCGGCAGCAGAAGGATCTTCAAATCCTGTTCGATCTGCTCAATCCGCGGCGTCAGGCTCTCGATCTCCAGCCTTGCCATCTCGCGCAGGTCAGGATCGGACTCATCGAGCATTGCCTGCGCCTGATTACGCTCGTCGTCGGCCGTCTTGAATTCGCGGTACTTGGTGACGATCTCACTCAGGTCGCTGTGTGCCTTAGCCACCTTACGGAACTGATCGGCGTCCCCGATGATTTCGGGATCGGCCATCTGCGCCGTCATTTCGGCAAAGCGCGACTCCAGTTGATCCAGCTTATCGCGGTATTTCATGGCGTTTACGCGATCACCAGTTCGCCGCCCTGGCGGCTTTCGAGCGCCATGGCCCCATCGAGTGCGCGAATTGCAACCTCAGCCTGCTCATCGGAGGGGGGCTTTGTGGTGATGCGCTGCGTCCACAGCCCGGGAGCGGTGAGCAGAGAAAGAAAAGAGCCGCGTCGTTTCGCGGCAAAGCGAATCAGTTCGTAGCTGAGGCCCGCGATAACGGGCAGCAGCGCCACGCGGATTGCGAACTTCGCGGCAAAGCCCTGCACGGGAATGAACATGTACACGATCATGGAGATCAGCATGATCACGAACATAAAACTTGTGCCGCAGCGCGGGTGCCACGTCACGAACTGCTGCGCATTTTCCACGCTCACAGGCTTGCCCGATTCGAAATTGAAAACTACCTTGTGCTCGGCCCCGTGGTACTCGAATACGCGGCCGATCTCCTTCGAACGAGAGAGCAGCAGCAGGAAACCGAGGAAGATCGCCAGACGAATTACGCCATCCATCAGATTGAACAGAATCTGGCCCTTGAGCACGGGCACATAGTTCGAAAGGATCTCTGTCAGCTTCAGCGGAATCAGCTTATACATCACGATGAAGAACAGCACCGAAAACAGAATCTGGCCGTTCATCATCCACGATGAAACTTCCTGTTTCGGTTCGGCCGCAACCGGCTCTTTACCTTCCGAAAGCACCGCATTTGCGGAGAACTTCAGCGCCTGCATTCCGAGCGACATCGCCTGGCCCAGCGTTGCCAAACCGCGCAACACCGGCCATTTAAAGGACTTGTGCTTCTCCGAAATACGCTGAACCGGCCGCTCTTCGGTGATGATCTCGCCCGACGGAGTCCGCACGGCAACGCAGTAACTATGGGGGGCGCGCATCATCACGCCTTCCATCACGGCCTGGCCCCCGACGAGCGTCTCCTCGCCGCTTTCGAGAATCGGCAGCATCTGAACGTGCGCAAAGAGGCGGAAAAACTTGCGGAGGGTCAATCGAGGTCCTTTACTCCCATTATCCCATAGGATGTGGAAACCGCCCTCCGCGTTGCAGCGTTACGTAACCACCGAATTGCGTAACTATGGAAACAATACGAACGAAGTTAATGTCAGCGAGCTCCTGTGACCTTCTCGACAAACTCCTTCGGCTCTCCGCAGACCACAATGACCGCCGTTCGTTTCGAAACTATTAAGGATCTCCGCCATCAGGCCGACATAGTCGCCATGATGAATGCCCTGTACGCGGAAGACCAGCCTGCCTCTCCGGTTGACCACGCCCGATTTCCACGCACGGTAGAGCAGCTTGTCGCGACGCCCGAGCGCGGCCGGATTATCGTCTTCTTCGCCGAAGGCGCAATCCGGGGTTATGCACTCCTGATCCCGTATTGGAGCAACGAGTTCGGCGGAACGCTGCTCATTGTGGACGAGTTGTTCGTGATCGGGGCGGCGCGCAATCGGGGGATTGCCAGGCGCTTCTTTGAATTCGTTGAGCGAGAACGACCGTTTGACGCAGTAGCTCTCGCTCTCGAAGTAAGCCCCGCGAATGTGCGGGCGCGCAAGCTATACGAATCCCTGGGGTTCACACAACGGGGTAACGCAACACTCGCAGTCCGGCTTGCTCCGCTTCGGATCGCCGCGGTGTAATGCGTCAGGCCGAGCCTTTGATCAACGCGTCTGCCGCCGACCCCGGACTCGACGCTGGCTTTCCCAGAGTCTGGCAGCTGGCACAGACGCAGTCGATAAGAAGGAGCAGGCCATCGGCAAGCGGTCGGCTACATGGCAAGCTCAAGAGAGAACGGAACGTGGAATCAGGAGCTTAGGATAACCCCTGACGCCGTCTCTTCAGAACCGAAGCTTCCCCGCGAACTCAAAGTCTCTCGGGTTGCCCGCACTCGAGATGGTGCCAAACGCCGCACTGCCGAAGGAGCCATTGGGGTCGTTCAGCGGCGGCGTATTGCTGACGTTGAACGCCTCCGCGCGGAATTCGAAGTTCACTCGCTCGGTAACACGAAAGGTCTTGCTGATCATCAGGTCTGCATTCTGCAGGCCGGGTCCGCGCACCGGATTACGGGAACTGTTGCCGATGGCAAACTGGCCTGCTGGCGCGAATGCAGCTTTGTTAAACCACTGCGAAGCGCTGCGCGTGGCGAAATCGTTCGGATCGGCAACCCGGTTCGGCCGCTGGACCGCATAGCCAAACGCGGATAGCGTGTTCGTGGCCTGGGTGACAGGCACAGCGTCACCGGCCTGTACGCGCACCAGACCACCGATCTGCCAGCCGGAAATCTTCCAGAGTCGCGGGATGTTGTATGTCCAGCCGGCGGAAAACACGCGCGGAATATCGCCGCTCGATACATCGCGTTCCAGTTTTCGGTTGAAAGCATCGGCGGCGCCAATGGTAGTGAGTGTCGGTCCGGTGAAAATGGTTTGCGAAAAGTAGGTGGAAGCGTCGTCAATCAGCTTCGAAAAAGTGTACGCAAACGTGAAGGTAAGTCCGCGCGTCACACGCTGCTCCAGTCGGGCCTGAGCGGCTTCGTACTCCGAATCGCCCACGTTATCCCGAAACAACGCAACAGTGCTGAATCGTGGGTAGGCCCGCAGCAACTGCTGCGCGGTAATGGTAGCCTGGCCCAGCGAAGAAGACGTCGGAATCTGCCCGAAGTACGGATTGGGTACTTTGGCGGTGAGCGCCGATCCCATCGCCAGGTAGGCGGCGGGAACCTGATTCAGATTCGATTCGGGCAGCCCCAGATGGGTATTCTTCGAGCCAAGGTAACCGACTTCCAGATTCAGATTCCTGCCGAAAGTTTTCTGCACCGTGAAATTCCATTGCTGCGAATTTCCCGAACCTACATTGCGATCCACACCGAACACGCCCTGGCCGAGTCCTGAGTTTGGATTCGGTGACGAAACCTGAACCGTTGGACCTTTTGACAGCACGAAAGCCGGATTGATGTTATCGAGCGATTGCTGCCCCACCGTCTGCACGAATGGAAAATTCGGAAGCGTGAAGGGTGTCGTGATACCGGTCTGTTCAAACCAGACCATGCCGTACCCCGAACGAACCACCCAGCTGTCAGCCACCTTCCACGCAAGTCCCACGCGCGGTCCAAAATTGCAGCACTCGAGGTTACGCGCCGTATGGGGAAAATCGAGCACCTGGGTGTTCAGATTGAAAACTGCCGTCTGATTACTGGTTTCCGTGGAAGGGAAATTCAGCGTGTAGCGTGTTCCATAGTTCAGGGTGAGCCGGTTCGATACCCGCCACTCGTCGCCAACAAAGAACTCTGCGATGTGCGCACGATCCTGCAGAGCTTTGTTCTGAATATCGATGCTGAATGCATTGACCTGACCCAGTAGCAGGGAAGCCAGCGCATTCCCGCCTGCTCCGGTTGACGAGTCCGTGCCTGTGGTAGTAAAAGCATACGTTCCGGTTGGATTGGCCGGGTTTACGATGTAAAGCGCTTCCCGCCGAATGTCGGTTCCGAACTTGATCGTGTGGTGGCCGCGAACCAGGGAAAACGTATCGAGGAGTTCCGTCACGCTGGTCCTGAAGTTTGTGTTTGCGGAAGATGTCGGCCCGATTTGTTGCAGGCCGGTAATCGTGAAGATCGGCAAAGTAGAGGGGAACGCGCTGGCGGGCGCTCCGGGTACTGTGATGCCGCCGCTCTGGAGCGAAGCCTGGTCGACCGTACGATCTGTGTAGCCGAACCGGAATTGGTTCAGTGCAGTTGGCGAAACGGTCCAGTCGTATTCGGAAGCGATGCTGTCGCCGCGCGTGAGAGCGTGTCCGGTGACCCCCGAGGTCAGGTTTCCGCTGCCGTCGGGGAGGAACGTGACCGGATTATCGTCGTCACGAAAGTAAGAGTAGCGAACGAATGCGCGATGCTTTGCGCCGAAGTTCCGATCGATGCGGCCATCAAACTGATCCTGTGCGTCCGGCTCAACTGCGGTCCGAGCGTAGTTGTTGGCTCCCGATGCGTTCGGAGAAGGATAGTGCTGCAGAACCTGAAGCGCCAAAGGATCGATGCGGCTGGCGGGAATCATGTTGTTCGCGAACGGGGTCCGCGGCGAAGTCAGAGGATCGTAGATCGTGCTGGTGAACTGCCCGCCCGCCTGCGCAGCAGTTGGAACCACGCTCTGCCGCGTAACGCCCGTGCGCAGCCGTGTACCCTGCCAGTCCGCGAAATAGAAGGTCTTGTTCTTCTGAATCGGCCCACCGTGGGTAAGTCCGTATTGATTGCGGCGAAATTCCGGCTTCGCGCCGGCGGGAGCAAAGTAGTTACGCGCATTGAGGTCTTCATTGCGAATGAACTCGAACAACGTCCCGTGAAAGCTGTTGCCGCCGGACTTGCCGATCACCATTACGGTGCCGCCGTTCGAACGGCCATATTCCGGCGAATAGGCGTTGATGTTCAGGCGGAACTCCGCGATGCCGTCGATTACCGGGTACATCGCAACCTGACCAGGCTCCGGCTGGAGCACGCTGATGCCGTCGTACAGGTATTCATTGGTGCGCGGACGGCTGCCGTTGATGCGGGGCAGCAGCGACCCGCCGCCAGGCAGCGCGACGCCCGGCGAGAGCGCCACCAGCGGAATGAAGTTTCGGCCATCGAGCGGAAGCGTCTCCGTTTCGGATTGGCTGACGTGAAAATTCACCGAGCCAGTGGCGGTTTCGAGGAGGCTGGCTTCTGCATTGACGTTGATGGATTGCGACGCCTGTCCCGGCTCCATTTTCAGCGTGAGATTGATTCGATCGCCGATGCGCAATGTGATGCCGTTCTGCGCGTAGTCCCGAAAGCCGTCTTTGCGCGCGGAGATCGCGTACTGGCCGGGCGCGAGGCCGAGGAAGTGATAATCGCCCCGGCTGTCTGAAACGACTTCGGTCTTTGTGCCTGTGCTTTGCTCAGTGACCGTCACTCCGGCGCCGGTCACCGAGAGTCCGGAAGGATCCTGAATCTCGCCAAAGAGTTCGGCCTTACCGGCCTGCCCAAAACACGCCGCCGCGGTGGCAAGAAAAAGAAACGCAAAAGACCTCATGTAACGTTAAGATATCACTGTCGTCTATACAAGACATAGCCGACAATGGTGGCAACGGGCATGAAAAAGCCTTCCCAGCCTTTGATTCAGGCGAATCTGGCCAAACTGCGGCAGCAGCGCGGCCTTTCCGCGATTGCTCTGGCCGATGCCGCCGGCGTGACGCGGCAAACGATTTACGCCATCGAGACCGGATCGTTTGTTCCGAATACCGCGGTGGCGCTGCGCCTCGCGCGCGCTCTCGATACGACGGTCGAAGATCTGTTTGCGCTGGCGGGAGACTGTCCGGAAGTTCCGCTTCGCACCGAGCAGGCAACGCTGCTGCCCGGGGACGAAACGGCTGACAATGCAGAGCCGGGACAACCCGTGCAGCTGTGCCGGGTGGACGGTCGCCTCATCGCATGCCAGCCCTCTCCCGCGCCCTGGTATTTTCCCCCCGCCGATGCGGTGATTTCCGATAAGCCCGCCAGGCATGGGAGGCCGCGCGTGCGGGTGTTTCAGGATGACGGCGATTCCGGAACGCGGATCCTGGTGGCCGGCTGCGATCCGGGAATTGCCGTCTTATCGCGCTATCTGCGCGGTTCGGGTGTGGAACTGATCCTCGCCCATCGCAACAGTACGCAGTCGCTCGATCTTCTCGGCCGGCGCGTAATTCATGTCGCCGGAACCCACCTGCGCGACGACGCGAGCGGGGAATCGAATCTTCCCGAGATCGGGCGTCGCTTTTCGGGCAACTCGATAGCTGTGATTTCGTTTGCAATCTGGGAGCAGGGTATCGTCACGGCGCGCGGAAACCCGAAAGCCATCGCTGCGATCGAGGATTTCGCGCGGCGCGATATCCGCATCGTAAATCGTGAGTCCGGAGCAGGCAGCAGAGCTCTGCTGGATGCGGGCCTGAAGGACGCGGGCATCGCATCCACGCGGGTGAGGGGCTACGACACGGTCGCCTATGGGCATCTTCCGGTCGCATGGCAGGTGAAGGCCGCTTCGGTGGACGCATGCCTTGCCACGCGCGCCGCGGCACGCATGTTCGGATTGCACTTTATTCCGCTCGTCGCCGAACGTTACGACCTCGCCATCCGCCGTGAGCATCTGGAACTACCCGGCATTCAGCGGCTGCTCGATACACTCAACCGCGCCGACTTCCGCCGCGAACTCGATGGCCTCGGTGGTTACGACATGCGGGTCGCTGGGCAGCGCGTTCTGTAGTTAGTCCGCCAGCTTCGGTACAAGCATCCACCGCAGAACGCCACGCGGCGCGGGTCCGATCGACGCGAAGTCAATTCGCAGGAGCGCGGACTTCTTCATGTCGATCATCAGCGCAGGAGCATTGAGCAGCCATGCCGCCAGATCGGCAAGCAGCGGCTGATGCCCGGCAAGAAGAATTGCCGGCTCCCGACGCAGATCGCGGATGTCGCTCCACACCGCCCCGGGCGTCCCATGCGGAACCAGCGACGGAAGTTCGACCAGAGCTTCCCGCCATCCCAGCTCTTTTGCCGCAATCTCTGCAGTTTGCACCGCACGCAGGTAGGGGCTGCTGGCAATCAGAGTTGGCGCCATTCCGGCCCTTCGCGCCCGCCTCACCACCGCCGCAGCTTTTTGCCTTCCTTCGGCAGTAAGCCCGCGGGAGGAATCGGGCGATCCAGGCGCCGCATCCTCGGCGATTCCATGGCGAAACAGATAGAGTTCCATGTCAGTCCGGGTCGTATCATAACCATGTTATGGCTCGCTACGCAGCCGTGGATATCGGAAGCAACTCGGTGCGTCTTGAGGTGGCCGAGGTGGTTGCCGGCGCGCCGCCGAAGATACTCGCTTCCGAGCGGCAGGTAACGCGCCTGGGGGCCAGCGTATTCCGGGAAGGCCGCGTGAGCGCGGAGGCGCTGGAACTGACTTGCGGTGTCCTCGGTGGAATGTCGGCTGTCTGGAAACGGCATGATGTGCTCAGCATTCGCGCGGTCGCCACTGCTGCGGTTCGCGATGCGCGCAATCAGACCGAATTCCTGGCCCGTACCTCCGCGGCGCTCGGCGCGGAGATCGAAATCGTTTCCGGCCAGGAAGAAGCCCGCCTCATTCATCTGGGCGTGCAGAGCCGGTGGCCCCATCCGGGCGAGCGCTTTCTGATCATCGATATCGGCGGCGGCAGCGCGGAAATCATCCTCAGCGAAAACGACCGGATTTGCGCGGCATTTTCCAAACCGCTGGGAGCGTTGCGCTTGCAGGAGCTCTTTCTGCGCACCGATCCGCCCACCCCAACCGAACTGCTGCGACTGGAAGAGTACATCGCGGAGCGCATGGCTCCGGCCGTGCGGGAAATCGGACGCAAGCGCATCGATCGCGTAGTCGCGACCTCGTCTACCGCAGCCGCCGTCGTTAGCGCCGTAAGTCGCATTCCGCGAGCCCGGCGCGAAGAGTCGGATCGCCGCCGCGCCTCGGCCGCACAGACCCGAAGACTTTATAAAGAGCTGTGCGGAATGGATCTGAAGCGAAGGCAGAAGATCGTGGGCATCGGGCCGCGCCGTGCGGAGATCATTATTCCCGGCACCGCGGTGCTCCTGCACGCGCTCGATGTGTTTCGGATGCCGTCGCTGTTCTATTCGGCGGCGGGTGTGCGTGACGGCATTATTGCGGACCTCGCTGCGCGCGGCGCGGGCAGGGAACTGAGCCGTCTCACCGCCGAACAGCGAACAATGGTGGAAGGCATGGCCGAGCGATACGGCGTATCCCTGCGGCACGCGCAGAAGGTGGCGCGGCTGGCGAACGATCTTTTCCATGACCTGAAGAGCGTGCACCAGATGGCGCCGCCGATGGGTCGTCTGCTGGAAGCCAGCGCTTACCTGCATGATGTGGGGCACTTCGTCAGCGACACGCGACACCACAAACACTCGTATTACCTGGTGTCGAATTCGGATATGCCGGGATTCGATCTCGCCGAACGTGGCATCATCGCGAACCTGTGCCGCTATCACCGCAAAAACATGCCGACGCCCGAGCACGACAATCTCACCGGTCTGAGCGTGGAAGACCGGCGCGCCGTCTTTGTGTTGGCGCCGCTGCTCCGTCTGGCGGATAGCCTGGATCGCGGCAACTCCCAGAAGGTGCGTTCGGTGGAGTGCGTGGTGCACGAGCGCGAGATCGTAGTGAATCTGCACGCGCCCGCCTCGGCCGGGATTGAACTCGAGATCTGGGCTGCCACGCGACTGGATGGCCTGTTTCGCCAGATGTACGGGCGCAAACTGACGATCGCCCGAGCGGGCTAAGGGTTAGCCTTCACGAAGCGAAAGATCTCAAATACCGGGCGTCCCTGATTGTCGTGGACGGTGCGCTCGATGTGTTCCGCGTAGCCTGCGGCAAGCGCAGCCGTCCGGAGTTCCTCATTGACGCCCGCAAACAACTGCGCGTTATCCGTGTGCTGAACGAAAATGAAATCCGGCGATTCGGCCATCTGGCGGATGGCGTTGTTGTCGTGAACGACATCCCGGACCAGCACCGCATTCAGTTTTCCGTCGTAGAGCATGTTCAGCCCGTTCAGATAGCCCCAGTCGACGATGCCGATGCGATTGTTGCGGTAACGCCACATCGCGCCGGAAAGCCGGTAAAAACCGTCGGTCCAGCCGCCGAGCCCGCCGTTTTGCGAGAGGTCAGCCAGATACTCATTGGCGGTCAAGAAATTTGCGATTACCAGGATCGCCGCCAACACGATGGCGGCGGGCCGCAGCGAGCCGCGCATTGCGCCCGCGAGGCAGACGCCGACCAGAACACAGGGAAAAGGCCAGAGCAGAATCGTATGATGGGCACCTCCGCCCGTCCCGGTATTCGCGGCCATCTGCAGCCAGGCGACCGTCATCGTGATCAGCAGGAACAGCGGAAGACGCCAGCGGCCACGAAAAAACAGCACAACCATGCAGAGCAGAGACAGCCCCAGCCCATAAAGCATCAGGCTCTCTTCGCGATGCCCGACAACGCCGCGCAGAAAGACCGACGTTCGCTCCAGGATGCTCCGTGGCCCGGTGGCAATCGGGCCCGGCGTGGTTGATGCGATGAACTGAAGCACGCCGCCGGTAAACGTCAGACGGAGTTCCTCGACTTTTTGCGGGATCTGAGAGAGCAGCAGCTTCGTATTACCGCGAAAAGTTTCACCCTGATGGGCGACGTTGAATAGCACCAGCGGCAACGCCCCGATCAAGAAGGAGGTGGCCGCAATCGCTGCCGGAACGAGCCGGGTGCGGCGTAGACATTCGCGAGGGAATACGCAGACCGCCGCCACGCTGAGGCCCACGAGATTCCACGTCATCAGCGCCTTGTCCCACATACCGACACCCCAAAGAAAAAAGCCAAGTGCCAGCATCCAGCGTGAATCGCGCTCAATCCAGCCCTGGAGCGCCAGCAAACCGCCCACAAACAAAACGTGCTGGAACGCCACCGGCCCCCAATCGAACGTATTCGTAAAAATAAAAACCGAGTCGGTCGCAAGAAGCGCGGCAGCAATGCCCGCGGCCAGAGTCCCGGCAACCCGGCGCGTCCATAGCCAGGTGAGAATGATCGTCAGCGCTCCCACTGCGATCATTGGAACCCGCACCGACCACCGCGACGGATCCACAAACCCGAATATTACCCAGTACGCCCAGGTCTTCAACGTCCCCAGGTAGCTCATCAGCATGAGCGGCACGGTGTGGCCCGCGACTTCCACGCTGTAGTACGTGACGCCTTTGGTGTAGAGCGGCTGCGTGTGCAGAACTTCATCGTTCTGCAGTCCGGGGTAGGGGACGATCGCCAGGCTGAAGCACGCGAAGACGAGCGCCGCGAGCGCCGGCACAAGCCACCTTCGCGAGAGGATCACAGCGAGGATTATAGCGAACCTGGTTTAGAATGAATTCGGCGTGATCACCGCTCCGAATCTGAACTTCGACTGGCTCACGCACGGCTTTGGGCTCCGCGACTCCCCACTTCCGGATCGCCTGACGACGGTCAAACAAATCCACTCTGATCTGGTCCTCGATGCCTGTGGCCGTGCCGGGGACCAGATTGGCGAAGGTGATGCAATTATTTCCGATGCGCCCGACGTCACCGTGGGAATTCGTACCGCTGATTGCGTTCCCATCCTGATCGCGGACCGGCTGACCAGGATTGTTGCGTGCGTTCACGCCGGCTGGCGAGGTAGCGCGAAAAACATCGCCGCCACTACCGTCGCACGAATGGAAGCAGCGGGATCGCGGGCAGCCGACCTGAGTGTGGCAATCGGACCGTCGATTGGGTCGTGTTGCTACGAAGTGAGTGCCGATGTGGCGCGTCAATTCGAACCCTGGCTGCAAAAACGGGATTACGCCGACGGCGCTCGGCTGGATCTTCCGGCCATCAATCGCATTCAGCTAGAGGAAGCCGGAGTCCAGGACATCTGGATCTCCGGCGAATGCACTTTCTGTAATCCTGCCCGATTCTACTCCTTCCGCCGCGAGAAGGAACAGGCCGGGAGAATGATGTCCTGGATTGGCAGGACCGCCTGAAAACACGTCGGGCGGACCTTTGAAGTCCGCCCGGAAAGCCGTCAGCTCTGTTGCAGCAGGAAAGGCGTGTTACGCAGCGAGAAACACGTCGGCGTGGTCGTCGACTTCGATCTCGTTGCGGTCCACCTGTTCCTGGCACTTGATGCAGTAAGCGGCCCACGGCACCGCGGCGATGCGCTTCGGCGAGATGTCCTCGTCGCAGTGCAGGCATACGCCATAGCTGCCGTCTTCAATGCGTCCCAGTGCGCGGCGGATCTGTCGCAACATGTTTGAGTCGCGGTCCAGATTGCGGATCGCGAGTTCACGTTCACCCGCCAGCTGCACTTCATCGAGGGCGTCAGGCGCCTTCTCGATGACGATTTCGTCACGGTTCCGGAGAGATCCGGAGAGTTCCTGACGCTTTGTTTCCAGTACGTTCTTAAACTTATCCAATTCAGTCTTGGTCATTTTGCCAATTCCTCGTTACCTTACCAACTACGCTTGCTGCGGCTTCTTTCGTGTCGTCTGTGTAAGAGACGCATATCTACTGCCAAAGTTTCAAAAAATATGAGTACCGAAAGCTAAAGTATACTCATCGGTCCTAGGTTCCGTTTATCCGGCATCCCGTCCCATTTCCGCTCAACCACTACTTACTACCCAACTGAGCCACCTTCTTAGCAACTACTATGCCAAACTGCAAGTGGCTATTCCCTCGTGGGTTAATATCCTATACCAACCCGGAATCAAAGTCCATGTTCCGGTGAAGTTGATCGGTACCTTTGTTACAGTCCATTAGGCTGCAAAGCAAACTTTCCGAAAACAACTCCATAATCCTGTCCATCCTTACGATCCACCGGGTCCACCCGGATTTCAATTTCGACCGAATCCTTTCCCGCCATCACATCTGCCGGTACTCGATATAGACGGCGGAATGTCGTTTCCGGATCGTAAATTCGCGTCTCGCCGACCAAAGTTCCATCGATCAGAACCTTCAGATGCCGGGACCCGGCCCGAAGTTGCGCCTCCGGGAAGTGCCCCTCCAGTTCCAGACGTACGGATCCACCCGCATGAACCTCAACCGGCGTACCAATCCGTACAGTTGCCGACCCAGGCATCCATCGAATGCCGGTCTCCGGGGACAACCACGTGGGACCCAGTAACCAGGAGTAAAGGAAATTGCCGACGTCGATCCGGTTCGGCAACCGATCCATCAGAGGGCCTGCGCCCGGTGACTCAGGGCGGCGGCGATATCGCTCCGTTATGTTGCGGAGGCGATCACTTTCCAATGAATATACCACGGCATCATTGTGTTCGATGGCGCGGCGGAGGACTATTGGTTCCAGTACCAGCGAGTCGAGATCGGTCTGCCCGTGGTCGGGATGGATGTTAAGTGCCGATTCCGGAGTCAGATAGACGTCATCGACTCCCGCGGCGAGAAAGGGTTGATCGGCGAGCGAAAGATTGTACAAATCTGTTGTGACTCCCTCAATCACAATGGCTTTCCCGGGGTGACTGGCCCGCGCTGCCTGTGCGCCCAGCACGAGCACCCGCACGGGTTGCGAGCGAGCATTCCAGATATGCGTGGCAGCCTCTGAAGCCGGAATCATCGCCCCGAGATAGATGAGGATGGGGGTGAGAGTCGCCGCGCGGCAGAGCCACGAGCCGTTCCACATCATCGCCGCCGCTGCTCCGCCAACTATTGCCAGGCCGATGAATGGAATGGTGATGTAGTAATCGCTCCGATGGAAAGCCAGTGGAAGCACCGGCGCGAGTGTAATGAGGAACCACGCGATTCCGAAGCCTGCAATCCTGCGGTTCCGGAACGAGAACGCCGCGAGGCCAAGCAGCCCTGCCGCCACAACGATCACCACAGAACGATGGCTATATCCCAGCCGCATCATCGGTTCGGGAGACACCGCCCATTTCAGATACAGCGCCAGGGTCTTAAAAATCGAAGCGTCAAACGTCAGCCTGTAAGGGCCTGACGCCGGCATTGGCGCCGCGATTCGGTGAATCAGGTAATAGACAACGGACATTGCCGATTGCGGAACGATAGCGCGCAACCCCGAGATTCGACGGTCCGGCGCGCACTGTGTTAGTACCCACGCCGCTGCCAGCGCCGGATAGACGATATTGATCTCCAGAACGCCAAAACCCAGGCCGAATACCACCAGTTGCCACCACCAGAAAATGCGGCGTCCCGTGTCGAGAGAACGAATGAACAGTACAAGCGCGCCCATCAGACACAGCGGACACAACAGTTCGTTGTAGGCCGAACTCCAGGTCAGCGGACGCACCAGCGCGGTGTTTGCGGTCCAGAGAATCGCGGCAACAACGCCGGCGATGCGAGAGCCCGAGATTCGTCGTGCGATCCACCCGATCAGGAAAAGATCGCCAACTGCCGTCGCGAATGCCGTTACCCGAAAGGGCGCCGCGTCCAGACCAAACAGACTTTCCAGCAGCAGGAAGTAGCCGCGCTCGCTCCATGGCCGAATTGTGCCCTGTGCCATTGGCGAAAAAAGCTCGTGCAGCAGATCGTGACGGCGATGGACGATGCGGAGCAGGCTGAGCCACGCGAAGTCGTCGGCGACAAACCACGTGGAGAAGGCTTCCCGATAGAGCCAGAGGAGAAACGCTACCGGCAGGAGCCACCAGATCAGACTGGGGGTCCTGCCGCGCAACGATGTCACCTACTTACTTTCGAGACCGATGGAGGTTACGATAACGCCAAGCTCACGCTTATCGGAGGGACTGGGAGCCAGCGAATGATCAAGCGAGAAATCGACCGTGACGGTATCGCCGGAAAGCGCGACGGCGGGCACATCGGCGGTGTAATCGTACGCGCCGCCCTTACTGTAAGTCGCAGGCGCAAGCTTCGTTGTTCCAATGGACGCGCTGAGCGTCTGCGTGGAGACCTTCTTCAGCACAGCATCGGAAACGTTCAGCTTTAAGGTGAGCGTCGCGCCCTTCTGCGCCGCGCCGGCGGGAACCTTCAGCGTCGCCGAGAAGTTTCCGGCAGTCCAGCGCCAGGCATTCGCTTCGAGGCCGTAAAAGCCCTTTCCGAGCTGCGATGCCGTCTCCGCATCGGCCATCTTCAATGCCGGGACCACGGACGACTTCGCGACCGGTTCGCCTTCATCCACCTGTACGGGAGTCTCATGCTTTCCGCTGCAGCCGGCGAGCAGAGCGGCGATGGAAATGGCGCCAATGAGGATGCGGTGCTGGAATCGGGTTGTCATATTTTTTCTGCCTGAACTAAACAACTATAAAACGACGCCCCGCCGCCTTTGTCCGTGAGGCGCTGCGAGGTCAGCATGTTGATGTTGTTGCCATCGTCCGCCAGCTTGGGCCACCGTGTGGAAGGGACGCAGACCACGCCTGGCGCGACGGTGTCGGCGACCTCTGCCAGCAGCCTGCACGCGCCCCGATCATTGAACAGCCGGATCTCCGCACCCGTGGAGATGCCGCGTAAAGCCGCATCGGACGGATGAAAGGTGGCGATCCCGTTTCGCGTATGGCTCTCCGGCCTCGTCGCCATCGTTGAGTTCATGTTGTCAGTGTTCTTGGGCGAAATGAGCTCAAGCGGAAAACGCGCGCGCAGGTCCGCGTCGCCGTGCCGCGATTCGATCGGCGGTTGAAAATCAATCGTCTCCGCGTGAAATTCGCACTTGCCGGAGGGCGTGCCGAAACCACCTTCCGCGAACGGCAGAAACGGATCGGGTAGGTTGAGCCGGATGAAGTGATTCTGCTCCAGCGCTTCCAGCGTGATGCCCCGCAGATGGGGATGCGTAGTATCGAGTGCCGTGCGAATCATGTCGTCGTTCGAATCGCGGAAGCAAGGTTCGGTGAAGCCCATGCGCTCGGCAAGCAGGCGGAAAACGTCCTGATTTGAGCGCGCCTCGCCGGGCGCCGGAAGAGCGGGTCGCGCCAGTTGCAGGTAGTAATGTCCGTAAGACTTGTAGAGGTCGGTGTGCTCCAGGAATGTTGTTGCAGGCAGCACAATGTCGGCGAAGTCGGCAGTGTCCGTCTGAAGCTGATCGAGCACCACGGTGAAAAGGTCATCGCGCCGCAGTCCGCGGCGGATAGCGTTCTGATCGGGCGCGATGGCCGCCGGATTCGAGTTGTAAACGATCATCGCCTTCACCGGCGGATCACCCAGCTCAGTGAGCGCATGCCCCAGTCGCGACATGTTGACAATACGCGATTCGCGGGCCAGGGGCGATCGCAGCTGCAACTCCGGCATCTCCACGCCTTCGCTGTTGGTCCGAAAAGCATGCGACGTGGAAAGCTGAACGCCGCCGCCCGCATCGCGCCACGCGCCGGTAAGCGCCGGAAGCAGGGCGATGGTCCGAATCGCCATCGCTCCGCGCTCGGAACGCTGCACGCCGTAGTTCAGACGAATCGCGGAAGGCCTGGTGGTGGCATATTCGCGAGCCAGTGCGACAATATCTTCCGCCGGAATTCCGGTAAGCTGCGCCGCCCGATCCGGTGTCCACGCGCGCACCCGCTCTTTGAGTTCGGCAAACCCCAGTGTGTAGCGCTCGACATAATCGCGGTCTTCGAGACCCTCGCCAATGATGACGTGCATCATCGCCAGCGCGAGAGCGGTGTCTGAACCAGGCTGAATGAAGTAATGACGGTCCGAGAGGCTTCCCGTACGGTTACGATGCGGATCGATCGTATAGAACTTCGCACCGTTGCGCCGCGCTTCCACGATAAACGGCCAGAGGTGCACGTTGGTCGCGTGAATGTTGGCGCTCCAGGCGATGATGAGCTTCGCGTTACGGAACTGCTCGGGTTCTACACCGTAACGGTTCCCCACCGCATCCGTCATGCCGGCCATGCCGGCGGTGGAGCAGATTGTGCGGTCGAGCCGCGAAGCGCCCAGACGATGGAAGAAGCGCCGATCCATCCCGCCGAAGTTGAGAACGCCGACTGTGCCCGCATAGCTGTAGGGAAGAATCGACTCCGGCCCGAATTTATCACTGGCGGCGCGCAGGCGCGTTGCGATCTCGTCGAGCGCTTCGTCCCAGGTGATGCGCGCGAAGCGGCCTTCGCCTTTCGCACCGGTGCGCCGCAGCGGATAAAGCAGTCGATCCGCTGAGTACTCGTGATCGAGATAACGCGCAACCTTCCCGCAAAGGAATCCGCGAGTAACCGGATGCGCCGGATTGCCGCGCAGTCGCGAGCCGCGGCCGGCGTCATCGATGTCGATCAGCAATGAGCAGGCATCCGGGCAATCGAGTGCGCAGACGGAATGAACTGTTTGGGACAAGCTTATTTAATTATCAACGCAGGCGTCAGGGAGCTTCAGGGATGTACGGCGGCGCTGCAATACTCCGCCGTCGGCAAATCTTCCAGAATCTTCACGGGAGTATTTTTATAGACCACGAACTCGCTCTCACCAATACGTTCAAACTCCGATCCCTTCCCCGGAGCCCAGTCGAATGTGTATCCCAGCGCCGTCCAGGGAAACTCGCTGAACAGACTCTTGCCATAGGACGAGTAATACTGATTCTGAAACCAGGCCAGATACGGCGCGGAAGCCGCCCCGGGCAGCCCCGTCACACACCCGGCTTTGTCAATCGACGGATCGCTGCACGGGCGAAACACGGACATGGCGTTTGCGCTCGCCACCCGCATTCTTACGAAAAAGCTCTTGTTACTCGCCGGAGCGAGGCCCAGCCGCTGCTCCACGCGCCGCGTTACGGCATCTGCGTTCGCCTTCTGCGCCCGCGCAAAG
The DNA here is from genome assembly GCA_048498815.1 of Acidobacteriota bacterium. Classification (GTDB taxonomy): domain Bacteria; phylum Acidobacteriota; class Terriglobia; order Bryobacterales; family Bryobacteraceae; genus BOG-234. Next base: position 1,702 of record JBEHXG010000056.1, on the reverse strand, counting down.
GTCTGACAGAAATCGCGCAGGTGCGGCTCCACGGTAACCCAGGTGTCGTCCGCTACGGCACCCACATACCTACCTGCCGCCAGTTTCAGCCGATTCCTCTGATCCTCCCGTACCCAGGCCACAACATCCACCGCGGAGCCCGGGGCGATCGTCACCAGCTGCTCATTATGGACATCCGCCGTCCGAGGCAACCGTGCCGCCCCAACCGCGCGATCATAGGCATCCCATGCGGATTGAAGGTCCGCTGCTTCTTCTTTGGAAGGAACGCAGACCCTTGCAGTTCCCCCGAGCGAGTCCGGGTCTGCAATGTATTTGAACTCTGCGCCGGTTCGCGAATTCGTTGCCAGCGCGATCGCCACGGCGAACCGCGCATCGCCCAGATGCCGCGTGGCCAGGTCAGCCAGCGTGGTTCCCGCCGAAACATTGACTGGAAACGCGCACGGCGTGGCAGCCCTTAGAGACGCCACGCCGTGAACGAAGAAACAACCGAATAAAACCGCCGCGATCCTGCGCATCGGCGCCCATTATAGCGCCGCGCCGGAAAGCAGCCTGCCTATGTCTTAACGCGCTTTGCCGTCATATCGAGCGTGAACTGTCCACCGCCGGCCGAAAGCGTCAGCTTCATCTCGTCGCCCTTCACCGTTCCCGAATACGAAATCTCGCCGAAGTCCGTGGTGAGCGAAAACTTGATCTTGTCACCATCCACGGCGCCATTGGTGATGGCCTGCGACCCCATCATGGCGCTTGAAATCGTTCCTGTAACTTTGCCCGCGTCCACTTTAATGACGAAGGTATTTTCCATCTGTCCCTGCGGCGTGTCGAGCGTCGCCTTCCATGTTCCGTTCGCGTCCTCCGCAGCCATCGCGCTAAAGCAAAACGCCAGAGCAACGGTCAGCATTATCAAAAGCTTCTTCATGAACTCACTCCCCGTCAAATCAGAAATCGAACCCAATTCCCTCGGTCCGTATCTGCCATCAAACCACACTTGCACGCGTGCCGGAGCGTAAGTTTTGTAAAGATCGGTTCGGACCATTCTTAATTTCCGGTTTCTTCGATCCGAATGTTCGCCCGGCCGCCCGCTCCAGCCTCATGCGATCCCATGCGCGGCAAGGCGTTCGCGATGAAATAATCATCGGTGTGAAGCGCGCGATCGTCCGGTTCGAGCAGGATAATGCGGGAGCATGGATCGCTCATCTCGCCTGCGGCCATTCCCGCCATGTGCGGCACGACCCTCCCTGGACCGAGCGTCCCTGGGTACTCACTCCGGAGGGCCGTCAATCCTTCCTCGGACGTGAACTGGAATGCGGCGAATGCTCAGTTGCGGTTCAGCAGCCCGACCAGACCCCAGTCGCTTAGCGGCGTCACGCGTCTTTCACCATAAGGCTCGGGCAGTTCATGCACTTCGTAGCTGATATTCGTCCCGCGCACGGTCACAAGCGTGTAGCCGAAGAACCAGCCATCCTCATACTTGCCGGAAGCCCGCAGATGCCCGCCGGCGCTGGGCGCGGAGATGTACTCCACACCATCGAGCGACCCGTGCATCATCTCATGCACATGGCCCGCGATTACACCCTGTACGCCATATTTCTTCGCCGTCTGTTGCAGGGGAAATCCCGCATTATGCAGCACCACATTGAACAGCCAGGAAGGCCGATGCGAATAAACAAACTTCACCGGAGCGGAAGCGTGTGCCTGTAGATCC
>JBEHXG010000055.1:0-24167 GCA_048498815.1 Acidobacteriota bacterium | reverse complement strand
TGAACCATGTGACACTTAATTCGGTACTCGCCCGCGCTTTCAGAGGGGTCAATTCTGAATGCTTGTAAAGGGGTCAGTTTTAAATGCGCGTTGACAACAGGAACTCTGCGCCCACATCGGCCAGCGGCACATAGCCGACTTCATCGAGCACGATCAGTTCGTATCTTTGCCAGCGCGCCATAACCCGGCGCACCTGTCCGTTTTGCTTTGCCTCGACGAGTTCGTTGACCAGCGCCGCCGCAGTCGCGAACCGCACCCGGCGCTTCTGCCGGCAGGCCGCAAGACAGAGCCCCGTCGCGAGGTGAGTCTTGCCAGTGCCGCATTCGCCGATCAGCACCACAGGCTCGCTGCGGTCGATGTAACCGCCTTCGGCCAGGTCGCGAATCTTCGCCGCCGGGATCTGCGGAGCCTGGCCGAAATCGAACTCCTCCAGCGTCTTCATGCGCGGAAGCTGGGCGTCGCGCATGCGGTTGGCGACGGCGTGACGATCGCGTTCCTCGTTCTCCACCGAAAGCAAAGCCTCCAGATACCGAACGTGGCTCTGATTCTCCTTCGCCGCCTGCTCAGCGAGCGAAACGAAACTCGCCGCAATCGCGGGCACGCGCACGGCTTTGCATAACTGACGGATGCTGGCGTGAATCAGTTCTTCGCCATGTGTGGATGATACGGCGCTCTTCACTGAATCACCTCTTTGCCGCACAGGGGAGCCATCAGCAACTGATCGTATTCGCTCATGACCGGTTGTGGTCTTTCAAACTGTGCCAGATCCTCGGAAACGGCGAGCGCGTAACGCTCTCTGTGACCCGCATCCGGCATATGCAGGATGTGCAGCACGGCGGCCGAATCGCTCACGCCCAGATGCAGCGCTTCTTCCACTGCGCGGATCAGTTCGTTCCATCCCGCGCTCAGACCGGCGCGCACGAGTGCGATCATCTCGCGCGTTCCGCCGCTGATCCCGTTCCGCGTTTCCAGTTGTTTCCATATCCGGTCCAGGCACTGCGGCCAGCGCCCCGCTTCCCGCCACTGCTGTAAGGGCGTCGATCCCGACATCGCGCCCGGCTTTCTTTCGAGCACGTCGAGATAGTGTTCGAGGTTCAGAATCTGGCGCCCGCGTCCGTAGTCGCGCGCGTGCCGGGCCACGCATTTTCCGAGATGATCGATCTCGATGTGCGACGGCCAGACGCGCGCCGTCACACGATTGCCCGGCCACAGCGGCGCCGAGTACATGTTGGTCTTCACCTTCACGCAACGTTTGCCGTCGACTATCAGCGGCCACAGCGTTTCGTGCAGTTCAAAGCCTTCATCAGCCAGTGGCAACAGATGCGGTTGTTCCATACCGCGGGCCTGTTCCACGCTCACCTCACGCCCGGCTATCGTTCGTTGCCGCGCGGCAATGCAGGCTTCCAGCAGTTTCCGGTTCAGGCTCTCCAGATCGGCGGCTTCCGGCACAGGCACCAGCCAGTTGCGCCGGTACCAGCCCAGTTCGCCTTCCACCCCGCCTTTCTCATTACCCCTCGCCGCGTTGCAATACTCGCTGCGAAAGCCCCAGTGCGAACGGAATGCAATAATCCGCTCTGTCTCCACGCGCTGGCGCCCGCGCAGAATCTTCTTCACCGCCGCGCTCAGGTTGTCATAGCGGAGCGTGCGAAAAACTCCCTCGAAATACGCGAACGCCAGTTCGTGCGCTTCCAGAAACGCCTGCTGCGTGGCGTTGGTGTACGCGCGGTGAAAGGCATCTCCAGACGCCATGCTGCGCATCGCGAAGAACTGCAGATCCCGGCGCTCCCCGCCCAGTTTCGCCGCAGCCTCAAACCAGTCCACCTGCGCTTCCTGACCCCACGTGTAGCTCTGCGGCACGAACACCTCGGCGCCTTTCAGCGCCAGTTCTCGCTTGCGCAGCGCCACATACCGCCGTACCGTCGGCTCCGCAACCGAAACTTCCGGATGCTCTTCGCGCAGCCGTATCCAGATGCGATGCGCCGTGTGCCGCTGTTTGCGCGGTGCCGTAAGATCGCTCTCCAGCATCCGCTCAATCGGCTCTCTCAGCTGGTCCAGTTTCGGCTTCGCGCGATCGACTCTCTTTCGCTCCGGCGGAACGGCACTGGCGATTGCCTGCCGCACCATGCGCCGGTGCACCTCGAACTCCCGCGCCAGTTCCCTGATCGTCTTTCCGGCCTTGTACCCCTGCCGGATTTTCTCGAATAATTCCACTTTGGCTCTCCTGTTCATCACGGAATGGTTTCATTCCCGTTGCAGGTGGGGCCAAATTAGATGATCGAAAGGGGCCAAATCAGAGTATCGAACTCAGGAACGGAAGCTGAAGCGAGTCTTGACGCCGCAACCAGGCGGCCGGCCCCGGAAGATCGGAAATGAGGAAAGGAATCAGCTGGCGCTGTGGGAATAGAAACGAGGTCTCCGTCCCCGGTTTTCGCCGCGGTACTCGCAGAAGGTCCTGGCACAGATGCAAGGTGGTCCTGGCGAGTTACATTCATTTTCCGAACTTGTAAGGAATTCTGAACGTCTCGGAACTGTTCGTAGAGTGACGGGTGGAGACGGAATTATTCGTGAGATGCTGGAAATTCCAGGCTCTTATGCAAAACAGGATGGTGTGTTTCAATTCATGAAGGAACCAGACGGCCTGATTAATCACCGGTTTTTCAAGGCTACGAAGTAATGAAGCACTCAGAACTTTACAATGAGTTTCTGACAGCCTGCGGTGTCTGTCTAAAAACGCTCGGGTTAAGCGAGATGGCACTTGATCGCGATGACGCGTTGAAAGGAATTGAGATCCTGAGACAGGGTCAAACCCCGGTTCTAGGAGGAGATGCCTATATCCAGGTCGGCCAGGTAATTGAATCGGCTTACGCCAACTGGTCGACAGATCCCCGGCCCGGGGAATCGAGAGAGGAGTACCTGAACCGAAGTTGGGCATCGGCTGAAACGTACATAAGAGATTATCCTGCGCCCGCGTTTGGTCGCCCAGTTTTTGTAATAGTGACGGGACAAATCGTTTGATAGCAGCTGGACGAAAGAAACCGGTGAGGTTCGGAAAAACTCGGGGAAGAGGTGGAGGAGTGAACATGAGACAGCGAAACCGGGGCACTCTGCCGCTGCAGACCGTTTCAGTCGATTTTAATCAACAGAATCAGCAATTTGCACTCCCGCCGCCGAGACGCCGGTCAATAATGTGATCGTATGAGCGCACTCAGCAAACCATCGCAGGCCCGCCACCAACAAATCACTCGAAACGCCCCTCCTCGACCGCCCAAAACTCCGAAAAAAATCTCCCGTGCGATACGAAGCCATTTTCCCCCAATAGAATCAACAAATCCAACAATCGCAACCGCCCATTTAAGACACCGACGAACCCTCAGCGAACCCACATTCCGGCCCCACGAAGCCCCTGCGAACCCGCGCCCCAGGAATCCCCAGCCCCCAAACCGTCATCCAACAGACACTGCTCCCTGCCGCAAACCGTCCGCCTCGCTCTACAATGGAAGGAAGCGGTAGCGCCACCGGAACCGTGCCACTAACATGCTGACCTCGAAAGAAAAATCCGACACAAGGCGTCTCCCCATGATGCCCATACGGGACGTCGTTATCTTCCCGTTCATGATGACCCCGTTCGTAGTGGGCCGCGAATCCAGCGTGCGCGCTCTCGAAGAAGCCGTCGCCGGCGACAAACACCTCTTCGTCGCCACCCAGCATGACGCGTCAACTGACGAGCCCAAGCCCGGCGAAATCTACAGCGTCGGCTGCATCGTCAAAATCGTCCAGAGCCTCAAACAAGGCGATGGCAACATCAAGGTCCTCGTCGAAGGCGTAGAGCGCGCCCGCGTGGTTTCCGTCTCTGACGATGAAGGTTTCTTCCGCGCCCTCGTCAAAGTCCCCAGTTATAAGGTAGAGCCCGGCCAGCAGCTCGAAGCCCTCACCACCCGCGTCACCGCGCTCTTTGAGCAATACGTCAAGCTCAGCCAGAACCTCAACTACGAAACCATGGTCGCGGCCATCCGCGTCGACGACCCCGGCAAGCTCGCTGACACCACCGGCGCCAACCTCCAGCTCACCATCGAAGAAAAGCAGGAGCTCCTCGAAATCTTCGACCCCGTCGACCGCCTCACCCGCGTTGCCGAAATGCTCGAAATCGAAATCGAGAAGCTCGGCGTCGACCGCACCATCCAGGGCCGCGTCAAGCGCCAGATGGAAAAGGCGCAGAAGGAATACTACCTCAACGAAAAGATCAAGGCCATCCAGAAGGAGCTCGGCCGCGGCGAGAAGAGCGAAATCGATGAGTTGAAAAAGCGCATCGAAATGGCGGGCATGACGAAGGACGCGCAGGAAAAAGCCTTCGCCGAACTCAAGCGGCTCGAAAACATGCCGCCCATGTCGGCCGAGTCCACCGTCTCGCGCAACTATCTCGACTGGCTCCTCGCCGTGCCGTGGAAGAAGAAGTCGAAGGAAATCCGCGAGCTCAAAGTCGCCGAAGACACGCTCGAAGCCGATCACTACGGCCTCGAAAAGATCAAGGAACGCATCCTCGAATTCCTCGCCGTGCGCAAGTTGGTGAAGCAGCCGAAGGCGTCCATCCTGCTCTTCGTCGGCCCTCCGGGCGTCGGCAAAACCTCGCTCGGCAAATCGATCGCGAAGGCCACCGGACGCGAGTTCGTTCGCATGTCGCTCGGCGGCGTGCGCGATGAAGCCGAAATCCGCGGCCACCGCCGCACCTACATCGGCGCGCTGCCCGGCCAGATCATTCAGATGATGAAGAAGGCGGGCACGAAGAACCCGGTCTTCATGCTCGATGAGATCGACAAAATGTCCACCGACTTCCGCGGCGACCCGTCATCGGCGCTGCTCGAAGTCCTCGATCCCGAACAGAACTACATGTTCGTCGATCATTATCTGGACGTCGAATACGATCTCTCCCAGGTCTTCTTCGTAGCCACCGCGAACGTGCTCCACACCATTCCTGCCGCCCTGCAGGACCGCATGGAAGTGATCCGCCTCTCCGGCTACACCGAAATCGAAAAGCTCGAAATCGCCAAGCGCTTCCTCGTGCGCAAGCAGATGGAATCGACCGGCCTCGATGCGAAGCAGATCGAATTCAAAGACGATGGCATTCAGGCCGTGATTCAGGGCTACACGCGTGAATCCGGCGTGCGTAACCTCGAACGCGAAGTCGGCAACGTGACCCGCAAGGTCGCGCGCAAGATCGTCTCCAAAGAGAAGGAAGCGAAAACCAAATTCGTGATCGACGCGGAAAAGGTGACCGAACTCCTCGGCCCCGCCAAATTCCGTGACACCACAACCGACCGCCGCAACGAAATCGGCGCAACCACCGGCCTCGCGTGGACCGAAGTGGGCGGCCAGATCCTCTCCACCGAATGCATTTTGATGGAAGGGAAGGGCAAGCTCACCGTCACCGGTAAGCTGGGCGATGTCATGCAGGAATCGGCGCAGGCCGCGTTCAGCTACATCCGCTCGCGTGCGCATCAGCTCGGTCTGCCACGCGACTTCTATCGCAACATCGACGTTCACCTGCACATCCCCGAAGGCGCAATCCCAAAGGATGGCCCTTCCGCCGGTATCACCATGGCGACAACCATCTGCAGCGCGCTCACTAAAATTCCGGTGCGCGGCGATATCGCCATGACCGGTGAAATCACTCTGCGCGGCAAGGTGCTGCCCATCGGTGGCCTCAAGGAAAAGCTGCTGGCGGCGCATCGCCACGGCATTAACGAAGCCATAGTCCCCCGTGAGAACCAGAAGGATCTCCCGGATATCCCCGAATACCTCCGCAAAGTAATGAAGCTCCACTTTGTGGACCACATGGATGAGGTGCTGAAGATCGCCCTCGAACGCGAACTGATCGCCATGCCGATCACGCCGGGAGCGGGAATCGAAATCCCCGCCCAGCCCGAAGCGGAACTGCCTCACTAGGGGCAGTTAAATAAGAAAGCAACGGCCGCCAAATGGATACCCTCGCTACCGCAGCCGGTCAGCACGGGTACGCCATTCTGGCGGCCGTAGTGTTTCTGGAGGCTATCGGGATTCCGGTTCCGGCGGCGTTGGCGCTGCTCGTTGCCGGAAGTGCCGCGGCTCAGGGCAAGCTTGCTGCCGGCGTCTGTATCGCCCTTGCCATGGCCGCGATGCTGCTGGGCGATACCATCATGTACCTGCTAGGCAAGCTCACCGGCTGGTGGCTGCTCGGCGTGCTTTGCCGGATCTCGCTGAACCCGGAAGCCTGCATCATGCAGTCGGCCGACTCCTTCTATAAACGAGGACGCGTGCTGCTGACGGTAGCCAAGTTCCTGCCCGGCATCAACACCATGGCGCCGCCGTTATCGGGCAGCATGAACATGCCGGCCGTGCAGTTCCTGGGGCTGGACCTCATAGGCGCCGCCCTCTATACAGGAGCGTGGTTTGGCGCGGGCTTTGTGTTCAGTGGCTTCCTCAGCGCCATCACGCGCGGCTACTCCGCCTTTGGCAATGTGGTCGCCTGGGCGGTCGGCGCAGGCCTCATCCTCTGGACCGCCAACCGGGTTCGCCTGTGGCTGAAAGCGAAAAGGCAAAGACCGGTGCGCATGGTCAAGGCTGCGGATGTCGATACCGACGTCCTTCTCCTCGACGTCCGCAGCCACGGTTATTACGAAAAGGACGCCACCCGCATTCACGGCTCTGCCCGGCTGGAGCCGAACGCCATATCCGAACTGGCCGATGGCTTACCGAAGGATCGGAAAATTGTTCTCTATTGCACATGCTACCGGGAAGCAACCAGCTCCCAGGTAGCCCGGACGCTCGAAGAGAAGGGCATCGAAGTGTCTGTTTTAGAAGGTGGTTTCCGGGCGTGGAAGGCCGCTGGTCTGCCGGTCGAGCCGGTGCCCGAAGGCGAACTGGTCCCGTTGCCCAAATTCGCCTAAGACGCGCCACTCAATTTTCGCAGCTATTAAATGTGCGGAAAATACCTTAATCTTTATGAAAAAGCAGGACTTCCGTGGCAAAATGGGAATCGTGGCAATAGCGCTGCGCTGTTCCCTCGCTCTTGGTCTTCTGGCAGGTTCCGCCCTGACCGCCTCCGCCGCCTGGCTGGCGACCGGACCCTTCGGCGGTGACGCGGACATTGTACGCACCATCCCCGAGTCAAAAGGCCATGTAATTGCAAGCGCACGAAACGGATTGATCTTCTCCTCATTGAATGGCGGCGCGTCATGGGCCAGTGTCCCGTTTCCCGCGCAGTTCGCGGGCGTGCTGCATGCGCTCGAAGTCGACCCGCGCTCCGGCTCCACCTGGTACGCGGGCGTTGAGGGCGATCTCGCTCGCGTCTCCGGCGTTTACAAGACGACCGACAGCGGCGCGACCTGGTCGATGCTCGCGGGTACGCAGGGCATTGCCGTCTGGTCGCTGGCGTTCTTCCCGGGCGATAGCTCGGTCGTCGCGGCAGGGTCCGGTTCCGGGATCTACCTGACTCGCGATGCCGGATCGACGTGGAAACACATCTCGCCGGAAAATGATCCCGAACTCCGTCCCGTCGTTTCGCTCGCATTCGATCCTGCCAACAGCAACACGCTGTATGCGGGCACAACCCACCTCCCCTGGCGAACGGCTGATGGCGGCGCGCACTGGCAATCCATCCACACCGGCATGATCGACGACTCCGATGTCTTCAGTATTCAGGTGGAAAAAGATCACCCTGAGCACGTGATGGCCAGCGCGTGCAGCGGCGTCTATAACAGCCTCGATGGGGCAGGGCATTGGGCCAAACTCGAAACTCCGAAAGGCGCCTTCCGCACGCACTTCGTCGCCTTCGATCCCCGCCACCAGGGGATTGTCTTCGCAGGAACCACCGAAGGTCTGCTTCGCTCCGAGAATAGCGGCAAAACATGGCGCGTCGTAAGTACGTACAGCATTCGCTCGATTGCGTTCGATCCTCAGATGGAAGGCCGGGTCTTTTTCGCTGCGTCCGGCGGTGGCCCCATGGTGTCGAACGACGAAGGCGTCACCCTGCGCGAATCGAACATCGGTTTCACCAATCGCAACTTCACTTCAGTGTCCGGATCCGGCTCGGCGCTCTATGCAGGCAGCGTCTACGAAGGTGCGGGCGGTGTCTACCGCACGGACAATCTCGCAGTTCGCTGGACACGCGGCGGGTCTCCCGCGGGCGATCAGGTAGTCCGGATCGCAGCCGCGCCCGACGATCCGAAGCGCGTCTTCGCCGCCGGTTACCACGGCTTGTTCGAATCGAAAGACGGCGGCAATACCTGGACGGCCCGAAAGAGCCCTACAGAGTCTGCGATTACCTCGCTGCTTCCGTTGCCAGGCGGCGCACTGCTGGCCGGTACTGCTGCTGGTCTCTTTCGCACCGGCGCTGACGGGGCCTGGAAATCGTCCGCCACCGAATCGATTCAGTCACTCCACCAGTCTTCCGGCAATACTGTCACGGCGCTGACCGCAACAGGCGGCATGATGACCACCGACGACGGATCGACGTGGCGCATTTGCGGCGCGGCAGGTCCCAAGGCGAGTTGGTACGGCTTGACGTTTGACGCCGCGGCGCCCGATAAGTTGGCTTTGGCTGCGACATCCGAAGGCTTGTTCCGTTCCACCGATGGCTGCAGGACATGGGCGCCTGTTCGCGGCGGACTCGACAGCCAGACGGTGGGCCTCGTCATGTTTCACCCCACCCACAAAGGCGAAGCGTTCGCCTCGCAGGGCGGTCGAATCTTCGTTTCTACCGACGGAGGCCAATCGTGGCTCACGCTCGACGATGAACCGGCGGGCAACGCCGGGCCGTCGTCACTTTTTGTACTTTCCGCGGCTCCGGACAGGCTTTTTGCCCTGTTTCCGAGACGCGGCGTTTATTCCACTGGTATCGGTGTCTGGAATACTCCGCTCGTGGGCAGCATCGCGGGTGTGGCGGCCAGGCGTTGAAATGATTGATAATAGTAAGTTGATGTCGAAAGAGGGAGACAAGTTCATGATGAAGATGTCACAGTTGATACGGCCCGGAAGGCAGATCCTGCTGGCAGCAACCGCGGCGCTGGCGCTCACCGGGAGCGTTTTCGCCCAGGGAACAAGCGCGGCAACCTCGAAGCCCGCGGCCGAAGGCGGATATTCCAGATGGGAAATCACACCAACCTTCGGCTGGGATTGGTTCCAGATTTTTCAGGACGGCGGATCGGGCGGTTTCACGACCCGCTATAAGAATGGCTGGACGTTCGGCGAGCGCTTCGGAGCGGATCTGGGCGAACACTTTGGAGTGGAAGCTTCTTTCGGACTTGGCCGTAACCGCTTCCTGATGAAGCCCAGCGGCCAGAATGCCTACGCCTCCCTCGTGACCTTCAATACTTTTGTGAATGCCGACCTGGTGTACAACTTCCAGCGTCGCACCGCCAATAACCGCTTCTTCATTCTGGCCGGCCCTTCCGGCGTGTGGTCCGGCATCCGCAGCACGGTGCCTCCTTCGGCCATCGGAACGTTTGCGCAGCCGTTATTTCCGCCGAAGCGTGAGCCGGAAGCCGGCATCAACATGGGTGTTGGTCTGAAGCACTATTTCAACCGCTACCTTGGCGTCCGCTTTGAACTCGATAGCCGGATTACCAAGAAGGCGCACTACGCTCTGCCGCAGAACCCCACCGGTCCGAATTCGCTTTACGTTCCGCACGGTGGCGCCGACAGCGCTCTGATCGCCAATATTGGTTTGATCCTGCGCGAAGGCTGGGTTCCGCCGCCGCCACCACCGAATCCGCTGGTCAGCCAGTCGCTGCGAGTGGATGTGCCGGGAGTCAGCGGCGCGGCGCCCGCGATCTCCGGCGCGCACAACGTATGCCCCGGCGACGATCTTCGCCTCACGGTGAATGCTAACGGCTTCGCCAATCCGACCTACCAGTGGATGGTGGGCGGCGCACCTGCCGCGGGCGGCACCAGCGCTTCGTTCAGCGTTCCTACGGCGTCCGGTTCGGGCGCTCGCTCCGTGACCGTTCAGGTCGGCGGCAGCACTTCGGTTGGCACTTCAGCTCCGTTTGCCACCACGGCTGGTCACACGTATCATCTGACCGCCGAGCCCATGGGCCTTGCGGGCCGTTCGGCAACCTATCAGTGGATGGCTGGCGGACAGCCCATCTCCGGCGCCACCAGCAGCTCGCTCGATCTGCCGGATGATGCCGCGAAGTCAATCACGGTCCGGGTCACCGCCCCGAACGCCGCTGTGACCTCGGCGCCGGTGAACTTCACGATCAACGCGCTTACGCCGCCTGCCCTCACCTTTGCGGTGAATCCGTCCACGGTTCCGTACAACTCGGGTCCGATCGCTCTTTCCGCGAATGCGACCGCTTCCAGCTGCGGTGGAACAGCTACGGTTCGCTACTCCGGTGAGGGCGTGACCGGTTCTTCGTTCAATCCCGGCAGCGTGAGCGGCTTCGATATGGCTAATCGCGTGAAGCAGCAGTCGAAGGTTGTCACGATCACCGCCACTGCCACCGATGCAAAGGGCCAGACTACCACCCGCACCGCGAATGTGACTGTTACGCTCGGCACCGAAGCCCGGCGTCTGGATGATGTTGTGTTCCAGAGCATGAGCTCGCGCGTCAATAACTGCGGCAAGCGCCTGCTGATTGAAGAGCTCACGCCGATGCTGCGGAACGATCCGGGCGCCAAAGTCATCCTGATCGGTCATCGCGACGAAAAGGAAAAGGGCAGCAAAGCCGCTCTCAAGCTGGATGAAACCCGCGCGCTCAATGCAGCCGCGGTGCTCAGCGCCGGCAAGGGCGTCTGCCCGCAGCTCGACCTCGGCCGCATCATGATGAAGGCTGCCGGCACCGATCAGAGCGATACACCGCGTCCCGCGCTCTGCGGCTCTTCCACCAACGTGAAAGAGAAGAGCGGTCAGGCGATCAAGGACTCCGACAAGAACGCGCAGTTCCGCCGCGTTGAAGTCTGGTTCGTTCCGAGCGGCGCAGCCGACCCGGCTGGCGTTTCTGGCGCCACCGCCGTTCCGGCGGCTGCCGTCACCAAGCTGGGTTGCCCGAAATAAGAGCCCGGCATTTGTGTAGTTAACCAGACCGCGCGTGGTTTCCCGATCCCGGGAGCCGCGCGCGGTTCGTTTTTTCAGGGTTATCCGTGAAGACCAATTCTCTCGATAAGAACAAGATTCATATTCTTCTGCTCGAAGGTGTCGATCCGAGCGCGGTGGATGCCTTTCGCGCGGATGGTTACGAAGACATTGAATATCATCCGAAATCGCTGCCGGAGAAACAGCTTGTGGCGGCGATTCGCAAAGCGTCGTTCATCGGCATTCGTTCGGCTACTCACCTGACAGCGTCCCTTTTTGAAGAGGCCACACGCCTGGTTGGCGTGGGGTGCTTTTGTATTGGCACGAACCAGGTAGACCTCGTCGCGGCGCAGGCGAAGGGTGTGCCGGTGTTCAACGCGCCGTTTTCCAATACGCGCAGCGTGGCGGAACTTGTGATCGCTGAGACGATACTGCTGATGCGCGGTATTTCCTGGCGCAACGCGCAGGCGCATCGGGGCGAGTGGGCCAAGACCGCATCGGGTTCCCACGAAGTTCGCGGCAAGACGCTCGGCATTGTCGGCTATGGGCACATTGGAACGCAGGTTGGCTTGCTGGCAGAAGCGCTGGGGATGCGCGTGATCTTCCACGACATCGAAACGCAGTTAGCTCTCGGGAATGCGACGCAGGCGGATTCGCTTCACGCCCTTCTGAACCATGCGGACGTGGTAACCCTCCACGTGCCGGAGACAGCGCAGACGAATCGAATGATCGGCGCTGATGAACTCGCGCAGATGAAGCCCGGCGCGAAGCTGATCAACGCCGCGCGCGGAACAGTAGTGGATATTGATGCCCTTGCGGCAGCGCTGCGTAGCGGGCATGTCGGCGCGGCAGCGATGGATGTGTTCCCGCAGGAACCAAAGACCGGCGAGGAGTTTGTGTCGCCGCTGCGGGGGCTGGACAACGTGATCCTGACGCCGCACATCGCAGGCAGCACCGAAGAAGCGCAGCGCAATATCGGCAAGGAAGTGGCGGACAAACTGATCCGCTACAGCAACAACGGTTCGACGCTGGCGGCGGTTAACTTCCCGGAAGTCTCGCTGCCGGCGCATAAAGGCAAGCACCGGCTGTTGCACATCCATCGGAATCAGCCGGGTGTGTTGTCCGCGATCAACGCAATCTTTTCGGAAGAGCGGATCAATGTCGCTGCCGAGTATCTGCAGACGAACGCTCAGATCGGATACGTGGTGATTGATATCGATCCTGGCGAGAGCGGTGCAACGCAACAGCTTCGCAAGCGACTCGACGGAGTCTCGGGCACAATTCGCACGCGCCTGCTGTACTAAAAAAAACGCCCGGCCAGTTCCGCCTCCGACGGCACGCTGGCCGGGCCTGACTCGTCCGGGCCCCGGTTGTTCCGTGATCCCGCCCGGTCAGTTGTACTCCCCGGAGCGCCTCCGCGCGCGCCAGGGATTTGGCAATCCGGGTAGCTTTCCCCCCTCCGGCGGATCTCCGTTGCCGAAAGTACCGTCTGCCGCTTACTTGGTGCAACGGTGTTCCGGTTTGTTACAGCGGGCCGAATTATTTTATGAATTGCAGTTTACGCAGAGTAGCGGCCGGTTCCTGATCTTCGAACTGGAGCAGCATTGCCTTCTCGTAGCCGTTCTCTAACGCTACGGCGGCGGGCGGCAGATCGAACGGGAAGACTACCCGGAGCTTATCGAGGTCGGATGAAAGCGGGCCTTTGCCCTTGAGGCCGGATTTGCTCAGAAAGCCCTCAACTGCCTCGGGGCTGCCGACGGGCACGCCGATGAACTTCGTTGCGCCGAAGTCAAGTGCAGCAAATTTTCGGCCGGCTGCCAGGCAGTGAAGGCAGCGAGGATCGAAGAAGTAGATCAGGATTCGGCCCTGTTTCAGCGAGATGGTTCCACCGCCCAGTGCCGTGATCTCGGCTGGCGCGGGCTTGCCGGTATGGCGCGTCGCCGCAACGCCGTAGGAGACACCGCCGAATACGGCGACGGAGCCCAGTACGATCGCCGCTATCCAGAGTCCGTGGGATGGCTTCGCCCAGATGCCCGCGGCGATGGATAGCAACAGCATGATGCCGTCTCCGATGAAGAACTGAGGGCCGACGGCACGCTTCAGCCAGGGGAAGCACGAGCAGTCCGCACCAACGAGCTCGCGGTAATGGATGCCAATGAAAACGATAAAGGAAACCAGCAGCAATGACGCGAGGATCGATCCCCAGCGGCGGAAACGAGGAACGAGCAGCAGAACCCCGGTAAACGTCTCTGCAATACCAAACATGACCGCGGCGAATACACTCAGCGATTCGGGCACTTTCGCCTGCGCCATCTTCACTGCTGCGCCGGCGGGATCTGATGCCTTCCACAGGCCTGCGGTCAGGAAAACGATTGCCATGAGAATGGCGCAGATCCAGCTAAGTATTCCTTGCCAGTTCTTTTGTTCGGTTAGGGGGACAGGCTGGCCAGCGGCCATATACAGATTGAGTATATCTTTCAGCGTCCGACTGCCCGGAGTTCGCTGTCACTGTAGTTCAGATCGCGGTCGACGACCATGTCCATGGTGGTGCCGCGCGGCAGGACGACCTGTGGTCCGCGGGAACCGAAGACGTGCGCAAGTCCCGCGGCAGCGCCGGCCGCAGCTCCGACGCCCAGACCCATGCCGGCATGGCCGGCAGCGGCGCCGATCACTCCGCCTGTGCCTGTGCCGATTGCTGTGGTTTGCGCAATCGTGCCGGCGTCGCCGGACTTGTTACCTTCCCCCTGAATGCGGCCTTCAGATTTGTCGAGATTGCCTCTTGTGTCCACGCTGTCAGGACGGGAACGGAGGTCGCGCGCGATCCCGTTGCGCAAGGTGATGGAGTCGTATTGGATCGCGAGTGAAGATTTGCCCTTCACTCGACCCGCTTCCTTTGCTTCGGTCACGCTGCCATTCACATAGCTGCCGGGAGGGATGACCATGCGGCCATTCACAAAGATGGGAGATGCCGTTTCCAGATACACGTGATCGCCGACGCTCGCATGCTTCGTATCGAGCGCATTCGTGAGGCGAAGGAGGATGTGCGTGCCGGCCGTGACGGTCACGCCGGGTGACGGCGGCGCCGGGGCGTTAACAGCGGGGCGGGGAATCAGGGTGCCCTGCGCCGGAGCGTTGCCGTAGATCAGCAGGGACTCGACCGATCCAACCTGGCTGTCAACTTTACGGGTGATGGTGAGCTGTCTGCCGTCGGAAGATCGCTCCCAGCGTTCGTTGATCGATGGCGAATCGGGGCCGCCTGCCGTATTTACGATGAGCGCAGCACCTTCCCAATGGGCGGAGGTGGTTCGCGATTCGCCCGCGAACTGAAACCTTTCGGCCCTGCCATCGAGCGGATAGACAATGACGGTTCGTCCGCTGAGCGTCAGGCTCGATTGCGATTGCTGCGCGCGAAACGATGTTTCGGCAGGCGCCGACGGGTCGGAGACGACCTTGCTGCGGCTGACATCCAGATACCATTGCCCGGTGAAGTCGGCGGGACTCTGAGCGATGGCGCTCGCGGACGCGGCAAGGGCCAGGATGGCCAAAAACGACTGACGGTGCATGCCATAAATGTAGCAGAAATCGCGTAATAACCAGTGCGCCCGGCGGTCTGGCTTTATGACGACCGATTTCGCGCTAGCATTAAAGGAGACGCTTATGAGAACCCATTTCGCGCTTGCCGGATTTACTTTGACGGCTTTATTTTTCACGGCTACAGCTTCGGCAGCCGATTCCAGACTGTTGAATCTCGTTATGCCGGGCGCGGCCAGCATCGCCGGCCTGAATGTGACGTCCGCTCAGAGCAGCCCATTCGGGCAGTACATTCTGGCGCAGATTGCGTCGTCGAACGATCCGCAGATGCAGGCATTTATCGATGCATCCGGGTTCGATCCGCGTCGCGATGTTACGGAGATTCTGGCGGCCACGCCTCTAATTACGCTCGGTAAGGACACTACGCCCCAGGCCGCTCTCATTATGGCGCTGGGTACATTTAACGTGCCGCAGATCACGTCGACTGTGGCGGGCAAAGAGGGCCACGTCAGCATTCAGACCTATGGCGGCGCAACGCTCGTCAGCAGCACCGATCCGAGGACTACCTCCGACTCGATTGCCTTTTTGGGCACAGGTATCGCGATCGTCGGCGATACCGCATCGGTGAAGGGCGCGATCGACCGTTCCACGGCGGGAACAAATGCGATTAATCCGGCACTATTGGCTCAGGTTCAGGCTCTCAGCGCCGCTAACGACGCCTGGGTTGCCAGCGTGAATCCGATCTCGAGTCTGCTGGCCAGCCTGACGGGGCCTGCAACGCCCGGCGCTCCAGCTTCGCCGATTTCGCAGTTCTCGGCGATGTTCAGCAGCGTTCAGTCGACGAGCGGCGGGATCAAATTCGGCACGAACGTGCAGATTACCGGGCAGGCCATTACGAATGATGCGGTCAAGGCAAAGTCGCTGGCGGATGTTCTTCAGGCGCTGGCTTCGATTGCCGCGATGAGCGGGGCTCAGCCAGGCGCGGCTGCGGGTCCCGGTGGCGCGCAGATGGCCTCAATGGCGGCGGTGCTGCAGAACCTGAAGGTCACGGCGACGGGCACCACGATCAACGTTTCCCTGAACGTGCCGGAGGCTCAGGTCGAGAGCTTTGTGAATGCGATGAAGTCTACGCAGATTGCCAAGCCGGCTCCCAAACCGGCACCGATTCGTCCCGCAATCCGGCCTTCCGATCCGACTGGCGGCGCCACTTCGGTCGCCGCCAGATAGACCTTCGGAGTTATCTGCCTCGGGGCGCGGGGACTGCAACCGGTTTCTGCGCCTGCGGGGCTGCTGCCGGCGCAGCCGCTCCGTTCGTTGCGGGTTGCTGGATCAGGCCAAGTGCGCGACGGACTTCCAGTTCGATCGTGTTGCGAATGTCCTGATTGTCCTTGAGGAACTGCTTGGCATTTTCCCGACCCTGCCCGATGCGGTCGCCTTTGTAGCTCAGCCATGATCCGCTCTTCTCGATAATGCTGTGAGCAACGCCGAGATCGATCAGGTCGCCCTCCTTCGAAATACCTTCACCATAGATGATGTCGAATTCGGCCTCGCGGAATGGTGAGGCAAGCTTGTTTTTGACCACCTTCACCTTGGTGCGGTTGCCGACGATAGCGTCGCCGTCTTTGATGGCGGCGATGCGACGAATATCGACGCGGACTGACGAGTAGAACTTAAGAGCGCGGCCACCGGTGGTGGTTTCCGGGCTGCCGAACATGACGCCGATCTTGTCGCGAATCTGGTTAATGAAGATCAGGCAGGTTTTCGATTTGGAGACTATGCCGGTGAGTTTACGCAGCGCCTGAGACATCAGACGGGCCTGCAGACCCATATGCGAGTCGCCCATTTCGCCTTCGAGCTCGGCCTTGGGCACCAGCGCGGCAACTGAGTCGACGACGAGGACGTCTATGGAGCCAGAAGCTACCAGCGCCGCGGTGATTTCGAGGGCCTGTTCGCCATAGTCCGGCTGAGAGACGAGCAAGTTATCGACATCGACACCGAGCTTGCGGGCATAGATGGGGTCCAGTGCGTGTTCCACATCGATAAAGGCAGCCATGCCGCCACGCCGCTGGGCTTCGGCGACCACCTGAAGCGAGATCGTCGTCTTGCCTGAGGATTCCGGTCCAAAGATTTCACAGACACGGCCACGGGGAAAGCCGCCGGTTCCAAGGGCGGAGTCGATGGAGATCGCCCCTGAGGAGATGACGGAAATGGGGACCACGGCTTCTTTCGAGCCGAGCCGTACAATTGACCCTTTTCCGAACTGTTTTTCGATCTGCCCCAGAGTCTGATCCAGGGTTCGCGCTCTCTCTTTTTCGTCCATTGGTTTCGCCTTTTGTTCGATATGGTGATTGTAGCATCTGAAGGTGGTTGAGCGAAGAATTTTTTCCAGTGGGCTATAGCATACCCTCCGTTGGCATGAATCGTGCTCTACCGCTCCTTATCCCAATGGCGATGGTTTGGAATCGTGATATTTTGGGCACATCAGACACTTATGAAGCCCTGTAGTGTGTGTGGAAGCGAAACCCCTCTCTTCGTTGGCGGAAGACCGGTTTGCCTCGAATGCGATCGGAAAGCTGTAGATAGAAGGGGCACT
The DNA here is from genome assembly GCA_048498815.1 of Acidobacteriota bacterium. Taxonomy (GTDB): domain Bacteria; phylum Acidobacteriota; class Terriglobia; order Bryobacterales; family Bryobacteraceae; genus BOG-234. The sequence continues at coordinate 6,996 of JBEHXG010000055.1, read as the reverse complement.
GCCGCGCCGGTGGAATTGCGGCATCAATGCATGATCTATGACGGACCTCCGGCACGATATCTACCGTCTCTTGCTGCAACAATTCATGCGCGGCTGACCTCCGGGCATCGTTGCATGTACCTGAACAGCGCCCCGATGGTTGCCGGACTGCGCTCCGCGCTCGCGGCCCGCGGAGTGGATGTTGCGGCGGCGGTGGCAAATGGAGCTCTGGTTGTCTCGTCCGAGCAGAGCCACCTGGTTGAGGGCTGGTTTGATCCGGCGACGATGCTGCAGATGCTGGAGCAAGCGGTGAATGAGGCGCGGCGCGAGGGATACGCGGGGCTTTGGGCGACCGGCGATGTAGCCTGGGAGTTTGGCGGCGAAAGCGACTTCAGCAAACTCCTTGAATATGAATACGGTTTGGAGGCGCTGTTTCAGGTGCTGCCAGGGCTGAGCGGCGTATGCCAGTATCATCGCGACGTATTGCCGGAAAGCGCTATTGTGGCGGCGCTCGCGGGTCATCGCGCCGCTTATGTGAATAACATTGAGACGCGGATCAATCCTTATTTTCAGCCGATGCGCGCTGCGATGCTGCCGCGAAAAGTGTCACCCGCGACGATTCAGGAGATGCTGAAGAGTCTCGAACACGCCGCCACCGCGTAGGGGCGGGGAACGGCTCAGTTGTCCGTCGGCCGGTCAATGCCGTCAATCCACAGCACTGAGGACGGGACCTTGGCCGGGATGAGCCGAAGCCCGAGGGTATTCTGCAAGGCTTCATTGAATGCGGGGAGAGAATCGATGTCTGCAGCTCTGGCGGCGGCGTGAATTTCATCCATCATTACGGGCGACAAATTCATGTGAAGGCGCCACGTTCCAGTGAGCCCGGATCGGTCCTGAACGGGCAGGCCGAGGTGCGAGCCAAGGACTACGGCCAGCTGCGGGATGGTCAGATTGAGGCCGGTAGTGGAGATGTCGGTGAGCCGAATACGATGTTCGTCCAATGCCGGGTCGGCCGCCTCGGCTGTGAGTTTCTGGCCGCTTCGGGAAACAGTGATGGCCAGGCCGCTGATATCCTGACGGCCCTCACGAACGCGCAGATGGAAGCGTTCTTTCAGAAGAGTCCGGAGCATGGGCCTGAGCTTTTCTTCGGTGAGGGTTTCGCTGTCGGCTGAGATTGCGGAGATATCGAAGCGCGCGTCATTAATCCATTCTGGCCCGCCGAGGATCTGGAAACCTTTCAGGTTCCACGCGCGCTGGATGAGCAGTTTTACGCTGTAACCACGAGTAGAGAAGCGATTACCTGGTCCGACGGAGATATCGACGACATTGTCGTTCATCACGTTTGGGCGTATAGAGGCGGCCTGAAATTTCTGGGCGGGAACAGGAAGAGACAGCGGCAGGAGGAGTGCGAATGCGGTTAAGGCGCGGTTCATGACATTGAGACGAAGCGAGCGACGGATTTCTTCCTGATTATGCGACATCAGGCTGTTTTTGTATTCAATGAGGCGATGCAGAGCAGCCATACTGGAAGAACACCGAATCCTGATGGTCGTTGACGTTCCAACTGCAGCATCGATCCCACCCAGGCTACGTCGTGGTGACCGCGTCAGGATCGTCTCGCCATCAAGCCCGCCGGAACGCATTGCCGTAGAAAATGCCGCGAAGGTACTCGTAGGCTGGGGCTTAGTCGTGGAATATGGCAAACACGCCTTCGACAGACACGGGCACTTCCTTGCCGGACGCGATGATGCCCGGTTAGCCGATCTTAACGAGGCGCTGGCCGATCCGGGTGTGCGCGCTGTTTTCACCACAAGAGGGGGCAAAGGCGCGTGGCGGATTGCTCATGCGCTCGATTTCGACTCCTGTGCGGCAGATCCAAAGCCACTGGTGGGATTCAGCGACACCACTACCCTACATTTGGCGCGGTGGCACAGGTGCCGCGTGGGCGGTCTTCATGGCCCGCATGTGGCGGAAAGTCCTCATTTCTTTCCTCCGAAGTCCGCAAATCATCTGCGCCAGGTTCTGATGGAGCCCGCGCCCCTGGAAATTCATCAGGACCGGGGGGAGCCGTCGGCTCATTTGACTACCGGGGGCAACGCCAGCGGTTACCTCATGGGTGGCAATCTGGGAGTGATCGCGCAAAGTGTTGGATGGACATGCCCGAGTTTTGCGGGAGCTATCCTGGTGATCGAAGCGATCGACATGTTTATTGGACAGATCGACTCCGCGCTGACGCAGCTGAGACGATCCGGGCGCCTTGACGGGCTTAGAGGTGTTGCGGTGGGCCAGTTCATTCGCTCGGCCGAGCCTCAGCCTGGAAAGTGGTCGTTTATCGACGTGCTGCAAGACCACCTGGGTGCCCTTGGCGTGCCTGTGTTGGGGGGATTGCCCATTGGGCATGGGCCCGCCACCCTTACGATCCCTCTCGGAACGCAGGCGAAGCTGGATACCACGTCCCGAACTCTTTTTGTTCAGCCAGGCGTTCGCTAACGATTCCCGTTGCGCTCGATCTTGATTTGTTGACTGGCCGTTCAGGCGAGTTGTTGAGGCCTGTCAGCCCCGTTTTCTTTAATCACCTTTCGTCGCAGGGTGTCGGAAAGAATTACCGAGAGCCGTATTATGTGGGTGAATCAATCTGGGATCGGGGTGCTCCCCCGTCTTTGGCGTAGAGCCCTTCGGTGTAAGGTGGCGGAGAGAGTGGGATTCGAACTTTCACGCGCCACTTGGTTTCATCGCTTTATAGATTCTAAAACACCTACGGTGCCCACAATACCCACGTTCCCCGGACGCATTGCCCGCTATTGCCCGCCGGCCGCTCATTCCTAGTAGGCTGCTCGTCCTTACGGACAGCCGCAAGCGTACTTGATCTGGAATCCGTCCACGCTCTCGTCGTATGTCTCTCGGTGAACCAGTCTTCCACATGTCGAACAACGATCGATCACCTTGGGCATTCCCGGCACTCGCAGGCACGCTGGGCAACGCCGGTTTTCAGAATCGTGGTCAAGACCGCCCGGAAGAATTTGCATTGACGTATTATCACGCATCATTTCGGGCGGGGCGCATTGCTTCAATCAGCCACGCCGGGAATTCGCCTATCCGCTCTTCGAACATTACCTTTGCCCGTCGTGCGAGCCTGACCGTCCGGAACTCAAGGGTAGGGAAGACACGGACCTGAAGACGCGCCTTCGGTGTCACGCGGCAGAACTTCACGCACTTTCCGGAAATTACCGCCAAACGCGTCATAGTTTCCTGCCAGTGCCCAAGAGCGCGCTCCGAGCTTTGGTCTCCCACTCAGCCAAATCGCGGTCGTACTGATCCATCAGCCACAAGTGTGGTGTGATACATCGCGTATGATCGGGGTGGAAAGACCCTTGCTTGCGGCATTCTTGGGCAATCACAGCTTCATCGAGTTGCCTTGCCCTCACCACGAGATTAAGCGCCTCATGAACAAGATTCTCTAAAGCGTCAGGGTTCATTCCATCCCCATCGCCAGCTTGTACAGGGCGAGAAGGGTCTCCTGTTCATCGCGTTCTGAGTTGTCCAGCTTGCGGAGCCGGATCACCTGTCGGATGGTCTTCGGGTCAAATCCGTTACCTTTTGCTTCCGCGTACACGTCGCGGATGTCCGCCGCGAGTCCGGCCTTCTCTTCTTCTAATCTTTCGATCCGTCCAATCACAGATTTGAGTTGATCGGCGGCTACTCCTCCTGTTCTGGTCATATACATCTCCGTCAGTCGCGCCCCACTCGGATCACCCGTAGGGCTTGGGTGTTTTCTATGCGGCCCGCGATTTCAATTTGGCGCGTGCCTCGGTCAGTTCTTGCATTGCTGCGATTGAACCGCCAGTATCCGGGTGTGCGCTCTTCGCCCTCAATCGATATGCCGCGTCGATCTCATCATCTGAAGCATCAGGGCCGACGCCGAGGATTTCGTAGGGGTTTTTCGGGGCCGGAAGTGCGACGAATCCGGTGAATGCCTGCTCTACCATGTCTCCCGTTCCCCAACGCTCGATTCCGCGAAGGGCTTCGATTGTCATTGCAATCGCATAGATGTTGTCCTGAATTCTGTCCCAACGGTCACATGCGAAGCACATCTGCTTTTTGTCGCGGAGAAAATACACCGCTACGCCCGTGTCTCCGGGCTGCGCCTGTTTCGAATATGGAAGGCCGTCATTGCGAAGCCGCAGGTTTGTTGAGATCACCATGCTTGAACCGCGCATAAGTCGAAGCTCGTTGCACAGCTTTTGCGTGGCCTGCTCTATCGACCGTTCACCGAATTTGCTGCGCTGCCGGTTGGCAAAACGCCGCTTACCGTTCGGCCATTGGAGGGGATAGGCCTCGGTCATGGCTTCCTCCCGAGAAACGCCGGCATGTCGTCGGACGCTTCGCTATTGATGGGCTTCGCGTCCTCTAGGGTCAACTTCGGCGTTTCAAGGTCGGACGTGTCGGTCACGGCGTTGCGCTTGGCTTCGACCTCGAAATCACGAACTTCCTCGACGATCCCGATGCCGAGAAGAACGTCTGCGAATGCGTCGCGCAATGCCCATGCGCGGGCCCGATTGAAGCACATGCGGGGACCGTACCCCGAAGACCATGGCCCCTTCTTTCCTGTCAGGCCCGCCGACTTGGCATCTTTGAAACTGAACTCCCTTCGCGTTGCCTCCGGCTTATCCTTACGTTTGACCTCGTACCACGCGACAAATTCTTCGGTGCCGTAGATTCCTCCCGCTCCCGACTTTTCCCACTCAAGCTTGCCGCTGCTCTGCACGAGAGCAACTGCGCCGTCACCCCACAGGCAGGGCCGGTTGTTGACGATCATGATGGTGGAAATGGCAGTCACAGGCGGGAGGCCGATTTCCATCCCCTTCATGATTCCGAGCGAGACGCGGGCGCAGGTCGCTTGCTCGTCGAGAACGCCGTCCTCCCACTCCTTCACCTCTTTCCCTTGCGCGTTACGCTTCACGCTGTAGCTGGCGGGCACCATCCCGGCTTTAACGAAGGCGACGGAGATTCTGTATGCCTCTTCGTAAGTCGTCGGGACAATTGCCGCGATACTCGCGCCGGACGTGATCGGGGGCTTCGGCGGTGGATTGGCCTTTTCTGGCAGCAGTGCCTCCGTGGTGTGGCCTTCTTCAGTCATAGTTCCTCCGTTGTTCAAAGTTCCATTGCAAACGCGGGCATCTGGTCGTCCTCGAAGGCGTCGATCTCTGCGTCGTCGATCCAAGGATCGGTTCCAAATTTCTTCAGACAGCGCCTGTACGCCTCAATTCCGTCATGAATCGCCGCCACTCCGGCCCCGAAGACGAGGCCGCGCGGAAGCTTCTTGCCGCGGGCCACCGGCGCGATGCCCTTCTGCTGAAATACAAAGTAAAAGCCATGTTCCTCGCATTGAACGAGGTCGGCGCCCCATTCGAGGGGCGGTGGATCGTCACACAATCCAGCGACAATAAGTTCCTGCGCCTTACGGAATGCCATTGAATAGAACGCTGCCTGAATGTGGTACTTCGCTGACGCCATGGCGTAATAGATCGCTTTATCGATCGGTTTGTTCATTCGGTTTTCGAAGGTTTTCAGGTCGATGATGGCCCGAGGCTTCAAATAGTCGAAACGCGCTTTCATCGGGAGGCCTTCCTCTTCCCAGACCACCGACACTTCTGGGTAGCCACCTGTGAAACACCTCGCCAAGTGCGGATGCTTTTCGATCATGGCGGCCGACACCTCGATCTTCTCGATCAGCCTCTCGGAGACAAAGGCTTTACCCGCGTTGGCAGATTCGTATTTCGCGAGCTCGACATCGTAGATCAGAGCGTCCGGTAGCGCGTCGCGAGCCAGTGCAATGAAGTCTTCCTTCTTGCGCTTTGCTTTCGCCTCAATCCCGGCCCCCGCGAGAGCCGTCTTAATGTCGTCGATGGTTCGGAGGCACTCCGCATCCGGGGTGAATGTTGGCGCATAGGCAGCATCGAACGCTGCCTTTCCTTCGAGAACGCGCTTGTGATATGCCTTGCCGATCAGCCTCGCCTCAGAGTCGGCCTCTTCTTCGCGAAGTGGGTTCATCCAACTTCTCGCCCAAAAATCCATCGGGCTGATGAGAAGGTTTTTGATCCCGGTTGCCGAGAGCGCGGGAATGGAGTGGTACTGGTGATCGGGGAGGTTGAAATATACACCGGGTGCAACATCGGACACGCACTACTCCGCTGGTTGGGGGTGAGACATTTGAAGGGCTGTGATGAAGTCTGCCCTGTCGCGGGCGATCTCGCCATCACGGACGATCTTTCCAGTTGCGAATCCGGCAGTCCAGCACGCAGCGGCAAGACACAGGGCCATGAAGATTATGGTTTTCATGCCGACACTCCCGCTTTACCGGCAACGACCCCAGCAAACCTTGCGTGGCCGTAAGCACCACGCGTTTGCTCGATGATCTCGTTGAGCGTGTAGTGCTTCTTGAGTGCACCCCTCGACTCCATGAACTGGCGAGTGCCATACTGACACGCCCCCGTTACCATCCGATAAATGAAGGCCCATTCGGCAGGCGTCTTCTGCTCGGTCAGCGGAATGTTGCGATATTGTTCGATGTTGCGATCACCGGCCTTGAATGCCAATTCCTGCAATGCGAGTTGAATCGTCTCGCCGTGAGCGTGCTCCTGCCCGCGCGATGCCACGAAAAACTTCCCGCCGACCAGCTCGCCGTTTTTGAAAGTCGATTTACGGCAGCTTCGAAGCGTCGTCCCGTCCTTTTCTTTTTGGGATAGAACAACACAGCCGAGTCCGTCGATCACCGTTATGGCATGACCGAACATGGAGGTTGCGAAGCGAATTTCGTTGACATCGGTCAGGGCAGGTGCGGAGAGCTTCGCGTTCTCGTACAAATACACGGAGCTGCCGATGCTGGTCAGGGCAGGTGCGGAGAGCTTCGCGTTCTCGTACACATCCACGGAGCTGCCGATGCTGGTCAGGGCAGGTGCGGAGAGCTTCGCGTTCTCGTACACATCCACGGAGCCGCCGATGCTGGTCAGGGCAGGT
>JBEHXG010000054.1:0-24607 GCA_048498815.1 Acidobacteriota bacterium | reverse complement strand
AACTCTCCTTCCACGGCATGGCCTTCATCCCCCTTTGGGGGACAAAGTGTAACCCATGTCTCCGGTACGTTCTGTTACCTATGTCTCGGAACGGTCAAATAACGTCGATTCGGCATTTTCATTTCATTTCATTCCAAAACTATGGTGCGCGACGATTCGCCTCGTCTGGAATGCCGGAAGTGCGTCGTTAGAAAAGTTGGCTCTCGATTCCGCCATTTTTTGGCGTCAAACGTGATGTCAGTTCGAGAACAGAGACTCGATGTCTCGGCTGCCGTGGAACACGTGAAGAATCAGAACGTCGTCACCATCAATTCGGTAGATGATGACGTATTTGGAAACGGTAAAACTGCGCAATCCGGGTCGTAAATCGTCCCGGTTTCGTCCGATGTAGGGATTGCTCGCAAGCAGGTAAAACCGTCTGGTGAGCGATTCGACAAAACGATCAGCCGTTTCGAAGCTACCGCTCTCGGTGGCGATATAACACCAGATATCATCAAGATCCGAATCAGCGCTCAGAGCGCGTAGGTGCGCCATTAACGCTTTGGCTGCTGTTCTGCGGCAAGGCGGGCGCGCCCACGTTGTCCTACATCGTGGGCAAGCTGGCGCATCGACTCTTCAGTGATGACTCGCCCTTCTCCACGAGCAAGAGATTCCTCGGCGCTATCAACGGAGGCCAAAATCTCCGCACGGCGGCGCTCACGGGCTTCCCACAGCAAGAGAGCCTGCTGCATGGCATCTTCGGGCCGATGCAGTCTTCCGCTGGCAATGGCGTCGCTGACAAGCGCTTGCTGGTCGGGAGTGAGGTTTACTTCCATAGGATTCTCAGCCTAAAGATTAGCAAAGACTCTGTCAACCGGTCCGTTTTTAAAACCCTTCCACGAGGAGCTCTGCTCCCCGAACCCCTCGGGATTTTTTCGCTTTGCAAGCCAAAGCTGGCGGGTTATTTATGCACACAGCCGTCACGGAGGATAAGGCTCTGCTGGGAAGCAACCTGAGCGCCGGAGACGGGCCGAAGCTGGCAGCCGGATCACAAAACGCATTCGCTCGTCCATAACAGAACTCTCCTTCCATGGCATGGCCTTCATCCCCTTTTGGGGACAAAGCGTAACCCATGTCTCCGGTACGTTCTGTTACCTATGTCTCGGAACGGTCAGTTTTTTTCTGCTGTTACGCAGCGTTTAAAGCCGCCGCACAACCCGATTAGGCCCAGTCCACCCGTAATCAATAGGGCCGAAGATGGCTCGGGCGACCCGGTCGGAGGGTCAACGCCCGCATACAGCGTCAGAGAGTCTGTCCCCGATGCCCAGGTCCACGTATATGTGCCTGTGGTGACTCCCAGATCTGCCAGCGTGGTGTTTGACCACGTGGCGGTGCCGAAGAGCCTGGTTCCCGACACATATTCTGTAGGCAGGAAAATGAACAGCGAACCGTTCGGCCCAAAGACATCGCCGCTGCTGGAATCGGCGTTCGTATACCCGCCGCTGCCGAAGTCAGACGCCCCGGATTCGACAAAGTAATAATCAACGCCCCCGCGAGTGGTTACCAACTCTGCACCCTCCGACCCTATGTACCCATTCGGCGAACTCGCGCTCGCGACGGGTGAGATGGCGCTCGTGTCAGCAGTTCCACTCCCCACAAGCACCACGTCAGACCCCGACTGCTCAAGCGTCATGATGATACTCGCCTTTGCCAACCCTGGCGCCAGCAAAACGCTGAGGGCCCACGCGGAACAAACAAGTGTGTTCTTCAATTCTTCCTCTAACCCTTCTGAAAAGAGAGCTCTTGACTTCTGAAGAAGAACTGGCGGAATCCGCGCTTTATCGGACATTAAAATTCTTTCACTTGATGTACGAGTCGCTTCCGAGCTCCTCGAACATCCTGACCCGCCACAATCGCTTCTCTCCATCAGCACCAATCCGTGCGTGGGTACGTGGAAACGATTTCAATTGGCCGCCCAGCTTCCGTCAGGTACTGAGTTGAGCCGCACGGTGCGCTTACGGCGGGTAGTCCCATGAACTCCCATTAGGCTCCACGTGACCGGCGATGGCGCGTAGTGGGCGACCTCCTGAAACACTTCTGCAATCCCGCGCGGGAATCGAACAGTTACCGCAGTAACCAAAAAGTTACTAAAACCGACGTCGTCGGCCCGTAAACGCTTGATAACACGGCGAGGCAGTCTGGTACGCATCCTGCCTTATGTGTTGTGCGGCACATCCGAAAGGCATCAGCGTAACGATCATGACCCGACTCAAGAACCACCTACTCATAACATTTTGGCTGCTGGCAGCTTCATCCTCATCTCTCGTATATGCCCAGACCGGAATGCAGGCGCACGCGCAGATCGCAACCTCGGTCTCGGTCGATGGCTTTTTCAGCTCCGCCAACTATGGTTCGGTAACCCCGATTCGGGGCACAGTCTCTCCCTCTGTCGCCACGGGAACGATCTCTTTCTATGATGGCGCGACTCTGCTCGGACGCCGCCCGGTGATCGCCGGAGGCACCGCCTCCATGTACACGCCTCTGCTTGCGCCCGGCAAACATTCTCTTTGGGTTCGATACAACGGCGACGCGACCTATAGTCCCTCCGTCTCGGCCAAGTCGACCTGCACGATCAACGCCCAGGCGACTACGGGATTCACGGCCGGGCCTTCGATTTCGGAATCGAACCCTTATTGGGTGAGCACGTTCGACTTCACCCCGGATTTCACTCATCCGACCACTTATGCCGCCGTGGCCGATTACAACGCCGGCAATGTGCTGGTCTACAAGGTCAACCCAACCACCGCCGTCTGGACTCAGCTCGGCTCCTGGGCCGTCGGTTCCAATCCCACCAGCATTGCCGTCGGCGATTACAACGGTGATGGCTACCCTGATCTGGCTGTCTCAAACCGTGGCGCCAACAGCGTCACCATTCTGCTCGGCACGTTCGACAATAACCTCGCCCTCAACGGCTTCTCGCTGAAATCGACAATCTCCACCGGCAGCACCACTGGGCCGCAGCATGTCGTCGCCGGCGATTTCAACGGCGATGGCGTTGCCGATCTTGCAGTGGCGCTGAGTGACGCCAACAACGTCGGAATCTATCTGGGCGCGGGCGACGGTACATTCACGCAGGGCGCTACTGTCACCGCCGGAGCTCAGCCCGGATTTATCGCGGTCGCCGATTTCAATAACGACGGCGTTGCGGATCTCGCAGTCGCCAACGCCAATATCGGAAACGCCTCCGGCAAGAATATCGTGACGGTGTATCTGGGCGCGGGCAACGGAACGTTCACCGGACTCACTAACCTGACCGTAGGAAATCGCGCGCGCGGTATCGCGGTAGCGGATTACGACGGCGATGGACGGCTCGATCTGGCAATCGCCAACTTCACCACAGACTCCCTTACCATCTATCTTCAAAACGCTTCCGGCACAGACTTCCACGGAGCGGCCGACGTCACATTCCCTTCCGGCACCAACCCGTGGAGCATCCTCACAACGGACTTCAACGGAGACGGAAAGGCCGATCTGATTGTCACTGCCTTCACGACGGGTTACGTCTACACATTCACCGGTAACGGCAACGGCACGTTCTCCGCGGGGCCGGGAAGTCCATTTGCTGCTAGCGCGTCTGCCGCTGGTCTGGCAGTGGGCGACTTCGACGGAAACGGTACCGTCGACATCATCTCTGGCAGCCTGACATCGTCGGGGCTCAACATTCTGCTGGGTGGCAGCAATGTGACGAAGACCGCCACCGGCGTCGCCATGACTGCTGTCAGTGGCGCCTCGTCCACAGGTTCTGCTTATGGTGCCGCGGTGAGTCTTAGCGCAGTCGCCAGCCCTCCCGGTCTCTCCGGCACAATCACTTTCTATGACGGCGTTCAGATCCTGGGAACCGCATCGGCAAGCAGCGGCAGCATTCCCGCGATCTACAACCTGTCTCCCGGAACTCACAGTTTCACGGCTCATTACAACGGAGACGCCACGCATCTTGCGAGCGTCTCCGCCGCCGTTTCGTTCACCGTGACACCCGCTCAGTCCGGCGGCTTCCTGCCATTCGGGAACGGCTCGGATAGCGCAGCCTCATTCGTCGCGCCCGCCTACGTCTCCGGATCGCAGCCCGGATATGTAGCGCTTTATAGCTCATCGAACACAGTGAAAGTCTGGACGTGGAACGGATCGGCGTTCACGCAGTTCGCATCCGCCGCCACCGGAACAACTCCCAGCAGTACGCTGATGGCCGATTTCAATGGCGATCAGAAGCCCGATATTGCGGTGGCCAACTACGGCGACAACACAGTCACCATCCTGCTGGGCGATGGCGTCGGCGGATTCACGGCGGCTTCCGGGAGTCCGGTCAGTGTAGGGGTTCAGCCAACCTGGATCGCGTCGGGCGATTTCAATGGCGATGGCATCGTCGATCTCGCCGTAGCCAACTTCGGCTCTTCGAGCAACAGCATCACGATTCTGCTGGGCAACGGAAACGGAACCTTTCATCAGGCTTCCGGCAGCCCCATTTCGGTGGGCGCGAATCCGTGGTCGGTCACAGTGGCCGACACCAACAACGATGGCAAGGCCGATCTCATTGTTCCGAACGGCTCTTCGTCCAATGCTTATGTCCTGCTCGGCAACGGCGATGGAACCTTCACCACCTGGAGCATACTTCCCACCGGCGTGAGCCCGCGTCTCGCCATCGCAGCGGACTTCACTGGCGATGGCAGGTCTGACATTGCAGTAGTGAACTACAATCCCGGCACAATCAGCGTCTTTCTGCAGAACTCGACCGGCACCGCATTCAACCAGACTACCGATATCGTCCTGCCCTCGGGCGCTCACCCCATCAGCGCCACCGTGATCGACTTCAACGGCGATAACAAGCCCGATCTGCTCATCTCCGATGCAGCCTCGGGACGAATCTACGTGTACCTCGGCAATGGCGACGGAACATTTCAGTTCGGCACACAATACACCACGAACGGGAGTCTCGCGAGCTTTGTTGTGGAAGACCTCAACGGTGACGGGCGTCCCGATGTAATCCTCGCGAACGGCAATGGCTCCACGATCGCTCTGCGCGGCGCGACTCCGGCGTCGGTTACTCTGAGCGCGACGCCGAATCCGGCCCGCTTCGGCCAGAGCGTAACCATCGGCGAAACGCTGAACCCGCAGCCCGGCGCCGCGGGGTATCCCGTGCTGATCACGGATAACGGAGTTCCCGTCGCAGCTGCGAAAGCGGACCAGCTCGGCCACGTCTCAATCGCAGCCGGCTCCATCTTGCCTGGCGCGCGAACGCTGAAGTCCATCTATAGCCCCGGCGTTTCGTATTTGCCCGGCGCCGGCTCCGTCAATCTGACCGTGAACACCGCGGCAATCTCGGGATTTGTCTCATCCACGTACGGAGCGGGCTCCAACATTCAGAACGCAGTAGCCGCGGACTTCAACGGCGACGGCATTCCCGACTACGCCACCGCAAACACCGCGAGCAACAACATCTCCGTTTATCAGGGAGGCAACGGCGGCTTCACCGAGGCATCCGGCAGTCCGTATGCCGATGCGGGTTCGCCGCAGTGGATCGTTACAGGCGATTTCAATAACGACGGAAAAGCCGACCTCGCAATTGCCAACGCCAACAAGACCATCACGATCCTGCTCGGAAGCGGCAATGGCACGTTTACCGCGGCGTCAGGCAGTCCCTTCAGCATTTCCGCGGCGCCCTTCACTCTGGTTGTCGGCGACTTCAATAGCGACGGCATTGAAGACCTTGCCGTCGCCGCCTACGCTGCAAAGAGCGTTCTCATCCTGCAGGGTTCGGGCACGGGAACTTTTACTTCGGCAGGCAGCGTGCCACTGGCGAACCATCCTGCGCGAATGGCGGTCACGGATTTCAATGGGGATGGAAATCCGGACATCGTCATCGCCAGCCCGTCTGACGATGCCATCACGCTGCTGACCGGCCTCGGCTCGAACAACTTCACCGCATCCACCATCGCGGTTTCCGGCGCATCCAACGACGTGGCAGTTGCCGACTTCGATGGCGATGGCAAGCTCGATATCGCCGTTGCCGGCGAATCTGTGATCACTCTCCTCCGTGGTAACGGTGCGGGCAGTTTCACGGCGTTCCCGGCGAGTCCGCTTGCCGCAGGCGCGGACAACGTCGGCATCGTGATCTCCGATTTCAATGCCGATGGCAAACCGGATCTCGCGTTCCTCTCCAGCCAGCAGAGTGTAATCATCCTGCTGAACACGTCGATCTCCTTCGGAAGCGCCACCTTTGCCGCGGCGCCCTACAGCCCGTTCCCGGTATCGTCAGCAGTTCCCAATTCCCTGGCGGTCGCGGACTTCAACGGCGACGGCGCGCCCGATCTTCTGACCGCGAATGGCACGAACAATGTCAGCGTGATTCGCGGCGCAGTGCCCAGTTCCATCTCGCTTTCCGCCACGCCGAATTCCTCCGCGTTCGGCTCTCTCGTTACCCTCACCGCATCGATCGCGCCTTCTACGGTCTCCGGCTACGTCACCTTCTATGACGGCGCCACCGTCCTGGGCTCTGCGTTCACTTCAGGCGCCACCGCCTCGTTCTCAATCACGCAACTCGGCGCCGGTGCTCACTCGCTCTACGCCTACTATGCCGGCAATCTGACCACCCTTGCCTCCACGTCGTCCCGCATCTCTCAAACCGTGAACGCCGCAGCATCCAGCGGATTCACAACGACCCCCGCCGCGATTTCGACGGGAGCCAAATCCGTAGCCACCGCCGACATCAACGGCGACGGCAAGTCCGACCTCGTGACTATCGACGTCGCCAACAGCCGCGTCGCCATCTGGCTCGGCAACGGAAACGGCGGATTCACGCAAGCCACCGGCAGCCCCTACGGCGTCGGCTCCGGTCCCACGAGCGTCGCTATCGCTGACTTCAATCGCGATGGACGTCCCGATCTCGCGATCGCCAACTCGGGAGCAAACACGCTCAGCATCCTGATGCAGAACTCGGACGGCTCCTTCTCGCCCTCATCGGCAGGCCTGCTCACTACGGGCGCCGCCCCCGTGTTCGTGACGTCCGGCGACTTCAACAAAGACGGACTCCCCGATCTTGCCGTCGCAAATTCCACCGACGGAACCGTTCTCGTCCTGCTGGGCGACGGAGCCGGCGGCTTCCCCGTACGGCACACCTATGCGACCGGATCCTCGCCCTCCTTCATCTCCGTCAGCGACTTCAATAACGACGGCAACGCCGACCTGATCGTCTCCAACTCCGGCGCCAACAGCGCGATGATGATGCCCGGCGCGGGAGACGGCACGTTCACTCTGTGGAACCTCGTCACCGTGGGCGCGGGCCCGCGCGGCATCGCAACCGGCGATTTCAACGGCGATGGCAAGACCGATTTCGCCACCGCGAACTTCGGCGCCAACACGATCAGTCTCTACTTTCAGAACAACGCCGGCGGCTTCGCTTCGCAGCCCGATATCGTGCTTCCCGCGGGTAGCAGTCCGTCAGCCATTCTTGCGGGCGACTTCAACGGCGATGGCAAGATCGATCTCGCCATCTCGGCCTTTGCAGGCAACAGTGTTTATCTTTACCTCGGCAATGGCGCGGGTTCTTTCACTGCCGCACCAGGCAGTCCCTTCACCACCGGCGCCGGGCCTGGCAGCCTCGTACTCGCCGATTTCAATGGCGATGGAACTATGGACCTCGCCGTTGGCAATCAGACGGCCGGAAGCGTGTCGCTGCTGCTCGGCGCGATCAGCACCACCACCACTCTGGCCGGCAACTCGCAGGCGCTGTTCGTGACGGTCACGCCGACTCCGCCCTCGGGGAAAGTCACGCTCTATAACGGAACAACAGTCTTCGCGGTTCACGCGCTGTCCGCCGGACAGGCCAGCTTCGCCATCCTCGGCGATCTTCCCGCTGGAATCAATTCCTTCCGCGCGCGCTTCGATGGCGCCGGTACTTACACTCCCAGCGTCTCGGCCATCAAGGCCATCACCAACACTCCGGTCGCGACTTCGCTTATCTCTGCTCTCACCACTGCGGCCAAAGGCACCGCCGGCACTTCCATGATTCGCGCCGACATGAATTCCGACGGCAACTCCGACATTGTGGTGCTCAGTTCGACGGCCAACACCGTTTCTATCTACCTGAACACCGGATCGAACTCGGCCTTCACTCCGGCGCCTGGCAGTCCCTACAGCATTCCGGGCACCGGGGGACTCGCTGCAACGCCCACCGCCGTAGCCGCCGCCGACTTCAACGGCGATGGCAGGACCGATCTCGCCGTGGCCGATGCAGGCGACAGCAGCATCACGATGTTTCTTCAGAATGCTGACGGATCGTATGCTGTGAACCACATCAGTGGTCTGACCCTGCTCTTCCCTCACGCGATGGGCGCGGCCGATTTCAACGGCGATGGCAACGCCGATCTCGTCATCGCATCCACCGGTATCGCTGGCGTGGGAACAGCGTTCATCGCGCCTGGACGCGGCGACGGAACCTTTGACTTCGCGTCAATCGCTCCGGTCATCATCGGACAAATGCCGGCCGCCCTCACGGTAGCCGATTTCAACAACGACGGCCGGCCCGACGTTGCGATCACCAACTCCGGCGATGGCACGGTATCGCTGCTGCTGGCTCAGGCTAATGGCGCGCTGGCGACCGGGTTCGGGGGACTCCTCACAACCGGCGGCACACCTGGCGCCATCGTCTCCGGCGATTTCAATAGCGACGGAAGGCCTGATCTCGCTGTAGCAAACACGACTACAGGCCTGATCACCGTCTTCACCATGAATGCTGCCGGAACTGCATTCAACGCTCCCGTTACGATCGCCATGCCTGGAGCCGCCAACGTATTGGGTCTGACCGCCACCGACTTCAACGGTGATGGCAAGGCCGACCTCGCTGCCTTTGTCGCCGCATCGCCGGGCGCCGTGTATCGCTTTACCGCCAATGCTTCCGGCAGCTTCGATATCGGTGCGCCGTCGATCACTCTCAGCGGCCCCGTCGCCCTGATCTCCGCCGACTGGAATCTCGACGGACGGCAGGATCTCGCGGCGCTCGAATCGGATGGCCGCATTACTCTCATCAACGGCGCGGATGCGCGCAATCTGACGTTCTCAATCTCGGCCACGACTGCTCAGCTGGGCGACCCCGTCACACTCTCTGTATCACCCAATCCGGTCAACCGCGGCACCGTGACGTTCTACGATGGCGTCAGCGTGCTGGGTGTGGTGAACGTCTTCACCAGCACCGGCAACTCCATCTCTCTCACGAAGACCCTGGGCGCAGGCAGCCACAAGCTGAGCGCCGTCTACTCCGGCGGCGACAGCACCGCGCCACAGGCGTTTCCGTCTCAGACTTACTACGTTGCTCCTGGTCAAAGCGGAACCGCGGCGCCCAACACAATCTCCATCAACGGTGGTTACATCTACGCCGCCGACTCGCTGGTATCCGGAGACGTCAATGGCGACGGCATTCTCGACTTCCTGGCTCTGCACACTTCCACGAACCTGGTAAATGTTTACCTGGGCAATCGCGCCGGAACTTTCACGGAAGCGCCGGGCAGCCCCTTCAGTGTTTCCGCACCGGCGTACGGCGTAACGGCGGACTTCAATGGTGACGGCAAACTCGATCTCGCCATTACCAGCACCGCTAACAGCAACTACACCATTTGGTTTGGCGATGGCTCCGGCCGCTTTACTCAGAACGGCGGTGTCAGGCTGAGCGATGGAGCCGATGCCCAGCCGCGTCACATCGTCGCGGCCGATTTCAATCGCGATGGCCGCATCGATCTGGCGATCACGAATTACAATCGCGGCTCTGTCTCAGTACTGTTGGGCGATGGCGTGGGGTCGTTCGCTCATGCCTCCGGCAGTCCCTATCATCCGAATGTCGCCGGACCGTCTCCCCTTGCTGTTGCCGATTTTGACAATGACGGCAACCCGGACATCGTGCTGGCAGGCACCGCCGCGTCCCCGAACACCATGCCGATCCTCTATGGTTCGGCAACCGGCGCCATGTCGTTTCCCGGCAGCACCTATTCGGTGATTGCCGGCCCGACCCCGATCGGTCTTACGGTTGCCGACTTCGATGGTGACGGAGTCCCCGATGTTGCGGCTTCCGAAAACGGCGGATACAACGTCTTCGTCTGCTGCTCCAACAACCAACTCAAAGGTATCGGGATCACCAACCAGTACCCGCTCCCGTATGCGAAAACGCAGCAATTCGGCAATCTCGTGGCCGTGGATAACTCGGGCGACGGCTATCCCGATATCGCGCTCGCGGTCGGCCTGATTGAACACGAGTACTTCGACAACAACCAGAAATTGAAAACCGTGGACGACAACGCTGTCGCCTGGTGGAAGAACACGAGTTCTGTTGGATCGCCGACCTTTGCGCTCACGACTCAGACCTTCATCGGCGGAATCAGCAATGGACCCACCACGCCACCCGACATTCTCGCGGGCGACTTCAACGGCGACGGCCTCATCGATCTGGTCGTCTCTTCGCCCAATGCCGGAATCATCACGTTCCTCCCCGGCTCCACCACCGTCGTGGCCGATCACCTGGTGCTGAAGGCTGCACCATCTTCGGCCCCGAACTTTACCGGCGCCGCCATTGCTTCCATCACCGTGGAAGTTCACGACATCTTCGATCGCGTCGTCACCGGCTCCAGCGCCGCGATAACGGTTGCCGCCGCGCCGCAGAATCCCACGGGCACAGTGACTGCAAACGCCGTGCACGGTATCGCATCATTCGGCAATCTCATCTTCAACACCGCGGGAACCTACACGCTCTCGGCTTCTTCGTCGGGCCTGAGATCGAGCGACGGCGTTGCGCTGACGATCTACGGACCGCCCGCCGCGCTCGCATTCTCGACCCAGCCGCCGGCCACGGTCACTCATGGCGTCACGCTGTCTTCGCCTGTGATTCAGGTGCAGGATGCCAACGGAAACATCTCTCCTGTATCCGTGCCGGTTACCATCTCATCCGCACCTGCCGGTGTGAGCGGCACTACCGCTCGCACCACGGACTCCACTGGTGCGGCCACTTTTGGCGGCCTGTCCATCGCAGCGCCGGGAACATACACGCTGACGGCAACCTCGCCTGGCCTCACGAACGCGGTGAGCTCTTCGTTCCTCGTCACCGGCGGGCCGGCGACGCACCTCGCCTTCGGAACTGTGCCCTCCTCGGCAATCGCCGCAGTAACCATGAGCCCCATCACTGTACAGTTGTTCGACGCGAGCGATCTCACCTCCAACACATCCACAGCCACTGTCACGCTTTCCTCGAATCCCGTCGGCCTTACGGGCACAGTTTCCGCTCAGCCCGTCAACGGGATCGCGACATTCAGCAACCTCGTGTTTTCCGCTCCCGGGACGTATACCCTCACGGCCTCGGCGTCAGGCATCACGGGCGTGGTCAGCAATTCGATCGTCGTCACGGCGGGGCCCGCAACGCAAATGAGATTCAGCGGCGTTCCCGCGTCGGTGAACGCTACCGTCACCCTCAACTCTGTGACGGTCGAACTGCGCGATGCCAATGGCTTCACTGCCGCCGGCTCCGCAGCCACTGTCAACCTTTCCTCCAGCCCGGCGGGCCTTGCGGGTACTACTTCGTCGCAGGCAGTGAATGGCATTGCCACCTTCAACAATCTGTCTTTCTCCGCGGCGGGCGCTTACACGCTGACGGCCGCAGCCAGCGGCGTTCCGGCAGCCACCAGTTCGGCGATCTCGGTGATCACTCCGGTTTTGCTTTCCGTGCGGAGTTCGCATCAGGGCAATTTCATGAAGGGCATTGACCTCGCCGATTACACGCTCACCGTAACAAACAACGGAATCAGCGCCACCACAGGAACAGTCACCCTCACTGACACGCTTCCCGCAGGACTGACATTCTCCAGTCACAATCCCGCCGATGGATGGTCCTGCTCCATCGGATCCTCGGTCGCCACCTGCACCAGAAACGATGCGCTGAATCCCGGAGCAAGCTGGACGCTGGATCTGTTCGTCAAAGTCTCCGGCAGCGCTGCCAGCAGCATGACCAACCAGGTTACCGTCTCCGGCGGAGCCTCGCCTTCCGCCTCCGCCACCGACGTTACGTTCGCCTTCGGCAAGGCCACGCAAATGGTGGTTGTGTCCGGCGCTTATGTTTCCGCTCAGGCGCCCTTCACCGACACGCTCTCCGTCGCTATTCGCGACGCCAACAACGTAAACGTCACCATGGGAACGTACAAGGTGGATCTGGCTCTGCTCGGATCCTCCAGCAGCGGATATTACTCGACCTACGCGTATAACAATGGCGTCGCAACATTCCTCCTGCCGATCCGCTCCGGCAGCTACACTCTGTACCTCACTTCGAATGGCCTGCCCTCGGTCACGCTGAACAACGCTATAACGGGCACCGGCCGCGGTGGCTTTGTCAGTGTCGATCCGGTGTCTCTCGCTGTCGCCAGTCAGCCTTCCACGGGTGTGGCGGGCCAGCCGCTGGCGCCAATATCCATCGAGGAACGCACCATCGTCGGGACGCTGGCTTCGGCCTCCACAGATACGGTTACGCTGACTTCCACGCCGTCTGGCATCACCGGAACAACGTCGATTGCGGCCACGGGGGGCATCGCCGGCTTCACGGACATTGCGTTCGCCCAGCCGGGAACCTACATCGTTACGGCGACATCGTCGAACAGCCTCATTCCGGTCACCAGCGCTACAATCACCGTGAACGCGGCTGTCGCGACAACTGCATCGTTGACGGTACCGTCCGCCTCCACAACGTTCGGCAATCAGGTCACCCTCACAGCCACCGTGGTGCCGTCTTCTGCAACGGGACACGTAACGTTCTATGACGGCGTCAACGTCGTGGCATGGGTTCCGCTGGTTAACGGAACCGCAGCTGCGAAGACGGCATCGCTCCCACCGGGCGTTCACACCATCTACGCGAAGTACACCGGCGATGGAAGCAACCGGCCCTCTGTCTCCGATAGCCAGACCGTCAGCGTGACTGCTGCATCGGGCACGAGTTTCGCGGCCACGAGCCCGATTCCGCTGGCGAACGCGACCTTCGTGAAGACGGCAGCTCTCTCCTCCTCAGGTCAGCCTTATGTCCTCGCCCTGAACGGAGCCACGAATCAGATGTTCGTATATGCGATGAACACCGGCACGGGCGCCGTAACTGCTGCCCCCGGCAGTCCTTACGCTGCCGGCACTGCGCCTTCCGGAATCGTCGTCGCTGACTTCAATGGCGACGGCTACAACGACGCTGCAATCGCGAACTCCGGTTCAAACAACGTAACTATCCTGCTGAGCACGCATGACGGGTCCGGGAACCTGACTGGATTCACGCCGTCAGCGTCAAGCCCCATCGCCGTTGGCAGCCAGCCTTCATTCATCGAGTCTACGGACTTTAATCAGGACGGCATCCCCGATCTCGCGGTCGCAAATGCGGGCGACGCCACGGTCTCAATCCTTCTCGGCAACGGCTTCGGCGCCTTCAACCCCGGCCCCGGCGGACCCACTCCGGTGGGAGCGAATCCTCTTGGTATCTCTATCGCTGACTTCAACAATGACGGTGTCGCCGATCTCGCAGTAGTAAGCGAAGGGGCGGGCAACGTATCCGTACTGCTCGGCACGGGAGATGGCTCTCTCTTCAACTACTACACCGTTACCACCGGAAGCAGCCCACGCTCTGTCATTGCGGGCGATCTCGATGGCGATGGCAACCCCGATCTGGTCGTTGCCAGCTTCAACACTAACGCTCTCAACGTTTACCTCCAGACGGTTTCGGGCGATGGCTTTGGCTTCACGCAGCAGGCTGACGTCACGCTGCCTTCCGGCTCCAATCCCACAGCGATCGCTGCCACCGACCTGAATGCGGATGGCAAGCTCGATCTCCTAGTCGGAGCAGCGGGTACCGGCAAGGTGCTCACGTTCAGCGGCAACGGCGCGGGCAGCTTCGCGGCAGGTCCCGGCAGCCCCTACGCGGTCAGCGCCGGACCTGGTTATCTCGCAATCGCTGACCTGAATGCCGATGGGCGCCCGGACATCCTGAGCGCCAGCCGAAGCGGCAGCGCCATCACGGTGCTGCTCGGTCAGACTGCGGCGCCAGACGTATCGGTTACACTCCACACCGTTCCTGCCGGACTGATGGTGAGTGTGGATGGCGGCGGCGCTCAGGTCGCGCCCTTCACATCCAGCCTGACGGCGGGAACCCACACGATTGCCGTTGCCGCAACGCAGACGGGCGCTCCTGGCTCTCAGTACGTCTTCACAGCGTGGAGCGATTCGGGCGATTCTTCCCACACGATCACTGTCGGAAACTCGCCGGCAACGTACACGGCCACATTCCAGACGCAATATCAGCTGACGACACTGGCTTCGCCTCTCGCGGGCGGCTCAGTCACTCCTGCGAGCGGATCCTTCTATCCCGCGGGCGCCACAGTTAACCTGCAGGCGACAGCGAATTCGGGCTACGCCTTCAGCAGCTGGACTGGCTCAGTCGCAACATCCGGAAGCGCTGCAACGACGGTGGTGATGAACGGTCCGCAATCGGTGACGGCTTCCTTCGCGCCACAGTTCGTGCTGAATGCTTCAGTAACGCCTGGCAATGGTGGAACCATCACGGGCACGGTTGGCGGACAGAACTTCAACTGCTCGTCCACATGCTCGGCAACCGGGACCGGGGGTTCCAGCGTAACCCTCACGGCTGCGCCCGCATCCGGTTACGCCTTCTCTTCCTGGACAGGCTGCGCCTCCACAAGCGGCGCCTCCTGCACAGTGACGCTGAGTGGCACGGTGTCAGTCTCTGCGACGTTCACCTCGTCCACGGGACTTACCTATACGCAGACCGCACTGACGCTGAACCGCACCACCGGCTACTACACCAGATCCGTGACAGTTACCAACAGCGGCCCGAAGCTCTCGGCGTCGGCCTATGTGGCCGATGGACTGCCCGCGGGCGTATCACTGGTCGGCGCCTCGGGCGTCACGAGCGCCACGGCGCCAGCGGGCAGTCCGTACCTCGAATTGGGCGCAATCGGCGCCAATAATTCCGTCACTGTCACGGTTCAGTTCTCGCGTACCGGAACCCAGACCGTGGCTTATACAACGCGAATCCTGGGCGCAGGGCCCAGGTAGCAGCGGAAGCCAATCGAATTTTTCGGAGAACAAACATCATGCGCAAATGGACACTACTGATCGCACTCCTCTTCGCCGCCTCGGCTCAGGCGAGCATCGTTTACTACGACAACGCGAATCCCGCCAACGATACATTCACGGACCCCGTCTTCAGTTCGGGCTATGACGGGATCGGCGACAGCATCACATCGCTCAGTCCCGTGCTGGACGCCACTGACGCGCTCGTTCAGTTCTACAACGATGGCGCTGCGGGAATCTTCGACGCCACGCTGCAGTTCTTCGAGACCGGATCTCCGGTGGGCGCGCAGATCGCAACTCCCTTCACGGTCACGCGAATCTCCGCCGCATCGAATGATTACACAAACGTTGACTTCCGCTTAGGCGGCCTCAATCTGCCCGCCGGTGTCGTCTTCATGGTGACGATTTCCAATGTGGATGAGGGCGTGAATCTGGGGCTGGAGCTATACAGCGGTCTGCCGGATGTCGGTTCGAACACCAGTGGTCAGGCGATCTTCCTGCAGGGTGCGACGTATAGCCGGCAGGAGACGGGCGGCGGAAATCCATACTTCGCGCTCTCATCCTCAGCGCCGGAACCATCAACGTGGTTGCTTGCAATCGCCGGTATCGGGGCGACGTGGTGGAAGTCGAGCCGGAGACAAAAGGCCTGAATGTTCCGGAATTGTCTTTTGCAGTGC
The DNA here is from genome assembly GCA_048498815.1 of Acidobacteriota bacterium. Taxonomy (GTDB): domain Bacteria; phylum Acidobacteriota; class Terriglobia; order Bryobacterales; family Bryobacteraceae; genus BOG-234. Next base: position 8,810 of record JBEHXG010000054.1, on the reverse strand, counting down.
GGTCAGGCGCGAATCGGATTAGAATGACGCCCATCCAAACTCTATCTCTTCAGCCCCGCCGTCCAATTCTGCACCATGATCAAGGCCTTGCCGCCATCGCCGTCCGGCGCGGCCAGCAGCAAGATTCTCTGCCCGTCGTCCGACAGGTTATAGCTGCTCGCATTCGCCAGTTCGACGCTGAACAGCGGTTCCACTTTTTGTACCGCCACCTCTTCACGGCCTCCCGCAACTGTCACAGCCGTCAGGTGGTTGTCGGCGCCAACGTAAAAAAGTTCCCGCCCGTCGGGTCGCCAGCGGGGAGCCGATCCTCCGGCGCCAGATATCTGCCGTTTTCTCCCGAATCCGGGGAATCCCGCGACATAGATTTCGGTTCTGCCGGTTTCGTCCGATTGATAGACGACCGAGCGGCCATCGGGCGAAAATCGAGGGTAGTTCTGACTGAATTCCGACGAAAACCAGACTGCGGGTTTCGCCGTGTGGGGCGATCTCAGCATATCGGGCAGGAATGCTATACCGTTTCCGGCCTTTGGGTCCTGAATCCAGTAGGCCAGGTTCTGCCCGTCCGGAGAGACGCTCGTCGGCACCTTGGCCGTGTTATCCGCCCACACAAGTTCATCCTTGCCGGGACTGTCGATTTCGGTGCGGTAGATGTCAAACTGGCCCGATCGGTTGGAACGATATACAACCGACCGCCCATCCGGCGACCACACCGGAAATGCGTCCGTAAATGGGCTGAAGGTAAGACGGGTACGTACACTCCTTTCGAGATCCAGCACCCAGATGTCGACATTTCCGCTGTTGACATCGCGAAGCGTGAGCGCCGCCAACTTCTGGTTCGGAGACAACTCCACCTGGCGGACATCTCCAGCGTCATCCACAGTAGACAGCCGTTTGCCGGTGCGATCATGCCAGGCGAGGCGAAGGGCTCCGGTTCCGCTGTGATAGACGAGTATCCCGGTGCTGGATATGCCGAAGCTGTTGACCCGCTCCGTAATGGGTACCGCATCGCCGGTGAATACCAGCTTCTTTTCGTCGAAGGGGCGCGCGACCAGCGTATTTCCGTGAAGAAACAGCATGGCCCCGGAGGAGTAGGCCACATTGCTGCTGTCCGCTGTGTCGGGAAGTTCGCGGTCCGCTTCCGCCGAATCCACCGAACCGGCGTGGATGACAAATTTGCCCTGGCCGGAACCCGACAGGTAGAGGAAATGCTTCCCGTCCGGCAGGAACCACGGGGATCGCTCCGGTTGCGGACTGGCCGGCGTGGCGGTGGCGGGCCTGGGAGTACCCCCGTTAGCGGAAAGCTTCTGGAGCGACCCGGCGTAGGTTCCGGCGAAAACAATCATGCCATCGGAACTCCAGGACCCGCCTCCGCCCGAGGCGTTCGCGAGAGTGATGGCGGCGCCGCCGGTCGCCTCCACTCTCTTCAGTTTCCCGTCGGCGAAGAACCCGATCGATCTGCTATCCGGAGACCAAAACGGGAAAGTACCGTTCGCCGTTCCCGGCAGGGGCTGGGGCGTGGAGTTCACCGGCCGCAGCCATAGCTGACTCCGCCCGTCGATCGCAGCCTCGAAAACCACGGCGCTGCCGTCAGGCGAAACGGCTGGCGGGACGCCCGTAGTCCCGGAGAAGCGGCCGTTTGGCGGCGGGTCGATACTGGTTCGAATTACCGGAAGCGTCGCGGACGGCCTCTGCCCCACGAGATAGGCCAGAGCCGCGATCGCCCCCGCGAGAATTGCCGCGGTGATCCAATATTTCACCGGAACGCCAGCCTTCACGGATCGCGCCTGCGACTGTCCCGGATCGTTCGCTATCCGCTCGAGGGTCGCACGCAGATCAACCGCCGTCTGCCAGCGATCGTCCGGATCTTTCGCGAGACAGCGGCGTATTGCCCAATCGAGTTCGGCGGGCGCAAGTGGCGCCACGGGAGGGGCTTCGCGTTCCAGAATTGCCGCGATCACGCTTGCCGAATTCGCGCCGTCAAAAGCACGGCGGCCGGTAACCATTTCGTAGAGCACGCAGCCGAAGGAAAAAATGTCGGAGCGTGCGTCCGCCGGTTTCGACTGGAGTTGCTCGGGCGACATGTATTGCAGCGTGCCTACGATTTCCCCTTCCCGTGTGAGAGCGCCCGCAACGGTCTCGTCGCCGGCGGAGCCGGTCGCCAGGGGAGTCGCCTTCGCCAGCCCAAAATCAAGCAACTTGACTCCGGACCTGGTCAACATCAGATTGGCCGGCTTCAGATCCCGATGAGTGATTCCCACTCTGTGGGCTGCATCGAGAGCATTTGCCATCTGGATGGCGGTGCGCAGCACCCTTTCCAGCGGGAGCGGGCCGCGGATCTCCTGGCCATCCACAAACTCCATGACCAGATAGTCCGGGCCCACATCGTAGAGGGTGCAGATATGCGGATGATTCAGGGCGGCGACAGCGCGGGCTTCTCTTTCAAATCGGTCGCTGAAGCGGGCGGAGAATACCTTGATCGCTACGATCCGGTCGAGTCTGGTGTCGCGCGCCTTCCAGACCTGCCCCATGCCTCCCGCACCAATACGCGACAGAACCACGTAGGGTCCCAGTTTTGTTCCTGACGACAGTTCCATGCCAGCGGAGCGAGCCTATATTGTGCGCGAGCTTACATTATAATATGGTGGAATTTCGACTCTGGTTCCGCACTTTGGTTCGGCCCGGCGATCACTCCGCCCGGCGTTTGATGGTTTTCCGCAGGTCCATCGTCCTCAGGAGCTTATGAAGATACTTCGGATGAAGGCCGAGTAGCTTTGCGGCCGTGTCGTGATTACCATCGGCGTGTTCGAAGGCCCGGAGAACCGCTTCGCGCTTCGCAGTCTCCACACTTTCTTCAAAAGATCCGATCTTGATGTCGGAAGCGCGAACAGCGCGGACCTGTTCGGGAAGGTCTTCCGCCAGAATTATATCCGTGGAGCCGAACGCGATAGCCGATTCGATCGCGTGCTGCAGTTCGCGGACATTGCCGGGCCACGCATAACTCGTGAGCCGGGCGCGCGCCTCCGGCGAGATTCCCACGACAGTGCGGCCGCATTCCCGGCTGTATCGCTTCGCGAAGTGCTCGGCGAGCGGAACAATGTCGGAAGGACATTCCCGCAGACTGGGGGTCTCCAGCAGCAAGACCTTCAGGCGGAAGTACAGATCGTGCCGGAACGTTCCGGCGCGAACCGCTTCCTCCAGGTTGCGATTTGTGGCCGCGACGATTCGGATATTGATTGGAATGGGACGGGTTCCACCCACGCGCTCCATTTCGCGCGTCTCCAGAACGCGCAGCAGTTTCGCCTGGATGGTGGGCGAGAGCTCACCCAATTCATCCAGGAAGACCGTACCGCCCGAAGCCACTTCGAGCTTTCCCTTTTTTTGCGCCGTGGCGCCTGTGAACGCGCCGCGCTCGTGGCCGAAAAGTTCGCTTTCGAGGAGTGTATCCACCAAGGCGGCGCAGTTGATCGCCACGAATGGTCCGGCAGCCCGCGGACTGTTGCGGTGGATCGCGCGCGCCGTTAGCTCCTTGCCGGTCCCGCTTTCCCCGATGATCAGGACGCTCGACGCTGTCTGGGCAGCCTTGCCAATTCTGCGCCTTAACTCGACTAGCTTGGGACTCTGTCCCATCATGTCGTGCTTGAGCTCAAGATCTTCCTTGAGGCGCTGGTTTTCCTCCTCAAGCCAGCCAAGCAGCCAGGCATTCTCCCAGGCCACCGCTGCAATCTCCGCGAGAGCGGTTACGAACTGCAAATGTCCCTCGTCAAACGGCTGCGAAGATGAGGTCTCCACGAAAATTACGGCCGGCACGTCTTCGCGTACGATCACGGGAGCGGCAATTGCCATAGTTCCCTTCCCGTCAATATCGTGGTTCCAGAGCGCGACGCGGTCCTTCCTTGCCTGCATCGCGGTGTCAGGTCCCGGTTGATCCACAAGCAACTCCGCGTGCTCGGACGGAATCAGATCCGAAAGGAGGGAGGAAAGCCGGTCCTGAACGTCCGCAACCGCCGTCTTGCCATCTGAGCCGGGCAAATGACGCAGCGAGTGAAGCAGGTTGCTCAATCGGAGCAGCGTTTTCAGATTACGCGTCGAATGAGTTGCGGACGGCGGATCGACCCGGCCCACGGAGAGGTAAGCGGAATCCTCCCGGCGAAGGCGAGTCAGCAACACGGAGTCTTTAGCCGCCGGCGGCGCAGCCGGTTCATCCGGAGCAAACCAGAACACCGATTCCCCAATTCGAATTTCGTCGTGTGCGGCCAGATTCACGGAGGTTATGGCCTCGCCATTGACCCGTGTCTTATTTCGGCTGCCGAGATCGGTAAGACTGCACTTCTCACCGGTTGTTCTGAAAATGCAATGCGTCCTCGACACCTCGGCGTCGGCGAGCCACAACTGATTGCCCGGCTGACGTCCAACGCTCCACTCGCCTTCCGGCAGTGTGAGGGCCTGTCCCGCCAGGGGACCTGTAACTGCGTGTAGTTTGGGCATTCCTGACGATATTCAGCGCGAACGAAGAGCCGGCGGCGGAGTAACGGCCCCGCCTCGCGGGGAATCCGTCGATTACCCCGGTAATCGATAGGTTACCGCAAAGGTACTCCTTCAATCGCTAAGTTGCTGGCAACATTAGGTCGCTGCAATGGCGGCGCGATTGCCATCTAGTGAGGCATGTCCGGCGCACAAAACAGACAATCTCAAACGCGCTGAGATTCAGAAAAGGAAACCGACTTCCATGCCACTTCGCATCAACGACACCGCTCCCGACTTCACCGCCGAAACCACCCAGGGCCCGATCCACTTCCATGAATGGATTGGAGACAACTGGGCGATTCTCTTCTCGCACCCCAAGGACTTCACGCCCGTCTGCACCACGGAACTCGGATATATGGCCGGACTGATGCCGGAGTTCGCCGCCCGGAACTGCAAAGTCATCGGGCTGAGCGTCGATCCCGTAGGCAGTCACGAACGCTGGGCTGCCGACATTGAAGAGACCCAGGGCCATGCCGTCGCCTACCCGATGATTGGCGATCCCTCGCTCGCCATCGCCAAACTCTACGACATGCTGCCGGCCGATGCCGGCGATACGTCGGAAGGCCGCACCGCCGCCACCAATGCCACCGTCCGCACGGTCTTCATGATCGGCCCCGACAAGAAGATCAAATTGATGCTGATTTATCCCATGTCCACCGGACGGAATTTTGACGAAGTCCTGCGCGTTCTCGATTCCATGCAACTCACCGCGTCGCACAAGGTCGCCACCCCTGTGAACTGGAAATCGGGCGAAGAGGTGATTATTCTCCCCTCGGTCGGTGAGGAAGAGGCGCGGCAGCGGTTTCCGGAAGGCTGGCGGGCGCCGAAGCCGTATCTGCGGATCGTTGCCCAGCCCCGGTAGTCCTGCATCGCTATCAGGACCACATCATGAATGTCGAACGCTTCTATCTGGGTTGCCTTGCCCACGCCTCGTACCTGATCTGGGACGGCGTGGAGGGCGCGGTCGTCGATCCGCAGCGTGATGTCGAAATCTACCTGGAGGCCGCGGCCCGTCACGGCATCCAAATCCGGTGGATTCTTGAGACTCACCTGCACGCCGATTTCGTTTCCGGACACGTCGAACTGGCGGCGGGCACCGGAGCGATCATCTGCCTCGGTGAAGGTTCGGCGGCCACTTTCCCGCACCGGGCTCTTAAAGACGGAGAGGAACTGCCTCTCAGTGGAGGAAGAATTCGCGTTCTGGCCACTCCCGGCCACACGGAGGAAAGCGTCTGTTACCTGCTGCTCGATCCCGAGCCCTCCGCGGTAGTCACAGGAGACTCTCTGTTCGTCGGGGATGTGGGGCGCCCCGATCTTTCGCCCAGCCGGACATCGCGCGAACTCGCGGGGATGCTTTATGACAGCCTTCATGGGAAACTGCTCACGCTGCCCGACTCCGTGGTGATCTTTCCCGCTCATGGCGCCGGATCCCTCTGCGGTCGTCAAATGAGCTCTGAAGCCACATCGACGATTGGCCGTGAAAGAGTCTCGAACTACGCGCTTCAGGCGAAATCGCGTGAACAGTTCATTGACCTGCTGACCGCCGATCTCCCCGCGCGGCCCGAATATTTCAGCCACGAGGTGGAACGTAACCGGAGCGGGGCGCCAGCGCTGTCGGCCTTGCCTCCCGTCGCCCGTCTCGAACCCGAGGCGATGCGGCAGGTGCTGTTGCGGCCCAACACGCTGGCGTTGGATACCAGGCCCGCAGCGCAATTTGCCGCCGCGCACATCCCCGGTTCGATTCAAGTGGGGCTCAATGGCCAGTTTGCGTCGTGGGCGGCCCGGTTGATTGGCCTCGACACGGAAACGCTGTTGATTGCCGAGGACGAGCAGTCGGTGCGCGACGCCACGCTCCGCCTCGCCCGGGTCGGAATGGAAAACGTGACGGGATTTCTGGCGGGCGGCATCGGGAGCTGGATCAACTCGGAGCTCCCGGTTTCATTCACTCCCCAGATCTCCGTGCAGGAGTTAGCGGACTTGCGGAAGACTGCTCCCGGCCTCATCGGCATTCTGGATGTCCGCGAAAAAGGCGAGCGCGCCGACGGCGTCATCGCGGGCGCGGCGCATATTCCCCTCGGGGATTTGCGCAGCCGAATGCAGACGCTCGACCGCAATCTTACGTGGATTGTGTACTGCAAGGGAGGATATAGAAGCTCCGCCGCCACCAGCCTTCTGATGAGGACGGGCTTTCGGACTGTCGCCAACCTCACCGGAGGCCACGACGCCTGGCGGGCCGTCTATCCGGAGGCCTGCTGACGTGGACAACCAGGGCAGCCGGCTGGGCCCTGCTCCGGCACCTTCGTCACTCTCCGGCTCGCGAAGCTCGTATCTACTTCCAGCGCGACGCAGTCCTGCGTGCAGGCGTCCGCGATGTTCAGCAGTGTACCGAAGGGCGAAAGAAACGCTACGCGCAGGTGTCCGCGAATACGTGAACTCTCTGGTCGACGAGTCCGAAAAACCGTCTCAAAAGCGGACACGCAGGCATGATTTTATCCGCCCACGTCAAGCAGCCGGTAGATCATCTCGTAGCCACCCCGAGCCGCTGTCTTGCTAGTCATGTCGGGTACGGGCGGAGGTCTATTACCTGGCGCGTCGGTGTCGAATACGGCGTCAAGGGTATCGATCGATCAATTCACGGTGCCGGGCTGGTCATTTCTGCTGCACTCGCGCTCATTGAGTGCTTATTTGGCGGGTTGATTCGTTACGAGTTCTTAATTTTTCTCCTCCTTTGTTCCTGGAGATGATGACGGCGGCCATCACGTTGTCTGGCGCGAACGCGTAAAGGGGCGGCGAATGGCCACCTCATGGAGGTCGCCGGCAATCTAACCCCGGCCAGCCGACGACTTCGTAGTGGTAGACCTGCTGACTGATCTGCGGTGCTACTGCGTCCGCCGCGGCATCGATTATCGAAGCTGTCTCGATATCGCCGAAACGCAATATAGGCGGCAGGTCACTGCAGTCGTTTAAACGATTTTCGTACATCGGTCGGTTTCTGAATTGGCGGTCGCCACCGGCCTCAAACCCATATGTTCGAAAAGTCGTCGCTCCATCGGGCGGGCGTATTTATCCAGCAACGAGAAGAGCCTTTTAGCGAACTCCGTGTCGGGGTTCGTTTCCATGTACTCCCCTTCATGCGCATGGATGCGTGAACCCCGGCCATGTCTGCCACCTCAGTCTGCTGTCCGACGGTGATGAGAACGTTTCGCGAGAGGTTGCCGCATTCCTGCTCAGGGCCAAGGGCCACGCCTGATGCTTGCGAACGCCGGACTTGCCTCAGTGTCTTTCTGCGGATATGAGTAGGTCGTGGCAGCCGCAACTATGCGCAAACGCTGACCAAGCAGTGGGCTCGCCTCATCACCGAAGCTCTCTTTGGGAACCGTTGTGTAATGCGGCCCCCGCGAACGGACGTGTCGCAGGGCTGTAAGGAGTTGCAAAATGCAATCCATGAACTGGGCGCTCAATTTGCTCGCGGCCATAGGGGCCATTGCAATTCTCGCGACCCAGATCGGCAGGACCATTGTGGCGATAACCATCGTCGCCATTCTGCTCCTCGCCGCTCCGCGCGCGTATGTCCGGGTCGAACCGACTGATAGACCGACGTCGAGCCCTGACGTCGCCATACCCATGCTCGTCAAAGCGCCCAAGGCGCTCATCCGGCAGAACAATAAAGATCAGGCGGTTTTCGTGGAAGTATCCCAGACATTCTGGACTGGCCTTCCGGCGCTTGTGCTTTTGGCGTTTCGCGACGAGAATTTTCCTAACTGCCCTTGGGTTTTCTATACCAACGGAGGCGAGCGACTGTACTGGTTTTACGCAGCGTGGACATCCGCTTGCCAGCGCGCCAAAATTCCAAGCTGCTTTTCCATGACCCGCGGCGATCCGCTGTCCGCAACATGGAACGCGCAGGCGTGCCCCGAAAAATCGCCATGTCAATCTCAGGGCACAAGACGGAGAACATCTATCGGCGCTACATCGTGGCGGAACGGGATCTTGCCGACGCGAGCGCACGGTTGAATCAGTATTTAACCGCGATGGGCGATCAAGCCGCCGCGAACCGCGCGAAGGAGTGCGAAAAAAGCGGTACTGACACACTTTCTGGCACACTCTCCGATTTTGGGCCACCCGACGAAAGGGATCAGGACGATAATGGTCAGCCTAAACCCGGCGCTTAGAATAAGTTGCGAGGATTGACCGTTCCGAGACATAGGTAACAGAACGTACCGGAGACATGGGTTACACTTTGTCCCCCAAAGGGGGATGAAGGCCATGCCGTGGAAGGAGAGTTC
>JBEHXG010000053.1:0-28725 GCA_048498815.1 Acidobacteriota bacterium | reverse complement strand
AAGCCAGCGTCGCTTCGCTCCGACCTCGCTGATCGGGACCAGGAGAATACTGATCGGAATCAGAGGAGAACGGTGATCGGAATCGCGAGAATCCCCAATATTGGGCCGAACATCATCACATCCGCGATATTTGGATTCTTGATGCAGCCATGCAAACGATGTGCTGGAACTACAGGATGCATCGCCTGGAGGACAGATGGGAGTACTGGAAACATAACGGCTCGCTTCACGCCGATTTCTCCGTCGTGGTTAATCAGCCAGGATGGTATCCAACTGAATATGGCAACCAGGAGTCATGGGACCGTTTCAGTGCGCGAATACGTAAAGACCTGAACAATCAGCTTGCCGAGTATCGTCGAGTTGTTAATGCCCGTTGGTCTATCGGAAGTCGCGAGGCGGAACGCGATGCTAAATGGACCGCGCTTCGTCAGAAGGGCAATACAGTCAAGCAGGTAGCACAAGAAGCAGTGGCAAACCAAGAAATTTCCGAAAAAGATCCAGAACTGCTAGTTCGACAGGCGACCAATCGTTTCGCTAAGGGAATCGGGCTAACGCTGCGCACCGCAAAAACGATCTTACGCGCAGAATCCTAAGTACTCTAACCGTACAGACCCCGACGGGATATCTCTCTGTACCTGTACAGGCTCTTTTAGGACTTCTCTGTACGGTATCCGTCCAGAGCCATTTCAACTAGGTTCGTACGGGTTCCGTACGCCGCAAAGGGTCCCTCCTAAGTACCTTGTTCTCCTTTTATTTGCATGGTAGTTTATGTTTTTCTGGAAGCCGAATGACACTGAAGATATTAACCGTAGCCCTCACAGCCACCCCATCGGCGTGAGGCGCTGAAACAAGAAAAGGCCCGATCCTGAACCTTGGCGGGGCGACGGATCGGGCCGGTATGGGAAAAGCAGCAATCGAAATGCGGAAGACGTTCAGCGGAACGGCTGGGCGTCTTCTGTCCCATTATAGAGGACAAATCGAAGATGGAAAAACCGCAATTTGAACTTCAGAAAATAATAGGGATCACGGTGACACGCCAACAGGTCATGGTCGATGGATTCCGTTACGAGAAGTGCCACTTCGTCAACTGCGAAATGCAGTATTTTGGAGGTCCAGCGCAATTATCGGAATGCGAGTTGAGTCCAGACACTACCTGGAAATTTGGCGGCACGGCTGGCTTTGTGATATCCGTCTTGACAGGCATAGGATTCCGTCTTGAATTCGGCCAAGAAGGAAATCGTCTGGAGTCCATACCGACTCCGGGTCCGAATATCCAGTAGTCCCGCCAGCCACCGCCACGAACACAAATAGACGACCTGTCACGTCACTACTAATTTTGTCGTTTTCCATATGGAATAGTCAAGTATATTTTTACCTTGACAAAAGGCGAATATAAGGCGAAAATAACGGTGTGCTGCGCGGTGATTCTCCCACCCTGGGTCTGGTCGGAATCGCAAAGCTCGCCGCCGAAAGCGAAGTTCTCGAAGCCAAACGCTCCGTTCAGTACTTCGAAATCGGCAGCCGAAGCGTGCTGAACCGAACCGGACCCTCCGCCCAGCCCCGCATCCCCTTCCGGTGGTCCATCAACCCTTATCGAGGCTGCGAATTCGGCTGCCGCTACTGCTATGCCCGCTACACCCATGAATTCATGGAACTGCGCGAAAGTTCGGACTTCGAAGACCGCATCTACGCAAAATCCAACGTAGCCGAAACCCTCCGCCGCGAACTCCGCCACACCCGCCCCACTGGCGGTATTGCAATCGGCACCGCAACCGACCCCTACCAGCCGGCCGAGCGCCGCTTCCGCCGCACCCGGGAAATCCTGGAAGTCCTCGCCACCCAATCCGGACTCGACATCCACATCACCACTAAATCCGATCTCGTCGCGCGAGATATCCCACTCTTCACCGAGCTAGCCCGCCGCAACACCTTCGGCGTGAATATGACGATCACCACACTCGATGTCGCCCTCGCCCGCGAACTCGAATCACGAGCGCCGCGCCCCGATCTCCGGCTCAAAGCCGTCCGCGCGCTCGCCGACGCCGGCATCCCCGTCGGTGTCTTCCCCAACCCCATCATGCCGCTGATCACCGATCAGGAACAGCGTCTCGACCGCCTCGCCAAAGCCGCCCGCGATCACGGCGCCACCTGGTTTGGAGGCGGTATCCTCTTCCTCAAACCCTGTTCCCGCCGTGTCTTTCTGCCCTTCGTCGAGAAGCGATTCCCCCACCTGTTCAGCCGCTACAAAGAGCGCTACGAATCCTCCGCATACCTGAAAGGCGCGTACCGCGAAATCATCCGCGACCGCATCGCAGCCATTCGCGATCGCTACGGCCTGACCGCGGGCTCCTTCCATTCACCCCCGCAAATCGAACCCGAACTCCAGCCCGCGCTTTTCGACTTCTCCCCGACGCCCGGCCGCAATCGATCCCTTACAATCAAGCCTGAAGCCTCCGTTCATGGATCGCGCCCTTTCCTCCCACGTCATCGTCAATCACAGACTGACCACCGCCTGGCTGGGTAAGGTGGAGCGCGCGGGCATCCCCGCCGTCGAAATTTTTTGCGCCAAACAGCATCTCGACTGGCGCAACGCCTCCCAGGTCAGCGAACTGGGTCACTGGTTCCGCGATTCCACTCTGCGGTTGCACTCCCTGCATTCGCCCATGTACACGGACGAATACTGGGGACGCTCCGGACCCGATACCCATCTCAACATCACCGAGCGCAGGAAGGCCGACCGCATCAAGTGCGTGGACGAAATCAAGCGCGCCATCGAAGTTGCCGAGACCGTACCCTTCCGCTATCTCATCCAGCACCTCGGCGTAAACGATCAGGAATTCTCCGAACATTCCGTCGACGCAGCCTTCTCCTCCCTCGATGAACTGCGCGTCTTCGCCCGTCAGCGTGGCGTGGAAATCCTGCTCGAAAACATCCGCAACGATATGGCAAGCGCTACCCGCCTCGAACAGTTCAACGCGCTCACGCATCTCGACATGAACTACGTCTTCGATGCCGGCCACGCCCACATCATGAACGGCGTGGAAGCCGAATTTGAAATCATGGCGCCGCGCATTCGCTCTCTGCACCTGCACGATAACGATGGCGCCAACGACATGCACCTCTACCCGCAGGCCTCTGGCGGCACCATCGACTGGGTCCGCGCCATGCAGCTCCTGCGTTCGCGTCCCGATCAATACCCGCTGCTGCTTGAACTGCGCGAAGTCCCCGAGATGGAAAATCCGGTGGCCGAAGCAGCCAAAGTCCTCGACCAACTGGAGGCCCTATGAGCGGTATCAAACGAATCTCCATCTCCCAGGCCGCGCAACACGTCGATCAGGTTGTCGAAATTCCCGGCTGGATCTACAACCTCCGCAAATCCGGCAAAATCGTATTCCCCATCCTGCGGGACGGCACTGGCCTCATGCAGTGCGTGGCGATGAAGAACTCGCTGCCCGAAGAAACATTCGAAGCCCTCAAGCACCTCACCCAGGAATCCTCGCTCATCGTGCGCGGCCGCATCCGCGCCGAAGCCCGCGCTCAGGGCGGCTACGAAATGGATATCGAATCCGCCGAGATTATCCAAAGGGTCTCCGAAGCCGACCCTTATCCCATCACTCCCAAAGATCACGGCGTCGAATTCCTCCAGGACCATCGCCATCTCTGGCTGCGCTCTCAGCGTCAGCACGCCATCATTCGCACGCGCCACGAAATCATTCGCTCGGTACGCGACTACTTCGATAACAACGGCTTCACCCTGGTAGATACGCCGATCTTCACGCCCGCCGCCTGCGAAGGCACTACAACACTCTTCGAAGTGAACTACTTCGACGACGAGAAAGCTTACCTCTCGCAATCCGGCCAGCTCTACAGCGAAGCCACCGCCATGGCCTTCGGCAAAGTCTACTGCTTCGGCCCCACCTTCCGCGCCGAGAAATCCAAGACCCGCCGCCACCTCACCGAATTCTGGATGGTCGAACCCGAGATGGCCTACGCCGATCTCGAAGAAGTAAAGCGCGTGGCGGAGGAGATGATCGTCTACATCGTCGGTCGCGTGCTCGAAAACCGACGCGAAGAACTGAAAGTTCTGGAACGCGATACCTCGAAACTCGAAGCCGTACTGCAGGGCCCTTTCCCGCGTCTGAGCTACGACGAAGCGGTGAAGAATCTCCAGGCCAACGGCTGCGAAATCCAGTGGGGTGGCGACTTCGGCGGCGGCGACGAAACCGTTCTCACCAAACAGTTCGACCGCCCCATCATGGTCGATCGTTTCCCCATGGCCATCAAAGCCTTCTACATGCAGCCCGATCCAGAACGCCCCGAAGTCGCCATGGGCGTGGACGTGCTCGCACCCGAAGGCTACGGCGAAATCATTGGCGGGGGCCAGCGTATCCACGATCCTGAACTGCTGCTGCGCCGCATCGACGAACACGGCCTCCCGCGCGAAGCCTTCAACTGGTACATCGATCTGCGCAAGTACGGCACCGTGCCGCACGGCGGTTTTGGCATGGGCATCGAGCGCTGCGTCGCGTGGATCTGCGGCCTCGAACACGTGCGCGAAACCATCGCCTTCCCGCGCATGCTGCATCGCCTGCGTCCGTGAGTCAATCCGTCGCAATTCTGGGTGCGCCCCTCGATCTCGGCCAGGGACGCCGCGGCGTCGACATGGGCCCCAGCGCCGTGCGCGTTGCCGGCCTCGGTCGTCGTCTCGCCGCTCTCGGCTACGAAGTCGCCGACCTCGGCAATGTGGACGTCGCGCAGGCCGAAAGCCAACCCGATAGCGGGCCCGCCAACGCAAAGTATCTGCATCAGATCGCGGGCTCCTGCGAGAAACTGGCGCGCCTCGTGTCGGACGCTATGGCCGGCCGTCACACGCCGGTTGTTCTCGGCGGCGATCACTCCATCGCCGCGGGCACCGTAGCAGGCGTCGCCCACCACCTGCGCGCGACCAATCGCAAGTCCGGTCTCCTCTGGATCGACGCCCACGCCGACATGAACACGCCCGAATCCAGCCCCAGCGGCAACGTGCATGGCATGCCGCTCGCCTGTTGTGTGGGGCGCGGTCCCGAAGCGCTCGTGAATCTCCTCGGCTTCTCCCCGAAAGTCGATCCCGCCAATGTAGCGCTCGTAGGAATTCGCGATGTCGATCTCCTCGAACGCGGCATGCTCAAAGGCACTGGCGTTCGCGCCTTCACGATGCGGGATATCGATGAACGCGGTATGCGCGACGTCATGCGCGATGCCCTCGCCGTAGTCACGAATGACACTGCCGGCTTCCATCTTTCACTCGATCTCGATTTCGTCGATCCCGAATTCGCGCCCGGCGTAGGCACGCCGGTGCGCGGCGGCGCAACATACCGCGAAGCCCATCTCGCCATGGAAATGATTTGCGATTCCGACGCGCTTCTATCGCTCGAAGTCGTGGAAGTCAATCCGGTAATCGATCAATTCAACCGCACCGCGGAACTCGCAGTAGAGCTCATCCTTTCCGCGCTGGGAAAGAAGATTCTCTGAACATGAAAACACGCGTTGCGGTCATCTATGGTGGACGAAGCGGCGAGCACGAAATCTCTCTGAAGTCCGCAGAGTCCGTGATTGCGGCCATGAATCCGGACCGCTACGAAGTCTCCCGCTACAAGATCGGCAAAGACGGACGCTGGTCGCCGCATCCGATCGTTCCCGAGCCGGGCGCAAATTCGGATATCGATGTCGTCTTCCCGGTGCTGCACGGAACCTTCGGCGAAGATGGCACCGTGCAGGGCCTGCTGGAACTCGCTGCGCTGCCTTACGTGGGCCCCGGAGTGCTCGCCTCCGCGCTCTCCATGGATAAAGACATGATGAAGCGAGCCTGTCGCGATTGCGGACTCCCCGTAGTCGATTGGCTCGTCTACGAGCGCGACAACGCCGTGGCGCACGCGGAGGAAATTGCGGCGAAGCTGGCGTTCCCCCTGTTCGTCAAACCGGCGAACCTGGGTTCATCCGTGGGAATCTCAAAGGCGCACAACCTCGCCGAGTTGACTACCGCGCTCAAAACCGCCGGCGAATTCGATCGCAAGATCGTAATTGAGCGCGGCATCAATGGCCGCGAATTCGAATGCGCCGTACTCGGCAACGAACATCCCGCCGCGTCGGTACCGTGCGAAATCCTGCCCTCGCGCGAGTTCTACGATTACGAAGACAAATACGAACTCAACCTCGCCCGCACCGAACTGCCTGCCAATCTCGCCCAATTTGAAATTGCGGAAATGCGGCGCCTTGCAGTCGAATGCTTCAAAGCCACAGGCTGCGAAGGCATGGGCCGCGTGGACTTCCTGCGTGAAAACGAAACCGCCAAACTCTACATCAACGAGATCAACACTATCCCCGGCTTCACTGACATCAGCATGTATCCCAAAATGTGGGCCTACACAGGCATCCCCTATAGCCAGTTGATTGACCGCCTGATTGAACTCGCCTTTGAACGGCACGAGCAACGCAAAGCCACCCGCTTTACCCGTTAAACGGTAATTGTTTCCGCGCTTTCGGGAAATTCTGCGGCATAGTTGCGCCTCTTAAACGTCCTGTTTTCAAAAGGTTGAGGGAATGGCATCCCGGCTGCATGCCTCCTGACCGAGGGATTCGAGTATGGATGCGTCCACACGCCGATTTTCGTGGGCCGCAAGCGCCGCTATCCACGCCGCACTTGCCGGGGCGTTGCTGCTGGTGCATTACGAGCCGGCGCCGGACGAAGAGCGCCACGCGCCCCCGATCCTGACAGAGCTGATTTACGTACCACCAGCCACTCAACCTCGCGCAACCCCTCCGCACCTGACTACTCCGAAAATACCTCGGCCGCAGTCCTTTAAGCCCGCACCATTCGTATCTCCGGTGCGCCCTGCACTACCGGAGCGGAAGGCATCAATCGCCGCGCCCGAGCCTGAGTTAATCGCTGCCACCACGCCTGCCCCCGCGGTAGTCCATATGAATACACCGGATCTTCCTGCCCGGCGGCCGGCCCCTGCGCCCGTCAACGTGGGTTCCTTCAGCGAAGCTGGCGGGTCACCTGCCGCAACCGCCCCCAGCCCGCGACTCGAAGTTCGGACGGGAAGCTTTGGCGGACCCGCGGCGGCCCCGGGTGCCAGCTCAGGAAAGGTCGCAGGCGGTGTGCGAACCGGAGGCTTCGGCGATGCAGCCACATCCGGAGCCACCTCCTCCGGAGCCGGCCGAACCGTAGTCGCAGACGCAGGCTTTGGTAACGCAGCCGCTTCTCCCGTGCCAGCCCGGCGCGTCGAAGACAGACCTTCAGAAACACCAGTCGAGGTCCTCTGGAAACCAAAGCCTCGCTACACCGACGAAGCACGGGCCAGAAAGCTCGAAGGCAATGTAACGCTTGAGGTCGTTTTCCGTGCCACCGGCGAAGTCCACGTCAACCGCGTCGTTCGCGGCCTAGGCGCCGGGCTCGACGAATCCGCCCGTGCGGCCGCCGAACAAATCCGCTTTCGCCCAGGCCGGAAAGACGGCGTCCCCGTAGATCGGACCGGCCTCGTGCAGATCACATTCGAACTCACCTAACGGATCAAACCTATGCGAATTCTGAAATTCCTGTTCGCCGCGCTGCTCTGCGGAGTACTTGCACAGGCGCAAACAACCCCGGATCGGGCCATTGACGGAGCGATATCCCGCGAAGGCGCGTTACTCACATTCCTGCGCAGCTCAACCCCGGTCGCCGAAACCTATATACAGGACATGGTGCCCGACACCGACTTCCGCACCATCCCCATCGCCGACCACTACTTCCTGGGCAGAATTGATCTCTCGCACGGCATCGTGCAAACGTCTTACCTGCCAAAAGGCAATGACAACCGCGGTAAGTTCGATCTCTTCACCCGTTTCTTCAATATCAACTACCTGCCGCGCGGTTTCGCACAAATGATGCTGATCGATGGCAACGGCTTTGATCGCGATCACTACCAGTTCCAATTCCTGCGCCGTGAATTCCTCGGCGAAGTTCGAGCGCTGGTCTTCGCCGTCACCCCGCTCAAGGGTGCCGGCAGAGGGCGCTTTGAGGGCAACATCTGGATCGAAGATCGCGACTTCAACATCGTCCGCTTCAACGGCACCTACAGCGGCTCGTCCGCCGGCAATATGTTCCTCCACTTCGATAGCTGGCGCGTCAACGCGGGCCCCGATCTCTGGCTGCCCTACGAATCCTACAGTGAAGAATCTCAGCTGCACGACGCACTGAAACTCCACACCCGTCATTTCAAAGCCCTCACGCGCTTCTGGGGTTACGGCGACAGGGAGGCGCGCGCCGCCGATGAATTCACCAATCTGACAATCGAAACCGAAGGTGGGCCATCCGTCCAGGACAGCAGCCCGCAGGCAGCCGACTTCACGCCGGTGGAGAGTCTCCATGAATGGCAGCGCCTCGCGGAAGACAACATCGTTGAGCGCTTTGATGGGGCCGGCCTCGTGGCCCGCCGCGGCGGCATCGACAAAGTGCTCGAAACGGTGGTCAACAATCTCGAAGCCACCAATGATCTCAACATCACCCCGGCGGTGCGCACGCGCGTGCTGCTCTCCACGCCACTGGAATCCTTCACCATCGGTCGCACCATAGTCATCAGCCGCGGCATGCTCGATACCCTGCCCGATGAAGCCTCCCTCGCGGCGATCCTTGCCCATGAACTCGCGCACATCGCGCTCGGTCACGGTACATCCACGGACTTCGCTTTCCCGGATCGGCTTCGTTTTGATGATGAGCACGTGGTCCAGCACTTCAAAATGGCGCGCACATCCGCTGAGGAAGATGCCGCGAATGCGAAGGCGATCGAGATCCTTGCCAAATCCCCGTACCGCGAAAAAATGGGACAGGCGGGACTCTTCCTCAAAGCTCTCGCGAGCGAATCCAATCGCCTTCCGAACCTGATCAAGCCGCTGTTCGGCGAAAAGCTGGTCGACGGCCACAACGTTCTTCGTCTCGCCGCTCTTCTCGAGCGAGCACCGGAATTGCAGACCACACGCACTGACCAGATCGCGGCGCTCCCCCTTGGCTCCCGCACCCGGCTGAACCCATGGAACGACAATCTGGAGATGCTGGCAATGCACGCAAGTCCCATTGCCTCCGCCAGCGAGAAGATGCCGTTCGAGATCACGCCCGTCTTCCCCAGGCTGACCTATCAGCGTTCGGGCGATCCCGTTCCATCTGCGCAGGAAACGTCCACCGCTGGAAACTGATCGTGATATATCTATGCAAGCGGTCACGCCGTTTGCATAGATCATGACGCGTTCGTACGGAATTCGATTCGCAACTTCCGCAGCTTTTCTGCTTCTCTGCGCAATCGCGCAGCCTCAGCCCGCATCCATCTCCGATCCGGCCAAAGAGTGGCCGACTTACGGCCATGACGCCAGCGGCATGCGCTTCTCTCCGCTCACCGAAATCGATGCGTCGAATGTCGCCAATCTCAAAGTCGCCTGGGTGTATCACCTTACGCCGCCATCGGTCGGCCGCAGCGCGTCCGGCGCAACATCTCAATCCGAAACCCCGGCCCGTGGCCCGGCAGCACCTGTGGGTGACACTCCCGATACCTCTCGTCCTACGAGTGCACGCGGCGCGGCCGTCAACACCACAGGCTTCGCCGCAAGCGAAGCCACGCCCCTCGTGATCGATGGCGTCATGTACCTCCCGACGCCGCATGGTCGCGTTGTTGCCCTCGACCCAACCAGCGGCAAAGAGCTCTGGTCCTGGAAACTTCCCTCCAGCGTTCCGTCGACCCGGGGCGTCGAATACTGGCCCGGTGACGGCCGTACAAGTCCCCAAATCGTCTTCGGCTCCAGCGAGGGCAAACTCTACTCGCTTGACGCCAAAACCGGCAGGCCCAATCAAAGTTTCGGCGATAACGGCATCGTCAACCTCAACACCCCGGACATTCTCCACGGTCTCCCTGGCCGCGACGGTCTCAGTTCCCCGCCCATCGTCTACAGGAACTTCGTCATCACCGGCGGCACCACGCAGGAAAATCCGCCTCACGGCCCGGCCGGCGATGTCCGCGCCTGGGACATGCACACCGGCAAGCTCGCCTGGACGTTCCACTCCATCCCTCAGCCCGGCGAGAAATACAACGACACTTGGGGTAACGGTAGCTGGAAGGATCGCTCCGGCGTCAACGTCTGGGGCTTCTTCACGCTCGACGCGCAGCGCGGCATCGTGTATATGCCCTTCGGCGCGCCCTCCGTCGATCAATACGGTGGCGACCGTCCCGGCGACAACCTCTACAGCACCAGCGTCGTTGCCGCCGACGCCAATACCGGCAAGTACCTCTGGCACTTCCAGGTCGTGCATCACGACATCTGGGATGGCGACATGACTGGCGCCATGCCGCTCATCGATGTGAAGAAAGATGACGTCAAACAAAACGGGCGCACAATCCCCGCCATCGCGGCGATCAATAAGCTCGGCCTCCTCTTCCTGCTCGATCGCGTTACCGGCAAGCCGATCTACGGCGTGGAAGAGCGCGCCGTTCCGGCAAGCGAAGTCCCCGGAGAGAAGGCCGCGAAAACTCAACCATTCCCGCTGAAACCGCCACCGCTCTCGCGCAACTCAATGACTGCCACGGAAATCGCGACGGTCACGCCGGAGCTCGAAGCCTCCTGCCGCAAGCTGATCGAGGGCGTACAAATGGGCGGCCCCTATCTGCCGCCCGCCTACAATCGCCTGCGCGTGCAGTTTCCCGGCAATCACGGAGGCGTGAACTGGGGCGGCGTATCCTTCAATCCTGAGCTTGGCTTCCTTTTTGTGAACTCCAACGAACTCGGCCAGCTCGCCGGCCTGCGTGATCACGATCCGAAAAAAGGACGCGCCAACGGAGCCGGCGTCGGGAATCGCGTCGATCCCGACGGCCCCTACGAAAGCGTTCCTGGCGGCGGACGCTTCAGCGTTCCCGGCGCCGATTCACAGCAGCTCCCCTGTCAGCAGCCGCCATGGGGCGAACTCACCGCGGTCAACGTCAACACCGGCGAATTCGCATGGCGAGTTCCGCTTGGTGTCACCGACAGCATGCCGGCCGGCAAGCAGAATACAGGACGCCCCGGCAACGGCGGCACCATCGCTACAGCCGGCGGACTCGTCTTCGTCGGCGCTACCGATGATGCGCTCTTCCGGGCCTTCGATGCAAAGACCGGCAAAGAGCTCTGGTCCTATCGCCTCGGCGGAGCCGCCGAAGCTACCCCAATGACCTACCAGGGACGAGATGGACGCCAGTAT
Organism: Acidobacteriota bacterium; assembly: GCA_048498815.1. Lineage (GTDB taxonomy): Bacteria > Acidobacteriota > Terriglobia > Bryobacterales > Bryobacteraceae > BOG-234. Next base: position 17,486 of record JBEHXG010000053.1, on the reverse strand, counting down.
GTCGTCATCGTCTCTACCGGTGGGGGCTTCTTCAACAACCCGGTCACAGACGACAGCGTAACCGCCTTCGCGATCGATAAGACGGTGAAATAGCGCGGCCTTGAGAGGTTGCGCCGCCGGCGCTTTACTTAATACGAATTACGATATATCATAATTCGTATCATGGCGCGAAAGCCTGACGGAGGCCCGTCATCCGATCCTGAAATCCTGATTCTCTCCAGCCTGGCCTCAGGCCCTGCGCATGGCTATGCAATCAAGAAGGATGTAGCGGCCTTCGCCTCGGTCGAACTCGGTCCGGGTACCCTTTACACGGCAATTACCCGGCTCGTGGAAAACGGCTGGATTGAGCCCGCGGGCGAGCCAGGCCGCCAAAGACCGTATCGCTTGACGGCGTCAGGTCAGGAACATCTCAAGGCCCAGTTGGAGCGCATGCGGTTGGTAGCAAATCTCGGCATCCGGAGGTTACGAACGGCATGCGTCTGAAAGTCGCCGCAATTCGAACCCTGCTGCGAATCTACCCGAGGTGTTGGCGTGAAGAGTATGGTCAGGAACTCGAAGCGCTGCTTCTCGAAGATATTTTCAGCACCTCCGTTTTTCTGGATTCGCTATTCAGCGCGGTAAACGAGCGTGCGCGAGCCGCGGACCCGCGACTTCTGTGTGGCGCGCTGGCTCTCATCTGGTCGCTCTTCTGGGTGACATGGAACTCCGTCAACCCCCTGTCCCAAACCGCTTATCTCATCCTCTGCCGGCTGGAAGCGGTCCCTGGATTCTTCGCCGCGTACTGGGCCGCGCGATGCCGCGCAGGCTCTTTTATCCAGGCTTTGAAAACGGCACTGACAACAGGAGCCGTCATAGTGGCGCCGGACCAGTTTCTCCTGGCTCTCTATGCTGCAGGCCTGAGGCCATTGGTGCTTGTCGATAATGTCACCGGTCACGTCAGCGGACATGGAATAGCCCTGCTTCACGTGCGCGGCATTCCGGGCGTAATTGGAAGATCGGCCGGCTTTGAGGGGATAGTAGTTCTACTGCTTCTGAGCGTTCTGGCTTTTGGTGTGAGCGGTATCCTCGGAGCCAGCCTCTCCGCGATCGTCACGAACCTGCAGGCGAACAAAGCACGGCTTCGATAAGCCGCGGCCCGCGCTGCCGCATCGCATCGCGAAACTCCGCAACGAACTCATCCGCAGTCGCAACTCGCGCGGCCCCCACACCGAACCCTTCACTCAAACGAACCCAATCCGGTGCCGGTCGCGTGAGATCGAGCATCTCATCCGCGCGCGGACCCACCGGCCCCGAACCCGTCCGCGCCATCTCTACATCCAGAATCCGATATCGCCGATTCGCCAGAATCACTACCGTCACATCCAGCCGCTCGCGCGCCATCGTCCACAACGCCTGGGGCGTATACAGCCCGCTGCCATCGGCCTCTAACGCGATAACTTTCCGCCCCGGACAAGCCAGCGCCGCCCCAACGGCAACCGGCAATCCCTGACCAATCGAACCACCAGTCACGGGCAGATGATCGTGCGGAGCAGCGCCGCCCAGGTGCGGCCAGATCTGATCATTGCACGAAATACTTTCATCGGAAACAATCGATCCCTCGGGCATCAGCGCCGCCACTGCACGCCCGATCGCGGAAGCCGTCAGAGCCTCGCCGTTCGCAAGCGCCGGAAGAATGCTCTCTTCATGACGAGCATCCGGCAACCCTGCCGCAAGCAACTCCAGCGCAGCAGCGCCATCTTCTTCGAGACCTGCCAGTACATCCACGCGACATCCCACCGGCGCGAGCAATGATCGCAAACCCGGATAGCCAAAAAACGAAACGGGAGCCTTCGACTCCACCAGAATTAACCGCTCCACATCGCCGAGCAGCGTCTGCGCCGCCTCGGGAAAATACGGAATCCGATCCGCGCCCGCAATCCCGCGCCCGCGCGTCATGCGCCCCGCATTCCGGTTCGCAAACACGCGTACACCAGTAGCTGCGCGCAGCTTCGCCGCCGCCCGCAACCCGCGCTCCTGCAATGCGGACCCGCCCAGCAGCAGCCCTGCTCGTTCACCAGTCCGCAGCGCCTCACCAGCATTCCGAACCGACGCCTCAGAGGGAACGGCGCGCGGCGGATGCACACCACCGCGCCCCGGCAGCCCTGCTTCGCTCCACGAAAAATCCGCCGGTATAATCAGCGTCGCCACCTGCCCCGGTGGACCCCAGGCCGCCCGCACCGCGCTCGACGCCGCTTCGCCCATCCGTTCCGCACGCTCGAGCGTACGCACCCACCCGGAGACGGGCCGCGCAAAAGCCTCAATATCCGCACTCAGCGGCGCATCATGCTCCAGGTGCTGCGTCGAATGCTCACCAACAATATTCACCACCGGCGAATAAGCTTTGCGCGCATTATGAAAATTCGCCAGCCCATTCGCCAGCCCGGGCCCCAGATGCAGCAGCGTCGTCGCGGGCTTCCCCGCCATACGCGCATACCCGTCCGCCGCGCCGGAGCACACGCCTTCAAATAAACCCAAAACGCCGCGCATCGCCGGAACCCGATCCAGCGCCGCTACAAACTGCATCTCTGACGTTCCCGGATTCATGAAACACAAATCCACGCCCTCCGCCAGCAGCGTCCGCAGCAAACATTCAGCGCCTGTCATCTTCTCAACGCCATGGTAAACGGTTCGCTGCTACGATGAGGAATCCGCGTCCGTTTTTTCTGACCTCCGTCGGTCTCATATTTTTCCGGGGAGTTCTGCATGAAAACCATCGCTATCCTGCTTCTTCCGATTGCCCTGATCTCGGTGCAGGCCCAGTCTGACGACGCCGCGCTCATCGCCCGCGCCCGCGCCATCCACCAGCGCGTCATCACGCTCGACACGCACAACGACATCGAGCCCATAAACTTCACGCCGGACTGCAACTACACCATGCGCCTCACCACTCAGGTGAACCTTCCCAAGATGGTGGAAGGCGGCATGGATGTCTCGTTCATGATCGCCTACGTCGGCCAGGGGCCGCTCACGCCCGAAGGCTTCGACATCGCCTACCGCGAAGCCGTCGCGAAGTTTGACGCAGTCCATCGCCTCACCGAAAAAATAGCGCCCGATCAGGTCGGTCTCGCTCTCACACCCGCGGATGTCATCGCACTGCACAGGAAGAATCTCCGCATCGCCGTAATCGGTGTGGAAAACGGCTACCCCATCGGCATGGACCTCGCGCGCGTCAAAGAGTTCTACGATCGCGGCGGACGCTACATGTCTCTCGCCCACAACGGCAACAGCCAGCTTGCCGATTCCAACACGGGCGAAACGCAGGGCTATCTCTATAACAACGGACTCTCCCCGCTCGGCCGCCAGGTCATCGCCGAAATGAACCGCCTCGGCATGATGGTCGATCTCTCGCATCCCTCGAAAGGCGCGAACCTCGAAGCGATTCGCCTCTCCAAAGCGCCGGTCATTGCCTCCCACTCCGGCGTTCGCGCGCTCGCCGATGTAAGCCGCAATATGGACGACGAACAGCTTCTCGCACTGAAGAAGAACGGCGGGGTAATTCAGATCGTCGGCTTCGCATCCTACATGAAGACGGATTCGAAGGAACGCGTAGACGCGCTCGCAAAACTCCGCGCTGCCTTCGGTATCACGACAAACGCAGCAGGTGGACGAGGAGGCAACGGAGCAAGCGGTGGCCGTGCCCGCGGAGCAACCGCGCCGGCAACAGCACGAGCTTGCCCCGTGGAAGTTCCAGGCGCGGCCCCCGCAGCCGCACGCGGCGGCGGACGAGGAGCCCCGGCAATCCCCGCCACACTTTCATCCGAACAGCGCGCCGACTACGAAAAACAAATGGCGGAAATCGATGCCAAATATCCGCCGGCTGGCCGAGCCACGGTGAAGGACCTTGTCAACCACATCGACTACGCCGTGAAGCTGATCGGTATTGACCATGTCGGCATCTCGTCCGACTTCGACGGCGGAGGCGGAATCGAAGGCTGGAACAGCGCCGCCGACGCGTTTAACGTGACGCTCGAACTGGTTCGTCGCGGTTACACCGAAGAACAGATCGGCAAGCTCTGGAGCGGCAACCTACTGCGCGTCTGGGGCGAAGTTCAGGACATTGGTCGCAAACTCCAGGCCGCAAAGAACTGACCCCCTGCGCCACGTTGTGACACGACAATCCATAACAAAAATTAATACATGACCACGCTTGCATTTCCAAAACTTTCCGCGCTAAACTAAAATTTCTGGCAATGCCGTTCAGCTTCACAGCCCGCCTCATTACCCCTACCGCCCCTGTAGTAAGCATTACCGTGGTAGTCGTATCCGGCCCTGCCTGAGGCTTTCGGCTAAGTTAAAAACTTCCGAGGCCATCAGGCAGGGTGCAGAAAGCCCAGCCGGTGGCCTTTCGTATTTTTAGGCGCTTTTATCAGGAACGAGCAAATAATCAGGAGCAGTCAGCCGTTATGCAATCTCCAAACGCAGCACAAGCCTCAACGGACCAGCCGTCCAAACTTATGACGGGAGCTGAAATGCTCCTCGAATGCCTTCATCGCGAAGGCGTCGACGTATTCTTCGGCTATCCCGGCGGCGTCACCCTCCCCTTCTATGACGCCGTCTACGACTCCCACATCAAACATATCCTCGTGCGGCATGAAGAGAATGCCGCCTTCGCTGCCGCAGGCTATGCGCGCGCTACGGGCCGCACCGGCGTCTGCTGCGCCACCTCCGGTCCCGGCGCCACCAACCTCGTCACGGGTCTCGTCGACGCCCTGATGGATTCCATCCCGCTCGTCGCCATCACTGGCCAGGTCCACTCCAAGCTCATCGGCAGCGACGCCTTCCAGGAAGCCGACACGTTCGGCATCACCCGCCCGGCCACCAAGCACAACTTCATGGTGCGCACCGTTGCCGAACTGCCCCGCATCATTCACGAAGCGTTTTATCTCGCCGCCAGCGGCCGCCCCGGCCCCGTGCTCGTCGATATCCCGAAGGATGTTTTCCAGGCTCGCGGCCACTACGTTCCGGTCGATTCCATTCATCTCCCCGGCTACAAAGTGTTCACGGAAGGTCACGCCGGACAGATTCGCCGCGCCGCGCAGTTGATCTGGGAAGCGCAGCGCCCCTTTGTCTATGCGGGTGGCGGCATCCTTGCCGGCGGTGCTTCTCCGGAACTGAAAGAACTCGTCGAACTCGTCGACATGCCGACGGTCTGCACGCTCATGGGTCTCGGCGCGCTCTCGTCTTCGCACCGTAACTTCATCAGCATGCCTGGCATGCACGGCAGCTATGCGTCGAACATGGGCATGACCGAATGCGATCTGCTGATCGCGCTTGGCACTCGCTTTGACGATCGCGTTACCGGCCAGCTCCAGTCCTTCGCACGCCACGCCCGCGTCATTCACGTGGATATCGATCCCGCCGAGGTCGGCAAGAACCGCAATCCCGATATCCCGATCGTGGGCGATGTGAAGCGCGTGCTGCAGAAGCTCATCAAGAACGTGCAGGAACTCGAACCCGAGATGCGCGCAACCAATGCCAACGCGCGCGGCGAATGGTGGGACAAGATTCGCGGCTGGATGGAAGAACATCCCTACGACCGCGCCCGCGATCCCAACGTTATCCGCCCGCAGCATCTGATGGACGAAATCGACCGTCTCTCCAATGGTCAGGCCATCGTTACGTCGGACGTAGGCCAGCACCAGATGTGGGCCGCGCAGCTCATCCGCTTCAACGAACCGCGTCTCTGGATCAACTCCGGCGGCCTCGGTTCCATGGGCTTTGGTCTGCCTTCCGCAATCGGCGCGCAGATGGCGCGTCCCGATAAGCTCGTGATCTCGATTTCCGGCGACGGCGGCTTCCAGATGTCGCTGCCCGAGCTTTCTACGATCGCAACGCACGGCCTGCCCATCAAGATCATCGTGATGAACAATGGCGTGCTCGGCATGGTGCGCCAGTGGCAGACGTTGTTCTATAACGACCGCCAGAGTTCCGTTGCGCTCGAATGCTTCCCCGATGCGGAAAAGCTCGCAGCGGCCTATGGGTTCACCGGCCGCACGATCGATAAACCGCACGAACTCGCCGAGGCGCTCGAGACCGCGTTCCGTACGCCTGGTCCGTATCTGCTCAATGTGCGTGTGGCGCCGATGGAAAACGTGTATCCGATGGTGCCTGCCGGCGGAGCGGTTTATGAAATGGTGCTGGGACCGCCCCAGCCCGTGGCCGTGGAGTAAACGCGCAGCCCAGGAAAAACGAATATGCTTCAGACAATTTCCATTCTTCTCGAGAACAAGCCCGGCGCGCTGCTGCGCGTGACCGGCGTACTCTCCGCGCGCGGCTACAACATTGAAGGCCTGACGGTCGCGAAAACGCAGGACCCGGAACTCTCGCGCATGACCATCACCGTTGAAGTGGAAGATCGCCTGCGCGGCCAGGTCATCAAGCAGATGAACAAGCTCGTCAACGTGCTGCAGGCTACCGACATGACGGATTCGCCTTCGGTCATCCGCGAAATGGTGCTGCTGCGCGTGCGCTGCACGCAGGAAAATCGTACGGCGGTGCTCAAGGAAGCCGAGATCTTCAACGCGCGTGTGGTCGATTCCTCAGTAGACGGCTTCGCAATCGAAGCCACCGGCGTAGCCGAAAAGCTCGATGAATTTATCGATGTGATGCGGAGCTACGGCGAGAGCGAAGTATCGCGCTCCGGCGCGGTAGCCATGTCGCTTGAAAGCAAGAAACTGCGGTTGCAGCCGCCGGTGCCCGCGGGGGCAGGGGCCCAGGCTCAGTAAAGACCAGGTTCAGTAAGGCAAATCTCTTTAAGGAAAACGTTGTTCACCATGCCAAGACGCTTCTACGAAAAAGACGGAAACATCAACCCGCTGAAGGGTAAGAAAATCGCCATCATCGGCTACGGCAGCCAGGGCCACGCGCACTCGCTCAACCTGCGCGATTCGGGTCTTGACGTGGTGGTCGGCCTCCCCGCCGCCAGCAAGAGCCGCGCGAAAGCCACGGCCGCGGGCCTCACCGTAATGACGCCCGGCGAAGCCGCGAAGGCCGCTGACGTCATCATGATCCTGGCGCCGGATCACCTGCAGGCAGACATCTACAATTCCGAGATCGCGCCCAACCTGACCGCGGGCAAGACGCTCATGTTCGCGCACGGCTTCAGCATTCACTTCAAGGCCATCACGGTGCCCGCCGACATCGACGTGTCGATGATCGCGCCCAAGGCCCCCGGCCATCGTGTACGCGAAGTGTTCACCGAAGGCTCCGGCGTGCCCGCGCTCGTGGCGGTCTATCAGGATGCAAGCGGCAAGGCTCTTGAGAATGCGCTGGCTTACGCCACCGGCCTCGGCTGCATGCGCGCCGGCGTCATCGAAACCACGTTCCGCGAAGAGACCGAAAGCGATCTGTTCGGCGAACAGGCCGTGCTCTGCGGCGGCGCGGCGGAACTCATCGTGGCGGGCTTCCAGACGCTGGTGGATGCTGGTTATGCGCCGGAAATTGCCTACTTCGAATGTCTGCACGAACTCAAGCTGATTGTCGACCTCATCTACGAAGGCGGCCTCAGCTACATGCGCTATTCGATCTCGGATACAGCGGAATACGGCGACTACACGCGCGGTCCGCGCATCATCAACGACGCCACGCGCGCCGAGATGAAGAAGATCCTGTCGGAAATTCAGTCGGGCGAATTTGCGAAAACCTGGATCGCCGAAAACAAGGAAGGCGGCCGCAAGAAGTTCCTGGCCATGCGCGAATCACAGCGGGGACAGCAGATTGAACAGGTGGGCGCGGAACTTCGCAAGATGATGACGTTCCTCAAGCGCACCAAGGAAGCAGGCGTAGCTTAGTCAAACCAGTTGCGGGGCAGAGCGATCTGCCCCGCAATGCAGCATCAAAACCATGCGCATCCAAACCTTCGATACCACTCTTCGCGACGGCACGCAGGGCGAAGCCGTCTCCTTTTCCGTGGATGACAAAATCCTTATTGCACGGAAGCTGGACGAGCTGGGTATTGACTATATTGAGGGCGGATGGCCAGGCTCCAACCCGCGCGATCGCGAGTTCTTTGCGCGCGCGAAGAATGAACTGAATCTGAAGCACGCGAAGCTGACGGCGTTCGGCTCCACACGGTTTGCGAAGAATGCGGTGCAGGATGACCGCAATGTGCGCGAGCTTCTTGACGCCGAAACGCCGGTCATTTCGATCTTCGGCAAGAGCTGGGATCTGCACGTGCACCGCGCGCTTGGAATCAGCGAAGAAGAGAACCTCGCGCTGATTTCAGAGACCGTGAAATATCTGAAAGATCACGGCCGTGAAGTCGTCTATGACGCCGAGCACTTCTTCGATGGTTATATTCACAACCGCGAGTACGCGCTGCTTACGCTGAAGGCGGCGAAAGACGCGGGCGCCGATGTGCTCTGCCTCTGCGACACCAACGGCGGCACTGCGACATCGCGCCTCGGTGCAATCGTCGCCGATGTTCGCTCCCGCTTCGAGGGTGTGATCGGCATCCACGCTCACAACGACTGCGACGTTGCAGTTGCGAACACGATGGCTGCGGTCGAAAACGGGGTCAGCCATATCCAGGGCTGCCTCAACGGCTATGGCGAACGCTGCGGCAATGCGAATCTGGCGAGCGCCATCGCGAACCTGGAGCTCAAAGCCGGGCAGGAAACGATCGGCGCTGAGAATCTGAAACTGCTCACTTCAACGGCCCGCTATATCGCGGAACTCGCGAATCTGCCGGTGCCGCGTGGCGCCGCATTCGTGGGGCAGAGCGCGTTCGCGCACAAAGGCGGCATCCACGTAAGTGCAGTCCTGAAGGACGCCGCGACTTACGAGCACATCAAACCCGAATCGGTCGGCAATCATCAGCGCGTGCTCGTGAGCGATCTCGCCGGGCGCAGCAACATCAATTACAAACTGGCGCAGTACGATCCGAAAGGTTTGCTCAACGACTCGTCGCGCCGCAGCCTTCTCGAACGCATCAAAGAAGCCGAGTTCAAGGGTTACGATCTCGAAGCCGCGGACGGAAACTTCGAGCTGTTCGTTCTGGAAGCGCTGCACCCCGGCCAGAGCTTCTTCGAAGTGGAAGGCTACGAAGTAAGCATCCGCTCGAATGGTTCCGAGACTACACACACCGCGAAAGTCCGCGTCAGCGCGGGCGATGGCAAGCACGAAGCCGAAGCCAGTGGTAACGGGCCTGTGAATGCCCTCGACGTCTGCCTGCGCAAGTGCATCTCGGCGCTCTACCCGGAAATCGGCGACGTTCACCTGACCGATTACAAAGTGCGGGTACTCGATTCCGGCCAGGGCACCGCGGCGCGCGTTCGCGTGCTGGTGGAATGGTCAGACGGCGTGCGCCGCTGGTCCACCGTGGGTGTATCGGAGGATGTAATCGAAGCCAGCTGGGATGCGCTCGTCAGCGCGCTGCGCCTGGAACTGATGCGTCTCGCCGCGGCGAAACTGCAGCTCACTCACTGAGTCGCGACTACTCGGCACTCGAAGTTCGCGGCATCATCGGTGCTGCCGCTGCCCTTGTAGACCGCTTCCTTCGGATACACGCATAGCGGCCGCGTGCGCACCACGGCGCCGTTCACCAATCGTGATGCGGTGACGGTCGACGGCGCTGTTCCATCGGACACCCAGTGGTCCAGAGATTCGAGCATGTCGAAGGTCGTTGCGCCCGGCCCGCCCGTGCAGTGCTGCATGCCCGGCACCAGGAACAATCGGTAGAATTCCGGCACTGACTGACCCATGGTCTTCAGCACGCTCTCGTAATAGTTGATGCTATTGAGCGGAGTGATGTCCGGATCGCTCCAGCCATGATACTGGATCATCTTTCCGTCGCGCGCTTTGAACGCGCTCAGGTCCGGATTGATCGCATTGAAGATAGCGCCGAGCTTTGAGTCGAGATAGTCAACGTCGCTTTCCAGCCCGTTCGATGGTTCGAGCCGGAAGGAGTGGTAATCCCATTCGGGATCGTCGAACAGCATATAACGGAAGAACGGGATGCCGAGATTGAGATGACCGCCGCGGCCGGGACCGGTGCCCGTAATCCAGTTGGACCAGCCGCCCGTTCCTGCTTCGCCACCGGGAACGAGGCCGGGCCAGATCTGCCGTCCATCGGTGGTCTTCAATCCGGCCCAGAGTTTCTGGACCGCGCCCACCTGCGGTGCGGTCAGGCAGGCCGTCGTGTCTGTGCCTGAACACAGCAGCTTCGAGGGATCGAAGTGGCAGCGTCGTGGATCGGTGAGCACGCCATCTTTCACGCCGTCGAGTGCGTCGCAGGCATTGTTGACTGCGTCGGCGATGATTGGCACCTTCGCCGCCGGGATGTAAGCATCGCCATCCGTCGCGATTCCGGACCACAGATGTCCACCCACATAATGATGCGTCCAGTAGTTGGCGGGGTCGCCCGCCACTATGCCGTCGTAGTCGTTCGGATAGCGCTGCGCTTCAATTAGCGCTTCGTGGCCGCCCTGCGAACAGCCATTGAAATACGCGTGCGCGGGTTGCCCTCCGTAGAAGGCCTGCAGGATTATCTTGTCGGCGACCGTCATCAGATGCGTGCCGCGATCGGCGAAGTTCAGAATACGCTCGTAGTGACCGAGCGCCCACCTTCCATCGTTCGTGTTGGCGCCGACGTGACCGGTGTCAGTGCTGCTCGTTGCGTAGCCCTGATTCAGCGGCTTCACCATGGGTGTATAAGCGATCGTTCCTGCGAGTCCGCCGTTGCCAACGGCCACCAAACGATGATTCCATTGCTCCGGCATCCACAGTTCGAATCGAACTTCGGAACCGACCGTCGCCGCGACGCGGCAGAATGCAGGCACGGTCGCCGGCCCGCTGCTCCCCGGCGCTGTAAACGAACCGGCGGGAACCGATGCAGCGAATGTGATCGTGATGCCCGGAAAGCGCGCTGACGCAAGCTTCTCGCATGCGCTTTGTCCGTAGAGCGAACAGGCCGTCGCTGCCAGCACTGTGAGGAACCGAATCGTCGTCATCGGCGATATACGGTTTTGAATTCGGGCTTACCGAAGCTGATACTCGATGAAGATGATGTCGAGGGCAGTGCTGTCTTACCCGGCGGTTCCGGCGAATAATCCGGTTCGTGCGTGGTCTCGGTTGTGGTGACGCTGGGCTTCTTCGGACCCGTCGATACGGGCCTGGCATCGATGCGGTCAATGTCGTCCTTCGCAATCGCCACCTGCTTGTTCTTCATCACCACGATGATGCGCTCCGCGTTTGCATCGGCGAAGACGGCGCTCACGGGATCTTTGGCCCCCTTCTGGTAGATCCGTATCTCGGATTTACCGGGAAGCGATTGCACATTGTTCCAGGAGGTGTCGGCGGCCAATAGCCCGATTGCGGCCAGGGTGAACAGAATCAGTGTTCTCACGGGCATCAGTCTAACAGGTTTTTGGCGTCTTGTTTGCTCGTAGTAAGGCCGTCAAGGAGGTTTTCAGCAATGAAAGCCAATATGAAGGATCAAAAACGGAAGAACCTGAACGAACCCGGAAACACCAGCGAACCGCGTCATGTTACGCCGGCTAATATTCCCGAGAGGGGTCTGGACGACAAGACGACGGGGAACCTGCAGCACAGAGCCGGTGTAACGGAACGGTCGGGTCCGAAGTAGCTGACGCCATCACTTTCGGGAGGGCGGTCGCCATCCTGAAAGCTTCTTGCCAAAAATGACTATGGCTGCCAAGGCGACGAGAATCGCCGCTCCTGGCAGCCATAGTTGATTGATGTAGCAGTAATAAAGTGCGCCAGTGGCTGCCAGCAGAACAAAGCAGCCGCAGGCGCACATTTTTACTTGGCGGCTGCGAGCGCGGGCTTGGCGGCGCTGCGCAACGCTTCCGCCTTGTCCGTCTTCTCCCAGGTAAAACCGTCACCGGTGCGGCCAAAGTGACCGAACGCCGCGGTCGCTTTGTAGATCGGACGACGCAACTGCAGGGTCTCGATGATTCCCTTCGGTGTGAGCGAGAAATTCTTACGCACCAGTTCGGTAATTTCGGAACCGGAAAGCGTACCCGTACCAAACGTATCCACCATCACCGAAACCGGATCGGCCACGCCAATCGCGTAAGCGAGCTGCACTTCCACGCGGTCCGCCAGTCCGGCAGCCACGATGTTCTTGGCGATGTAGCGGGCCATGTAGCAGGCCGAACGGTCCACCTTTGTCGGATCTTTGCCCGAGAACGCACCGCCGCCGTGACGGCCCATACCACCGTAGCTATCCACAATGATCTTGCGGCCCGTGAGGCCGGTATCGCCGTTAGGTCCGCCGATAACAAAGCGGCCCGTGGGGTTGATGTGGTACTTGGTGTTCGCGTCCACCATGTTGGCGGGAACAACCGGATCAATGATGTACTTGCGGATGTCAGCGCGCAGCTGTTCCGTGGTTACATCGTCGCTGTGCTGCGTGGAGATAACAACGGCATCGATGCGAACCGGCTTGTTATCCACGTATTCCACGGAAACCTGGCTCTTGCCATCGGGACGAAGATACTTGAGAGTGCCGGCCTTGCGGACTTCTGACAGCTTCTCGCAGAGCCGATGCGCCATCTGGATCGGCAGCGGCATCAGTTCCGGAGTCTCGTTGCAGGCATAGCCGAACATCAGGCCCTGGTCGCCGGCGCCGCCGGTATCCACGCCCATCGCGATGTCGGGCGACTGGCTCTGAATCAGATTGTGGACGCCGCAGGTGTTGCCGTCGAAGCCCATGGCGGCATCGGTGTAACCGATTGCTTTGATGGTGTCGCGGGCAATCTTCGGCACGTCGATATAGCAATTCGTCGTGATTTCGCCGGCGACGATGCAGGTGCCGGTAGTGACCAGAACTTCGCAGGCTACGCGGCCGAGCGGATCCTGAGCGAGGACCGCGTCAAGCACGGCGTCTGAAATATGGTCGGACACTTTATCCGGATGGCCTTCTGTGACCGATTCGGACGTAAATAGAAACTTCTTCACTTCTGCCATGGACTCTCCGAGTTGTATTTAGAAACGATTAGGACTATGGAACGAGACGTAATGGCGGACTCCCGAACCAATCTTCTATGTTAACAATCGGCTGACCACCGGTAAACGCATGAGGGCGGAACGGCGCCCACTGCGGTGCGAACGGCGCTCAGGCTGCTTCAGCCAGACAGGCAATGACCTGGCGGTAGAAATCCGGGTGGGACTGCCAGGTCTGGGCGCTGACCATCCTGCCGTCGCGGACGGACTCTTCGGGGCACCAGGTTCCGCCGGTGGTTTCGACTTCCCAGCGGATGTGCTCATAGCAGGTGACTCGCTTACCGGCCAGGAGTCCGGCAGCCGCCAGGATCTGAATGCCGTGACAGATAGAGAAGATCCATTTGCCAAGGCGCGCGAAGTCCTGGGTCAGGGTGAGAAGTTTCCTGTCGTTGCGCAGGTACTCCGGGGCGCGGCCACCCATGATCAGAATGGCGTCATAGTCTTCGGCGCGGGCTTCGGCGATGGTGATGTCCGAGGACTGGCCGTACCCGGGCTTTTCAATATAGGTATCCCAGCCGGGTTCGAAGTCGTGAATTACGAGGTGGAGGCGGCGCTTCGATGGCGCGGCGACCACCGGCTGGTAGCCCTCCTCGCGCAGGCGGTGCACGGCGTAGAGGACTTCGTAGGATTCGCCGCCGTCGCCGGTGATGATTAAGACTTTTCGCATGGACATAGCTTACCTTTCGGGTCTGTCAAGCCAGGCGGCGACGCTGTAACTCATCGAAGCTCACCGCCAGCACGATTACCAGCCCGATGATTACCTGCTGCAGGAAGGTCGAGATTCCCAGCAGGTTACAACCGTTGCTGAGCAGGCCCATGATCATGGAGCCGACGATGGTTCCGACGACGGTGCCCTGTCCACCGTTCAGGCTGCCGCCTCCGATCACTACCGCGGCGATCACCCTCAATTCATAGCCATCGCCCGCCGTGGGCTGGCCGGTGACAAGCCGGGCGGCTTCGATCATTCCGGACATTCCGGCGAGTCCCCCGTTGAGGGCGTAGATCAGAGCGGTGTAGAGCCCGATCTGAATTCCGGAACAACGCGCCGCCTCTTTATTACTGCCAATTGCATAGGCGTAGCGCCCGAGTTTGGTCAGGTGAAGGATCGTATGGACGGTGAGGCCGACCGCGATCATGAAAAAGAGCGGGACGGGAATACCGAGCAGATCGCCGTTGGCGAGAACTCCGAAGTCGTGGGTGAGGTTGGCGATCGGCACGCCGCTGGTTATCAGCAGAGTAATGCCGCGATAGATGCCGAGCGCGCCGAGAGTTGCGATGAAAGGCGGAATCCGGAGAAAGACTATTGCCGCACCATTCACCGCACCGCAGAGGGTGCCGATGGCGATTGCGCCGAGGAGCGCGGTTGCAGTGGAGTGATGGCCCGCAATGAGCATGGCTCCGCAGACGCCGGTAAGTCCTACCATGGAGCCGACGGAGAGATCGATGCCGCCGGCAGCGATAACCACGGTCATTCCGATCGCCATGATCGTAATGACGGTGGTTTGCCGAATTACCGAGGACAGATTTCCTACCGTGAGGAAATACGGCGACGCAATGGCGAGGCCGATGAACAGCACGATCAGCGTCGCGAACGGCAGGAATTTTTTCAGCAGGTCTCTCATAAACTTCACGCGGCGAACTGCATTACCTTTTCCTGTGTTGCCTCGGCTGCCGGAATGGTTGTGACCAGCTCGCCGCGGCGCATAACGCCGATCCGATGGCTCATGCCGAGCAACTCCGGCAGGTCGGAGGAGATCAGCAGAATCGAGCCTCCCGCTTCGATGATTTCGCGCATGAGCAAATAGATTTCGGCGCGGGTTCCCAGATCAACGCCCTGCGTTGGCTCATCGAGGATGAGTATGGTGGATGCCGCGAAGAGCCAGCGCGCCAGGAGGGCTTTTTGCTGGTTACCGCCAGAAAGCCGTCCGATCGCCATGGATGAGGAACGCGCCTTTACCTTCAGCCTTGCGATCAATTCGCCGCAGCGGCGAGCTTCTTCGGAAGTGCTGAGGAGCGGCCCTTTTTCGATCGTACTGAGCGCTGCGATGGAGATGTTTTCCGTAACCGACATATCCGGCAGGATGCCGACGCCTTTGCGATCTTCCGAGATGTAGCCGAAGCCTGCGTTTATCGCATCAGAGGCAGAGCGAAAGTTGACCTGTTCGCCGTTGAGTTTGATGGCGCCGGCAAGAGGAAGGTCCAGGCCAAAGATGCCTCGCGCTACGGCGGTACGACCCGCGCCTACGAGGCCTGCCAGTCCGAAGATTTCACCGCGGCGGAGTTCGAACGAGATGTTACGGTACTCGGGCTCGCGCGTGAGTTCACGAACTTCGAGTACGGGCCTTGCCTGCGGCGCGGGAAGTTCAGGATAGAGCTCGTGGATGTCGCGGCCCACCATGTGGCGGATGATACCCTCGGCGTCGATCGCATCGTTCGTGCCGGAGAAGACGAGCTTGCCATCGCGCAGTATTGTGACGCGGTCGGCGAGACGTTCGATCTCTTCCATGCGGTGCGAGATGTAAACGATGGCGATGCCTTTGGCTTTGAGCTCGGCGATGATGCGAAAGAGCTCTGCGCTTTCCTTGTGGGAGAGCACGGCAGTGGGCTCATCCATTACGACCACGCGGGCTGAGCCGGCAAGGGCGCGGGCGATTTCGACGAGCTGGCGTTCCGCGCGGGTGAGCTTTCCTACGAGTGCTTTCGCGGATACCGGAAAGCGATGACGTTCGAGAACCTCGGCTGCTTTCGCGGTGAGAGTGGCGTTGTCGAGGAGACCCGCGGTTCGCGTGGGTTCCATGCCGAGGAAGATGTTTTCGGCAACGGTGAGATCGTTGGCAAGGATCTGCTCCTGGAAGATCATGCTGATGCCGGCGCGGCGGGCATCGTGCGGCTGGCTGATGCGGAGAGGAGTTCCGGCGAGGCGGATTTCTCCGGCATCCATGGAATAGACGCCGTTGAGAATCTTCATCAGCGTGGACTTGCCCGCACCGTTCTCGCCCACGAGTGCATGAACTTCGTGCGGATAGAGAGTGAGGCTGATGGCCGAAAGCACGCAGTTTCCCCCGAACGACTTAGTCACGTTCGTCATCTCGAGGAGTGGCTCGGGCATGGCTATTTCACGTATTGGCTGATGGGCGGATTCAGAAGCTCGACAATTGCGGGGTCTTTGAGGTTGGCTGCCGTAACGAGAGTCGCACCGGTGTCGATGCGTTTTTCCGGCGTCTTGCCGTGAATACGATCGACCAGAGTCTGTACCACCATGTAGCCCATGCGGAAGGGATTCTGTACGACGAGCGAATCGATGTTGCCCGCCTGGACGTCTTCGATGAGTGTCGGTGAGGAATCGAAGCCGATGATCTTCACTTTGCCTGCAAGGTTGTGCGACTTGGCGCCCTGCACGCCGCCGATCGATCCGGATTCATTGCTGCAGAACATGGCCGCGATATTGGGATTCGCGGTGAGAATATCCTCGGCGACGGCGAGACTGCGGGCGCGGTCGGACATGCCGTACTGGAAGGCGACGATTTTGATTTTGGGCGATTCCTTTTCGATTGTTTCGCGGAAGCCGGATTCGCGTTCCATGGTAGCGACGCCTCCGGGCACTGTGGCAAGAACCGCGATCGATCCTCCGTTGGGGAGAATCTCGGCCATGCGATGGGCCGCCATCACGCCGCCTTTGTAATTGTCCGTGGAGACGTAACTGACGTATTTGGCGGTCTTGATACCGGAATCGAAGATTGAGAGCGGGATGTTCATTTCGGCGGCATGTTCGACCACCGGAACGAGCGATTCCCCGTGGGCCGGGGCAAGGGCGATTGCATCAACATGCTGGTTGATGAAGTCGTCCACGATGCCGATTTGTTTGCTGAGATCGAGTTCAGTGGCCGGGGCGTTCCAAAGGATTTGCGCGCCGACTTCATTGCCCGCTTTTACCGCGCCGGCATGAACGGATTGCCAGAAGATGTGGGTCTGACCTTTCGGGATTACGGCGATACGGAGCTGCGTAGTGCGGTTGCAGGCGGCGGTACCGATAAGTAACGCGACGGCGACGAGGATTTTGGAGAGCGACTGGCGCATGGGGTATCTCGACTTCGAAACCGTTTGATTATATATGGCGGTTTGACCGACTCTTCATCTGAAAGCAGCAGCGGGCCCGGGCGACATGGGTGAGAACTCCGGGTAAATACCTGGTGGGGAAGGAAATCGGGAATGGTATACGTTCGGCACCGCGGACATAGTACGGCGTCGCTCGGAAGAACGCCGCGGGCGGCCGGGAGTCGCCTTGTTGGGGCGCTGTATCCGGCCGCCGACGAATTGAGAGTGATCTCTGCCGCCAGCGGCCCTGCGGTTAGTAGATGTTTCTCCCGCCCGGCATGGCTTTTGCCTTCGATCCTCACTCTCTGATACCGAGCCTACGTCTTCCGCTTGACCCGATAATTATCAATCGCGATTGAAAGTCCACTCGCCGGTGGCGGTCTCGA
>JBEHXG010000052.1:0-30936 GCA_048498815.1 Acidobacteriota bacterium | reverse complement strand
GGACCTTCCCTGCCTGCATTGGAGCATGAAGAGTGAGGACCTATGGCGGGACATTTTCGCAAACTACTGATTCGAGGGCAAATTGAATTCAATTTTCGCCGTGAATGACTTTGCGGGTTCCTCGCGGAGCCCGCCAGCGGCGGGCGGGCCGGGAGTCGCCACGTTATGGCGCTGTATCCGGCCGCCAGGAAATTGAGTCAGATCTGTGCCGTCCAGGTTCTGCGGTTAGTATTTACCACGCCCGCACGTTTGCACCATTCAGTCTGCAGGGGGCAGTTATCCATCGCGTTTGAAGGTCCAGTCGCCCGTGATCGTGAATTGCGATGCCATACTGGAAATCAGCGCAGTGATGACCGGCGATTTCATTAAGGCAGTTCGTTAAGCGTGCAGTTCGGCGAAGCGCTGCGGTTCAGTTTTCTTGCGTTGCGGCTCAATCCGGTGCGTTCTTTGCTGACCGGACTCGGCATGGCAATCGGCACCGCATCGGTAATTCTGGTGGTCACGATTTCGCTCACCAGTCAGGACTACATTCTCGATCAGATTGAAGGCGTGGGATCGAATATGATCTTCGCGTCGTACGAGATCGGTACCCAATCCTCGTCGGCCGAGGTGAGCGGCGATTACATCAAGAGCGGCGATGTGCAGGCGGTCCGCGATCAGCTTTCCGCGCGCATCACAGCGGCAACAGGCATTGAGAGCAACTACGATTCCATGTTTATCAACGGTCGCGAGCAGCGACTGCTCGTGATCGGATCGGATGAATATTACAAGCCGGTGCGCAATATTCAGGTGCTGGCGGGGCGATTTCTGGAAGCGGGCGATCTCAGTCTGCGGCAGAAGGTGGCGCTGCTCACTAAGAAGCTGGCGGCGAAGCTGTATGGCAGCCAGAACGCCGCGATCGGACAAACCGTGAAGATTCGCGGGCTGCAGTTCACGGTGATCGGAACTTTTAAAGAGAAGGTGGATACCTTCGGGCAGTCCGAACTCAACGACGAAACGGTGCTCATTCCGATTACGGTGCAGAAGTACTTTGTACCGGTAGAACGCATCGATCCTTTGTACGTGCAGGTGAGGAATCCGGCGGATGTGGAGTCGGTGACGACGGAGGTACAGGAGCTGCTGCAAAGCCGGCATCGCGTCGGCGCAACTTATAAGGTGGAGAATCTCGCGGCGATTCTTGCGGCGGCGAAGAATATCGCGGTGGTGCTGACGCTGGTGCTGGTGCTGGTATCGGCCATTGCGCTGGTGATCTCCGGAATCGGGATTATGAACATCATGCTGGTGACGGTTACCGAGCGTACCCGAGAGATCGGCGTCCGCATGGCGATCGGCGCGCCGCGGCGCGACATACTCCGCCAGTTCCTGCTGGAAGCCGTTCTGATCAGCCTGACGGGCGGCACGGTGGGGATTCTGGTCGGCGTAGCAATGCCCCTCAGCGTACGGTTTTTTGTAGACGGACTGAGCATTCCAATATCGGTGTGGTCGGTGGCGATTGCGTTCACGGTGTCGAGCCTGGTTGGCCTGATATTCGGGATTCTGCCGGCGAGCCGCGCATCGCGTCTTAATCCGACAGAAGCGCTGCGCTACGAATAGTTCATGCGCAGATTTATCCGGTTGGCGGTTTTCACGTGCGCGGCGGCGGCCGCGGTTCAGGCCGAAACTTATACCCTGACGCTGAAGCAGGCGATTGAGCGCGGCATGGCGCGAAATCCCGATGTGACACTGGCGAAGCTCGATCAAATCAGAGCGACTCAGGGGATCCGTGTGGAGCAGAGTCCGTTTTACCCACGCGTGGGGGTGGGGTCAGGCCTCGCATATACGAATGGGATGCCGCTGAGTATTGAGGGTTCAGCACCGGCCATTGTGGAAGCCAGGGCGAATGAGTATCTCTTCAACGAACCGCAGCGCTACGCCGTGAAGGCGCAGCGCGAAGCCGCGAAGAGCGCGGGATTCGCAGCTGCGGCGAAAGGCGACGACGTAGCGTGGCAGATCGCAGGTTTGTTCCTGGACGTGGACCGCGCGAGCCGTATGCTCACCACGGCGCGCAATCAGATCGACAGCTTTCAAAAGGTTCTGGATACGGTGCAGGCGCGCGTTGAAGAAGGCCGCGAACTACCGATCGATGTCCGGCAGGCGCGTTACAATCTGGCGGCGGCGAAGGTGCGGCTGAGTGGTCTGGAATCGGATCGCGATCTGGCATCGCATAACCTGGCTATCGCGCTGGGCTATGGCGCGGGTGACACGGTGCAGGCCACCACTGCCGAGCGCACTATCGGCGCACTTCCGATGAGCGAAGCGGCTGCTGTGCAATCGGCACTGGCGGGGAGCGCGGAGATCAGGCGGCTTGAGTCGGCGCTGGTGGCGAAGGGGCTGGAGGTGAAAAGCCAGCAGGCGCGTAAGCTGCCGCAGATCGATCTGGTGGCGCAGTATGCGCTGTTCAGCAAGTACAACGGCATCGATCAATACTTCACACGATTTCAACGAAATAACGGGGAGATCGGCGCGTCGTTTCAGCTGCCGCTGTTCGCGGGCGCGGGAATTCGCGCGGCAGTGGCGCAGCTCGATACGGATCGCGAACATCTGAAGGTGGAGATGCAGAGCGCGAGGGATAAGATTGCGCTCGGCATTCACCAGAGTTATGTGGCGCTCGATCGCGCGAAGCTGGGCGGCGATCTGGCGAAGGAAGGTCTCGATCTGGCGCGAGAGCAATTGACGCTGGCGCTGAATCAGCTCGGCGAAGGCCATGCCACGCTGCGCGATGTGGAGCAGGCTCGGATTAATGAGAGCGAAAAGTGGATCGCGTTTTACGATGCCCAGTTCGCGGAAGAACGAGCGCGGCTCGATGTGCTGCGCCAGGCCGGAAACCTGTTAGCCTCACTGCAATAACCCGTCAGTTTGCGGAAGCCTTTTCCACCCGGTCCACAACCAGAACATCCGCCTGACCTTTGGTCGCTTCGAGCTTAAGTCCGAGCTGTTCCTGAAACGCGGTGTAAACGTTGGGGCGATTCTCGGCATCCTGCGGAACCCCACCACCGCCACGGCCGGCAAACTGCGTCTCGTCCGGCAGCCACAGAAGCGTGAAATCGAAGCGTCCTTTGAGATCGGTCTGATCGACAACGGGACGATCGAACACGGCAGACTGCAGAAGGTTTGCAAAGTCCGACATATTTGCATTGCGGACGACCATATTGCCGCGACCGCGAAACCCGAGGCCCGGCAAACCGTCGGGATCGCCCGCACTTGGGGTAAGTTTAGAGCCGGTTTTCGCCAGCGTAATGGCGTAGATGTTGAGTTCGCGCTTTTCGCGATGGAATGTGAAGTGGAAACGGTCGGCAATCAGTTTTTGAACCATCAGCTTCCACTGAGCATCGCTGGGCGCACCGGGTTTATCAGGGATCGCGGCGATATCGAACTTATCGGATTCGGCCCAGGCGGGCAGTCCCGCAAGCTGACGAGGATGAAGACCGTAGCAGAACGTCAGGAGATCCACGAGGCTGGTGTTCTTCGTGGTGAAGTTGCGGCCATCGACGTTGATTCCCTTCCCCTGGAAATCCGGCGGAGTGGGTTTGATGGTGGCGACTTCGAAGGAGGGATCGGCGTTGGCGGTCATTCGGGTGGGTGGCGGCGGCGGTTCCGGAATCACCCAGATGGTTGCGGGGGTGGCGAGAGTGAGATTGAGAGGGAGTGGATTCGGCCCCTGCGTCCACGTGCCGGTCATGGCGTTGGCGTCCGTGTTGAGCTTGCCTTCGTACGTGGCGCCAAGACCCGCGATCGCAATCTTCACGGCGCCGCTCTGCACGGTAACAGAACTGGCGGGAAATCCGGTGCCGTCCTGATCGATGCTGTACATAACCGCCTTGAGGGCGGAGCCGGCTCCGTTCGAGACCTTCATGACGATGCGGAGGTCTTTGCCATTGGGCGGAGTCAGCGTCCCCTGCCAGTTACCAGTAAGGTCCTGTGCGAAGAGGGCCGGTGCGAGTAGTGTGATCGCAGAGAGGGCGGCGCATGTATGGATTCGGTTCATCACGATTTCTCTTAGACTCTTTTCTTAGACTCCGGCGACATGAATCCGTTAGGGCTATTGTGGGGTCGGCGTGCGATCGAGATGGTCGATGACGATAACAGGGGCCGGTGCGGTGGTCTCGACTAGTTTCAAACCGAGTTGACGCTGGATGGCCTCAAGTACGGATGGGCCACCGCTAAGTTCCTGCTGTTCCCCGACCGGCTGATTGGCGTTGGGGTCATAAACCAGAGTAAAGTTCCAGGCACCGGTGAGGCCGGTGCGGTCGATTTTGGGACCGCTTTTCAGGCCTATTCCTTCGCGCGTGAGATATTCGCCAAACTCGGACATCGTGACGTTGCGACAGGTAACGCGGAGTTCGAAACCTTGTTCGGAAGAGGGGGCAGAATCGCGATGGCATCCGCCGCGGCGGAACGGATCGCCTTTCAACATTTTCGGTTTGACGGCCTCCATGTTGTAAGCCGGGCGGGGGCGCAGTTCGGTGTGAAAGGAGAGCCGAAAACGGTCGCGCAGAACGGCGAGGAGCGGCGCGTCGAGGTTATCGGCTGTCAGAGAAGCGGTGCCGACGGGAAGCGTGGCTTCTATGCTAAAGCCCTCGGTCTCAGTCCACGGCTGGAGATTGCTTATGACCTGGTGTGGTAGCGCCATCTCGAACAGATAGCGCATGGGGAAATTCGCAATCGTGAGTCTACGGGACTCAATCTTCCGGGATTGGCGCGCCTGGTAGGCAGGCGTATGAGGATCGCTTGCTTTAACGCTGGCGACTTCGAATCGCGTGGGCGGAGGCAACGCAGCGATCCGCCCCGCTGCCGGGGCACTCGGGACGGGAACCCGGTTGACGCTTACTACGGTGAGTGCATGGGTAGGAACGGGCCGTTCCTCGAGCGTCAGCCCGAGTTGTTGCCGCAGAGCTTCCGAGACGGTCATGTGCCCCGATGGCGGATAGACGAATTGATTAAACCAGTGGAAATCGAAGTTCCAGGTGCCTTTCAGATTCGTCGCGTTGACGACTGCGCCCGGTGCCAGGAACACACCGTTTAGGTGGAGGAGTCCATCGGCGAAGGCATCCATCGTGATGTTGCGGCAGCGATAACTGACGGCTGTGGTGAATGTCTTCTGGCCTTCAAGGGCGCATCCAGCCGGCTCCGCACCGCTGGCTTTGGCGAGTTGCGTATGTCTGGAGGCGATAAGCGCGTACCCGGGAACCGGCCTGGTTTCTTCGCGGACCACGAGTTTGAACCGCTCTTCGAGCAGCCCCCGCAGCATCTGGCGGCGATCTTCCATTGGCGTGTCCGGCGGGAGGCTTGCGATCAGGTTGAAGCGATCATACTCGAGCCAGTTGGGTCCGTCGGCGACTGCCCATGCCTCCTGGTTGTATGCAATGGCGATGAGGTCCAGCATCGTAACACCCTTCGCCTGGAGAAGGCCGTCGCGGACAGGAAGGTTGTAAAGGGGGTTGCGATCGTCGTTCGAGGGACGCACCCACAGGGTAGATTCCGATGCAGGTGTCGGATGGATGTCGGCGAGCGTGAAGCCCGGGCGGGTGCCTTGCGCGAAAAGAGTAGAACAGATCGCCAGGGAGCATACCACGGGACGTTTGAGCATGGATCATAGTACCGCCTGAGCTGCGGATGAGTTGTCTGGTTTGTGTAATTCTTCCGTTCAGTTGGAAAAGAAGCGGCGTTCCACGATCTTTCCCAGGACCACGAAGACGCCTCCCGCGAGAATTCCGATCACGATAGCTCTTGTGTAAAGTGCCATGTTCGGATGAGCTACCGGCGAGGGCCTGGGGAACACTGCTGCCTGAGTTGCGACCGGGGACGGCGCCGCGATTGGAGCGGCTGCGGAAATCGGGAGCGGCGAGCTATTTTCGGTTTCGCTCCGGCGTTGCCGCGCAGCGTCCGCGTCTGCCGAAGCCTGACGCTGCTCGAGAAGCAATACTGTCTGGCGCTCCTGTTCGGCGCGTTGCTGCTCGGCTTCGGCCTGCATGCGGCGGTCGTGGCGGGCGTCTTCGTCTATCTGGCGCTGCAGCGCGGCCTGACGCTGCGCGATGTTGTCTGCCGGTGTCTGCGCGCGAACCACAAGCGTGGCGAGAAGCGCGACAATGAGCCGGAATTTCATCGCTACTTGAGTTTAGCTCCGATTAACGTCAGCGCGGTAACAACGGAGGCCCTGGAGCTTCCGATCCCACGCGATTTCGATGCGGCGGCGCGCCGCTGGATATGCTCCTCGCAATTGCGTACGATGTTCAGGCCTATGCGGAAGTGGGTCCGGACTGGATGCACTCCGCGAGCTACGAGATCGACGCGTAGCTTCCGCCTTCCACTGACGAGACCCGCTTGAAAATCATGTTCCAGAACCTTCTGGTGGATCGATTCCATCTCAAAGCCCACTGGGAGACGCGGGACGTGCGCGCTTTTTCTCTTGAAGTACGAGACAGCAAGCCGTTGGTTGCAGCTTCTTCTGCCGGACCGTCCGGGCCATCCCGCAGGGCGATGCGAACGTCAGTCGCTGACGATGGGCATCGGTTCGTTACCGCGACGCTTGAAACGCTTGCCGATTTGGCAGCATATTTATCGGTTCAGCTGGGTGGACAGGTTTCCGACCGTACCGGCTTATCGGGCGAATATGATTTCAGGCTGGATTACCGACCGGTTCAGAATACCGGATCCAACCCGAACGCCATTCCGGAAATCCAGACCGCGGCTAAGAGCCTCGGCGTGAAGCTCGATCACAAAATGGAGCCGGCAAAGTTCCTCATCGTCGACCAGGCTGACAAGGTTCCCACGGATAACTAACTCCTCTCCGGTACAGCCGCTTGCATCCGGCTGCAAAGAGGCGTAGAGTTTAGCCGGGTGCTTCTTCCGGCCCGGCCGCTAGCGCCCGGAGGTTTCTATGCATATCACGATGCGCCGCAATCAGCTCTCGATTCTGGGTATTGTTGCCGGTGTGGCGGTAATTCCAACCGCTCTGCTTCTGGTGCTGTTTGCGCTGGCGCGGGCGATTCATTAGGTCGTTACGCCGGGGTAAAGCTCGCATAGGTTTGTCCGATATGTAGTGCAGCGGATGAACCCTATGTCAAACTCTCCGGATAACCTCCAGGACCCCACCGAAGCGTGGCGGCAGTTTGCCGCTTCCCTTGTGGAAGGGCTGATGACCGATGTTGTCTATGTCGATCCATCGGTGCGCGCGAAGGATGTGGAAGACAGCAGGGGTGATCTGGCGAAGCTAAAGTCTTCGGTTTCCGTGCCGGAGCAGTTGCACGCGGCCCAGCGCATGGCGGATATGTTCCTGGGTCGCAGCAAGGCCGCACAGGGCGCGGTGGAAAAGGCTATCGCCGGCTTTCCCGCTGTGTTCGAGGAACTCGGGATTCTGGCGAAGCAGGCAGGGGTGGCAGGTACAGATTCCGACGATGCGCTTGCGCGGCCCTTACCTACCGGAGAGTTCCTATCCGTTCCCCGCAGGCTGGTGGATGCTCTCAAGGCGCTCGGCGTCCGCGAAGAGGAACGCCGGCGGCATCAAACGGCGCTCATTGATAACCTGCAGACCCGAATTTCGATCCTCGAAAGCCTGAGCGGAGAGAGAGCCACCGCAGGCAGCAGCGACGGCATGGCCTTTGCGCTGGATGCCTGCACCGGCCTGCCGGGCAAAGAAGAAGCCGAGATGGCCCTGCGCGAAGCGCTTGACGCACCCGCATCCAGCACACCGAAGCTGGCGGTCGTCTTTTATGTCCACAGGCTGAATCTGATTAACAAGAAGTATGGCCATGTGGTCGGTGATTCCATCCTGTTACTCAGCAGTCAGCATGTGGCGACGCGCATCATCCGGCAGAACGACGCGCTGTTCCGCTGGACGGGCCCCGCGCTGCTCGGAATCCTGGAGCGCGAGGAGCCCGCGAGCGTGATCAAGAGCGAGGTAAACCGGCTGCTCTCCGCCAGTCTGGAGCGATATTTCGAGTCGCAGGATCGCAGCGTATTCCTGCCGATTCGCCTGACCGGGCAGGTGATCGAAATTCGCGGTCGCACGGTTTCCGAGATCATTGACGACGTCGGGACCTTTATTCTCAGGGCATCCGAGCAAAGTTGAGCCAGGCTATAATAGTGATTTCGCTCCCGCAGCGCAATCCCCAAAAGGTCTGGAGTTTTAACAAAACAGCATGATAGCCGCGACACAGATGCGTCCTGGAATGGTGATCAAGTACAACAATGACCTGTACTCGATCTTCAGCGTGAATCACCGAACTCCCGGCAACCTGCGGGGTTTCGTTCAGGCCCGCATGCGCAGCCTCAAGAGCGGCACGATGATTGAAAACCGATTCTCTTCCGAAGACAAGGTGGAGAAGGCGATTCTCGACGAAGTGGAGATGGAGTATCTGTACGACGACGGCGAGTACTTCTACTTCATGAACACAGAGAATTACGAGCAGATGCACCTGACGAAAGATCTGTTGGGCGATGCCACCAGCTATCTGATTCCGCAGCTCAAGGTAAAGGTGGAATTCTACGAAGGCAAGCCGATGAGCGTGGAACTGCCTGCGTCCGTGGATCTCACCGTGGTGGAGACTGAGCCCGGCATGCGCGGCGCGACAGTTTCAAACGTCACCAAGCCGGCGAAGATGGAGACCGGGCTGATTGTGCAGGTTCCGCCATTCATCAACGAAGGGCAGAAGATTCGCGTCAATACGTCCGAGGGGACGTACCAGGAGCGCGCTTAATTTCTCCCCACGCCCGCAGCAGCGGCGTGAGAGTTAGTCCCTGAACGAAGACCGAGAAAGCGACGACCGCAAAGCTGGCGGATACGATAGCGGCGCGCCCGGGCAATTCCGACGGCAGCGCTAAAGCGAGCGCGAGCGCGAGAGCTCCGCGCAGACCTCCCCATAACAGAATGTTCTGGTGGCGCATTGTGACGCGCAGATTCGAGCGAGCGAAAAGCACGCAACTCGGATAGACTGCTGCTGCTCGCGCCACGATTACTACTCCTATTGCGGCTGCCGCTGTCGTCCAGACACTCAGCACATTCTGGTGTGCGACGCGAATTCCGATCAGCAGGAACACGAGCGAATTTGCAACGAACGCAGCGTATTCCCAGAAGGAGTCGACCGCTTCGCGTCCACGTTCGCTGAAGGAGGCGAGCGCCGGGGCGTTGCCGAAGATCAGTCCCGCCGTCAGCGTTGCCAGAACACCGGAGAAGTGGAAATGTTCGGCAAGCAGGAACGATCCCCAGGCGGCGAGCGTGGTGCAGGTGATCTCGACGAGGTGGTCGTCACTGCGTCCACAAAGCAAGGCCATCGCAACAGCAACTGCGCCCCCACAAACCAGGCTCCCCAGCGTCATTGTGACGAGTCTAAAGAGGACGGTTGACGTTGTGATGCTGCCGCCGGTCACGACTTCGAGTGCGATGACAAAAAAGACAGCCGCGGTGCCGTCATTGAAGAGACTCTCGCTTTCGATGAGCAGGAGTAGTCTGCCCTGCGCTTTCGCTTCGCGAAACGTGGCGATCACGGAAACGGGATCGGTCGCCGCGATCAGGACTCCGAAAACAATAGCGCCGGCCCACTGCCAGTTCGCGAGGTAGTGCATTCCGGCAGCCGTGACGGCGGCAGACAACAGAACTCCAATCGTCGCCAGAAGCAGCACAACCGGCAGTTCACGTCGAAGGTGTCCCCAGTCCAAGCAGAATGCCGCTTCAAAGATCAGCGGCGGCAGCAGGACGGTAAACAGCAGGTCTTTAGTGAGGTTAATTTCCGGCGCGAACGGGACGAGTGCAATCGCGATACCCGCGGTTACGAGTCCCACGCTGTAAGGCAGATGGAGCCTTCGCGTGAGCATCGCAACAACTGCGGCGATGAGCAGCAGCAGCGCGCCGTTGGTGAGATTCAGGTCCATAAGTCAGAATAATGGACCGAGGCAGGCGATCGCCGGCCTGGCCGTTTATTGAGACAGGCCGATGGAAATGTTGAGCGGCATGCTGATGTTCGATGCGAGATTCGCGTTCTGTTGCGATCCCGTCGATCCGGTCATGCTGATCACAATGTATCCCGTCTCGCCGGCGGCGAATGATGCCGAGACGTTGGACGCGCAGGTAGCAAGCTGTCCCTGAACGGCGATGCCCTGAAATGGATTAATGCCGTTAAAAAGGAAGGTGCAGGACGTACCCGGCATCTTCGCGCTGGTTTGGGTGGCGAAGGTAAATTTATAAAGATCGGCCACTACGGTGAGTACCGTCGGGACGAAAACCTGCGTGTTCTGCACCACCATTGTCCCCGCCATCTTCGTAAAGGTGATGTTGTTTGGCAGTGTTTGAGCCAGGCCGGAGTAAATCGAGACAAAGTAGGGTATGCCGCCCTGCAATGTCGTTATCAACGGCGATGTCGCATGACCGGAAAGCGGCATCACGATGATATTGCCTGTCACGCCGTTAGTTCCGGTGGTGACTGCGGGCGCGGTTACATTGTCGTTGCCTGCACTCGAGAGGAATATCAAAGCCGTCGATGTTCCGGCAGGGCCGGTCGGTCCTGTGGCGCCTGCTACTCCGGTTCCGGTGGCTCCTGTTGCGCCGGCAGGACCTGCGATACCCGCAGCGCCGGTGGGACCCGTCGTTCCCGCTGCGCCTGCAACTCCCGTTGCTCCCGTCGCTCCGACAGTCCCGGTAGTGCCTGTGGCTCCAGTCGCGCCTGCGGCTCCGGCAGTTCCGGTTGCACCTGTGGCTCCAGTCGCGCCCGCCGGACCGGTCGCACCCGTAGCGCCGGTTGCACCGCCGGCGGAACTCAATATGACACTCAACATCGCCGGATGGCTCGTCGATGTACTCTCCTTGCTGTCGAATGCAACATTCACCGTGCCGTCGCCGGGCGCAATGAAAAAGCCGTTGTTGCTGGATGGGGTCGCAAGCCATCCTGCCACCGCGGCTGTGGCATCCACGTAAACGTATGTGCCGGCCGTCGAGACCGGAATGCCCGATGCCACGGCCCCTCCCGAAACTGTTGTATTTGTGGTTCCGTTGACTGTGGATTCCACCCAGGCGCCGTTGGCTTTGGAGAAATTCAGGTTCCCGCCCGCCGTCACTGTCTTGACGAAGAGGATCAGCGTGGCTTTAGAAACAGTGGCGCCCGCAGGCACGGTCGATAGATCGAATTTGACGATCCCCTGATACCCCGCCCCCCCTCCCACAACCAGGTTCTGAGCTGCTCCAAAGTTCGCGGCGGAGCCGGAGGCAAAGTAAGAGTCGTCAGTAAGCGGAACGGATTGGGCTAACGTTACGCCTGGCAATAGCGCAAGTGCCGTGATCGCGAAAAGTGCACAAGCTGGGAATCGTCTCATACGGTTTCCGAAAGCCATCTATATCTGTGTCAGGGTAGCATGCGGAGCGTGCGTCGGATCACGGTTCTTCCGGACAAAGAAAAAGCCGGTGGATGGGTCCACCGGCTTTTCGTCCAGTCGCGAGGCTTAGGCCTGGACTACTTGAACATGATGATGATGAGGAAGGTATACAGCGCGAGCGATTCAATCAGCACGAGGCCGAGAATCAGCGCGAAGCGGATAGCCGCTGTAGCGCCGGGGTTGCGCGCCATGCCTTCCGCCGCGCCCGCCACTGCCTTGCCCTGAGCCAGGGCGCAAAGGCCGGAAGCGATAGCCATGCCGATGGCTGCAACCGGTCCCTGCCAAATGCTCTTAGCGCCGGTGGCGGCCTCAGCCGAGGTCTGGGCCATCATCGGAAGGGCGGAAAGCGCGAGCGCCGAGCCCATGTATGCGAGTCTTTTCTTCATTCGGGTACTACTCCTTTTGATACAAGCTCACTTGCCGGAGGTGGTTGCGTTCCACGCCTGGGGGCGGGAGGCCTCACGCGGCAGCGGCAAACTTTTTAGTGCTCTTCAGCAACTGCGCCTGCGACGTAGATCATCGTCATCAGAACGAAGATGTAAGCCTGCAGGAGCGCCACAAAAACGTGCAATCCCATAAAGACTGACGGAATCACCAGATACGTCAGGCTGAGGAACGCCAGCATAACTTTTTCGCCCGCATACATGTTGGCGAACAGACGAATCGTCAACGACAGCGGACGCGCGAGATGGCTGATGATTTCGATGGGAAACATCAGCGGCGCCATGGCCGGAATCGGTCCAAAGAAGTGCTTCGTGTATTTCCAGAGGCCATTCTTCTTCAGGCCTACCACGTTGTAGTAGAGGAACGAAAGCAGCGCGCACCCGGCCGTAACCTGATAAGACTGCGTGGGGCTCACAAAGCCGGGAACAATGCCGATCAGGTTCGCCATCAGAATGAAGACGAACAACGACATGAAGATGCCCACGTGGTGATGACCGTCGTGACCAATCTGGTCGTGCGCCTGACCTCCGATGAATTCGTGGATCAGTTCGAAGACATGCTGCAGCTTGCCGGGCTTATCGACCGACAGACTGCGGCGCAGCACTACCAGCAGCAGCAGGATGATCGCGAACACCAGGATCTGCATGACGATGAAGTCGGTCCAGGGCTCTTTGGGGTTTTCGGCGGTCTGTTTGAAAAGTCCAAGTATCGCGTTTCCGGGACCTGCCAGATAAGCGTTGAAGAGTTTTGTCAGCCAGGCTTCACGAGTGACCATAGAAGAATAATTCGTAGAGGATTTCCACCACCGCGGCGACCGGACACACGAGGAACCCGAGCATCGCCGCCATCAGGTTGAAACCGGTAAACCTAAGTATAACAAAGGCAATTGTTGCGAAGACCGCGAGTTGCAGGAAGATTGCGACGCCACTTCCGGTCTTCACTTTTCCCGATTCCGCGCCAGCCAGACGGATAATCCGATTCACCGCGCGCTCGATCAAACGCAGGTTGAGCCAGGCGGCGCCGCAGCCAAGAATGAACCCCGGGATGCATTGGAGCCCCCCGACGCGGGCTTCAAAAACCACTCCAATTACGCTGAGGCCAATCATCCACTTTGGTAAACGGGCCAGCGCCTTGTCGTAATCGGCGGGAGTCAGGATTTGTCCTTATCGAGCTCATAAAGCAGATCGAAGATGCCTGCGACCGACCCGAGACAGAGGAAGACCCAGCGAATCCAGGTGGTGTGGAAGAGCGAATCGATGCCGTACCCGATTGCGTAACCCACCGCCGTGGAAACCGGCAGCAGAATCGCCATCCCGAGATATTTACCGATGCCGGCCGGAGAAGAAGGATCCATGTCAGGCTTCGCTCGCCACCACGCCGAGTCCGGTACGGAAGGGACTGTCGCGCGGCAGCGCTCCGCGAATTACTTTATCCAATTCCAGGAACTCGTGAATGTCGGGATCTTCGGAAGCGTACAGACCATCCGGCGTTCCGAAGTAAGCAACACGGCCTTTGCTCAGAAAAACCACGGAGTCCGCCACGCGATGAAGCAAATCCAGGTCGTGAGTGACGACCACGCTCGTGAGCTTCAATTCCTTCTTCAGACGTAGCATCAACTCGGTGAGGTGATCGCTCATGATGGGATCGACCATCGTCGTCGGTTCGTCATAGAGCACGCACTGCGGCTGGGCGGCAAGAGCACGGGCGATTGCAACTGCTCGGCGATAGCCGGTCGATAGATCGCTGGGATATGCGTCGGCGGCGTCCTGAATACCAACGAGGCCAAGCAGTCCCTGCACAACATCGTCTTTATTCTGCGCGTCATAGTCTTCCCGCTGTTCGAGCGAGAAGAGAATATTCTCGGCAACGGTGAGTGAATCGAAAAGCGCGCCTGACTGGAACACCATAGTCACCTTGCGGCGAACCCGGTTCATCTCGGCTTCGCTGAAGTTCGTAATATCCTCGTGTCCCACAATGACCTGGCCCTGATCCGGTTTCAAAAAACCCATGATGTGGCCCAGAGTCACGGACTTCCCTACCCCGGAGCGGCCGATGATCGCTACAGTCTCGCCCACATTCACGTGAAAGTTCGAATCGACTAAAACGGGCTTATCGAACGTCTTATACACATGCCGGAATTCGATGTAGTGCGGGAATTCTTCAGCCATGCGTGTAGGATCGCCATTCTTCCGGCGTGTTCAGGTTGGCGAAGCAACCCGGCTCCCCGATCGGCACGTATTTTACGCGCAGAAGGTCCAGCAAATTCATGACCTTACGGGTTCCGGACTGCAGCGCAGCCAGAATTACAGGATGGCAGCTTCGGCGGTATATCGCGCACAACGGTTCGCGGCGGCCATCGGCATATCGAGGAATCACGCAATCGCAATCGGCTTCCACGGCGCCTGCCAAAGATTCAAGTAAAGTCGATGTTATCGACGGCATGTCACAGGCAATACAGCAGTTAAGCTCCGCCGCCGATGCATGCAGTGCCGCTTCGATGCCAGCCACAGGACCGAGCCCCGGAAACCGGTCGGGGAGCACCGGCAGGCGCAGGTTCCCATACTCTGATAGCTCGCCGACAACGGAGACCGTGCCAAACACCGGCGCCGCCACATCCGCAATCCGCAGCGCCATCGCCCGCCCGTCGATCTCCATCAGCGCCTTGTTCTGCCCCATCCGGGAACTTCGTCCGCCAGCCAGAATCCACGCCGCGCGAGTCAAAACAGGGGCGCGACTGGAAATCGGAAGGCGCAATCTATCCAAAATGTTAGCATTAAGATTGACTGAATTTCGAAACGTGTGGGTCCGTTTCTGTTCTATACTGATACTGGCCATGCCGTTGGTTGCCGCACCGCGCGTTGAGAATCCCGCTGCGAAAACAGTGGTGCGGGCCGACGCCAAAACCGGGCGCCTGGTGCGGGTAACGGTGGCTCCAGCGATGCCTCGCGTTGAACCGGCGGCGGTGAATGCCATGGTGGAACGAATCGCCAGCAAAGAAGGAGTGGAAGCCCCTCTCGTGCACTCCGTGATTAAGGCCGAGAGCAACTACAACCCGGCGGCAGTTTCATCGAAAGGCGCTCAGGGCATCATGCAACTGATCCCCTCCACAGCACGCCGTTTCGGCGTAAGCAATGCGTTCGATGCCGAGGAGAATATCCAGGGGGGCGTCCGATACCTGCGGTTTTTGCTCGATTATTACCACAACGATTACACGAAGGCGATCGCTGCCTATAACGCCGGTGAAGCCGCCGTGGATAAGTTCTCCGGTGTTCCGCCATACGCTGAAACGCTGGGATATGTGCGAAGCGTCGCAAAGAATCTGACCGAAGCGCGTCGCAACGCGCCGGGGCCTTCAATACCGGCAACCGCGCCTACGCCCGCGTCGTCTGCCATTCAGGCCTATACGGGCGCAGACGGGCTTACTTACTACAAAACTCCCTGAGAATTATGATGCGTGGAACTCACCTGGCGGCAGCGATTTTTCTACTCCTGCCAGTGAGTGCCGCGCCGAATTCCGGCATAATTCAGGTGACGGGCCTGCGTTCCTGGTCGCATCCTGGCTCAACCCGCGTGGTACTGGAAACTACCGGCTTAGCCGAGTACCGCGCCGATCACGCCCAACACCCCGAACGGCTGTTCTTCGACATTGTCCACGCACGCCCCTGGATCGCACAGCGCCGCATTGCCAGCCACCCGGTGAATGACGCCCTCGTAAAGCGAGTTCGCGTCGCCGAAACTACTCCGGGTACCACGCGCGTCGTCTTCGATCTCAACGCTGCGGTAGATTTCAAAGTCTCCAGACTGGATACACCGGATCGCATCGTCATTGAGTTGACACCGTCAGGCGCCAAGGCGCGCGAAGCGACGGTTGTGTCCAGGCCACCTTTTGTACAAACGGCTGCTTCAACCAGAACACGAAGAGCGTTTGTTCCGCCAGTGCTTGACCGCCCGCCCTTGCCGCGAATCCCTCTGCCCGACTCCGTCCCGGAAGAACTCGTCGCAACGCTGGGACCGCTGCCCGCCTGGCCGGCCGTGCGGCTTCCGCGCAAATTAACCGCGGCGATCTCCACGCCTCCCTCGCATCCACCCGCTCCGCCCGCCTCCCCGGCTGTAGCCCAAGCCTTTATCAACACCACCACAAAGGTGCTTCCGGCTGTCACCCTGCCGTCGCCACGGGCAACCGCCAAAGCATCCACAGATGCCTCTCTTTCACTGACCCGTGCCCTCGGTCTCAAGATTAACCGCGTGGTGATCGATGCCGGCCACGGCGGCCACGATGACGGCACCATCGGACCTAACGGCGTTCTGGAGAAAGACGTGGTCCTCGACGTAGCACTGCGCCTGGCTTCTCTGGTCCAGGCCAAACTTGGCGCCGAAGTGGTGCTCACGCGATCCGACGACACCTTCGTCCCGTTGACCGAACGCACCGCCATCGCAAATCAGTACAAGGCCGATCTCTTCCTCTCGATCCACGCGAACTCGTCCCCCGCCCCGGCAGTTGCAGGCACGGAAACATTCCTCCTGAATCTGAACAGCTCGCCCGGCGCAATCTCGGTTGCGGCGCGGGAAAACGCGGGCTCGGATAAATCCGTTGGCGAACTGCGCGATCTCATCCAATCCATCGCGCTCAATGACAAGATTGCCGAAAGCCAGACCTTCGCCACCAACATAGAAGCTTCGCTCTCGGCACAGGCCGCGCGAGGGAACGCGGCGGCGCATGATCGCGGCGTAAAGAAAGCGCCGTTCGTGGTGCTGATCGGCGCCAAGATGCCCTCCGTGCTGGCGGAAATCGGGTTCCTCAGCAACCCACGGGACGAAAGCAATCTGGGCAAGGGAGAATACCGGCAAAAGATCGCCGAATCGCTCTACCGCGGACTCGCGCAGTACTCGCAGTCGCTCAGCCACTACGAAGTGGCGGAGTCGTCCGGCGGGAAAACTTCGTCTCGCATGACCGCTGGGGCTGCGCGCTGACTATGCACCGCGCGGTACTGGTGTCCCTGGCGGCTGCATGCTGCGCGTCAATCGCCGTTGCGCAAAACCCAGACCTGGATCGGCGAGTAATCGAGGCAGGAAAACGCGTGAACGTAAGAGCGCTCGATCCCCACCTTCCGAAGAGCCGATTCGACGAGTGGTTTCCGCGTCAGCCTGGCGAACCCACCATCGTGAATTGGGCAGCGACAGATTGTGGTGAAGGCGATGGACCAGCTAACGGCAGAGATATGCCTCTCTGCGCGGAAGCGACGGCGAAAATCAGCGAAGGTCGACTTGTGGTTGCGCAGATTCTGGTAGCCACGTCGAAAAAGGGCGTTCACGGAAAGCCCGCGTTGTGGAGCGTGGCATTGCTCACGAAGGACGGGAAATACCACAGCGTCAGGCACCTCTCCGAGTTGCGGGCGCTGCTGACGCAGACTCGATAACTGCCTGCGATCGGCTAAAGCCTCCCGGACCGGGGTTTACTTCCGCCTCAGTTGTCAGTCGGAGTCTTCTCAGCCTTATCGACGACGAGCATGTTAACGTTCTGCTTGCGAGAGTCGAGCTTCACTCCAAGCTGAGCCTGCAGAGCATTGAAGAGGATGCTCATCACATCCATGCTGCCTCCGCCCTGTGCCGCTTCTGTCATGTAGGCAGTCACGTCAATGCGAATGTCATAACGGCCCTTAAGGCCGGTCGCATCGATTACCGGCTTCTGCAGGGGCTCGGAAATCTTCGAAGCCAATTCCGCCATGGTGACGCGATTGGCAACCAGCATCCCCTTGCCCGCATTGGTGAATTCCGGCGGGCCTTCTGACGTGGACTCCTTAAACTTCGGGCCGCCCTTCGCGACTGTCAGCGAATAAGTCTGCATCTCTCTGGGATCGTTATGAACTGCGACGCCGAGACGCGAGGCCAGCGCCGTCCGCAGCATGAGCCTCAGCTGATCCTCCGTCACATTCGTGCCCGATTTCGCCGTAACATCGAAACCAGCGCTGTCGATCCATCCCGGGCCTTCCACCTGGAACGGCGGAACGTCCCACGCCCACTGGATCAGCGCACGCAGCGCGGCCCCGCGAACCGTCAATGAATTTGGCGTGGTGTCGTAGTGAACGTCGTTCACGCGCGAAGTGGTCGAGGGCCGAATCGATGCCACTTCGAACGAGGGCGTCTGGGCGCCGGCGATCGTGGCGAGCAGAAAAAACGGGAGCGCTGCGAATTTCATAACGCTGGATACGAGAACGCCGGGAAAAAGTTCACCCTTCCGGTCAATTTTCCGTAGGGGTCCTGTCTGCCGAATCCACGGTCAGGATATCGACGCTCTCTTTCTTCGACTCGAGCTTCACGCCAAGCTGCTGCTGCAGACCGGTAAACAGAATACTCATCACATCCAGATTGGTATCGCCATTCGCCGCGTTCAGCATGTAGGCGCTGACGTCGAGCTTAATCTCATAGCGGCCCTTGAGCCCGGTTACATCGATCACGGGCCGCCCGAGCGGCTCGGAGATCCGCACTGCAAGATCCTTCATCCTGACGCGATGAGCAGTGAGCGTGGTGGGTCCTCCGCGGTCAAACACTGGTTCACCTGGCTCAGTCGTCTCGTGGAACTTCGGTCCGCCTTTGGCCAGCGAGAGTTCATAGACCTGCATTTCCTTTTGCTCCAGATGCGTCTTCACATGAAAGCGTTCTTCCAGAACTGTTCGAAGCATCTGGCGCAGTTCCAGGTCGCCCGACGTGGGCCTGCCTTTTGCCACGACGTCGAATCGCTCTTCGCTGGTCGATGCCGGAGCAACCACCTGAAAAGGTGGCATATCCCACGCCCATCGGATGAGGAAACTCAGGGATTGATTCCGAATTGTGAGCGATCCGGATGCAGTCTGGACTTCCGCGCGGGCGTCCCGATTGGCCGGACGGATGGAAACGGCATCAAAGGTCTGAGCGAAAGCGCCCGAACAGGCAAAGAGCGCGATAGCGGATACTGCGGTTCTCATATTGCTAATGACCGCCGGACGCTGCTGCTATTACGTGCCCGGCTGTGACTCCGCGTTGGCACGCAGAGTGCATCGGCGGAGCTGAATGCGATCCACCGCCAAATATCGGCAATGTCCCACCTGCGGCTGGGGCTCCCTGCATCGATCGCACTTCCATAATCCGCTGGAAATATTGTTATTCCCCCTGTTTCTGCCGTTCCGCTGCCAGCGTTGCGAACTGCGCTGCTTCAAGCTCCGCTGGCGGGCTGTGGATGCCTTTCTTAACGAGCCTCAGCGCGACTTGGCACAGGCAGCGGCGGTATCTCACCCAGTGCGCGCGCACCACCGCGGGGACTAGCACTCTGCCTCAGGCAAGAACTTTGGAGAACCACCTCTTGCCCAGCGAGAAATCCTGCGGCGTCAGCCCGTGTTCGGTATCCAGCATCGCCATCTCAACGGCGGCTCCGGCTCGTCCCAGCAGGCGGGCGAGGTGTTCACCGGCGCCCGAGGGCATCTTTTCATCGCGCTCGCCGGAGATAACCAGCACCGGGGCGCCGTTCAGATCAGGCAGGACGGATGGTTCGATGATCGTGCGAGGACGCAGCAAAAGCGCACCGGCCAGTAAGCCCGGATAAAGCAGCATCAATGACGCCGCGATGCTGGCGCCGTTTGAGAAGCCCATCGCGTAGACACGCCTGGCATCGAGCCCGTAGTGCCGAACTGCCTCGGCCAGCCAGCCCGCGAGGTCCGCAGTCCGGGTTCGAACTTCGCTTTCCTCGAAGACGTCTCGCGAAATGCGAGCGAAGAAACGCCGCTCGCCATTTTCGATCGCCTCGCCGCGAGGACTGAGGAAAGCCGCACCACCGGCAAGCGCGCCCGCCACCGGCAGAAAGTCGTTCTCATCGCCACCCTGGCCGTGCAGAACAAGTACGGTCGAGGCGCCGGCTCCCGGAACGAAGCGATGGATAAAGGCGGATGGTGGCGGGTGTGACATAAGCGGATTGGAGTACTAACAGGATACGGCTACACTCGTAAGCGTTGAGAACGATCCTGATCGCAGCCGCCGCAGTGGCGGGTTTGTTGCTTGCGGTTCGCGCCGCAATCGGCCCGTTCGCGATTCATTCCCCGTTTGGCGCCGAAACGGTTCTGTGGCTGGCACTGCTGGGGCTGCTCGCGGTGGTGCCTGTACAGGAACCCAAACCCTCGGACGAGCGCTTTCCGCGCCTGGCGCTGGCTCTTGTCCTCGTGTTTGTAACCCTTGCGTTCCTCCGTAATCTCAGCGATTCATTCCTGAGCGACGACTACATCATCACCACCGGTCCCCGATTCACGCTGCCTGGCTTTCTGGCTTCTTTCCACACCGCGGGGGGCGACGGATCCTTCCGCCCGCTCGGCGCGCTCTACTTCCAGACGCTGCTCGGCCTCGGGCGCGCGATTCCGGCCGTCTGGCATGCCGTCGGGCTCACCCTGCATTTGCTGAACTGCACGCTGGTTTTCGCAATCGCGTGGATGCTCTGGCGCCGGTCAACCGCCGCGAGCATTGCGGCCCTGGCGTTCGGACTGCATGGAACCAGACCGGAGGCAGCGCTCTGGACCGCCGGCAATTTCGACCTGCTCGCCTGCGCCTGCGCCCTTGGCAGCATTCTGGTCGCACTGCATAGCAGGAGGCGCCTTCTTCCAGCCTGGGGACTGCTTGCGATCGCGATTCTTTTTAAAGAAAGCGCCTACGCCACTCCTCTGATAGCACTCCTTCTGCTGGAGCGCTCACGACCTTACCTTATTGGAGCGGTGGCAGTATGCGCTGGAATGTTCGCGTGGCGATGGCATCTGTTTCATGGCCCCGGCGGCTATCTCGACC
Organism: Acidobacteriota bacterium; assembly: GCA_048498815.1. Taxonomy (GTDB): domain Bacteria; phylum Acidobacteriota; class Terriglobia; order Bryobacterales; family Bryobacteraceae; genus BOG-234. Next base: position 10,293 of record JBEHXG010000052.1, on the reverse strand, counting down.
CCGTCACAGGTCATCCGGCGATTCTCACTCTGCATCCCCTGACCGCAGCCAAGGCCTTGTTCATCCGAATCTGGAACATCCTCCTGATACCGGTCAATTGGGACGCTCCAGTTGCATGGTGGCTGCCCGTATCCATTGCGGCAGTAGCGACGGCATTGATTTGGATGGCGAGCGCAGGCGAGGGACCGGCCGGCCGCCTGATGCGACTCCGTTTCATTGCCGCAACCATCTGCGCGGTATTGCCCGCAATCCATCTGGCTTTGATCGGGCAGTCGGTTATGGGATCGCGCGTGCTCTATCTTGCGGGCGCGCCCTTTGGGCTGCTGGTGGGGAGTCTCACCGGAAATGGCAGACGGCACATCTGGATGGGTGCCGTACTCGTGCTTGGCATGTTGGGCATCCTCGAAAACAATCTAAACGCCTGGCATGCCAACGCAATTCAGGCACATGCCGCCTGTGAGCGCCCAACGCCCGCGACGCCGGTCACCGCCGACGGCGTATTTCTCTTTCAGAACGGCTATGCGGAGTGCATCGCAGCAGCGCGGCGCTAAGCTTTCGTGATAGTCGAAATCAGGTTGCGTCCCGCGATGGCCGAAGCCGTAATCGCCCCGCCGAAAAGCGCACCGACGATACCGAGACTGGAAACGTCCTGCCCGGTGAGATAAAGGCCCTTGATTGGCGTGAAAGCCCCGAGTTCGCGCAGGAGATACCGAGCGGGAGTCGCCGCAATTCCGTAAATCTCACCATGTGCGTAGTTCATGAAGTGGCGGGTGGTCACCGGTGTGGAGAGCTCCGCATACGCAATGTTGCCGGCCAACGCGGGAACCTGCTTTTCCACCTCCGTTTGCAACCGCGCGGCGAGGCCCCTCTTCAGATTGTCGTAATCTTCGCCGCGCCGCTTCCAGCGCGCCTGCTCCCACTGCGCAAACCGATCATACGGAAGCATCGTGATTGCTTCCACCGTGCCGTGACCGGGGTAACGGCGCGCAAAATCCGGATCCCTGGCCGAGGGAAATGAGATGTAGACGACAGGAAACTCGGCATTCAGATCCTTGGCGAACGCAGCCACGTTGCGGTCATGGTCGTATGACGGATAGATCCAGAGGTTAGCGGGGTCGGTGGTGAGTTCCGCGTCAGTTGGCGAAACGCCCATATAAAGCGACAGGTGCGCCGTTGAAGGTTCCAGAGCACACAGCTTTGCGCGCAGCGAGTCAAGGGCCGGTATCTCCGCGGACAACAGACACTCGAATGTGTTCGCCGCGCCCGCGTCGCTGATAACAACCGGTGCCGTGAATTCCCGTCCGTCCGCCATCTTCACGCCCGTGACTGCATCACTGCGAACCAGAATCGAAGCCACCTCGGCACTGGTCACAACGAACCCGCCGCTATCTTCGATCGCGGGAGCTATCGCTTTCGCGATCACACCCGCGCCACCAATCGGATAGCTCGCGCCCGCGAAGTAATGCTCCGCAACCGTTGCGTGGATCGCGAAGCTGCTGCGCGCGGGTGGCAACCCGTAATCGCCCCACTGCGCGGTGAGAACCCCGGCTAACTCGGGACTCGCTTTGAGATCACGGAGGACATCAGCGGTGGTCCTTCCCGCCCAGCGCATGTAGCTCATACGCATCAATCCGCCGGCCAGTTTCGAGACAAACCGCGGAACTACCTTCTCTGCATAGTAAAGACCGCTCGCGCGGTTACACGCCCGAACAGCAGCAAGGTAGCCGTCAATGGCTCTCAGTTCGCGCGGAAACCACCCGTGCAAACGCTCCCGAAAATTCTCCGGACCCGCCACGAAATCGTATGACTTCCCGGCAATCCGAACGCGGTCATACGTCTGCGGCATTGGCTGCCACTCGACCGCGTCGCGCGTCACATGATCGAACGCGCGCCGCACTGGCGAGCCGGCATGCATCTGGCCCACATAGTGCAGCCCCACATCCCACTCATAGCCAGGACGCCGAAATGTATGCGTGAAACCGCCCGCCTCGTAATGCCGCTCCAGCACAAGCACGCGCTTGCCCGCCTGCGTCGCCAGCAGCATCGCAACCGTAAGCCCACCCATCCCGGAGCCGATGACAATCGCATCGAACCGATCGGGGAGCTGTGCGCGTTTGTAGGGCGTCATTTATAACGGCCGAGCAGATCGTTCCACCGCACTGCTGCGAGTTCCGTGAACGCGTGCAGGCCGGTGAGCATGCCGACCTTACTGCCTTCCACATGATCCCACCGCACGGGCACTTCCGAAATCCGAAATCCGTGCTTCTTCGCGATGAAAAGAATCTCCACATCGAACCCAAAACGTTCCTGAGTCTGACGCGGGAAGATCTGAAGCGAGGCCGGACCGCTGAACAGTTTGAAGCCGCACTGAGTGTCCGCAATCGGCAGCCCGACGGCGCGGCGCATGACGGCGTTGAAGATGCGCCCGGCGCTTTCGCGAAAGCCAGGCTGATGCACGCCAATGAGGGATCGATCCAGCGCGCGCGAACCGATCGCCACATCCGCACCATCGCGCTCCAGAGCTACCCAGAGCTGATCAATTTCCTCAATTGGCGCGGAAAGATCAGCATCGGTAAATAAACGCCATTCCCCGCGAGCCTCATTCATCCCGTGCCGCACCGAGTATCCCTTCCCGCGATTGCCGGGATTCTTCAGCAGGCGGATGTTCGCATTCCGCGCGGCAAACCCGGCCGCAACGTCCGCTGTGCGGTCCGTCGAACCGTCGTCCACAACCAGAATCTCGTGGAAGAACCAATCCGACTTCGGATCGGAAAAGAACGCTTCAATCTTACGAATCGTTTCGGGAAGCCGGCGTTCCTCGTTATACGCCGGAACGACGATGGAAAGGGAGCGAAGCAAAGCGGGCCGGGAACAATCATCATAGCTGATTCGCGCCTATCGGCGATAATAGTTAATTCATCAGGAGACCCCACGATTTTGCTGGAAGACGGACTATTTGAGCAGCGCATTGCACGCATCGGCGAGATTGAAGCGCTGGGCTACCGGCCCTTCGGCAGCCGTTTCGATTTCACTCACACCATACCGGACATCCTGCGCGATTACGCGGAAAAAACTGCCGAAGAGCTGACGCCCGAGATTCGGGTTCGCATCGCGGGCCGCATTCAAACGAAGCGTCCGATGGGTAAGGCGGGCTTCATGCACATTCGCCAGAACGGTGCGCAGCTTCAGCTTTACGTCCGTAAGGATGGCGTGCCCGAGCGCGACTACTCGCTGTTCTCGCTCCTCGACCTCGGCGACATTGTCGGCGCCGAGGGCTATCTGTTTCGCACGCGTACCGGCGAACTGAGCTTACACGTCGAAAGTCTGGAGTTCCTTTCGAAGACGTTGCTGGCAATGCCGGAAAAGTTCCATGGTCTCGAAGACACGGAAACCCGTTATCGGCAACGCTATCTCGATCTTATCGGCAACCCGGAAGTACGCGACGTGTTTGTCACACGCGCAAAAATCGTCTCGTCGATTCGCCGTCAGCTGGAAGCGCGCGGCTTCATCGAAGTCGAAACCCCGATGCTGCAGGCCGTCTACGGTGGCGCCGCGGCGCGTCCCTTCGTCACGCACCATAACACGCTCGATATCGACCTCTACATGCGTATCGCGCCGGAACTTTATCTAAAGCGTCTGGTTGTGGGCGGATTCGAACGCGTCTACGAGATCAACCGTAATTTCCGCAACGAAGGCATCTCAACGCGCCACAATCCCGAATTCACCATGATCGAGTTCTATCAGGCCTACACCGACTACAAAGGCCTGATGGATTTCAGCGAAGAGCTGCTGCGGCAACTGGCGATTGATGCAACCGGAGGTGCGTCAGTCCCCTACCGCGATCTGACACTCGACTTCAGCACAATTCGCCGCATTACGATGCGCGATGCGGTCGTCGAATACTGGAGCGGCGACGGCGCGCCAACGAAGGATGACGTGCGCAACCCGGAATGGCTGATCGCGGCCACAGGCAAGGCCACTGCCGGCGAAGCGCTCGCCCATCTCTTCGAAATTCACGCCGAGAAGCATCTGATTCAGCCGACGATCGTCTATGAATTCCCGATCGAGATTTCGCCTCTCGCGAACAACAATCCCGACGAACCCGCCATGGTGGATCGCTTCGAAATCTTCATCGCCGGTATGGAGATCGGCAACGCCTTCACCGAGCTCAACAACCCCATCGAACAGCGCCGCCGTTTCGACGCTCAGCTCGACATGCGCGAACGCGGCGACGATGAAGCTCATCAGATGGACGAAGATTACCTCCGCGCTATGTCCTACGGCATGCCGCCCACAGCGGGCGAAGGTCTCGGCATCGATCGTCTGACCATGCTGCTCACCAACTCGCCGTCTATCCGCGACGTAATTCTGTTCCCGCTGCTGCGGCCCGAAGGCGAAATCGGCATAGCGGACAAACTGCGCCGCTTCGGCGGCTAACGCGTGGCATCGTTCGAATGGTTCGTGGCAGGCCGCTATCTGCGTGCGAGGCGCAAAGAGACCATGGTCTCGGTCGTTACCCTCATTTCGGTGGCGGGCGTGGCGGCGGGCGTCATGGCGCTGGTGATTTCACTCGCGGTGAATAACGGATTTCGCGACACTCTGCAACGCAGCCTTCTCAGCGCCACAGCGCACGTCAACCTTCTAAAGAAGGACACCGGGACCGGCATCACCGATTGGCGCGGCCTTACAACGAAAATTCAAGCGGTCCAGCACGTCGCGGCCGTCGCCCCTGTTCTCTATGACCAGGTATTCATCACAGGCCCCGCATCATCGAAAGGCATCATCGTAAAGGGCGTCGATCTAAAGGCCGAGCTTTCCACCAGCGAAGTTCTCCACCGCCTGAAAAGCGGGTCGCTGAACGGCTTCGATTCCAGCGCCACCGGACTCCCCGCGATCGTCCTCGGCGCGAAGGCCGCCGCCGACACCGGCCTCACGATAAACAGCGTGGTAACAGTGATTAATCCGCAAGGCACTCTGACGCCATTCGGACCATCACCGAAAACGCAACGATTCCGCGTGACAGGAATCTTCGAGTCCGGCTTCTTTGACTTCGATGATAACTACTCGTTCGTTTCGCTCAACAACGCACAGAGCCTACTCTCCTCAGGCGATATCGTGAACGACATTGAAGTCCGCTGCGACGATCCCGCAGTCGCGCCCGAGGTTGCAAAGGCAGTGGAACGCGTTGCCGGCGGCGACTACACATCGACAAACTGGCAGGAGCAGAACAGTCAACTCCTCCACGCTCTGAAAATGGAACACGCCGTCACCGCAGTGACCATCGGGCTCATCGAAATAGTGGCGGCGCTGAATATCGTGATCGCCCTCACGATGATTGTTCTCACGAAGTACAAAGACATCGCAGTCCTGATGTCGATGGGCGCGCGTCGTGGCCAGATCAGGCGCATCTTCATCATGCAGGGCACAATGATCGGCCTTTCCGGCACGGTTCTGGGTTTGATCGCGGGTTACTCGCTCAGCTACCTCGCCGATCATTACCGCTGGATTCAGCTGGAAGAATCCATCTATGCGCTCAGCTTCGTGCCGTTCAAACCCAATCCGCTCGATGGCCTCTGGATCGCGGCCGCGGCAATGGCGGTCAGCCTTCTCGCAACAATCTATCCCGCGCGCAACGCCACAAAGATCGCGCCGGTGGAAGTTCTGAGGTACGAATAATGGCTGCACGGAAAGCACAGAAGAACACACCCGCACGCACGACGGAAATTCTGCGAATCCTCGACGAAACCTATCCGGACGTGGTCTGCGCTCTGCACCACTCGAACGCATGGGAACTTCTCGTCGCAACCATCCTTTCGGCGCAGTGTACCGATAAACGCGTCAACGAAGTCACGCCCGGCCTTTTCGCGAAGTATCCGACCATCGAAGATTTCGCGAATGCCCGCCAGGAGGTACTGGCCGCCGATATCCGCTCCACTGGCTTCTTTAACAACAAAGCTAAATCGGTAATCGGCGCGGCGAAGAAGATTCAAAACGAATTCGGCGGCACAATCCCGCAAACGCTCGAAGAACTCATCACGGTGCCAGGCGCAGCCCGCAAGACGGCCAACGTGGTGCTCGGCACAGCATTCGGAATTGCCTCCGGCATAGTAGTCGACACCCACGTACAGCGAATTGCCAACCGCCTCGACCTCACCCGCAACAGCGAACCCGTAAAGATTGAACAGGATCTGATCAAAATCGTTCCGAAAAGCCGGTGGATTCTCTTCTCCCACCAGATGATTCACTTCGGGCGCGGCATCTGCGTCGCCCGCAAACCGAAGTGCGCGGAATGCCCGATGGAAAAGCTCTGTTACGCGCCGGATAAAACGGTATGACCATCGGGCCGGCGGCTGCGCTGACGGCCATCTATTTCGTTACATCTCTTATGACCGTGGTGACCGGCTCAACAACGCTCATCACCGTGCCGGTCATGCTGCAATTCGGCATTGAGCCGCGTGCTGCCGTTGCAACCAACATGCTCGCACTTGCGCTACTGAGCTTCGGCGGCGTACTGCCATTCCGCAAGACCGGCGTGATCGATCGGCAACGCGTACCATTGCTCCTCACCTTTACGATCATCGGGTCCGCAGTGGGCGCCATGCTGCTATTCGCGGTGCCATCGGCATGGATGTCGCTCATCATCCCCCTGGCCATGCTGACCGTACTCGCTCTGTTGATACAGCAGCCAGGTCGCCCCGGCCCCGTACACAACAAAACAGGCCACACAGTGATGGCGCTGCTCTCTTTCTACGGAGGCTTCCTCAGCGGCGGCTACGCGACACTGATCACAGCATCCGGCGTCTTCTTCTTCCGCTATCCGTTCCTGCGCGCCATTGCAATGTCGAGAATCCTCAACACAGCTTCATCGCTGATTGCGGTTCTGATCTTCGCCTGGCACGGAGCAATTGACTGGAAACTCGGCGGCCTTCTCAGCGTCGCCGGCTTCGCAGGCGGATGGCTGGGTTCGCACTCCGCACAGCGCCTTCCCGCCGTCTGGCTAAGGCGTCTGTTTGTAACCGCGGTAGCTATTCTCGCAATCAAGGCCCTGATCTGGGACGTACCCTGGCGCCTTCTCTAATTACGCACAACACGGGTTCGATATCGCTGCCCATCGTAAAAGAGGCGCAGCGTAGCGCCTGACTCCATATCCAGGTCGAGCGCAGCCTTCGCGCCCGGCACCCGCTTCCAACCGGTGAAACAGCCATAGAACAAACTCCTGCGCGCAGGATCCATCCCATCCAGCACCAGCAGGCCAAAGCAATAATGTTGTTCGTTATCCGGCTTCATCGGCCGTAGCGAAGGACTATCCAGATTCAGAATCACGTCCCCACGCTTCAGCCACGTCCGCAGCCACTTGTTGAAATCGATCACAACCGCAAGATCGGCCTTGCCATCGCCATTGAAATCCGCGACAACAGGCTTCACCGCCGCATAAGGCGAGATCCCGGGGCCCAGGGCAGACCGCACCAGGGCCGCAACATCCGGAGGATGCGTCTGCGCCATCATCAGTAGCGCCAGAGCAGCCGGGCGAATCACGCAGGAAGCCGGGACGAACCCATCAGGAACTGATCCACGCCATGGGCCGCTTTACGCCCCTCGGCGATTGCCCAAACCACAAGCGACTGACCGCGGCGTGTATCGCCCGCCGCAAAAACGCCGGGCACAGACGTCATGTAATTCGCGTCGGCCACAACGTTGCCGCGGCCATCCAGCGCAACGCCAAGCTCATCCAGCAGTCCATTGCGAACCGGTCCGGTAAAGCCCATCGCGAGCAGCACCAGATCGACATCCATCTCAAACTCCGTGCCCTTCTGCTGCTCAAACTTCGGCGGCGGACCTACGCGCACTCCATGCAGCTTTTTCACATTGCCGGCCGCATCGCCCGAAAACCGAACCGTGTTCACACTCCAGTCGCGGGTCCCGCCCTCTTCATGCGAGCTCTCCACACGCAGCTGCAGTGGCCACAAAGGCCACGGCGTTTCATGCGCGCGCTCAGCCGGAGGTTTCGGCATCAGCTCAAACTGCGTAATATGCGCCGCGCCCTGGCGATGCGAAGTGCCGAGGCAATCCGCGCCGGTATCGCCGCCGCCGATGATCACCACGCGCTTGCCTGTAGCCAGAATCTGATCGGCCACAGTATCCCCTTCGCATACCTTATTCGCCTGCGGCAGGAACTCCATCGCATAGTGAACGCCCTTCAGCTCACGCCCGGGAACCTTCAGATCGCGGGGCTGCTCCGCGCCACCGGCCAACACAATCGCATGAAACTCGTCCCGCAGTTCGCTGACCTTCTTATTCACTCCGATGTGCGCGTTAACAACAAACTCCACACCCTCACGCCGCATCTGTTCCACGCGGCGATCGATGAGGTGCTTCTCCATCTTGAAATTCGGAATGCCGTATCGCAGCAGACCACCAATGCGATCCGCCTTCTCAAACACAGTCACGGCATGCCCTGCGCGCGCCAATTGCTGCGCCGCCGCCAGACCCGCGGGACCCGACCCGATCACCGCAACCCGTTTCCCCGTCTTCCTGGCGGCAGGTTCCGGTACCACCCACCCATGCTCAAAAGCATGATCGACGATCGTCTTCTCAATGTTCTTGATGGTGACCGCAGGCTCATTAATCCCGAGCACGCACGCAGCCTCACACGGTGCAGGACAAATCCTCCCGGTGAACTCCGGAAAGTTGTTCGTCGAATGCAGCACGCGAATCGCCTCGCGCCAGCGCCCGCGAAATACCATGTCATTCCAGTCCGGAATGATGTTGTTGACCGGACAACCCGTATGGCAGAACGGCACACCGCAATCCATGCACCGCGCGCCCTGCGTCTTCACGCTCTCTTCCGGGAACGGCTGATAAATCTCAAACCAGTCTTTGATTCGCTCCGCGGGAGCACGCCGCGTCGGCAGCTCCCGCGTGTATTCCATGAATCCCGTTACTTTACCCATTGGTCACCTGTTGCAGTTCGCGAGCGGCGGGCGGCACAAGCGGAATAGCCTTCGCCTGTTCGGCCGCGCGCTTCGTCATCACGCGCTTGTATTCGTGCGGATAAACCTTCACAAACTTCGGCAACATCGCCGTCCAGTTCTCCAGCACCCAGCGCGCCCGCGGACTCTTCGTGGCATCGAAATGCCGGTAAATCAGATTCTTCAACAGCGCCTGATCTTCCGGATCAAACACATGCTCCAGATCGACCGAAGCCTTATTGCAGCGATACCCCGTAAACTCGCCACCCTGATCGAGCACGTAGGCGATACCGCCGGACATACCCGCCGCGAAATTGCGTCCGGTCTTGCCGAGGACAACCACCAGGCCATTCGTCATGTACTCGCAGCCGTGATCGCCGACGCCTTCCACCACCGCGGTAGCACCGGAATTTCGAACCGCAAAGCGCTCACCCGCCACGCCGTTAAAGAACGCCTCGCCGCTGGTAGCTCCATACAGCACCACGTTCCCGATCAGAATGTTCTCTTCCGGCACAAAGGTGGCCTGCCTTGACGGATAGACCACAATGCTTCCACCCGAAAGGCCCTTGCCCACGTAATCGTTCGCATCGCCTTCCAGTTCAAGAGACACGCCCCTGGCAAGGAAAGCGCCGAAGCTCTGCCCCGCCGAACCGGTGAATTTGCACTGAATCGTCCCGTCCGGTAGTCCCGCCGACCCGTACCGCCGCGCGATCTCGCCCGAAAGCATCGCACCCACTGTTCGGTGTACATTCCGAATCGGCAATCTGATTTCGGCCGGTGTCTTATTTTCGAGCGCGTCCTTCGCCAGGTCGATCAGCTTGAAATCCAGCGCTTCGTCAAGCCCGTGATCCTGCTTAATCGTGCAGCGTCGCGCCACACGTGACGGAGCCGGCGGATTATAGAGGATATTCGAGAAGTCGAGTCCCTTCGCTTTCCAGTGCTCCACCGCCGCGCGTGCGTCGAGCTTATCCACGCGGCCAATCATGTCGTCCATCTTGCGGAAGCCAAGCTGCGCCATGATCTCGCGCACCTGCTCCGCAATAAAGAAGAAGAAGTTGATGACGTCTTCCGGCTGCCCCTGGAACTTCGCGCGCAGCTTCGGATCCTGCGTCGCAATCCCCACCGGACACGTATTCAGATGGCACTTGCGCATCATGATGCAGCCCATCGCCACCAGCGGCAGCGTGGAGAAGCCAAACTCTTCAGCCCCCAGCAGTGCGGCAATCGCAACGTCGCGATCGATTATCCGCAGTTCCAGTTCAACGGCCAGGGCATCGGGCCGTGCGGCGGGAAGCCTTATCCGGTCGTGATCAACGTCACGACG
>JBEHXG010000051.1:0-33493 GCA_048498815.1 Acidobacteriota bacterium | reverse complement strand
TTTTCGAAATCCATCGCATGAGCGTCTTCACGTTCCGCAGTCTCGATGTCGACGTCGTGCTCGATCTCATGATCCACGATCTCGACATCGTCCTGGCGCTCGCGCGTTCCGAACTCCGGGAAATCCGTGCCGCGGGCATTTCGATTCTGTCCCCGAAGGTCGATATCGCGAACGTACGGCTCGAATTCGCGGACGGCTGCATTGCCAACCTCACAGCCAGCCGCGTATCGATCGAGAAGATTCGCAAGCTCCGTCTCTTCCAGCCCGGCCAATACATCTCGCTCGACTACGCCAACCGGTCCGCCGCATTCTGTACCGTAGGCGGCGAACAAGGCATCGCGATTGAGCCTCTGACGATCACGCCGGCGGAACCTCTCAGGCTGCAGCTCGACGCGTTTCTCGATTCTGTCGAATCCCGCGCCCAGCCGAAACTGAACGGCCCGGTGGCGCGTAGGACTTTGCAAGTGGCTCTCGAAGTTCTCGAAAGAATTCAGCAACACGCGGACGTCGTGGCCGCCACGCTGGGGTCGCAGGAAATAGAAGCGCTGGACAAAAAAGCTGATGGACTCCCGGCCTGACAGCAATACAAAGGCCGAGTGGGAGCCGCACTTCCTTCTCGCTCGCGACACCACAGAGGACCGTCCCCGCTGGAAGCGCGCAATCGAAGGGACGCTTCTCTTCCATGTCGTCGCGATCAGCGCCCTCTTTCTGATTAAGGGCGGCGCCTATGACACGCCCCCTACCGAAAATGAGCGCGTGCCGTATGTAATGCACCTCGTAATTCCGAAAGACCTTACCCAGAAGGCTCCAAATAAGGGACCGGTCGCGAAGTTGCTGATGGCGCCGGCCGTTGCACCCGCTCCCAGGCCAACTCCCCCCGCGCCGAAGACAGCTTCGCCCCTGCCGCCCGCGCCGGCCCCCGCTCCTGCGCCGAAGCCCCAACCCCAGGTTCCAAATCCGGTCCCGCCCCCTCCGGTTCAGGCCGAAGCGCCACGCAATCAAATTCCGGCAACTCCTCCGCCGGTCGCTCTGCCGAAACCCGATACCGCACCGAAAATGATTGTGGCCGACGGTCTTCAGGCGCAGCCGGCGCCCAACAAATCCCCCTTCAGCGTGCCTTCGCCAAACAACCAGATCAATGAGGCGATGCGTTCGCTGAGTAATGGCGGCACATCTTCTTCCAGCACGCACGTTGGCGACTCCGATGAAATCGGCGTCGGCGCAGGGCTGCACCTTCCTCCTTCGCAGCCGCGCCCGCAATCCAGCCTGCAACTGAAGAGCGATCCGATGGGCGTCGATTTCAAGGCATACCTGCTGCAGGTACTGCAGGCAGTCCGCACGAACTGGTTTGCGGTTTATCCGGAAGCCGCGCGCCTGGGCACCCGGGGCAGAGTAGTAGTGGAATTCTCGGTGACAAAACAAGGCACTGTCGCTAAAGTCGTGTTTGGAGGCCAGTCCGGCTCGCGCACTCTGGACCAGGCTGCCGTGGCTGCGATCAGCGCCTCGAACCCCCTGCCGCCGCTGCCGAGAGAATTCCGTGGAGACAGCATCGTACTCCAGATGTCCTTCATGTACAACATGCCCAGATAACCGGCGGTGCATTCGCTGTCAGACAAATTACTTCTTTAACGAATTTATTATTTTAACTTGACACAAACATACACTCGCCGCTATCATTCCTGATATCTGCAAATCGGATGGCCACACGTTTCGGCCCTGTAAATCCGGTGTGACGGACCAGGTAGCCGCCTCGTAACGGATTCAAACGGCCCTCCGCCATCATCAGAATAATTGCACAGATTTTGGAGACGAAGCGGAAATTAACGTCTCCTTTCCGGCGCTCAACGATCTGAGCCCAAACCCATTTACTCCATTTCAATACCCGGTTTCCCATCGCGTCCTTCTCGCTCGCGATGAAGTAACTCCCGCATCCGCCGCGTCCTGTATGCGCACGGAACCGCACTCCACGCCGATTCGAGCGAGCCTCGCCGCTTGACGCGCCACTAAAAACTCAATCAGGGAGTCTTACCATGCGATTCGTTTTAACATTTGTCGCGTTCTCCGCTCTGGTCTGGGGTCAGTCCTTTCAGGGCTCACTCCGAGGGCGGGTAACCGATCCCAAAGACGCTATTGTTCCGCTAGCCAAGGTAACGGCGGTCGATGAAGAGACTGCGGTCTCCAGCACGACGGTTACCAACCAACAGGGTGAATATTCCTTCCCCGCGCTCAAGCCCTCCACGTACTCGCTCGTGGTCGAGTCGCCTGGCTTCAAGAAGCTGGAGAAAAAGGGAATTGTCATCGCCACCCAGACAGCCGTTACGCAGGACGCAAGGCTTGATGTCGGCGCCGTCACGGAAACCATTGACGTAACGGCCGAGGCCGACCTTCTCACAACCTCGGAAGCTTCAACCGGTTCCGTTATCGACCGGCAGAAGCTCGAAGATCTGCCTCTGCTGGGCCGCGACCCGTTTCTTCTCGCGCGTCTGAGCGAAGGCGTCGTGTGGACCGGCAATCCGAAGTTCGACCGCATGGAAGATCAATCCGGGCAGTCGCAGGTCTCGATTGCAGGCGGGCCCGTCGCGGGCAATAACTACACGCTTGATGGAATCTCGATTACAGATTCCACGAACCGCGCGGTCATCATCCCGGTGCAGGACGCGGTATCGGAAATGAAGGTTCAGTCCAATACCTACGACGCGGCGATGGGCCGCACGGGCGGCGGTGTCTTCAACGCCACCATGCGCTCGGGTTCCAACCGCATGCACGGTTCCGCCTTCGGACTTCTCCGCCGCACTCCCATGCTCGCCAACAACTTCTTCGCGAACAAAGCCGGGCAGGCAAAGCCCGATTCGCCTTTCACCAACTACGGCGATTCGCTCGGCGGCCCAATCCGCATTCCGAAAATCTACGATGGCCGTAACAAGACGTTCTTCTACGTTTCGACCGAAGGCTATCGCCAGTTCGATGCGGTGACTTCCACTTCGAACGTCCCTACGCTTCTCGAGCGCAATGGCGATTTCTCACAGTCCACTGCCACAACCAAGAATGGCCTGCAACTGATGTACGATCCGCTGAGCACCAATCTCACCACCGGCGCGCGCACGCTCTTCCCGAACAACATCATTCCGCAGAGCCGCCTCAGCCCCATTGGTCTGAAGATCGCTTCGTACTTCCCGATGCCCAACATCACTCCCACCTTCTTCGGCGCGCCCGACTACACGGTGACGCTTCGCACGCAGGACCGCGCCGATCAGGGCACCTTCAAGGTCGATCATGAACTGTTCAAATGGCTGAAGCTCTCGGCCTCCTATCTGCATTACGGCAGTCAGGAGCCATCGAACCAGATATGGCCCGGAAGCATCGCAACGCCTGGTCAGACCACCATCTATCGGCATGTGGATGCCACTCAGGCCAACGCGGTCGCCACGCTGAATCCCACGACCGTGCTGACCGTGCGTTTTGGCTACAACCGTTTCCCCGATTTTGACCCGCAGTTCAGCAAAGGCTTCCAGCTGAGTACCCTCGGGTTCCCGGCTGCGGTCGATGGCCTTACGCCCGGCACACCGGACTTCCCGAACATCTCCACCGGAGAGTTCACCACGTTCGGCGGCGGAACGACGAGCTGGCGCGTGCAGTTCTCTACCAGCTTTAATGCGGAGATCGCGAAGTTCATCGGCAAGCACAGCGTGAAAGCGGGCGTGGAAACACGGACACTGCACGACGCCACTCAGACCGCCACCGGACCAAGCAGCTTCGCGTTTACCTCCGGCTTCACTTCGCAGACGCCGACGAAAACAGTGAATGGCACCGGCGGTGGCCTGGCCAGCATGCTTCTTGGCTATCCCGGTTCGAGCAGCAGTATAACGGTGGGCTCATTCTTCAACGACTACGTTCGCTACTCGGCGTTCTTCGTTCAGGACGACTACCGCCTCACCCCGAAACTTACCGTCAACATCGGCTTCCGCGGCGAGCATGAAACCAATCCGGCAGAAGTCAGCAACAAGTTTCTGATCGACACCGATCTCACCAAACCGAACCCGCTGCAGTCCAGTATCCCGAGCCTGACTCTGATGGGACAGACGCGCTACGCAGGCGTCAATGGTAACCCGAACCACGCGGGCAACCCGTACGCCATCAAGGTCGGCCCCCGTATCGGCTTCGCCTACTCTGCCAATGCGAAAACGGTAATCCGCGGCGGATGGGGAATCTTCTGGGCGCCGCAGTCATTCTCCGCGCAGAACGCGCTGGGCTATTCGCAGAGCACCTCGATCGTTGCGTCAACGAACAACAACTACACGCCGATCTCAAGCCTTTCGAACCCCTATCCGAATGGCCTGATCCCCATTGCGGGCAATTCGCTTGGCGCCGCGGCGGCTATAGGCCAGTCGGTTACTGCTTACGATCCGGGCAATCGCTCCGCGGGATATGTGGAGCAGCTCTCACTCGACGTGCAGCGTCAGCTGAGTAAAAACGTTGCGGTGAAAGTTGGCTACATCGGCTCTCACACGCTGGAACTGCCCTACACGATTCCGCTCAATAATCTCGATCCGGCCGTCGCCTTCTCTCTGGGTTCCGCCGGGCTGAGTAAGGTCGTTTCGAATCCGTTTTACGGCTACGCGCCTACCTCAGTGAGTCTCGGCGCCAACACCACTCTGGCTCAGTCGAACCTGCTTACGAAGTATCCGCAGTATTCGAGCGTGAACCTTATAACTCCAATGGGCCGCGCCTTCTACTACTCGTTCTACGGTAAGGGCGACTGGAAGCTGCGCTATGGCCTCATTCTCGGCGCGACCTATACCTGGTCCCGCACGATGGGCCTCGCGGCCGTGCAGAATTACTACGCGCCGGTGGTGCCGCAGGGAATGACCCTGGCGGCTACCGATACGCCGAACAGCTACTCCGCCTCATTCACATATCAGGTTCCTTTCGGGAAGGGCCAGATGTTCATGAAGCATTCCAACAAGCTTATGGAGTATGCCTTGGGCGGCTGGTCGATTCAGGGCACGCAGCTGATCCACACGGGAACCCCGCTGAGTGTTTCACAGACCAATGCCAACAGTGGCTGCGGATGCGGCCAGTTCCCCACGGCGACCGGAGTCTCGGCCAACCGGCCGGCATCGGTTACCGATCCTACCCAGCAATGGCTGAATCCCGCGGCCTTCTCCATCACTCCCGCGTACGCATTCGGCAATGTGTCGCCCCGTCTGAATGTTTATGGACCAGGGCTCTTTGATCTCTCGGTCTCCATGTTTAAGACGGTCACGATCAAGGAGTATTACAAAGTGCAGTTCCGCGCGGAAGCGCTGAACCTGACCAACACGGTCCTGTTCAACGGTCCGGCAACGAACATCAGCAATCCGGGAACGTTCGGTACGATCACCAGTCAGGCGAACTTCCCCCGCATGATTCAGATGGGTGTGCGCATCACCTTCTAATACAAACCCAGGTGCGGGAGCCGCAGTGCGCGGCTCCCGTCCCCATAGCCGGAGGGAAAAGCAATGAAAGCCGGACGTCCTGTACCCGAGCTCTTGTTGTCGGAAAGCGAACGGGCAACCCTCACCGCCTGGACACGTCGCGCGAAGTGTCCTCAGGCTCTCGCGCTGCGCGCCAGAGTGATTCTGCTCTGCGCATCCGGAAAATCCAACACCGACGCTGCCGCGGCGCTCCACATCACCATTCAGACCGTCGGCAAATGGCGTCAGCGCTTCCTCGAAAAACGCATCGAAGGGCTCCTCGACGAGCCTCGTCCCGGAACTCCCCGCAAACTCAGCGCTGCCGATGTGGGACGCGTGCTGGATATGACGCTCGAATCCGCGCCATCGCACACCGCGCACTGGTCCACCAGATCGCTCGCGGAAGCCACAGGACTAAGCCGCGCCAGCATCCATCGCATCTGGCGGGCATTCTCAGTGGAACCTCGCCGGCCGGAAACGTTTCGTGTTCTGAAAGAATCACTGCTCGCGGACAAATCGACGTAGGCCGTCAGTTTGCTTCGAGAAGGGGATTGATCTCCCGCAGAAAAGCCGGAACGCCGCGGGGAAATGCTATGCCAGTGCGCTTGCTCACGCGGCGCCACGCCTCCCATACGTTGCCGACGAGGACGCCACCGAGCAGGTAGTAAACGACCCCCGCCCATTCGAACAGCGAGAAGCTCACTACTGCGACAATCGCGCCGCAGACAATCTGGTCGGGATACTTAGCCGGAGACGTCGGCGGATCGGTGAGAATGATGAAGGCGAAGAACAGAGCCGCTTCGAGATCGGGCGAGCGATAGATCTCCGCCACCCACTGCGGATCGGTCAGGAAAGATGTCGCGGTGAACAGAAGAAAATACACACCGAGAAACGTCAGTATCAGCGGCATCTTATTGACGCGATCGGTGATGAAAACGCCTGTCAGAATCAGTGCGGCCTGAAGCGCGGGATGTACCTCCGTCAAAGCGCCCCACCAGCTCTGCCCCGTATGAAACACATAGAAGCTGACCACAATTCCAAGCGCCGCCGGATTGAATACATTTGCCGTCCGTGAGCGAATGATGTACTTGCTCAGGACTGCGAACACAGACACGGCCGCATTCACATACCAGGGCTCCTGAACTCGCAGGACCATGGCGACAATCATCGCGGTTAGTACGGCGCCGCTCGGGAACTCCCAGGCATGTTTCTTCCGTCCACCCTGATTCCTGAGCCGCAGAATCAGCGCATCGATCAGGCCCGCGCTGGTCACTCCGGCAAGCATTCCAGGCAGAGCGAAGCGCAATCCCTGGCCGGGCGCCGCAATTGCAGCCAGCAGCACAAGAATAATCGTCAGCAGCCCTTTTGGCGTCTTAAAGAAATTCTTTGCTTTACGCCGCAAGGCCCAGGCTCCGCGTGCGATGGCATTCGAGATCAGCCGTCACAATCAATCCCTTCACGTTCATTCGTTCGAGCAGGGCGATGCCGCCCTCCCGGCCGAGTACAAAAGCCGCGGTAGCCAGCGCATCTGCCGCCATCGCGGTTGGGGCAATCACGGTGGCACTGACAGCCGCATGTGCAGCTTCGCCGGATCGCGGATCGAGTATATGCTCACCCCGCTCATAATCCCCGGAAGTACAAACCGCCTCATTTGAAACCCGCAGCGTCTCCAGCAATTCACCATCACGGCGTGGATGGCGGATTCCGGCAGACCAGTCCTGGCCTTGCGGATTCAACCCGCTTAGAAACAAGTCGCCGCCTGCGTCAATCGCAAAATCCTGCCAGG
The DNA here is from genome assembly GCA_048498815.1 of Acidobacteriota bacterium. GTDB lineage: Bacteria > Acidobacteriota > Terriglobia > Bryobacterales > Bryobacteraceae > BOG-234. The sequence goes on along the minus strand of JBEHXG010000051.1, from coordinate 26,254 downwards.
GGCTCAATTCACGGGCTGCCGCATCCACCGCCAGGCCCTTTGCCACTGCCCCCAGGTCCAGAGTCAAAGGGCGGCGCAGCGTCACTGTGCGCCGTTGCTCGTCCAGCGTTACATCCCGATAACTAACATCGGCGTCGCCGCGCGCCGGAACAACTGTTCCGGTGCGATGCTCGCGATCAAACCCGCGTCTCGTCATCGCGCCGCCCACAGTCGGATCGAAAGCTCCACCAGTCTCTTCCGCCATCAGCAGCGCGAATCGCAAGGCTTCAAACAGAATTGTGCTCACCGGCGACGCAGTGCCAATCTGCGAGCAGAGCTGCATCAGTTCACTGTTCGCGTCGAAGCGAGTGCACCGTGCCTCAATTTCGCGGAACCATCCGAAGGCGCGCTCAATTGAATCCTCCGAGCCACGGCGCACGACGTGAATAGTCACAATCGTCCCCATCACAGCTTCGGACCGGACTGGCACGGATGCTCTACTTCGCCTTGCCGAGCGCTTCAATCACCGCGTAGTAGAACGCGTTCGTGCTCTGCGTGGCGCCGGAAACGTAATCCACTTCCGCGCTCTGTCTCTGCGCAACTTCAGGAGGGAGAGGGGCAATAACATTGCAGGAATAACGTGTGCGGCAATCGGAGATGGTTGCTGACAAAATCCGGCCATTCTCAACAACCACAGACGCCTGAATATCGCCATGACGCGAAGTGCCCCATCCCGTGTAGGTGCCGTCTTTATACTTCGGGGCCGCCGGCGCGGGAGGCGGAGCGGGCGTTGCAGACACGACCGGCGCCGCAACGGGCGCCGCCACAGGAGCGGCTACCGGCGCGGCCGGAGTCTCTAATGCGGGCGCAGGAACAGGAGCGGCTGACGGCTGTGGCTTCTCCAGCTTTGCTTCCAGAACGGGCGTCGCGGTCGGGGCTGCAACCTTTTCTTCTGATCTGCCTGTGGTCTGCGGTCCATCGGCAGCGCGTGCAACCGGCGCAGCCGGGGTCGCGACGGCGGGAACCATCATCGCGGGAACGGCGCCAGTCGGTGCGGGTGTTGTAGCCGCCGTAGCAGGACCGCGTCCCTGATGAGCTTCGCGCCGTTCGGCCTGAGCCTCAAGTCCGTCCGCTGCCGCCTTCGTCCGTGAATACCCGGCCGCATAGACCGCCATTACAGCCGCCGAGCTTACTGCCACCAGTCCGTTGGCAATTTTCTTGTTCGAAGACCGCTGCGGGATTCCGAGGACAGACTTCCACTTTTCGTTCATGGATACAAAAAATTCTACATGACGCCCCCTCTGGCAGGGAGCGGCGCAACGCACTTTTTTGCAATAGTTTGTGAACGAAGGCGTTGGGCTCGGCGGCGGGCTGTTGTAATCTTCAGTTATGGACAAACGTCTCGCAAAGCGGCACAAGCGTCAGGTGGCGCGCGCCAAAGCCAACGTCAAGACCTCGGAGCCCGACGTCCGTACTCCCGAACAGATCGAAGCCGATCGCGAAGCCAGTCGCGCCGGTGGTGGCATTTCCTCGAACTCGAAGATGGCTGTTCCCTCACGGCCGCTCCGGCACAACCCGGCTATCGCTCAGGGCAGTGCCGCAAAGACTGCCACATAAACTTTTGGCTGGCAAAGACTTACGCGAAATTGGGTTCTTTTTTTCAAACCTGATCCAGGCCCATCACGATTGACCGTAGAGCCTCTGGACCCGGATCGGCCGGAATCGGTTCGCCGATGTGCACTCTGACTTCCGGGCGGAACCATTTCTCCCAGGACCGGAACGGTTCTCCTCCTTTGCAACTGAGGGGGTGTCCCCACAACCCGCTGAGGTGTACCGGGATCACGGGGCAATCGATCCCGCGGATTGCCCGCTCGTAGCCTCGTTCGAATGGACCCACTTTGCCGTCGCGAGTGATCCGCCCTTCCGGAAAGATCGCGACAAGATTCCCGTGCATCAGTTCGTCATGGGCCGCCTTCAGCGCCCGCACCACAACCTTTGGTGAACCTTCGTCGATCGGGATGGCTTTGAGCAGATCGAAAAACGGGCGCGCGATCCGGGCCTCATAGATTGGCTTCCACATCAGGAATCGCATGAAGCGATGGGTGGCGTACCCCACCAGGACCGCGTCGGCGTAGGAAACGTGGTTAGAAACGATGAGCGCCGGCCCCGTTCTAGGGATATTCCCGGCGCCCGTCACGCGAATCCGAAACAGCAGATTCGCCGAGATGCACAAAACGAACCGGAGCGCAATCGCCGGCACCATCCTCGTTACGACGATCGCGCCCAGAAGACTGGCCGATCCAAGCACTGCAAAGATGATCCGTGGACTCCAGCGCAGCACCCCGTGCATGACCTCAAGCATTACGTATGCGACCGCCATCGCCGCACTGTTCATCAGATTGTTGGCGGCGAGCATACGGCCCTTCTCATCGGACGCCGGCTCCTCCTGCAGATATGCGTTTAGCGGCACGGCCATAAAGCCGCCGCCGAACCCGATCACAACCAGCGTCGCCAGCGCGACTCCATAGCTGCCGGTCACGGCGAGCCAAAGCGAAAACACACCCATGATGAGCGATCCCGCGGGGACCAGCCCCAGTTCGATCACATCGCCCGAAATACGTCCCGCCAGCACACTGCCCAGCCCGATGCCAAGTGCGAGCGCGGTAAAAAGGAGTCCGGCGCGAGTCTCCGCGACGTGAAGGACTTCCGTTCCTTCCAGCACGAGCGCCAACTGGAACAGCGCACCCAAAAACCAGAACCACGAAATCCCCAGCATAGTCAGACCGAGCGCTCGTCGGCCTTTCAGCGCGCGCAGTCCCGCCGCGATCTCGCCGAATGGATTCCACGAAAACGCGCCGCGCCTTCCCGCGGCCGGAACGCGCGGGATGTGGAGGCAACTGAGCGTGCCCGCAATCGCGATTCCCAGCATGGTGAGTCCCATGGTCCACGGCTCGTTTTTCCAGTGCTGGAACAGCGCCGAGCCGAAGCTGGTTCCAATCACGATCGCGACAAAGGTGGTCAGTTCCAGCAGACCGTTGGCGCGCGAAATGCGCTCTCCGCCTACGGCCTCCGGAAGAATTCCGTACTTCGCCGGGCTGAAGAACGTCGCCTGAGTGCCGAGCAGAAACAAAACCACAAACAGCAGATTCAGGCTGCCCGCCACGAGCGCGAACAAACCCATCAGCATCGTGACCAATTCCAGCGATTTGGTCACCTGGAGCACGCGCGTTTTGGAATAGCGGTCGGCCAGCTGCCCCGCATAGCCCGAAAAAAGGATGAACGGAAGAATGAAGGCGGCGCCCGCGATGGTCAGGTACAGACCACTCGCGGCACTATCGGCGGCCATGCGGACGGCCGTAAACGACACGATCATCTTGTAAACGTTGTCGTTAAAGGCCCCGAGGAACTGCGCCCACAGGAAACCCTCGAAGCGCGAGTCGCCGAGCAGCGAACCGTAACCGATGGAACGCGAATCGGCGGACATCACTCAGCGAAGACGGCCGGCAATTCCTTCGAGCAGGCGCGCCAGTTCAAAGTCTTTCATCGTGACACCCTTCGCGTCGTGCGTGCTGAGGTCGACCGTCACCCTGTCGTAAACGTTGAACCACTCCGGATGATGGTCCATTGCGTCAATGCCCGGCGCCGCCTTTTTCATAAAACGGAAGGCACGCTGAAAGTCGCCGAACTTATACTCACGACGAAGTTTACCGTTCGCAAGCGTCCACTCCGGCAGTTCCTTTAGCAGGGACCGAATCTCCGCCACCCTGAGTTTCGCGGCCATATCGCTACCCATTCTAGCGGAGCTAAAGTCCGCGGCGGCTTCGCCGATAAAGATTATGGAGCGGAGACTCCATGGACTCATGCTGGTTCAGATCGACAACCCGTCCGCTCACATTCTGCTCGTTGAAGACAACGAGATGAACCGGGACATGCTCTCGCGACGCCTGATTCGCAAGGGTTATTCCGTAACGCTGGCACTCGACGGTTCACAGGGAATCGAGATGGCGACCGCGCTGCAACCGGATTTGATTCTTATGGACATGAGTCTTCCGGTCATTGATGGCTGGGAGGCCGTGCGACGACTCAAGGCGCACACAGCCACGCGTTCGACGCCGATCATCGCTCTCACGGCCCATGCAATGTCCGATGACAAAGGCAAAGCCCTGGATGCGGGCTGCGACGAGTACGACACCAAGCCGGTTGAGTTTTCGAGATTGCTCACGAAGATGGAGCGACTGCTGCGCCGCGCCGGAGGCGCATCTTGAGCGAAGAAACCAACCCCAAAACCGCTCGTCCGCTGCTGGTGGTCGATGATGACGAGAATAACCGGGATATGCTTTCCCGGCGTCTGCGAAAGGCCGGATATGAGGTCGAAGTCGCCGACAGCGCGGCCAGCGCGGTTGACATCATGCAGCACACACCAGTGGAACTGGTGCTGCTCGACAACATGATGCCGGGAATGAGCGGAGTCGATCTGCTCCGGAAACTTCGCATGACCCGGTCTGCGTCCGATTTGCCGGTCATTATGGTCACTGCGATGAACGAATCGAAGGACATCGTGGAAGCGCTGAACGTGGGCGCTAATGACTACGTCACCAAACCCGTGGACATGGCAGTGGCGCTGGCCCGCATCGAAACTCAGGTGCGGCGGAAGAAGGCGGAAGAGGAGCTTGCTTCCAGTGAGCAGCGCCTGGCGCTGGCGTTCCGGGGAACAAGGGACGGCATGTGGGACTGGGATCTTCGCAGGAACGAAATCTTTTACTCCGAGCGCTGGAAAACGATGTTGGGTCTGCGGGAAAGCGATGTCACGTCGTCTCCCGAAGAGTGGTTCAGCCGCGTTCATCCCGACGATCTCAGGGATCTGCGCAGGACACTGAGCGAGCATCGAAAATCGCAAAGTGCCGCCGAATTCTCGAGCGAGCATCGTCTTCGGCACGCCGACGGCGCCTATCAATGGGTGCTCTGCCGGGCGGCTGTACTGCGCTCACCCGACGGTGTGGCGATCCGAATGGCCGGCTGCGTGACTGATGTAAACCGCGCGAAGGCCAGCGATCCGCTGACAGGGCTGCCGAACCGTCTGGCCCTGCATGCGCATCTGCAGGATCTTCTCGACGCGTATCGCAAAGGAACGCGCGCCTCATTTGCGGTTTGTTTTGTGGACCTGGATCGGTTCAAGGTTGTGAACGACAGTATGGGGCACGAGGCCGGCGATCAGTTGCTGATCGAGGTAGCGCATCGACTGGAATCTGCGGTTCGCACCGGAAAGCGCGGCATCTCGGCTCGGCCTAAAGACGCAATCGCGCGGCTGGGCGGGGACGAGTTCGCGGTCGTGGTCGAGAATATCGATTCCACCGAGCAGGCTCGCCTGCTTGGGAATCGCCTGATCCGGGAGATTGCAACTGGTTCGAGGATGGTGCTTGGCCGGGAATTATTCACCACGGCGAGCGTTGGTGTGGTGGTGGCTGATAAGGAGTACACCACCGCTCACCAGATCATTCGCGACGCCGACACCGCGATGTATCACGCAAAGGGACGCGGGAAGAATCGCTGTGAGATCTTCGACTCGGCGATGCACGAAGACGCCAGGCTTCGCCTCGAAATTGCCAATGACCTGCAGCGCGCGCTGAGTCGCGGAGAGTTCGAAGTCTGGTACCAGCCAAAAGTTGATGTGGCACTGCAGCGGCTGGTGGGCTTTGAAGCCCTGCTGCGCTGGAACCGCCCTGGTCGCAGCCCCGTTTCGCCGTCTCACTTCATTCCGATTGCGGAAGAGTCGGGGTTGATCGTTCCCATAGGAATGTGGGTCCTCGAAAAAGCATGCCAGGCGACGCACCAGTGGCACCGGCAGTATCCGACGGAACCACCGCTTGGGATCAGCGTCAACCTTTCGGTACGGCAGTTGCGTCAGCCCGATCTCGTGGATTCTGTAGCGGCCATTCTCCAAAGGACGGGTCTGCTTCCCTCTTCCCTCCAGCTTGAGGTAACGGAGAGCATCCTGATTGAAGACCCGGAATCTGCTGTCCGGACGCTGAACCGGATCAAAGAGCTGGGGGTGGGCCTCAAGATCGATGACTTCGGTACGGGCTATTCGTCGCTGCGGCAACTCGCCGACATGCCCTTCGATTCGCTGAAGATCGATCGCAGTTTCATCGAAAATCTCTGTGAAACCGGCCCTGGCGAGAATATGGTCCGCACGATCATCAATCTGGCCCGGAATCTGGGGATCGAGGTCATCGCCGAAGGTGTCGAAACTGCATCGCAGTTCGAAAAGCTGGCGCAGCTTGGCTGCGATCATGTCCAGGGATATTATTTTTCCGCCGCAGTGGGACCGCGTGAAGTAGAAAAACTACTCGGCGCGTCTTTGAAAAAGATTCTACCGGCATCAAACCGCCAGACACCGGCCGAGTCCTGATAACCGAAACCCGCAATACTGATACAATGCGGTGTCAGTGGGTCGCGCCACCGCGCTTCTTCAGGTGGCACGCAGGGATTCAGTTTGATATGGACAAACCAGCGCAGAATATTCAGGACAGTTTTCTCAACAATGCGCGCAAAGAAAAGGGCGTAGTTACTATCTATCTGCTCAGCGGCGTGAAGCTGACCGGGCGGATTCGTAGTTTTGATAAGTATTCCCTGGTGCTCGAAACCAATAACCAGGAGCAGCTGATTTTCAAGCACGCCATCTCTACCGTAGTGATTGTTCGCAGCATGCACCAGAGCGCGCCGCCACCGGCGGCTTCGGCGCCAGGCAGTGCGTCAGCGGCTTAGCCGCAAGCATTGAGCTCACTTCCAAAACTTTCTGAGCGAGCGATTTTGGCCGGATTCGAGCGAGGCCGCGGTGCGCCTTCACCCGCGGCTTCCGAGTCGTTCGCGGAATTGAAAGAACTCGCGCTCAGCGCAGGGGCGGCCGTAGCCGGAGAACTGTTTCAGGTTCGCCCCGCCGCCGAAGCGGCAACTCTGTTTGGGCAGGGGAAAGTGGAAGAGATCCGCGAACTGGCTGGGGCGTTCGAGGCCGCGCTCGTAATGGTGGATAACGACCTGAGCCCTACGCAACAGCGAAATCTTGAGACTGCGGTCGGGATCCGCGTCATCGACCGTACACAGGTGATTCTGGACATTTTCGCGAGCCGCGCGCGAACCGCTGAAGGTCGTTTGCAGGTGGAACTCGCGCAGCTGAAGTACCTGTTGCCGAGACTGACTGGGCAGGGTGCATCGCTTTCGAGACTGGGCGGCGGCATCGGAACGCGCGGGCCCGGCGAAACGAAGCTCGAAACCGACAGGCGGCGGATCGGTGTTCGTATCGCAAAATTGGAACGCGATCTGGAGCGCGTGCGCAAGGGCCGGGCACTGCACAGAAGGAAGCGCGACGCTGTCCCCGCGCCGACCGTGGCACTGGCCGGATACACCAATGCGGGCAAATCGACGCTGTTCAACCGGCTGACTTCGGCGACGGTCCTGGCCGACGCCAAAATGTTCGCGACGCTTGATCCCACCGTGCGATCGCTGGTGCTGCCTTCCAGGCGGCGCGTAGTTTTGAGCGATACGGTGGGGTTCATCCGTAACCTCCCCACGACGCTGGTTGAAGCTTTTCGCGCCACGCTTGAGGAAGTAGCGGAAGCAGCTTTGATCGTGCACGTGGTGGATGCGTCATCGGAAGAAGCTCCGGGACATATTGAGGAAGTGCTGCGGATTCTGGTGGAAATCGGCGCTGCTTCCACGCCCCGGATTCTGGTTCTGAATAAGAGCGACAGATTGACGGGTCCGGCGGCTATCGCCGGCGATGCACTGGTCAGCGGATTAACCGGTGAAGGAACGGACTTGCTCCTCGAAAAAATAGATCAGGCGCTTATGTTCGATCCGGTGGAAACGGTGATGCTTTCCATCCCACTGGAGGACGCGGCGGCGCTGGCGCTCGTGCATGAGGCCGGCCGGGTGCTGCGAAAGGATTATGATGGAGACTCATGCAGGGTCGAAGTACAGGCTCCGGAGTCACTCAGGCGGCGGCTTGCGCGATATCGGGTCAGCGGCCATCCACAGCCTGTGGAAAATTCTGTGCACAACCCGGCTTGACACTTCGCAAGTCCTTAATCTTTAAGGGGTTTTCGAGCTTTGAACCACTATGCAGCAATCCGCCTAAACCTGTAGCGATGAAGGGTTTAGCACGCAGACAGGCAAATTGCAATAGTTTTCATCGGGGCTGGCGTTCCGGCGTTAACTTCGGTACGATTTCCACAGCCGCCAAAAGGGGCAGCCTCGACGGATGAACGTCCCCAATACGCTTACGATTGCGCGAATTTTCTTTGTGCCGCTGCTCGTTGCGATGCTGGTGCAGGAGAAGATAGCGTTTCATTTTAACGGGACTGTAATCACAAACGATGTCATTGCGCTGGGCATCTTTTGGGTGGCCGCAATGACAGATTTGCTGGATGGTTATCTGGCGCGGCGCTGGCAGCAGGTGACCACGATTGGAACGCTGCTTGATCCGATCGCAGATAAACTCCTGGTTTCGGCGGCGCTCATTGCGCTTGTGCAGGAGCGCGTGGTGCCGGCCTGGATGGTAGTGCTGCTGATTGGGCGGGAGTTTGCGGTTTCCGGTCTGCGTAGTATTGCGGCTTCCGAGGGATTTATCATCAGCGCGAGCGAAGTCGGCAAGTGGAAGACGGTTTCGCAGGTGGTGGCGGTCTCATTGCTCATGGTGAACGTCCGTCATCCTCGGATTGGCCCCACAGCGAGCCTGTCACTGTACGTTGTCGTATTGTTCTCGATGTGGTCGGCAGTCGCTTATTTCGTGCGGTTCTGGCGCATGGTGGACGGCAACATCAAGCAGCGGCGACGGCGTGAATTGTTGACTGCCGATCGTCTGCGCCGTCGCGCTTTGTTCGCGCAGAAGAGAGACGCGATGATGGCGCGGCGCGCGGCTAAAGCGGAGAAGAAGCGGGCTGAGTTCGCTCAACCAGCTGCGGACCTTCCGCCGTCAACCTGACGGTGCGGACCTGGCCACTGGGTCCGATGGGATCAAGGGGTTTGCCGTTGAGGGAGATATCGAGTCCGCCGGCGTTGCCGGTGATTACCTTTACCTGATCGTTGGCGGCGATGACGCGGGAGTCGTGCGGTTTCAGCAGACCTACGAAGGCGTTGTGTCCATCGGCACTGACCTGCACCCAGGCGGCTTCCCGCGCGGTGAGGATGACCTGAACCGGACGGGAACCATCGAATCCTTCGGGGAGTTGAGATTGCGTTGTGACTGGCTGCTGACGCTCGGCTGGAGCGGATTCGGCTATCGGTGAATTTCCGGAAGCGCTCGGCGCAGACGCCTGCGCTGCTTTTTGAACGGGCGCGGCGGCGGCAGCTATGGTGCGAGTCAGGTGAAGCGAGTAGTGATTGAAGTAATACCAGGCTCCGGTTACCGCTGCCCCGGCGGTGGCGAGCCAGAGGACCGATGAGAAAACTGCGGTCAGCCGGGGATCCCACTTCGCCCGGCCGGAACCCGACGGCGGGTTTGGCAGAGGTTGGCTTGCGATATCGACCACCGGCAGGCGGGCAAGAAGCGGTTCAGGATCGAGCGCCAGATCGGCCGCGTAAAGACGAACGAAATTGCGGGCAAACACGGTGCCGGGAAGGCGATCAAAGGCGTCGGATTCGATTGCTTCGAGAGAGCGCAGAGAGACTCGGGTGCGCACCACGACATCGTCCAGGGTCAGGCCCTGGCGCACGCGTTCGCGCCGAAGTTCCTCGCCGATGCCGGTTACTACCAACCTACGCTCCTTAACTCTTCGCCGCAAGGGCCGAAAAGTTCTTTCCCGATATATTACTACAGCCCTTCGGGCAGGTTTTGGATTGTTTCGCACGCAGGCGGAAATTGCGGCGGGCGGTTAACCTTAATAGAAAGAGATGAATCTGAAACCTTTGTTTGCGCCGGCCGCGATTGCCGCCGCGATGTGCGTCAGCGGCCTCGCCGGCGCGCAGACTTTCAGCGGGAGTGCTGCGCTGAATCTGACGGCGAAGGCGGTTGCGTTTGGTCCGCGCGCCTCCGGCAGCGCCGCGAATATCCGGTTACGCACGTGGATCAAGGAGCAACTGGCCGCGTGCAAGTGCGAAGTGTCGACCGACGCGTTCACGGCGCAAACGCCGGATGGCGCGGTGGCGATGGAGAATATCATTGCGAAGTTTCCGGGCAAGTCCGGCAAGGCCATTGCGATTTCGGGGCACTTCGATACGAAGAAGATGGCGGGATTCGTGGGCGCGAACGACGGCGGGTCATCGACCGGAACTCTGCTTGAGATGGCGGCAGCGCTGAGGGGCAAGCCGCGTGTGGACGATGTGTACCTTGTGTTTTTCGATGGCGAAGAAGCGGTGCGCGAATGGACGGCGGCTGACAGCGTTTATGGCAGCCGCCATCTCGCGCAAAAGTGGACGGCCGATGGCACGGTGCGGCGGCTCAAAGCTCTGATCAATGTGGATATGACCGGGGATAAGAATCTCGATGTGGTTTATGAGTCCTCGTCGGCTCCGACTTTGAGGAAGCGGGTCTGGGAGGCCGCCGATGCGCTGGGATATGGGGCGTCCTTTCTGCGGCAGCCGGGCGCGGTGGAAGACGATCATCTTCCGTTTCTGGAGGCAGGGGTGCGCGCGCTCGATCTGATCGATTTCAACTACGGTCCGGATAATGCGTACTGGCACGCGACCGCGGACACGATGGATAAGCTTGGAGCACACAGCTTCGAGGTAATTGGCAACGTGCTGATGCGTGTGATTCCGGAACTGGAAGCGGATAAACAGTAGTGGCGGCGCACAGTTCGGACGGCCTGATTGTCGTCAATAAACCCGCGGGGTGGACCTCGCACGATGTTGTGGCAAAGATGCGCGGCGTTGCCGGTACGAAGAGCGTGGGGCATCTGGGTACCCTCGATCCGATTGCGACCGGTGTACTGCCGTTGATGATCGGGCAGGCAACGCGCCTCGCGCGGTACTTCGATCAATCGGAAAAGGCGTATGAGGCGGTGGTGCGGCTGGGATTCGCGACCGATACCTACGACCGGGACGGAGCCGCCGTGGGCCCGATGGTCGAAGTCGCCGGAGTCCCGGCGCAGATAGAAGCGTGTCTGGATACGATGCGTGGGGATATTCTGCAGACCCCGCCGCCGGTATCGGCGAAGAAGATCGGTGGCGTCCCGGCTTATAAGCTGGCCCGTAAAAATGTTCCGGTGGAATTGAAGGCGGTGCCGATTTCGATCTATGAACTCACGCTGCTGGGGGTTGAAGCCGATCTGGTTCGTTTGCGCGTGCGGTGTTCGCCGGGAACCTATATCAGGTCGATTGCGCATGAACTGGGAAGGGCGCTGGGCTGCGGAGCGCACGTGGAAGAACTGGTGCGTACGGCATCGGGTTCGTTTGTGATTGGGCAATCGCACACGCTTGAGGAATTGCAATCGCTGAAGAGCGAGAGCAGATTGTGGGAAGCGCTGCTGCCCATGGCGCAACTGTTGCCTCAGTTTCCGGGCGAGCAGATCGACGATTTGACGGCGCGCCAGGTGAGGCAGGGCAGGGACTTCAGCGTGTCGGCGTTTCGCACGCGGCCGGGAACGGAGTTTGTAAAAGCGATCGGCTCGGAGGGTGAACTGGTGGCGATTGGTAAGGCGGTGCTGCCGCACGTTTATCATCCGGTGGTGGTATTTAACTGATGGCTCGGCGCGCTCTCGATTTTCCGGCATTCGATCCCGAGCCGCTGTTTGAGCACTACCGGGCGGGGTTTGCTTCGAATCTGCTGATTGCGGCGGTGGCGCATTTTCGGGTGTTTGAACTTCTTTCGCGCGGTCCGCTTTCCTTTAGGGCGCTGCGTGACGAGATCGGGCTGGAAGACCGTCCCGCCGTGGTACTGCTGACTGCTCTGCGCGCGATGGGTTTGATTGTTCGGGTTTCGGACGGCTGTTTTGCGTTGACTCCGCTGGCTTCCGAGCAACTCGCTCCGGGCGGATATTTCAACGTTACCGATTACCTGGCGCTGGCTTCATCTTCTCCTGCCGTATTGGAAATTACCGAACGGTTGCGCGTGAACACGCCTGCCAACAGTGTGGACAGGAATGCCGGCGCGGCGTTTATTTATCGTGAGGGCATGGAGTCGGCGATGGAGAAGGAGGCGTCGGCGCGGCAATTGACGCTGGCGCTGGCGGGGCGTGCGAAAAATGTGGCTCCGGCGCTGGCGGCGCGGGTGCCGCTGGGGGATGGAGTGCTTCTCGACGTGGGCGGGGGCACGGGCATCTATGCCATCGCTCTGCTGCAGGCGAATCCGGGGCTCCGTGCGATTGTGCTGGATCGGCCGGAAGTGCTGAAGATTGCCCACGAATTCGCGGTAGATTACGGCGTTTCGGATCGGATGGAGTTTCTGGCGGGCGATATGTTCACGGCTCCGCTGCCGTCGGTGGATTTCGTGCTCCTCTCCAACGTGCTGCATGACTGGGATGTTCCGCAATGCCGGGAACTGGTCGCACGCTATGCGGCGTGTCTGAAACCGGACGGAAAGCTGTTGATCCATGACGTGCTGCTGAACGATGAACTGGATGGGCCGCTCGCGATGGCGTGCTACTCGGCTCAGTTGTTCATGATCACGGAAGGCCGGGCCTATAGTGCGGCGGAGTATCGAGCCTGGCTGCGGGAAGCGGGACTGGAAGCGGGCGAAACCGTACCGACTTCAGCATCCTGTCACGTCATTTCCGCGTCTATCCAGTACACTGGTTTTTAACGCCGATTCCTGAGTCTTTACGGGTTCCGTATTCGCTGCGGGACTCTTTGAAACTACCTCTACCGTGTGGATCGTTAAACTCGCCTTACGCCGGCCTTACACCTTCGTTGTGATGGCAGTTCTGATCGCTGTGATGGGCGGTCTTGCCATCGAAACGATGCAGAAGGATATCTTTCCTTATATCGATATTCCGGTGGTCAGCATCATCTGGTCGTACACCGGGATTTCTCCCGAGGAGATGAGCAGCCGGATTGTGACGCCGTTTGAGCGCGGCATGTCGACGACGGTGAACGACATTGAACATATCGAATCGTCCTCGTACACGGGCATTTCGATCATCAAGGTGTTCTTCCAGCCCAACGTGAAGATCGATCTGGCAATCGCGCAGATTGTGGCGCTGAGTCAGCCGATTCTGCGCATCATGCCGCCGGGAATATTTCCGCCAGGCATTCTGAAGTACGACGCATCGAGCGTTCCGATTCTGCAGCTGGGCGTATCCAGCCGTACGATGAGCGAGCAGGAAATTTTCAACTACGGACAGAATTTTATCCGTACGCAGCTTTCAAGCGTGCAGGGATCGTCGGTACCGCCGCCGTTTGGCGGTAAGCAGGCGCTGGTAATGGTGGACCTGGATCCGAAGGCCTTATATGCGAATAACGTCTCGGCTACCGATGTTTCAAACGCGATTAATGCGCAGAACCTGATCATTCCGGCAGGCGACGCGAAGATGGGCTCGCGGGATTACTTCATCCGGCTGAACAGCAGTCCATCGTCGATTCAGGGTCTGAATGATTTGCCATTGAAGGTGGTGAACGGGTCGGTCATCCACATCAAAGATGTAGCGCAGGTTCGCGACGGGTACGCCGTACAGGGCAATATCGTCCGCGAAAACGGCAAGCGCGGAACGCTGATCACGATTCTGAAGAACGGGCAGGCTTCGACGCTGGACATCGTGGAGTCGATCAAAGAGCTGTTGCCGAAAGTGTTGGCAGGGCTGCCTCCGGCGCTTGATGTGAAGGCGATGTTCGATCAGAGCCTGTTTGTGAAGGCGGCGATTTTTGGCGTGGCGCGCGAGGCGCTGATCGCGGCGGGACTTACGGCGCTGATGATTCTGCTGTTTCTGGGAAGCTGGCGCAGCACGCTCATCGTCTGTACTTCGATTCCGCTGGCGATTCTGACGTCGTGCGTGATTCTATGGTCGCTCGGGCACACGATTAACGGCATGACGTTGGGGGGCATGGCGCTGGCGGTCGGCATTCTGGTGGACGATGCGACCGTGGAAATCGAAAACGTGCATCGCAATATGGGCATGGCGAAGCCGCTGACACGCGCGATTCTGGATGGCGCGCAGCAGATTGCGCTACCTGCGTTTGTCTCGACGCTGGCGATTTGTATTGTGTTCGTGCCCGTACTGTTGCTGACGGGGCCCGCGAAGTTTCTGTTTACGCCGCTGGCGCTGGCGGTGGTGTTCGCGATGATGATGTCGTACTTCCTCTCACGAACGATTGTGCCGACGATGATGCACTACATGCTTCGGCCCGAGGTGGAGATTTACGCGCGCGGCGAAGAGGGGTTGGCGCACGCGAAGGGTCTCATCTGGAAGACGCATCATCTGTTCAACGTGCAGTTTGAAAAGATGCGGGCAAAATATGCGAAGGCGCTGGGATGGTGCCTGCATCATCGCGCGCGGGTGTCCGTCATTTATGGCGTGTTTGTGGCCGCATCGCTGTTGCTGGTGGCGGCAGTGGGTACGGACTTCTTTCCGTCGATCGATTCGGGTCAGATGCGTCTGCATGTGCGCGGACCGGAAGGTTTGAGGATCGAGGAAACGGAGCAGGTGTTCGCGTCGGTGGAGAACGCGATTCGCGAGGTGCTGCCGAAGGGCGCCGTTTCGGACATCCTGGATAATATCGGCGTGCCGAATGGCTTCAATCTGGCTTTTGGCGACAGCGCGACAATCGGCAGCAGCGATGGCGAGATCCTGCTTTCGCTCAATCCGGAAAGCCATGTGCCTGTAGTCGAGGCGCAGCGAACGTTGCGGAAGATGCTGCACGACCGGTTCCCGGATGAGACGTTCTTCTTCCAGTCGGCCAACATTACGAATCAGATTCTCAACTTCGGCATTCCGGCGCCGATCGATGTGCAGGTGACGGGGCGCGATCAGGATGCGGCTTACAAGGTTGTGAAGGACCTGCAGGGGAAACTTGCGGTGATTCCCGGTGCGGTAGACGTGCACATCCGTCAGGAGATGAATGTGCCCGCGATCGACTTCAACGTAGATCGCGATAAGGCAGGGCAGGCAGGGCTCACTCAGCGCGACGTGGCGAACAGCATGCTGATTTCGCTCAGCGGCAGCGGCCAGATCGCGCCGACGCAGTGGCTGAATCCCGCGAATGGCGTGTCCTACAACGTGGCAGTGCAGACTCCTCAGGCGCGGCTCGATTCGGTGGATGCAATTCGCAACACGCCGATCCTGCCCCTGGGCGGCTCCGGTACGCCGCAGCTGCTGGATAACCTTCTCAACAATACGAAGCGCACGTATACGTCGGGGATGCTGAATCACTACAACGTGCAGCCGGTGTTCGACGTTTACGCGAACACGGATCGGCGCGATCTGGGTGGCGTGGCGAAGGACATCCAGAAGGTGCTGGATTCAACGAGCAGGACGCTGCCGAAAGGGCTGACGGTCTCACTGCGCGGCCAGGTGGAGACGATGGTGTCATCGTTCCGCCGTCTGGGTCTGGGACTGGTATTCGCAGTGATGCTGGTGTACCTGCTGATGGTGGTGAATTTTCAGTCGTGGCTCGATCCGTTTATCATTCTTACGGCGCTGCCGGGTGCATTTGCGGGAATTTTGTGGATGCTGTTTGTGACGCAGACGACGATCAATGTGCCTTCCATGATGGGCGCGATCATGGCCGTCGGCGTTGCGACCGCGAACAGCATTCTGATGGTGACCTTCGCGAACGACGAGCGCATGGAAGGTAAGGACCACATTGAAGCGGCGCTTTCCGCGGGCGTGACGCGCATTCGTCCGGTGCTGATGACCGCGCTCGCGATGATCGTGGGCATGCTCCCGATGGCGCTGGGTCTGGGCGAAGGTGGCGAACAGAATGCGCCGCTGGGACGCGCGGTCATCGGCGGTCTGCTGTTTGCCACATTCAGCACGCTGTTCTTTGTGCCGATGGTTTACAGCTTCCTTCGGAAGAAGCCGCCGGTGAATCAGGACGTGCAGATTGAAGAAGAGGCGCACTCGTCGCTTGATCTGGCGCCCGGGCATGAGTAAATCAGGAATGGAAATCGAATGAGCGAAGCGGGCGAGCATCACATATCGCGGGGTAAGGTTGTCGCGATCGTTGTTGTATTGGTGGTGGTGGTGATCGCCGCCTGGCTGGCCGGGTATTTGCCGCGGCGCGATCAGGAGAACGCAGCCGTCGCCGCTTCCAACGACGTGCGGTCTGAGATTCCTTTTGTCACGGCGACGAAGGTGCGGCAGGCAGCCGCGGATGTGGATCTGGTGCTGCCCGGCAGTGTTTCCGCGTTGCAGGAGGCGTCGATTTATTCGCGTGCGACCGGGTACGTTCGGAAGCGGTATGTCGATATCGGCGACCACGTGAAAGAGGGTCAGCTGATGGCGGAGATTGACGCGCCCGATCTGGATCAGCAGGTAGCGCAGGCCCGCGCAGCCGTGGCGCAGGCGAAGCAGCAACTCGGAATGGCGAGGGCATCCGTGATTCAGGCGGAAGCGCAGCGCGATCTCGCAAAAGCCACGCTCGCCCGCTACCAGGGGCTGGTGAAAGACGGCGCCGTGGCCCAGCAGGATTACGAAAACACCGTTTCCGGCGCGAAAACGGCCGAGGCGCTGGTGACCGCGCAGCAGGCGAGTGTGAATGCGGGCGATGAGAATGTCAAACAGGCGCAGGCGAATCTGGATCGTGTGTCTGCCCTGCAGGAATTCAAGAATGTCCGATCGCCGATCAGCGGCGTGGTTACCGTGCGCAACGTTGATGTGGGCTATCTGATCTCATCGAGTGGCGGCGGACAGGGGAACTCTCCCGCAACGCAGCCGGGCGCGTCAGCGAGTTCTCCGGGATACGGTAACGAGCTTTTTCGCGTAGCGCAGCTGGGAACGCTGAGGATCTTCGTCAGCGTGCCGCAGTCGGCGGCGAGCGCGATGCGCGTCGGTTTGCAGGCAAGGGTATCATTTGCCAATTTCCCCGGCAGGGAGTTTCAGGCAAAGGTCACGCGCACGGCGGGAACGCTGGATCCGACTTCGCGGACTCTGTTGACACAGCTTGAATTGCCGAATCAGGACGGGAAGCTTTTCCCCGGTATGTATGCGAGCGTGACTTTCCGCGATCATCGCGATACGCCGCCACTGCTGGTGCGTGGCGACTCGCTGATCACAAATGCGGGCGGGGTGCAGGTGGCGGTACTGAACGACGCGCCGCAGGGTGACGGCGTAAAGTCGATTCATCTGACTCCGATTCAGCCCGGCCGTGACTTCGGCGCGGACATGGAGATTCTCAGCGGCCTTTCCCCGGGTCAGACCGTCGTGGTGAATCCTTCGGACTTCGTGCGCGAAGGTGCGCTGGTGAAGCCCTATGCAACGCCTCCGGCGGCGGGCGCGAGTGGCGGACGCGGAGCTGCTTCGCAGACGGGGCGCTGAGCCGTTATATCGTTATAGAAAAATGCTGAAGCTTGGCGCGGTGCGATGGCGGGGGAAGTGTTCGCGGCATCCGATGTTCGATCCTTTTGAGGGAGGACGCGGAGCGGTGCGGGGCGGCTGTGCGCGCTGCCTTTCACTTGTGGAGATCTGCGAGCTGCATCAAAAAATGCTGGCGCTGATGCGCACGTTCGCGCCGCCGGCGGAGAAGAAAAAAGGCGCGGCAGCCGCGGCTTCCGACCGTCAGATCGGATTATTTGAAGAGGAGTGAATCAGGTGAAAGCACGCGTCTACGTTACGTTTAAGCAGTCGGTTCTCGATCCGCAGGGGCAGACCATCCGCGCCGCGCTGAATGGTCTGGGGCATAAGGGAATCGAGGATGTGCGGCAAGGCAAGTTCTTCGAGATTACGCTTGCGGCGGACGAAGATCTGGATGCGATTGCGCGCGATGTTCTGAGCAATCCGGTGATTGAAGATTACCGGATTGAGAAGCTGAGCTAGCTTGTCCTAAGAGCCGCCGCCGGTTCCCCCGTCATCGATTATGACGATGGGATCGGACTGAATTTTCCGGTCACCCAGATCGATTTCCACCATATAAGAGTACGCTCCGGGATGGGCATCGGCCGGGATGTGAACGGTTTCTCCGTTTACCCACGATGGGTTGCGTACCGGGTGCCGGCCGGCTTCTACGTTGTGATCCGCGAGGTCGCTCTTGGTGAAACCGGATTTCTTCCGCTGGTCATGAAGGCGGCCCAGGAATAAGCCCGTGTGTCCGGGGCCTTCGGCGGGGCCGGTCCAGGTGATGGTGTCGCCCTTCTTCGCGATTGTCTCGGGCGGGTCGCAGACAAGAATGTCTCCGACGCGGTGAACCGTTACTTTGTGGTCTGCCATGCTGCCTCTTTCTCCTTATAGTGACTATCGTTCCGTAACTGTTTCAATTCCGGCTCGCGGCGGATCTCTTCGAGATAACCGCCTGTGCGCGCGAGTGCGTCGAGCGCGGTGAGCGCTCCTGCCCGATCTCCGGTGAGTTCGTTGACGAGCACGGAACGGAAGAGCACCGCGCTCGTAGCCGGGGCCTGCCTCAAAGCCGCTTGCATTTCTGTGCGTGCGGCATCGGGCTGCCCGCTCTCGGCGTAGAGCAACGCCAGGTCGGCCCGGGTCTCGGCTGCATTGGGATTCACTTCGAGCTGTTTGCGTGCGAGGTCAATCGCTTCGCGCTCGATTGGCGGGGCTTTTGCTTCCAGGCCGGGAACTTCGCGATAAGTGCGGGCGAGATTAGCCAGCAGCGACACGTTCCTTTGACCGAGGGTGAGCGCGTGCTCCATCATGGGCACCACATCGGCCGGCCGCCCGAGATATGAGTAAACCGTCGCCAGATTGTTGTAGGCGATGGCGCTGGGTTTGAGCGCAATGGAGCGTTTCAGCATCGCTTCGGCTGCGGGGTAGCGCGCGAGCTGAATATCCAGGGAGCCGAGTTGGCTATATACACGGTAATTATCCGGCGCCAGTTCGCGTTCGCGATTGAAACTCTTTTCGGCTTCCGCATAGCGGCCGAGGCGGTAATAGAAGAGGCCGAGACTCTGATGCACGAGCGGCGAACCGGGCTGGAGATCGACCGCCTTACGGTACGCCGTCTCCGCGGCCGGGATATCGCGCTTACTTTCGTTCGCTTCGCCGAGATGAGTCCACGCGATCCGGTTGGCCGGGTCCTGCTGAACCACCTGTCTGAGGATGATGATGGCTTCGTTGTAGTGACCCTGCTCGCGCGCAATTTCAGCGGAGGCGATGCGCGCCTCCATCAGGCTCGCGTTCAGTCCGTTGGCTGCTGCCGAACTGACCTGAGCTTTCGCCATCCAGACGGGATCTTTCGTATAGCGGTACTTGAGAAGATAAGCCTCGGCAAGGCTGGCGTGCGCGCGGGCGAAGCGGGGATCTTTCGAAATGGCGAGCTGCAGCACTTCGATGGCGGCGTCCGCTTTGTCGTAACCGGAGAGAACGTAGCCGCTGCCCTGAAGGTAGTAATCGTCCGCGCCGGGTTCGGAACTCCCTGAGGCGCGCAGGCTGGCGCGGGCATCCTGCGGCAGCGATACCTGCAGAAGCTCGGCAGTCTTACTGAGTAGTTGATCTTCGAGTTCGAATGGAGTGGTGGCTGACGCTCGGAACTCGGCGGAATGCAGAGTGTGAAGGTTCGAGGCGTTAACAACGCTGACGGTGACTTTAACCTGATCGCCGACCGTCTCGATGCTGCCGGTGATGGCCATATCTACTGCGAAGCTTTGGCGGGCGTCTTTGGCGGACTGTGTTTTCGACTGCAGGACATCGGGTGCCGGCACCACCCAAAAAGCCTTCTCCAGCGGCCCGGCGCTGCTGAGGTCGCTTGAAAGCGCGGTCAGAAGGCCGAGGCTTAGCGCCTGCGTCCGCGCGTCCGCCGTGACGGCGGTGAAGGGCAGAACGGCAATTCCGCGCTGCTCGTGACGAGTGATGACGTAAGCGGCTATCCCAAGCGCGATCGCAACAAGCAACGCTGCAGCCGCGGTGACGCGCACTTTGCCGCGCTGCCAGAAGGGCACCAGAACGGGCCGATTCGCCACGCTGGGCCGCGCGGGTGTGAACGAGAAACCGGAGGATGCGAGCGGATCGCGCCATTTCAGGTCGCTCAGGACTTCGCCGCAGTTGGCGTAGCGAAGATGGAGATCGCGAGCTAAGCAACGGTCGATTACGGCGGCGACGCCGTCGGGAAGGTCGGGGCAGAGCTGGCGGATGGGCTCAGGTGGGCGATGCAGCAGATTCGTTGCGAACTCTTCCCACGTACTGCCGGGAAAGGGGCGAGAGCCGCTCAGCATCTCGTAGAAGAGAATGCCGAAGGCGAAGACGTCGCTGCGGGGATCGACCGAACCACCCATGGCCTGTTCGGGCGACTGGTACCCGATGGTTCCTACAGCGCGGCCGGGACGGGTAAGCTCCATGAGTTGCGTTTCGTCCTCGGGCCCGACTGCCTTCAGGGGCACGTTCTTGGCGAGGCCGAAATCGAGCACCTTTACGTTGCGCATGCCGTGCAGCTGCGGGCTCACCATAATGTTCGACGGCTTGAGATCGCGATGGATGATTCCGGCGGCATGCGCCTGCGCAAGCGCACCCGCGATCTGCAACGCCCAGGCCACGGCGTCGGTCATCGACGGGCGCCCGGTACGCAGCATCCTGCTCAGGCTTTCGCCGCGCAAAACCTCCATGACGATGAAGCGGCGGCCGTTGACGGAGTTGATGTCGTGGATGGTGACGATGTTGGGGTGGTTCAGCGCGGAAGCGATGCGGGCTTCGCGGGCGAAACGCTCGTTGGAAACGGCGTCATCGTCGTTCGCACCGGTTCCGGTGGAGACGAACTTGAGGGCGACTTCCCGTTCGAGGCGCGTGTCGAAAGCTTTCCAGACCACGCCCATGCCGCCCGAACCGAGCGGCTCGAGAAGGCGATAGTGCAGAATGTATTCGCCTGCCGTGACAGCGTCCATGACTGGCCTTTGAATGGCAAGTATAGCGTTTACGGAGAGAGCTTTGCGGCTAACCGTCTCACGGCCTCTGACCTGGATCAGCCCGTCGTCTCGTAACGATTCTAGAGAGCTCGGCCCCACGGCCAAACTCTCGGCCTCTGATTCCGCTGCGATTGCGAAGTTAGAGTCACAGCGTAAGGCGATCGTCACCAGCTGCGTTTCTCAATTGAAATCCGGTATGGGAGCCAGCCGGTTTGCCACCCTTTACGCCTATGTAGCAGGAAGCGAGTCTCCCCACATTAAGCAGCGCACCCTGCCCGCGATGAGGGCGAAATGAAGCGCTTCGAAGTATTCTTTTTATCCTTGCAGGACTGACTGTTGGCGCCAGCCCGGCTTCCGCGCTGTCAACGTACGTCAATGCGTGGGTCGGCGGCGGAGGCTCTTATGTGGACATGTACGCTTACGCTTATTCGGTGCACACGCCGGCGACGTTCTATATGAATAACCTCGCCGGCGGCAATGGGGGCTCACGCCTGCTCGCGACGTCAATTAGTTTGCCGTTCTTCCAGCCACACCTGAAGTCAAGGACGATATTCACCCGAACTCCTGACGCTTCTGCAGAATCCCGGTTGCCGGGCCGGCCGAAACAGCCGCGCCACGATAGAACACAACCGGTACCAATGACCTATCATCGAACCGCCTCCGGCTCGTACAATGACGTTATATGTGTGGAATCGTCGGGTACGTGGGCGCGCAACGCGCTGTTCCTATCATTCTTGATGGCCTGAAGCGCCTCGAGTATCGTGGCTACGATTCGGCCGGAATCGCCGTCTATCAGGACGACGAGACGCTCGGCATTCGGCGCGCCTCCGGAAAGCTCCGCAACCTCGAAGACGTGCTGCAGATCGATCCCGTCGATGGCTGCTATGGCATCGGACACACTCGCTGGGCTACGCACGGACGGCCCACTGAAGAGAACGCCCATCCCCACCGCGATTGCAGCGGTGACATCGTTGTGGTTCACAACGGCATCGTGGAGAATTATCTGCCGCTGAAAGAGCAGCTGCAGAACGAAGGTCACGTATTCAAGACCCAGACCGATACCGAAGTCATCGCGCACCTGGTGGAGAAGTTTTACGATGGGAATCTGGAGCAGGCGGTTCGTTCCGCGGTCAAGGAACTGCGCGGTGTGTTCGCGCTTGCCGTGCTGAGCCGCAAGGACCCAAATAAGATTGTGGCGGCGCGGGAAGGTCCACCCGTGGTGATTGGTCTCGGAAAGAGTGAGTACTTCGTAGCGTCGGATGTGCCCGCGATTCTGGGGCATACGCGCGACATGTTTTTCCTCGCCGATGGCGACATGGCGATCCTGACGCAGGACGGCGTGCGGCTGTGCGATTTCAACGGCATTACCGTGAATCGCGCCGTACAGCATGTCCTGTGGGATCCCATCATGGCGGAGAAGGGCGGCTACAAGCACTTCATGCTCAAGGAAATCTTTGAGCAGCCGCGGGCGATTCGCGACACAACGATCGGGCGAGTGAGCCAGGAGACAGGACGGATCTTCCTTGAGGAGATGGACATCACTCCCGAGGAGTTTCAGGCGTTCCGCAGCGTGCGAATCATCGCCTGCGGCACGAGCTGGCATGCGGCGCTGGCCGGGAAGTTCATGATCGAGCAGCTGGCTCGAATACCGGTTGAGGTGGATTACGGCAGCGAGTTCCGCTATCGAAATCCGATTGTGACGCCGGATTCGCTGACGGTGGTGATTTCGCAGTCGGGCGAAACGGCGGATACGCTGGCGGCCCAGCGCGAGGCGCGGCAGAAGGGCTCGAAGACTCTGGCCATTTGCAACGTGGTCGGGTCAATGATTACGCGTGAAGCGTCGGGTGCGATTTATACGCACGCAGGGCCGGAAATTGGTGTGGCGTCGACGAAGGCGTTCACTTGCCAACTCACGGCGTTAGCGATCCTGGCGCTCTATCTCGGACAGACGCGCGGTACGGTGAGCGATGAGACGTCGCGCGATTTCGTGCAGGAGCTGCTGCGGATTCCGGGCAAGATCGAGACGATTCTGGGCAATGATCGCCTGTACGAAGACCTGGGCCGCAAACTGTTCCGCGCGCAGGATTTCCTTTACCTGGGACGCGGTGCGCACTTCCCGATCGCTCTCGAGGGCGCGCTGAAGCTGAAGGAAATCTCGTACATCCATGCCGAAGGCTATCCGGCGGGCGAAATGAAGCACGGGCCAAATGCGCTGATCGACGAGAACCTGCCCGTAGTGGTGCTGGCGACGAAGGATAAGAACGATCCGGCGAGCTGCCTGCTTTACGAGAAGACGCTTTCCAACATGCAGGAAGTGAAGGCGCGCGAAGGACGGCTGGTGGCGATCGTGACCGAAGGCGATACGGAGGCCGGCAAGGTTGCCGACGACGTAATCGAAATTCCCGCGGCGCCCGATCTGCTTTCCACGATTCTGGAAATCGTGCCGCTTCAGTTGCTGGCGTATCACATCGCGGTGCGCCTGGGCTGCGACGTGGACCAGCCGCGAAATCTGGCCAAGAGCGTAACGGTCGAGTAGGCGCGCCCGTACTGTTATCTTAGGGATCAGAGATGCGAAAACTCATTCTTGCCGGTTTGCTGGTTGCTTCTTCATTTGGCGGTTCCGCGTTTGCCCAGGCAATTTCAGTCGGTGCGATCGCCGGCGCGCCGTTTACGGACGTGGAAAGCAATGTCACGGTCGGCACGGTCTCTTATATTCCGAAGAGCCCCAAATTTGTGGTTGGCGGCTCATTTCAGCTGAACCTGCCGTTCCGGCTGCGTCTGGAACTGGATGCGCTGGCTCGTCCGGCGAGCTTCCGGGTTTCGAATCTGGTTTCGGATACGTCGGCTACCGAATGGCGCTTCCCGGTGTTGCTGCAGTATCGTCTGGGAAAAGGCAAGGGAATCGGTATGCAGCCATTCGTCGGTGTCGGCGCTTCGTTTGAGCATCTGTATCAGATCAAGAACGCGGTGACGTCGGGAACGGGAAGCATCGCCAGCAATTCCCCGGGCGGGGTCGTCCTGGATGGCGGCGTGGATTTCAAGCTGAAGCTGTTCCGGCTGAGCGCCGAACTTCGCTATACGCGGCAGGCGAACGATTCAATCGTGAGTGTTTCGCAGCTGAATCAGGCCGAAGTGCTGGCCGGCTTCCACTTTTAGTTCGCCGACTCCGGCTCTCCGATCCCGCGAAATGAGAGCCGTGCATCATCTGCAATCCAGGTCCGCCCACGCACCTTTCTGAGAGCCTCGCTGTACCTATTCGCTGCCGCGCTGGCGCCTTCCCTTTTCGCCTCGATCATTCCCCAGCCCGAAGGCTTTGTTCCAGGGCAGCAGTATCGCATCGCATTTCGACGGCGGGAGTCGGACTGCGACCAATTGGGATATCTCTACCTATGACGCCTACGTCGCGGCCCAGGCAAACGCGGTTCAGGCACTGCAAAACCTGGGGACGACCTGGAGTGTAATCGGATCCACTTCAGCGGTTAACGCTATCGACCACGACGCCACGAGCCCGGACGTGGCGATATACAATCTGTTTGGCCAGAAAATCGCCGACAATCTCTCCGACATTTTCAACAATTCACAGAGTCCCATTAACGTAGACCAGAACGGCGCCGTCTACAACAGTCAGGATCCCGGCGATTCCTCCCAGTTCGTCTGGACCGGCACCACCATCAACGGTACTCGGCAGGAGCCGCTGGGCGGCAGCACAGTTGCGCTAGGGTATGCCTGGGCCTACGACCCCCTGAACTCAGGCTTCTACCCGACCATCTCCGGCGACGACAGTGCCACAAAGAGCTATCACTTTTACGGCATCTCAGGCGTGATTACGGTGGCCGCGCCGGCGCCGGAGCCCTCTACTGCAGGTTTGCTGGTATCCTCCGCCGTGGCTCTTTTCGTCGTGTGGAAGCGCCGGAAATCGCGGGTGAGCGCCGCAGTTTGACTTGCGTTAGTCGGGAGAGGTCAGGAACAGCCTACTGAACCGCCAATGGTGCAACACGAGGGTGTGAAGGCGACCGGCTACGACACCGACCAAGTCCACGACCTTCTGAAGCATATGTTCAGTCCGAAATGGCACCTGAAGCACAGCTTCGCTGCCATCGGAGTACCGACCTCCACGACGCGACTGGATACCATCGCCTTCGTGGAGTACACCGAGAAGTGCAGGTTGTGGGCGAATGAGTTTCTGGGGCTGACGATTCCGCTGCCGGGGGAGGTTACGGTCTAAAGTGATTCGGGAGTGTTTAATCGCAGGCTGAGCATTCAGGAACAACTCCACTTCCATAAACCGTTGCGCATCCACCGCAAAGCACACAGTGATTTCGGCACCGCTCGCAGAGTTCGCAGATGGCACAGACAGTTTCTTGGAGACGGCACTTTATGCAGGTGTCCTCCATTGCACATAATCGTACAACAATTAAGCGCCCGAAGAGGCGCAGAAACAACAAGACACTTATGGGAGAAGAACTCACATATGGTCAGAAGGCAGTCGGCCTAACATTTAACCCGAGCAATGACCCGAAGGTTCAAAAGGTCAAGGAGCTCTACGCAGAGATTATTGACCTCTGCAATGAGCTGAAGGGTGCTGTGCCAAGTGAACGCGCACGCCTTGCGTCCGTCGCCATCACCGAGGCCCAAACAGCTCAGATGTGGGCGGTCAAAGCCGTCACTTGGAAAGATTGATTTCCGACCCTTGCCGACCGGCAGGGGCTGGCAATTAACCCAAAAACAATCATGAGCATAGTGACATCAAAGCTCTTACGCCGCCGAGAGCAAAGGAGAAAGGTCAAAGCGGCCAGGCGCAAGGTGAAGCAGGTGAAGTTTCGCGGCAGGCTGAAGTCGAAGCGATACACGAAGTCTAATCAGTAACAGCAACGCCCATCCTCGAATCTGACATTCAACGCCAAATATTTGTCTACCTCCGCTATCGCGGAATCTTCTGTTGGAAAAACGCCAGCGGCAGCTTTGCCCGTGTGTACCGTCGAAAGGACGAGTCGCTCGGCCGCAGTTTCTTTAAGGCGGGCCATCCCGGCTCCTCAGACATCATCGGCATAATGCCGGACGGGCGGTTTCTGGCCATTGAGGTGAAGTCGGAGAGGGGCCGCGTGGCCCCGCACCAACAGGAATTCATCGATGCCATTAACGCGCGGGGAGGGATGGCGTTTGTGGCGCGGAGCGCGGAGGAGGTTGAAGCAGGACTCAATCATCTTCGCCAATAGCGCAGATTATGTGTTCACACTTTTGGGTGCTCTGACCCTGCCCTCAGAATCCGTATCCCATAAGTAGTTATAAACCCGCCGTCGTCGCCGGGGCTGTGGGAAAGTTGGAAAACGTTTTTTGTTTTTCAAC
>JBEHXG010000050.1:0-33751 GCA_048498815.1 Acidobacteriota bacterium | reverse complement strand
GGCGCGCTGCCTGCGGGGATTGAGACGATCAACGAACGCGTGGTGGGTCCGTCACTCGGTTCGGATTCGATCCACGAAGGCATCTATGCGGGTTTGGCCGGACTTCTGGCTGTTGTGCTTGTGATGCTCGTGTATTACAAGCGCGCGGGGATCAACGCCGTGCTGGCTCTGCTGCTGAACACAATTCTGCTGTTCGCCGCGCTCGCGTATTTCGGCGCGACGCTGACGCTGCCTGGCATCGCGGGAATCATTCTCACGGTGGGTATGGCAGTCGATTCGAACGTGCTGATTTTCGAACGTATTCGTGAAGAGCTGCGTGCCGGTAAAACGATTCCGGCGGCCGTTGCCGGCGGGTTCGATAAGGCCTGGTGGACGATTGTTGACACGCACGTGACGACGATCGTTTCGTGCCTGTTCCTGTTTTTGTTTGGCACCGGGCCGGTAAAGGGATTCGCGGTGACGCTGGTGATCGGTTTGTTTGCGAACGTTTTCACAGCGGTTTGGGTTTCGCGAACGATTTTCGAGTGGGAACTGGACGGTAAGGAACTTACCGAACTCAGCATTTAAGTTCCCGTGTTCGGCGGGCGGAACGGCTCGCATGTGATAAGTTTTTTGATTCGAAAGGATAGAGGGGTCGGATGGCCGATCCCGAGGAAGCCCGGAACAATTCGGCGTTAACCGGTGTCAATACTCATTGGCACGGTTCGGCCGGACAGCCCGGGCGGGCAGTGACAAATGGAATTATTCAAACAGACGAACTTTGATTTTCTCCGGTGGAAGTGGCAGTTCATTGGCGCTTCGCTGGTGCTGAGTGTAGCGGGATTGGTGAGTTTAGCCATCAACGGCGGGCCGAAGCTGGGTATCGAGTTCCGCGGCGGACTGGAGATGACGGTGAAGTTCGCGTCAACGCCGCCGGTGGAGCAGGTGCGTTCGGCGCTGGCCAGCGCGTTCCGGAGCGCTCCGAGCGTGCAGTCGTTCGCCGATGCGAAGAACGAAATTGTCATTGGCACGGAAGCGGATGACGATGCGACGGCGAAGAACAACCGCCGGATTGTGGAAGAGACGCTGGCGAAGACGTTCGGGCAGCCGGGTAACGGCAAGATGGAGCTGAATAACGCTACTCCGACGCAACTGGCGGACCGGCTGCGCGATCCTCTGCAAAAGGCAGGTGTGCAGCTTTCCGATCCCCAGATTGCGCAGCTCGCGTCGGCGATCACGAAGGCACGCGACGACCAGGGTGGCGTCGTTACAAGTTTTGACCAGTTGAAAGGCGCCGAGGGCTTGACACCACAGGTGCTCACGGTGTTGAATCAAGAATGCTACCTCGCGCCCTATAACGCGGAGCGCGACACACAGGTAGTCGGCCCGAAAGTCGGTGATGAACTTCGCCGGCAGGCCGTCAATGCCACGCTGCTTGCGCTCGCCGGGATGCTGGTTTACATCGGCTTCCGTTTCGAATGGATCTATGGCGTAGGGGCGGTTATCGCCTGCCTCCACGACACGATCATCACCATTGGACTATTTTCCCTCTTCGGGAAAGAGATCACTCTGACCGTGATCGCGGCGCTACTCACCCTTGTCGGTTATTCCATGAACGACACGATCGTCATCTTCGATCGTATTCGTGAAAACAACAGGCTGGACAGTCGGGAAAAGCTGGCGGATCTGATCAATCGCAGTGTGAATCAGACGCTGAGCAGAACCGTGATGACGTCAGGTCTGACGTTTCTGGCGGTGCTGGCGCTGTTTCTGTTCGGCGGGCCTGTATTGCATGGCTTCGCTTTTGCACTGGTAGTGGGAATTCTGATCGGGACTTATTCCTCGGTTTTTGTGGCCAGTCCGATAGTTTTGTTCTGGCACAACTGGGCCGATGCGCGGAAGAAGACAGTGCCTGCGGTGGCAGCTGCGCGCGTGACGGAAGAGGTTCGACCAAAGCAGAAAAAAGTACGTTAGGGTTGTTTCAGTTCGGATGGGTAAATTATTGTAGACTGTATGCCGCCGATGGGTTTTCCGGTGTATGATGGGCAACCAGACGACGGACTGCAGGTAAGAGCGTAGTGCGATTCAGCCGGGTGCAGGGGCGATAGTTCGAGCCCCGTATCAATGGCGACAAAGAAGACTGAGAAGAGAGGGTATACATGTTTGAGCAGACTTTCGTCGATGGCGTAGGAAAGACAAAGCGGCCGTATACGATTTTCCTTTCGCTTGGGATCCAGATTCTGGCGATCGGTGTGTTGGTGGTAATTCCGCTGATTTATTACGACACGCTGGGTTCGGCGCAGTTTGCGACATTCCTGGTGGCTCCGCCCCCGCCGCCCCCGCCGCCCCCGCCACCTCCTCCGCAGCAGGCGGTCAAGGTTGTGCATACGGTTCCGAAGCAGTTTGTGTCGAACGTGCTGACGGCTCCGAAGTCGGTGCCTTCAAAGATTCTGATGGTGACGGAAGAAGAAGCTCCTCTGGCGACGGGCGTGGTGGGCGGCGTTCCGGGCGGTATTCCGGGAAGTGCCGGCGGTCTGGGTGGCATCGTTGCGGGTCTGCCTGCGGCGGCACCGCCTCCGGCTCCGAAGCCCGCTCCGGCTCCTCCGAAGCCCGCTGGTCCGGTGCGTGTAAGCAGCGGCGTGACGGCCGCATCTATCATCTCGCAGGTTAAGCCGTCGTATCCGGTGCTGGCCAAGACGGCGCGCCAGCAGGGCACGGTAAAGCTGGAAGCGACGATTTCCAAAGAAGGCACGATCGAAGACCTGAAGGTGGTCAGCGGTCCTCCTCTGCTGGTTAACGCGGCTCTCGAGGCAGTCCGTCAGTGGCGCTACAAGCCGCTGATCCTGAACGGCGAGGCCCAGGAAGTTTTGACGACGATCGATGTGAATTTCAGTCTGAGCAATTAGTTCGGGTTTCTGTTTGGCGCTGGTTAAGAAGTAAAGAAGACGGAAACGGCGGTCCCAAAAAGCCGCCGCTCACTTAAACTAAATCAACTCGCAGGAGAAGAAGAGAAATGCTTTTACAGATGCAGGTACGGGCAATCATGCTGTTGCAGGAAGCCGGGGCTCCGGGCTGGGATTTCCGCCACCTCTGGACTCAGATGGGTACGCTGGCGAAATGCGTCGTCATCATCATGTTCCTGATGTCGGCGTGGTCGATCGGCGTGATGATCGATCGCGTGATGGCGTTCAGCGCGGCGCGTAAGCAGAGCCGCCAGTTCGCTCCCGCGGTTGCGGGCGCTCTGCGCGAAGGCAAGCTGGATGAAGCGATCAAGGTTGCCGACCGTTACAAGAAGAGCCACCTGGCCAAGGTTGTTGTGGCCGGTCTGCAGGAATTCCAGGCACATCAGGGCGGTTCGCAGATCTCGGGTGAAGAGATCGAAGCCTCCCGCCGCGCTCTGGAGCGCTCGGAAGCGATCGTTCACGCGGAACTGAAGCGTGGCGTAAGTGCACTGGCCACCATTGGTTCCACGGCGCCGTTCGTCGGTCTGTTCGGAACCGTCGTCGGCATCATCAACGCGTTCAAGACGATGGCCGCGCAGAAGACGCCCGGTATCGGCGCGATCGCGGGCGGTATTTCCGAAGCGCTGGTGACCACCGCGATCGGTCTGTTCGTGGCGGTTCCCGCGGTCTGGATGTTCAACTACTTCACGGGCCGCGTGGACGCGTTCGATGTGGAAATGGGCAACTCCAGTTCGGAACTGCTCGACTACTTCGTGAAGCGCGCGGAAGCCAAGTCCGGCGCCCGCAAGTAGTTATTCAGTAACGAAGCCAGAGCCAGCGAGTTGATTGGATCGCCGCGGCGGAGGTATTAACCAGCGCCCCGCCGCGGCAAGGATCCGAAGAAGCTCAAAAGGGAAACCAGGAGAAAGCAGATGAAATTAAAAGCGGCTCCGCCTCCAGTAGCAGACATCAACGTAACCCCCATGGTGGACGTGATGCTGGTTGTGCTGATCATCTTCATGGTCATCACGCCCATGCTCAACAAAGGCGTGAACATTGATTTGCCGAAGGCACGCGACCCGATTGCAATGCCGGACTCCGACAAGGAAGATGCGGTGAAGGTTTCGGTTGCCCGCGACGGCAAGGTTTATCTGAGCCCCGGTCTGGAACAGGTGAAGCCCGACGATCTTGCGCCGAAAGTGCGCGATCTGCTGCAAAACCGAACAAGCCGGGTGGTGTTTATCCGCGCGGACGCACGCGCGAAGTATGAGACGGTGGAAGACGTCGTGGACAATCTGCGCTCGGGCGGCGTGGATCAACTGGGTCTGCTGACGGAACAGGATCTGTCAAAGAAGTAGATTGCCCCGGGCGGGTTCCGGCCAGCCCGACTGAACTGAATTTATAAGGAGCTATTTCCATGGCAATGGCAGTAGGTGGGTCCAAGGGAGGACCCAAGGGCGATATCAACATGACGCCCATGATCGATATTCTGCTGGTTCTGCTGATTATCTTCATGGCGATTTCTCCGGTGGTTCCGCACGGTCTGGACGCGCTGGCGCCCCAGCCGCCACCACCGAATTCGCCGGCACAGCCTGACCAGCACACGATCGTGCTCGTGATTGACAAGGGCGGCAAGATCAAGATCAACGAAGACGATGCGGACTGGGGCACGCTGGAAAGCCGTCTGGTGGACATCTTCAAGCTACGCGCCGAAAAGGTTGCGTTCGTGAAGGGTGATCCGGATCTCGATTACCAGGTTGTGGCGCGGGCGATCGACATTGCGCACTCGGCCGGCATCGACCACGTAGGTTTGATGACGCCTAAAGTGGAGGCCGGGCAATAATGAGCGGCAAGATCGGATTGAAAGGAGCGCTCTGCGCCGCGGCGGTTTGTCTTGCGATGACCGGCGCGGGCTGCGCGAAGCTGAAGGCGCGTGACCACCTGAATCAGGGTGTGAATGCGTTCAAGACCGGAAACTATGCGGCAGCGGCCGACGAGTTCCGGCTGGCGATCGACGCCGATCCGTCATTTGGCCCGGCTCGGCTCTATCTGGCTACGGCCTACGAACAGCAGTATGTTCCCGGGACCGAGACAGCGGAGAACCAGAAGTTCTGGCAGGCGGCAATGGATGAATTCAACCAGGTGCTGCAGTCAAGTCCGACCGACCAGGATAAGCTGCTGGCTACTCAGTCGATCGCAAGCCTGTACTACCAGGTAGGCAACGCGAAGGGCCCGGATGCACGCAAGGCCATGGACAGCGCGGCGGAGTGGAACAAGAAAGTCATTGCTCTTGATCCGAAGAACAAGGAAGCTTACTACACGCTCGGCGTCATTGCCTGGCTGGACTTCCTGCCCGAGCAGCGCGATGCGCGCAACTCGCTGGGGATGAAGCCGGAAGCGCAGAATCCGCTGAAGCCTGACGCTAAGGGCAAGACGCTCAAAGCCGATCTGAAGGCGAAGTACTGGCAGCAGCTGACGGACGGCATCGAGTACGAAAAGAAGGCACTGGAGATCGATCCGAAGTACGAGAACGCGATGTCCTACATGAACCTTCTGATTCGCTACCGCGCCGATCTGGACGACACCCAGGAACAGTATGACGCCGACTGGAAAGAGGCGGATACCTGGATGGAGAAGGCTCTGCAGACAACCAAGGAGAAGGCTGCCAAGAAGGCGGAAGCACTGGCTAACGGCGCGGCTAACACCGGCGAATAGCTTTCACGCAGAAACTGGAAACATCGAGCGGCCGGACCACGAGTCCGGTCGCTTTTTTTGTTGCGATATTCGGTTTTCTAATATCACGATTCGGTAAAATAGGATTGTGCCTCCTGTTCCAGGTGTCGAAGCCGATGCGGCTCCTGCCGCTGAGGGCACGACAGCGCCTCGCGATCCGGAACTGGAGAGGTTGCTGGCGGTAGCGCGCGACGCTCGTCCTAGGGACGATCTCTCCGGTATTGAAAAGGCCTGGCAGTTTGCGAAACAGCACCACGCCGGGCAGAAGCGGGCTTCGGGCGAGGCTTATCTCTCGCATCCTCTCGCGGTAGCGCATATCCTGGCGGAGATGCGGATGGATTCGGTCACCATCCAGACCGGTCTGCTGCACGACATCGTGGAAGACACGGCAGTGTCTTCCGAAGAGCTGAAGAAGCTCTTCGGCGAGGAAGTCTCGGTCTGCGTGGACGGCGTTACCAAGCTCAGCAAGATCGATTTCAACTCGGCGGAAGACCGTCAGTCTGAGAACTATCGCAAGATGCTGCTGGCGATGGTGAAGGACATCCGCGTCATCATCGTGAAGCTGGCCGACCGGCTGCACAACATGCGCACGCTGGATGCCCTGTCGCCCGAGCGGCGGCAGCGGATTGCCCGCGAAACGCTTGAAATCTATGCGCCGATTGCGCACCGCCTCGGCATGGGTAAAGTGCGCGGTGAGCTGGAGGATCTTTCCTTCATTCACATCGAGCCGGAGGCCGCGGCGGAGATCTCGCGCACGATTGAGGAGCAGCGCGGGGACAACGAGAAGTATCTGGAGAAGATGCGGTCCACCGTGGAGGCGGAACTGCGGCGCGAGGGGATTCCGGCGCGTGTGCAGGCCCGGGTGAAGCGGGCGTTTTCGGTCTATCAGAAACTCAAGCGCCAGAAGATCACGCTCGATCAGGTTTATGACCTGCTTGGTCTGCGCATCATTACGGATTCGGTGAAGAACTGCTACGGGGCGCTGGGGGTGATCCACAACGAGTGGCGTCCGGTGCCGGGGCGGATCAAAGATTTCATTGCGATTCCGCGGCCAAACCTGTATCAGTCGCTGCATACTTCCGTGGTGGGGCCGGAGGGGCGGCACTTCGAGATTCAGATCCGCACGGAAGAGATGCACCGGATTGCCGAAGAAGGCATCGCGGCGCACTGGAAGTACAAGGAAGGCCGGCGCGGCGTGCAGGACGATCAGCGCGTCGCGTGGCTGCGGCAACTGGTGGAGTGGCAGCAGGACATGCGAAATCCCGGGGATTTCGATTCCACGCTGCGGCTCGATTTGTATGCCGAAGAGGTTTACTGCTTCACGCCGAAGGGGCGTGTGGTGGCGCTGCCGGCAGGCTCGTCCCCGGTGGACTTCGCGTACGCGGTGCATTCCGAAGTTGGGAACACGTGTACAGGCGCGAAGGTCAACGGGCGCATCGTGCAGCTGAAGTACGCACTGCGCAATGGCGACGTGGTCGATATTCTGACGACGCCCGGGCATCTGCCCAGCAAGGACTGGCTGGGGATCGTCAAGACTTCGCGCGCTCGCAATCGCATCAAGCACGTCATCAACGCGAACGAGCGTGAGCGTGCGATCGAGATTGGGCAGAAGTATCTGGAGAAGGAAGCTCGCCGTCTGGGGACGCAGATGGCGAAGATTCGCGACGAGGCGCTGGAGAAGGTCGCGAACGATTACGGCCTGGGGAAGAGCGAGGATTTGTATGCCGCGCTCGGCTATGGAAAGTTTTCCGCGCGCCAGGTGATTCAGAAGGCGGTGCCGGAGTTGCTGCCGGATGAGGGTGCTGCGCCCGCTCCTCCTGTGGCAGAGCCCGCGGCGCGAGCGCCTGGCGGGAAGCCGGATGACGATGCGATTAAGGTGCATGGCATCGACGATCTGATGGTGTATCGCGCGAAGTGCTGCAACCCGATTCGTGGCGATGCGATTGTCGGGTATGTGACGCGCGGGAAGGGTGTGGCCGTGCATACGCGCCTGTGTCCGAACGTGCAGGCGTTGCTGTACGATTCCGAGCGAAAGATCGACGTGGAGTGGACCCGCAACGTGGAAGAGACATTTCCGGTGCGGGTGGTGGTGCATACCGACGATCGGCCTGGGCTGCTGCATCAGATCACGTCGGCGCTGGCGGATGAGAAGATCAATGTACGGAGCCTCGAAGCGCGTACGGACTTCAGCCAGAAGACGGATGCGGCTATTGTGGAAATGACGGTTGAGGTGCGGGATAAGAAGCAGCTCGAAAAGCTTTGTACGTCGATGCGGCGAATATCCGGAATACGCGATGTGGAGCGTACGCACCAGTCTTAGCGGTTTGAAGTTTTACGAATGACAACTATAACTACTGATCCGGAACATATCGCGGTTTCGAAATCACGCGGCCTCGATATCGACTGGAAGGACGGGCATCACAGCTCATACGGCCTGGAGTATTTGCGGGACTGGTGTCCGTGCGCAACGTGTACGGGGTCGCACGGGACGGAGCCGAGGAAGAAGACGACGGAGTCTCCGGCGGAGCTGTTTCCGATGTATAAAGCCCGGCTGAAAATGGACGGCATCGAGCAGACCGGGAATTACGCGCTGCACATTTCCTGGAACGACGGGCATTCGTCCGGGATATATTCGTGGGATCATCTGCGGCGGATTTGTCCTTGCGCGGAGTGCAAGGCAGAGCGCGGGAAGTGAGGCCGTTCTGTCGAAACGCATAGCGGTGGTTGAGGACGAAGCGGAGCTGGCTTCGCTCATTGAATACAATCTGACGCGATCGGGCTTTCAGCCGAAGATTTTCGGCGGCGAGAACGGAACGATTCCGGCGCTGGAAAAATTTCAGCCCGATCTGATCGTTCTGGATGTGATGCTGCCGGGGCATGACGGGTTCGAACTGTGCCGGCGGATCCGCGCGGGCGGACAGATGGCGAAGGTGCCGGTTGTGTTCCTGACGGCGCGTTCGGATGAGGTGGATCGTGTGCTGGGCCTCGAAATTGGCGGCGACGATTACATTACAAAGCCGTTTAGTCCGCGGGAACTGGTGGCGCGGATCAAAGCGCATCTGCGTCGCACGGAGACCGACGCTGCTCCGGCAGTGCAGGAGGTAACACTCGGTCCGTTCCATCTGGATCAGGCGGCGCGCCGCGTTTATCAGAACGGCAGGGAAGTGGAACTGACTTCCACGGAGTTCAAGCTGCTGGAGTTCTTTATTACGCATCCGGGGCATGCGTTTTCGCGCGAACAGCTGCTGCGGCAGGTTTGGGGAGAGCAGCATTTCGTTACCCCGCGGACGGTGGATGTGCATGTGCGGCGTCTGCGCGAGCAGATTGAAGCGAAGGCCGATGAACCGGTGTTTCTGGCGACGGTGCGCGGGTTCGGCTACCGCTTTGAAGCGGCGTGAGCGGGCGGATATTCCTTAAACTGCTGGCGGGCACGGCCTGCCTGATTGCGATTGCGCTCGTCGCGGCGGATCTGCTTGCCGCGAGCGCGGCGGAGCGGTTCTTTGTCGATCAGCTCAGGACTTCGCTGGAGCGGCAGGGACGCGTGATTCTGCTGACGAATCGCATTGCTGCGCTCGATCAGGCGAAGATTCGCCAACTTGGGCGTTCGAGCGAGGCGCGGCTTACCGTGGTGGGGCAGGATGGCGTAGTGCTGGCGGACTCGGAAGCTGATCCGAAGACGATGGAGAACCATCGGGGGCGTCCGGAGCTGCAGGAGGCGTTTCGCGGACGACTCGGTTACAGCACGCGGAAGAGCGCGACGCTGGGAATCGATTTTCTATACGTGGGGCTTCCCTCGGAGGGCGGCGACGGACCGGTGCTGCGTCTGGCCGTGCCGCTGACCGCGGTGCGCAGCGAGGTGTCGGCAATCCGGCTGCGCATTTTGCAAAGCGCGGCAATTGCGTTCTTGCCGGCGGTTCTCGTTGCGATTTTTCTGGCGCGCGGGCTGGCGGAACGTTTGAGCGCGATCATCGCGCAGGCAGGCGAGCTGGCTCGGGCGAATTATCAGGCTCGCCTGCCGGAAGGGCGCGGTGAGTTGGGTCTGCTGGGTCGCAAGCTCAATGAGACCGGAGAGAAGCTGGAGCGCACCGTGTTGCAACTGCAAACCGAGCACAGCGAGCTGGAGCGCCTGGAGCGTGTGCGGAAGGACTTCGTGATTAACGTGTCGCACGAGCTGCGCACACCGCTGGCTTCCATTCAGGGCTATACGGAGACGCTGCTGGATGGGGCGCTGGACGATCCGGAACATAACGTGCGGTTCCTGAACATCATCCGGCATAATGCGGAGCGTCTGACGCGGCTTACAGCGGACCTGCTCACCCTTTCGCGGCTGGAACTGCGCACGCAGGAGATGCGCGTGGCTTCGTTTCGCGTGAACGATCTCCTGGCGGACGTGGTGGATACGATTCGTCCGATTGCCGACAAGAAGCGGATTGCGCTGCGGCATGAAGCGGGTCCTGCGGAGTGCGAGGTGTTTTGCGATCCGGAGGCTTTCTATCAGATCGTGAGCAATCTGCTGGATAACGCGGTGAAGTATACGCCCGAGGGTGGCGCGATCGCGGCGGGGTCCAGACCGGTGCGGCGCGCGGATGGCACCGAGTGGATTGAATTTTTCGTGCGGGATACGGGGATCGGAATTCCGGAGGAAGAGCAGTCGCGGCTGTTTGAGCGGTTCTATCGCGTGGATAAAGCACGCAGCAGAGAACTGGGCGGCACGGGTCTTGGCCTTGCGATTGTGAAGCATCTGGTTCGCGCGCATTCGGGCGAGATTCGGCTGGAGAGCCGGTCGGGCGAGGGCGCCACGTTTTTTTTCACGCTGCCGGTGGAGCACGCCCAGCTTCGTCCTGTAACAGAAGCAGCACCGGAACTTCACCCACCGTTTACGGGTCGTTAACCCGCTTGTAACTGTTTCGCCCCTACGCTGGAGTTGTAAGGGCGGTGCGCTGTGTCGAAACGAATTCTCCTGATTGAAGACGATCGCGATCTTTACTCGCTGCTGAAGTACAACCTCGAAAAAGAAGGCTTTGCATTTGCCGGTTCGCAGACGGGGCGCGGGGCGCTCGATCTGTGCCGGCGGGTGCGTCCGGATCTGGTGCTGCTGGATATTATGCTGCCGGATTCCGATGGGCTCGATATCTGCAAGGGGATTCGGAACGACGCGCAACTGGCGCAGACGCCGATCATTTTCCTCACGGCGCGGGCCTCTGAGACGGATCGGATTGTGGGGCTGGAACTGGGTGCGAACGATTATATTGTGAAGCCGTTTTTCATCCGGGAAGTGATTGCGCGGATTAAGCTGCAGTTCCGCGGGAATACGGCGCCCGCCCGCACCCTGAAGGCGGGTGGGATTGAACTGGATCGCAGCAGCTGCAAGGTCACGCTGAACGGCGAGGCGCTTACACTGACGGCGACGGAGTTCCGGCTGCTGGAGTTCCTGATGAGCCGGCCGGGGGTGGTGTTCAGCCGCGAGCAATTGCTGAATGGAGTCTGGGGACAGGATCGGGCTGTGACAGACCGGACGGTGGATGTTTATGTTCTGCGGCTGCGGCAGAAGATTGAACTGGATGCAGCTGCGCCGCGGCTGATCCATTCGGTGCGCGGGTTTGGGTATTCGTTTGAGCCGCGGAGCGCGGGAACGGACAGCGTGGTCCAGCGGGAAGAACGGCTGCAGGCGGTTTAGATATGTTTTGCGGTCCGTCTCGATGGGATCGCGGGACGAGTCCTCTCCGTGCTACGCTGTGCGCGTGGCTACAGATTTGATTGAGGTGGATTCCGAGAATCCACCTTCGGAAGCGCTCGACCGGGCCGAGGCTGCGATACGGCTCGGGCAGGTTGTGGCGATTCCTACGGATGCGCTGTATACGCTGGTGGCGGACCCTTTCGATCTGCGCGCGGTGCGGCAGGTTTACCAGGCCAAGGGACGGGAGAATCAGCGAGCGCTGCCTTTGTTTGTTCGCGATGCGTTGATGGTGGAAGAACTGGCTCGTGAGGTCTCGCCACGGTTCCATGCGCTGGCCCGACGCTTCTGGCCTGGTCCTTTGACGATCATTGTGCCTGCATCGGCGGCGGTGCCTTTGCGCGCTACGGGCAATACCGGGAGGCTGGCGGTGCGGCAGGCGAAGTCGCGGCTTGTCGATGAGCTGTTGTCGCGCCTGAATCAGCCGTTAATTGCCACCAGCGCGAATATTTCCGGGCATCCTACGTGCCGCAGCGGCATTGAAGTATTCGGCGTGCTGGACGGCAAAGTGGATCTGGTGCTGGAGGGCGGTCCTGCTTTGGGGCAGGGCGCTACTACGGTCGATATCACCGAGGCGCGATGGCAGATTATTCGCGAGGGCGGGGTGCCTTCGGAAGCCGTTGCGGAATGTCTGGCGTCGATCAGTTAACGCGTTCCGGCGCTGAGCCGAGTTTGATGTTGACCTTCATGGTCTGACCTCCGCGCAGGATGGTCAGCTGCATGTTTTCGCCTGCTCGTTTGCCGTTGAGGGCCCGCACAAGGGAGTCTTCCGCGGTGACGGGGTTGCCGTCGATCGCCACGATGAGGTCACCGCCGATGCCGAGGCGTGTGTTGAACCCTGCGATTACGGTGCGCGTCGGGCCACGGAGTCCCGCGGCAGCGGCGGGCGATCCGTCATCGATCTGCTGAATGAGGAGTCCGGTGGATTGGAGTTCCAGCGCCTGGGCCAGGGCTTCGTTCACCGGGAATGTCTGCGAAACGCCGAGCACTGCGCGGGAGATGTGTCCGGTAGCGCGGAACTCTTCGAGCATCGCTTTCACCCGCGCAATCGGCATGGCGAAACCGATGCCGATGCTGCCTGCCTGTCCGGAAGCTGTCTGCGAGCCGAGGATCGCGGTGTTGACGCCGATTACGTTGCCGCTGGAATCGAGAAGCGGTCCGCCGCTGTTACCGGGGTTAATTGCGGCGTCTGTCTGAATCAGGCCTTCGAGGCGGACGCCGTCTTCGTTATCGAGTCCGCGGCCGAGTGAGCTCACGATACCGGTGGTGAGGGTTCCGCCGAAGCCGAACGGGTTGCCGATCGCGAGGACCTTCTGGCCTACCTGGAGGCGGTCGGAATCGCCGAGCGGCAGGAACGGGAGCTTGTGATCGGCATTGATCCTGAGGATGGCGAGATCATCCCGGCTATCGATGCCGAGCACCTGCGCAGGGTATTCTTTCTTGTCTGAGAGCGTGACCTTAATCTGATTGGAACCGGCGATTACGTGCTTGTTGGTTACGATTTCACCGTTGTCATTGATGATGAAGCCGGAGCCTGCGCCCTGTACCGGGTAGGCGCGGAAGAAGAAGTCGCGCTGAATGACAACGCTGGTGATGTTGACGGTGGCGAGATGGCTCGTTTTGTAGATATCGACGTTGTTCTGTTCGTCGGCGCCGAAGCCCGCGCCGTGCGCGGTGACGGGATCGGACCAGAGCTTGCCGGTTGAGGAGATGGGGCGGAGAATGCGCTCAACGCTCCAGTTTCCTCGCGACGTGACCAGCCAGAAGGCGGCTACCAGGACCAGAGTCATTATCAGGGCGCGGGGTCTCATGCCAGTGTTTTCAGTTCCTCCAATACTATTTTAGTTTGACGCAGGGTTTCCTCCTTTGTGCCGGAGGTGTCAATGACGTAATCGGCGCGGGCGAGTTTTTCGGCGATGGGAAGTTGGTGGGCGAGACGTGCGCGGACGGAGTCGGGGGTTGCGCCCGGGCGTTCGAGCGCGCGTTCGAATTGCTGTTCGGGCGTGCAGTTGACGACGATCAGTTTCTGCATGCCGGGCAGCCCGCCGGATTCCAGCAGTATGGCAGCTACGTAGACGATCACGGCCTTGGGTTCACTCGCCGCTATTTTTTCGATGCTGCGGCGGGCTCGTTCGCGAACCGCGGGATGGACGATTGCGTTGAGTTTGGCGAGTTGTTGTGGTTTTCCGAAAACCGCTGCAGCCAGTCTGGAACGGTCGATTTCACCGGATGCAGTCAGGATTACTTCGCCAAATTCTTTGAGGACCGGCTGGTAGGCTTCACCTGTGGGCAGGAGAACCTGGTGTCCTGCATCGTCGGCTTCAATCACATGCGCACCTAACTCTTCGAGCGCGTGGCCAACGAACGATTTGCCACAGCCGAGTCCCCCGGTTAGCCCGGCGATTAACATGCCTTCGAGCGCCGTTCCGCGGCTTCGATGGTGTTGCGCATCAGCAGGGCGATAGTGAGCGGTCCAACGCCTCCCGGGACTGGGGTGTAGGCAGAGGCCAGGTGGGCCATTGCGGAAGGAAGCACATCGCCGACAAGCAGGCTGCCGCGCTTTTCGAAGTTGGCCAGTCGATCCGGCGGGAAGATGCGCTCCGCCTCGTCGCGTTTGGTGACAGTGTTCATGCCCACGTCGATAACGACCACGCCCGGCTTGATGAATTCCTCGGTGAGCATGGCAGTGCGGCCGATGGCGGCGACAAGGATGTCGGCCGTGCGACAGACGGCGGCAAGATCGTGCGTGCGGGAGTGGCAGACGGTTACCGTGGCGTTCTCGTGGAGGAGGAGCATCGCCATGGGCTTGCCCACGATGTCGCTGCGGCCTACGACCACTGCGTTGCGGCCGGCTATTGGAATTTCGTAGCGCTTCAGAATCTCGATGACGCCGGATGGTGTGCAAGGGCGCAGCCCGGGGCGGCCCGTGGAGAGGAGCCCGACGTTACAGGGGTGGAAGCCATCGACGTCTTTTTCGGGAGCGACTGCGAGGAGTACCCGCTGCGCATCGATTTGCGCGGGGAGGGGAAGTTGAATCAGGATGCCGTCGATCTCGGGGCGGGCATTGAGGGCTTCAACGATGGCGAGAAGGTCCTCTGTGGAGATATCGGCGGGCGGAGTGAGAGTTTCGTTGTAGATGCCGAGTTCTTCGGCGGTTTTGGTCTTGCTGCGGACGTATACAGTGGAGGCCGGGTTGTCGCCTACAAGGACGACGGCGAGGCCCGGAGCGCGACCGGTGGCGGCGAGCATGCTTTCGACCCGTGGGCGGCATTCGGACTTGATCTGGTCGCGGACCTGATTTCCATTGAGGATTAGGGGCACTAAATCAGGGTAGCGGATCGAAGAGAATCGCTACGACGGTTGAACCACTTCTGCGATTTTCATGGACACCATGCCGCGGACCTTTTGCTCGCCGACAAAGTTGGTGACCATGGGCGGAAGGTCGCAGTGTACCGTTACGTTGGTTTCGTCAACGGTGACGGCGCCGGCGAGCGGTACGGATATGAAACCCAGTTTGCCGGTGCATCCGAATGTCATCACCGGGCCATCCCAGGCTTTTTGCGGGTTGACGATCTGAACGCTGCCGGTACCCTGACCGGAGAGAAGTTTGTCGGCAGCCTTATCCAGCGCGGCGATGGCTCCGTTCTGAGTGGAATGATGCGGGACGACGACTGTCATGCGTTCCTCTTGAGCTGACCGCAGGCGGCGAAGATATCGAGTCCGCGCGGTCTGCGGATAAAACACGGGACTGCGCGGCGCACGATTTCCTGAAAGGAAGCCACTCGCTCGGGAAGCGGTGTTTCAAACGGGATGCCTGGGCCGGGATTTAGCGCGATCAGATTCACTTTGCAGTTGATGTTCGAAAGCAGACGAACGACTCGGCGGGCGTCGGCATCGGTATCGTTGACGTCTTTGAGGAGCACGTATTCGAAGGTCAGGCGCTCCCACGGGCGCAGAGGATAGGCGCGGCAGGCTTCCATCAGATCGCTCAGATGCCACTTGCGGGTGATGGGCATAAGTTCGCGGCGCTGCTCTTCGGTTGATGCGTTGAGCGAGATGGCGAGCTTAGGCCGTACCTCGGCCTTGCCCAGTTCGGCGATCTTCGGGATGATTCCGGATGTTGACACCGTAATGCGGCGTTCGCTCATCCCGACAGCCTGCGGGTCCGTGAGAATCCGCGTGGCCTTGAGAACGTTCGGAAGGTTAAGCAGCGGCTCCCCCATCCCCATCATCACGATGTTGAAGCGGCGGTTGTCGACGAGCAGGTTATTGTCCCGCGCGACGAACAGCACCTGGCCGACGATTTCACCCGCGGTGAGGGAGCGTTCCAGTCCCATCAGAGCGGTCATGCAGAACTTGCAATCGACGGGGCAGCCTACCTGAGAAGAGATGCAGACAGTGTCACGATCTTCTTCCGGCATAAGGACCGTTTCGACTGTGCGTCCGTCGCTCAGGCGAAGCAGGTAGCGGCGGGTGCCGTCTGTCGAGTTGTAAACCTGGTCGGCCTGCGGCAACCCCAGTTCCGCATGCGCCGCCAATTCATTGCGGAGGACTGCCGGAAGCGTGGAGATCTGGACTAAATCGCCAACTTTCTGGTTATAAATGGCGCGATAAACCTGGGCTGCGCGGAAGGCGGGCTGGTCCGGCGGCAGCACCTGCCGAAGCTCGTTAAGTTCCATCCCTACAAGAGCCTGCGGCATCTCTACCAGGTTAGCACGCGTTTTTAAAGTGTACGGGCCACAAACGGCATTACGCAAAGTGGTACAACCGAAGCAGGGTCTACGGGTCACATTGTCATTTCTTCCAACAGTTGAGAGGCCACCGGTTTCCTCAGGGCCGGAGCGGGACATCAAAACCACCACGCTCGCAAACGGCATTAAAGTAATTACCGAGGCGATGTCGCATGTGCGATCGGTCTCGGCCGGCGTGTGGGTGGGATCAGGTTCGCGACGCGAGATCCCGGAACTGAATGGTGTTTCGCACTTCATCGAGCACATGCTGTTCAAGGGAACTGCCACGCGGAGCGCCGAAGA
The DNA here is from genome assembly GCA_048498815.1 of Acidobacteriota bacterium. Lineage (GTDB taxonomy): Bacteria > Acidobacteriota > Terriglobia > Bryobacterales > Bryobacteraceae > BOG-234. Next base: position 17,330 of record JBEHXG010000050.1, on the reverse strand, counting down.
TATCGCGCGCAGCGTGGACTCGCTCGGCGGCAATCTCGACGCGTTCACCGCGAAGGAGATGACTTGCTTTAACACCAAGGTGCTGGACGAACATCTGCCGGTGGCGATGGATGTTCTGAGCGATCTGGTGCTGAATCCCCGCTTCGATCAGGAAGATATCGATAAAGAAAAGGGCGTGGTGCTGGAAGAAATCAAAATGGATGCGGATAGTCCGGACTATCTGGTACATGAGATTTTTTCTTCGAATTTCTGGAAGGACCATCCGCTGGGGCGGCCGATTCTGGGAACTCGCGAGACAGTGAAAGCACTGACACGCGATCAGATTGAGGAGTATTACCGGGCGGTTTACACGCCCGAAAATATCCTTGTGACTGCGGCGGGAAATCTTTCGCATGATCGATTGACAGCGCTGGCGGCTGAGCGATTCGAGAAACTGAAGCCGGCGGGTCCAGTGCCGGATAACGCCGCGCCGGTTACTCAGGCGCGCGTGGCTTTGCGGTCGAAGAAGGAACTGGAGCAGGTACATCTGTGCCTGGGAGTGCCGTGTTATCCGATCTCGCACGAGAACCGGTTTCACTGCTACGTGCTGAATACCGTGCTGGGCGGCGGCATGAGTTCGCGTCTGTTTCAGAATATTCGTGAGAAGCAGGGGCTGGCTTATTCGGTGTATTCGGATTTGAATCCGTATTCGGATACCGGGTGCATGCTGGTGTGCGCGGGAACTTCGCCCGAGTCTGTGCGCATGCTGGTGGATTCGGTACTCAAGGAGTTTTCCGAACTGAAGCAGCAGACGGTTTCAGACGAGGAACTGCGACGAGCGAAAGATCATCTGAAGGGGTCGCTTATGCTGAGTCTGGAGTCGACGTCGAGCCGGATGTCGAACCTCGCGCGGCAGGAGATGCACTTCAAGCGGTTTTTCTCCCTCGATGAACTGGTTGAGAGCATCGAGAAAGTAACGGCGGCGGATGTGCAGTCCGTCGCGCAGGTGTTCTTCGAGCAGAAGCAGATCGCTCTCACCGTACTGGGGAATCTGGACGGTTTGAAGATCGGCCGCGACGAACTGGTCTGCTAGTTGCCCGAAACTTTGCGCCCCAGACGAAGCATCAGGATCAGCACAATGACTGCGCAACTGCCGAGCATGGCGGTTACCGGAATTGCGCGAAGCCCCGTGAACGCGGCGATGTGGCCCAGAAGAAATGCGGCAAAGACTCCGCCCGACATGGCCAGAGCGAATAGTCCGCTGAAGTAGCTGGCGCGATAGCTGGTGAATCTTTCGGCGACCTGCTCAGAGGCCAGCGGGAAGATGGCGGAGAAGCCCAGACCCATTAGAATCACACCCACGACTACGCCGCCGCGTGTGTCGGACCAGGTGAGCGCCATGCCCCCGAAGAGGGCGCAGAATGCGCTGCTTGCCAAAATTACTCCGTGCGGAATGGGCTTCAGCAGAAGCGCCACGCCGGCTCGACCCAGCAGCAGAGCGGTCCAGTAAAGCACGAGCAGCGTTACTGCCGCCGTGGGGCTCATACCCAGGCGGTCGATCAGATAGATTGGCAGCCAGCCGGCGATCGACCATTCCACGGCGAACTGAACGAAAAGCAACAGGCCGAACAGCAGCGCGAGCACAGTGCGATGGTGACTTGGGGCGTCGGGTTCGGGCTGCGGGTGGTTGACTGTCGCAGGAAGACGGCGGAATGCGATGGCCGCCGCCATGGGCACGAGAGCGGTGACCGCGAGGAGCCGGACAGCATTCATGCCACCGGGCAGCCAATTATTGATCTGGGCGTCGTCAAAGCATTGCGTCATCAGCAGCGCGCCGGCGACGCTGCCGATGCTGAAGTAGATACCGCCGCGCAGGCTGACCCCGGCCGGATCGGCCTCCCAAACGGGACCAATGGATGCGAACACGGCTGCGCTGATGAGTCCCGCGGACGATCCTGTGATGAGCATCGCCAGATGTTGAAACCAGAGTTGCGCCGGCGGGGCGGCAACGGTGAGCATCAGAAGTGCGACCGATGCGAAGAAGCATCCCGCGGTGAGGACGCCTTGCGCCCGCCAGCGTGCGGACAGGCGCCGCCCGAGGAACATCGCGCATCCCATGCCTGCGGCGAGTGAGAGGAAGTAGTTCCCGGCGGTGTCGAAATCCGGGCGCACATGAAAGCCCCACAGCGGCAGCATGCCGCCGGGCAGGGTTAGCAGGAATCCGGAGATGACCAGGGCGCGCAGAACGCCGGCACTTGGCACCCTTGCATGATATCGGGTTGTTTCGCGGAGAGTTCGGATACCGTGTAGAATTTCAGGGTGAAATATCCTCTTACGCCGCTGCGCTGTCTGGAGCGGGGCGCGGCCTTGTTCGGTTCGAAGACGGCTGTGGTGTGCGGCTCCCGGCGGTTCACCTACAACGAACTGGCGGATCGGTGCGGGCGGCTGGCTTCGTCGCTTTCCCAACGTGGTGTGAGCCCGGGAGACCGCATCGCATTTCTCAGCTACAACACGCACAAGCTGCTGGAAGGTTATTACGGAGCCCCGCAGGCTCATGCGATTGCGATGCCGCTGAATGTGCGATTGACACAGCCGGAACTGCAGGGGATCGTGCAGCATGCCGAGCCTGAGTTCCTGTTTTTCGAGAATGAATTCGCGGAGACGGCCGCGCAACTGCGGCGTTTGGCGCCCCGGCTGACGATCGTCAACCTGGATAGCGAGTATGAGGATTTTCTGGCGGCGGGCGAGCCTTTGCGCCCTGCAATCCGCACGTATGACGAAGATTCAATTGCCGAGCTGTTTTACACCAGCGGCAGCACTGGCACGCCGAAGGGCGTGATGCTCTCCCACCGGACCCTCTATCTGCACGCGCTGAGTTGCGAGGCGACCTTGCGGCTGAATCCGGCGGGCGTGGAACTGCATACGATTCCGCTGTTCCATGCGAACGGATGGGGCAAAGCGCAAACCTGCGCCATGATGGGGCTCAAACAGGTGATGGTGCGGAGGTTCGACCCTGCGGGCGTATTCGGGTTAATAGAGAGTGAGGGCGTGACGTCGCTTTCAATTGTTCCGACCATGGGAAATGCGCTCCTTGCGTTTGAAGGGCGCGAACGATTTGATCTTTCCTCCCTCGAACTCGTGTTTATTGGCGGGGCGGCTTCGAGTTCGGCGCTTATCGCGAATCTGGAGCGCGCATTGCAGTGTGAAGTCGTCGCCGGGTATGGCCTGACGGAAACGAGTCCCGTGGCTTCGGCAGCGCGACGTAAGCCTACGCTGATCTATGCCGATGACGATGACCGCTGGGAGCGTCAGGCGATGGCGGGATGGCCGATCATCGGTGCGGAGATTCGCGTAGTGGATCCGGAATTAAACGACGCGCCGCGCGACCTCTCCACGGTCGGCGAGATAGTGATCCGCGGCGACATGGTCATGGATGGCTACTTCCGCGAGCCCGAAGCAACCGCTGCGGCGATGGCGGGCGACTGGCTGCGGACGGGCGATATGGGTGTGTGGGACGAAGAGAACTACATCCGCATCGTTGACCGGCGTAAGGACATTATCATCAGCGGCGGGGAGAACATCTCTTCGATTGAAGTTGAAAAATCGATTGCCCTTTATCCCGGTGTGCTCGAATGCGCGGTGGTGAGTGCGCCCGATGCTCGGTGGGGAGAGATTCCGGTGGCGTTCGTCGTGACAAAGCCTGGCGAGGAGTGTGCAGTTGAAGAACTGCGCACGTTCCTTGCAGCGCGGCTGGCAAAGTTTAAGGTGCCACAGAGATTTTTCATCCGCACCGAAGCGCTGCCCAAGGGCGGCACCGGCAAGATTCTGAAGCGCGAATTGCGCGAGCCGTTTTGGCAGGGGCAGGAAAAACGCGTGATGGGTTGAGGGTGTCCGCCTACAATTGAACTTGATGCCGGAACAACTGGACGCGCTGCTGACGGAGCAACGGAATGCCGCGTCGGCGCGCATCGATACGCTTTCCACGTTTGAAATGCTGCAGGTGATGAACGCGGAAGACCGGCTGGTTGCGGAGTCGATCACGCCGGAACTGCCGGGCATTGCGCAGGCGGTGGATGGGATCGTGGCCGCGTTTCGCGCGGGCGGGCGCTTGTTTTATATCGGCGCGGGCACGAGCGGGCGGCTGGGTGTGCTGGATGCGTCGGAGTGTCCGCCTACATTCAATGTCCCCCCGGATTTGGTGCAGGGGATTATCGCCGGCGGTGAATCGGCGCTTTCGCGCGCGAGCGAGACCACGGAAGACGATCCTTCCATCGGTGTGCGGGATCTGCAGGCGCGTGGGTTCACCGCTAAAGATGTGCTGTGCGGGATCGCGGCCAGTGGACGCACACCGTATGTTCTGGGCGCGATTGATGAGGCGAATCGCCTCGGCGCGCTGACAATTGCGGTCAGTTGTACTCCGGATTCGGATTTGGCTCGTCGCGCCGCCATCGCTGTTACACCAACGCCGGGCCCCGAGATTATTGCGGGGTCGACGCGCATGAAAGCCGGCACCGCTACGAAGCTGGTGCTGAATATGCTGTCCACCGGCGCATTCATCCGCATGGGTTATGTGCGCGGGAACCTGATGGTGAATGTGCAGCCAAAGAATGCCAAGCTTCGCGCCCGCGCTCTGAGAATCATCGATGCGCTGACCGACGCGGGACCGGAACGTGCGGCCTGGGCGCTGGATACCGCGGGCAGCGTGCCGGCAGCCATCGATTTACTGGACATACCGAAAGAGAATCATGGATAAATTTGTCATTCAGGGCGGCAGGCCGCTCAACGGAATTATTCCCACGAGCGGGTCAAAAAACTCGGCGTTGCCGGCGCTGGCTGCGGCGCTGCTCACCGACGAAAAAGTCGTTCTGAAGCGTGTGCCGCGCGTACGGGACATCCGCACAATGGAGCGGTTGCTGCAGGATATCGGCTCGTACATCACGGTGGAGGACGAGCAGGTCACCCTCGAAACGCCGTCGATCGTTTCGCCCGAAGCGCCGTATGAACTGGTGAAGACGATGCGCGCATCGAGTCTGGTGCTGGGGCCGCTGGTGGCTCGCGCCGGCCGCGCGCGCGTATCGCTGCCCGGCGGTTGCGCAATCGGCGCCCGTCCGATCAACGAGCACCTGTCAGGCCTGGAACTGCTCGGGGCGAAGATCTCGCAGGAGCACGGCTATGTGGAAGCGATCGCGCCGGACGGGCTGAAGGGCACCCGCGTGGTGTTTGGCCGCGTGACGGTGACCGGCACGGAAGACATTCTGATGGCGGCCGTGCTGGCGCAGGGAGAGACGATTATCGAGAACGCAGCGCGCGAGCCGGAGGTAGTCGATCTGGCTGCGCTGCTGCTGAAGATGGGCGCTAAGATCGAGGGCGCGGGTACCAGCGTGATCCGCATTGAAGGCGTCGCAAAGCTGGGCGGCGCCGAGCATGAGATTATCGCCGACCGCATTGAGGCAGGCACTTTCGTGATTGCAGGCGCGATTACCGGCGGAGATGTCACGGTGACCGGATGCGTTGCCGATCATCTCGGCGCACTCACGGCGAAGCTTGCGCGCGCCGGGGTTCGTGTAATCCAGCCCGACGCAACCACCCTGCATGTTCTGCCCGGCGGTGCGCTGCACGCGGTGGATATGGCGACGGAAGAGTATCCGGGGTTTGCGACCGATCTGCAGGCGCAGTATATGGCGCTGATGACGCAGGCGGCGGGGATTTCCATTATCAAAGAAACAATCTTCGAGAACCGCTTCATGCACGCTCAGGAACTGATGCGCATGGGAGCGAATATCCGGCTGGATGGCCGCGAGGCGATTGTCGCCGGGCGCAGCGCTCTCTCGGGTGCAGGCGTGATCGCGTCGGATCTGCGCGCGAGCGCGTCGCTGGTTCTCGCCGCGCTGGTGGCGAAGGGTGAAACAGTGATCGACCGCGTTTATCACATTGACCGCGGATACGAGAGAATCGAAGATAAGCTCGCGGCAGTTGGCGCTGAGATTCGAAGAGTGGAGTAAACGAGTATGGTGCATAGTCCCGGTTTTCTCAAGCTGGTGAATGACGCGAAGGCGAACATTCGGGAGACCGATGTTGCCGGGTACAAGGAGATGCTGGCGCGCGGCGAAACGCTGGTCCTGGTCGATACACGCGAGGACAACGAGTTCGCGGCCGGGCATGTGAAGGGCGCGGTACATATGGGGCGCGGAATCATTGAGCGCGACATTGAACTGAAGTATCCGGATAAGGATACGACGTTCGTGCTCTACTGCGGGGGCGGGTTCCGATCGGCCCTCGTGGCGGAGAACCTCGGGAAAATGGGGTACACATCCGCCATCTCCCTGGATGGCGGCTGGAAAGCTCTCAGGGAATCCGGGCTGGAACTCGAATAGCCTTTCCTGAGGCTCCTGGTCCCGGCGGCGGCACGTCCGGTTTGGCTTCGTAACTGCTCCACTTCTTTAGTGCTCCGCTTTTGGTTTGTGGCTATGCTGGCTAACGTCGCGGTCTTTGCGGCGCCGATAAACGGCCCCGCACCCGTTTGCGGCGCGCAACTGTTTCCCGGGTATCCGGACGTAGACGCTGCGCCTGTTGTGAAATTTTGGAATCACGGAGAACTGGGTTCGCACTGGACCGCGCCAGAGTGCACCGGGTGGACCGGGGAAGGCTTTTCAACCCTGCTTGTGGTGGCCGGGCGCTTTCGGGGAACCGGTGTTGCGGAACGCGTGGCTGCGATCAGAGGCCGCGGCGGAATCCGGTATTGGTCCACCACACAGAAGCGATGGAAAACGCTGATCGCCGGCGCGTCTGCGTTGACTGAACCTTCGCCGGGAAAGCGCCGTACCGATTTTTCGTTCCGCGACCTGAGCGAGGGCCTGAGTCAGGGGAAGCCCCTTTTCTTTGAGCAGGAAGATAATCTCACCGGCAAGGCCGTTTACCGTTTTCGCGTCCTCAGCGCCTCGCCGGATCGCATTGCCTTCGAAACTGAAAACGTGACGACCATGCGATACCTGCTGCTGCCGGTCTTCCATCCCGGCGAAATGCAGTCAATCTACTTCTTTGAGCGCGAAGGCAATGACGTCTGGCGCTACTTCAGCATGGTGCGCACGGGCGAGAAGGCCAGTAGTCTCGCCGCAGGGCATGAGGCTTCTTCGATCAATCGGGCAGTGGCGTTTTATCGCTACTACGCGGGCGTCCCGACCGATCGCGAGCCACCCGCGGCGCGCTGAAGAAACTCAGAACAGAAGTTCGAAATCGAAGCGGTACCGGCGGTGATAGTTGCCAAAGAAGATACCGTATTGCGGATCGTCCACGTTGCTGTGAATCGCCAGCGCGTTGAAGTGATTGGTGAGGTTGTAACCGGTCACCGATAGCCGCACATTGTACTGCTTCACCTTGAAATCGCGCAGCAGACGCGCATCCATCGAGAAGAAATTCGGGAAACGAGTCGCATCGCCGTTGGGAACTCCGACAAAGTTCTGCCGCTCGTTGAGTGTCGTATAGGGAAAGCCATTGCGGTACTCGACAGTGGGCAGGATTTCAAACCGCCGAATCAGCCGGACGTGGCCCCAGGTGAGAAAGCGATTCGGAAGATCGCCCGCGAGATTGCTGTAAACACTGGGACGAACGAAAAGGTTCGCGTAGTTTCCGACGTAATAATCGAAAGCGTTCTGATCGCCTTCCGCGCGGCTGCGGGTATAAGAGAAGACCATTTCCTGGCCCTTGCGCCACGCGACTTTCCCGGTGATCTCGGCCTGGCGAAAGCGGGACTGGCCACTGCCATCAAGCACGATTTCGTTCGTCGCGCCCAGTATATCGGGGTGTAAAACGATGAGCCCCACGGAGCGGTTGTCTGTGTAGACACCTCGGATGCGGAACTGTTTCGAAAAGCTATGCTCCACCTGCGCATTCCAGGTAACTCCTCGTGGAGAGAAGTCGCCCGCGACGCGTTCGCCATGGACAAGGAACGATCTCGGTCCGTTAGCCGCTCCGATGACGTTTACGAAGTTTTCCACACTCGCGATGGAGCCGTCGGGAGCGTAAGTGGTAACGGTGCGGTTCGGATAGCGGCTGAAGGCGTATACGTCCAGGGGAATATGATCGTAGAACTGACCGAAACCGGCGCGGAAGACGGTCTTCTGATTTTCAAACGGCGCGAAAGAAAAGCCCGCGCGCGGAGCGATCCGGAGGCTTTGCGCCAGCCGCTGGTGTTCCACGCGAACACCAGCGTCGATGGAGATCTTCGAAAACGGAGTCCAGTGGTCCTGAGCATAGCCGGTGAATTCCAGATCGGTCCGTTTGTAAGGCCCCTGGTTTAGAAAATCAACCCGCTCGATCAATCTGCCCGCGGCATTGAGCACCTGAACCGGCCGGTAAACAAACTCGCCGCGATCGTTGGAAACCGTCAGAGAGGTGCCCATCTTGAACTGATGTGGGCCGTAAAATCGAATCGGCGCGGGTGACCAGATCTCCAGCCATTCGCGTCGAAAAGCATCGCGCGACTGCGTTGCGGCGTAATTGCCGCGATTGCCCTGTGGGGTAACGATCTCATCGTCCGGTCCCTGCGCGCCGATCCACGTATGGAACCGCTGGTAGGAGATGGAAGTATCGAGTGTGCCGCTCCAAAGTCCCAGATGGTGGGCGAGGGTGGCTTCGTAAGCGTGTTGCCGGTAACTCGGGGACACGGTTTCGGGATTGAAGTAGTCGGGATTGACGAAGTTGACGTGATCGGGATGGAAGTGGAGCGTCGCGTTAACGAGCTGCCGCGGGGATAGGATGTAATCGACCTGCGTGAAACCATTCCACCGCTCGTGCTTCGAGACGTTGAACGGGAACGGCAGTGTGCGGTTTGGGACTTTGTCCAGGAAGTACTGCAGCGCGGTGATGACGAACAGCCGATCTTTGATGATTGGCCCGCCCGCGACAGCGTGCGGCGTGAGGTTTGAGATCCCGCGCATGTGGTAGCTGCGGATGCGGAAGTCGGGGAATGGATCGTTGAGATCGAAGTGCCATTTATCACCGCCGCGCTTGGTCTCAACCGCCACGACGCTTTGCGTGAAGCGGCCATACTGTGCAAGGAAAGGCGTGTTCAGCACGTTGATGGTCTCAATGGAATCGACAGGAATGCTTTCGCCGAACTTCGCGGTGGCTGGATCTGTGACATCGCTTTCGTTCACGACCAGGGAACTGCGTTGCTCGCCCGAACCATCGATCTTGAGTTCTCCGTTCGGCGTTCGGACGACACCGGGAACCAGCGGAAGCACGTCCGCAACGCTGGCCGGATTGGAGGGAAGATTCTTCACCTCGGCGGGGTGCAGTTCGTAGCTCTGCGAAGCGCTTTGTTCGACCGGCGCAGGCAGGGAATCGCTGACGGTCAGGCTCGACTGGTTCGTTTGGGGATCGAGCGACACCTGGAGTTCGGTGGACGCCCCCGAGGTGACCTCCACGGGCAGGTTCTTCGTCCCGAAACCGTCCTTGGTCACACGGACGGTCCAGGCGCCGCACGGAACCTTTTCGAAGTAGGCGATTCCCGATGTGGGAGTTGTCTCGTTCCCGATTTCCACCTTATCTGAGCCGAGGTGAACTTTCGCGTCGTAGATGGATGCTTCCTGGGAATCGCGTACCAGAACGCGTAGTTCTCCGGGATCGCAGGTTTGGGCGAGGGAAGAGGCCGCTCCTACGGAGAGCAGCAGTAAGGAAACCGGGACGAGGGTCCCAATTCGGGGCGCAGACATGGTCTTGTAAGAAAACTCTATTATCCGGTATACGTAACAGACCGCCCGGAGTTTTCTTTACAAAAAAACACAAACGCCGCAACCCGGTTCCAGTACCCGGCGCGGCGTTTGTGCCGTGGACGAACGTGGGGGTTAACGTCGTCCACCAAATCCACGAACGGCTCCGCCTGTTGACATGCGGGGCGCTGCCATCGGAGCGCTTACTGCCGGGCGCGGGGAACCAATTCCGGCGCCGCGTGCAGCGAATGCGCCGACTCGCGGGTTCATGGCTGGCTCCACGGAGAGTGGAAGTGAGCCTCGGCCGGCAGCTACTGTCGGTCTGCGACCGCCAGGTACGCGGCTCACGCCACCGACCGTTGGCGCATAAATCACATATCCCGGTGAGTAGAACGGGTATCCGAAGGGGCTCCAGAAGAAGCCATCGCCCGGCATCCAGGAGTAGGTGGAGTAGTACGGATTCCAGAACCAGCCCGGACCCCATCCCATACCCCAATCCGCACCCCAGCCGCCATCCAGATAGACAGTGCGGGCGCTGGCCTCGTTTGCCTGCGCGAGATAGCTTGCGCGCACCGAGCTCCATTGATAGAGCTCATCCTGCGCCTTCCGGTCGAATTTCTGAGGTTTGAGATTTTCCGTGTTCAGCTGAACTTCTTTGCCCTTGCCAAACTCTTTCGTGCGACCGTTTTCATCCACGGAAACCTTACCATCCAGTACCGCTACCAGCTCTGCGTCGGCATTGAAGCGATACAGGCCCTCTTTCAGAATTGCGGCATCGGCGCCGTGCTCGATCACATTCATGCGGGCCGATTTGGGTTTGTAATCGACTTCTACCATCGCTTCCCCTCGGGTGATTTCAAGCCTGGGATCAGCCAGATTCGGAGCGACCATTCGAATTGCGCTATTGCTGCCGACGCGAACAAAGCTGCCGGGCGAGAGCAGGATTTCGGCTTTTCCTGCGCCGGTGGTCAGGGTCTGGTTTGCTTTAAGGGCGGCGGTCCCATCCTGTTGCGTGGTGACCGTTCGGCCGTCAACGGAAACCTGTCCCTCAACGTAGTTGAGTGTTCCGGGGATGGCGGTGCGGGCGAACAAAGAACCCGGAATCAGCGCCAACGCCAGAGTCAGATATCGTTGGATCTTCATATTGTCCTCACTCATTTGGATGCAGTGAGAGCCGGTTCCGTTGCGGCCTGTGATCGCAGGAAACTTAGTTAAATGAGAAACTTAACCTGTGGAATTCACGTCTAGCCGGTATTGACGCTAACCGATTCCGGGTCTTTCTTTTAGCGGCGCGAAGGCCTTGAGAGCTTTCACGGCGCTGGCGAAGTCGGTTCGACTGCGAGTGCGGAAGCTGAAGTAGCGCGGGCCTTGGATGCCGATGCCAAAGTCGCCTTTCGTTCCGGATCTTTCGCGGGCGAAGGTATTGGGTTGCCAGGCAGCAACCTGATCCCACCTCATGGTGAAGGGCTTGTCCAGACCCTTCGCCGTGTACCGGATGCCGTCGTGGTCAATGGTCACCGAAACCAGGTTTTCGTCGCCGTAAATCCGGCCTTCCACCGCACCTTCGTTGTGGGCGTCGAAAGTGAACGGAGCCGGTTGCGGTTTGGCCGCGTTTGCGATGAGGGAAAGCAGCAGGAGAAGACCGCCGATGGACCATCGCATATCCGCAGCATAGCCTGTTTCAGACTGAACCAGATTCCCCCTGCCGATTGAGGGAGATATATACAGCGCTGCGGACCTTGTGATATCCAACCTCCATGCTGCGTGTGCTCACAATCATGGTGGCGGCGTGCACCTTGGCTCAGGCGAGCGATACCGCCACACGCATAGAGTATGTGGGCGGAACCGTCGCAGGAATTTCCGGCCACGCCTCAGGCAGCATTGACGTTCACGATGACGCTTCGCTGCTGCTGCGCATAAAGAACAAATCGATCTCCGTCGCCTGGCGCGATGTGAACAACCTCGAGTACGGGCTCCACGTGAATCGCCGCTATCTGGAAGCGGTGCTCATTTCGCCCCTGTTCCTGGTTGCAAAGCGCCGGTCGCATTTTCTCACGATTGGCTATGTGGATGCCGATGGACATCAGCAGGCGATCGTTCTGGAAGTGGGGAAGGGCGATATCCGCCAGTTGCTGGTATCGCTGGAGGCGCGCTCCGGGCGGCGCGTTGAGTTTCAGGACGAAGAAGCACGCAAGGCAGGGAAAGGATGAGGGCCGCTGCGGTTTTGGGGTTTGGGCTCCTTGCATCCTTCACTTCCTCCGCTGTTGAGAGCAAGCCCGGGCAGACGGCGCTCGCCGACGTGAAGCGGATCTTTGTTGACCAGCTTGGCGGCGGGAAGACTTCGGATCAGTTCCGCGACATGATCATTGCGGCGATTCAAAGGTCGCATCTATACCTTGTGACCGAGAACCCGGATCGGGCAGACGCGGCGCTCCGCGGCTCGAGCGACGATCTGATCTATACCGATGAGCACAATACCTCGGACTCAATTGGCGTGCATGCCAATGCGGGGAATTCCTCCAGCTCACGCGCGCTGAGTTCCGGCGTTTCTGCCAGTCATTCAGTTGGCGTCGGAGTCAGTGACAGCGAGAGTAGTCGTATTCAGGAACGGCGCCATGAAGCGACCGCATCGGTGCGCATCGTGAGCAAAGACGGGGACGTGCTGTGGTCGACAACGCAGGAATCGGCTGGTGGGAAGTTCCGCAGTGCAATGGCGGACGTTGCGGATAAGGTGATGCGGCAGCTGGCGGATGAAACGAAGAAAGTCCGGGGACTGGCGGCGGCTGATGCGGCGAACGACGTGAGCTCGCCTGAGGTAAAACTGCATCGGGAGGCGGCGCCGGATTCGGCCCCGGCCCCGCCTCCCGGGAAAAACTAGTTGTCGGTCGGGTTCTTCTCGACGTGGTCGATGATGAACTGTTCAACCGGGGCCTTGCGCGATTCGAGCTTGAGTCCGAGTGCGGAAACTGCATCGGTCAGTGTCGTCGAGCTGCCGGTCGGGTCGGATGCGCTCGGCGTGGCGCCGGCTGCGGCAGCCGGTCCGCCGGGCGCGCCGTTCGGTCCGGTCGGAATGTCCATACCCGCGTTACGAGCCATGGCGAGCATGTCGGCCAGCGAAATCGACAGGGTGGCTTCGTAGTTGCCCTTGATGTCGGTCATATCCACGATCTGCCGGGTCGCCACGCCGCCGCCGAGCTGAGTAAGCATCTGCGTGGTCATGTCGGCAAAGCCCTTCATCGTGACCATGTGCATCTCGATCTTCATGGACTGCGTGGGTGCATCGAGCTTATAGCTCATCTTGCCCTGCAGGCCCATATTGATCTCGGCGCCCACACCGGCATTCACAGTCATGCGGACAGGACCTTCGGGCCCATCCATCTTGAGCTCGCCCGGCTTAAGCGGAGTGTTTTCGTCAATCGCCTCGGGCTTACCCTCGGAGGCCTTGAGCTTTGGCCCATTCTTGCCCACCACCAGCGCGAGAACCGGGTGTTCGGCCGTAGTTTTATGAAATGTCAGCTTGAACCGGTCTTCGAGCAGCCCCTGCAGCATCTGAGGCGCTTCTTCCTTCTTTGCGCCATCGGGCATTTTGGCGACGATATCGAAGCGCTGGGCGGTGAGCCAGTCGGGTCCGGTGATCTGGTACGGCTTCACCCCATACGCGTACATCAGCAGACTACGGAGATCGAGGTACAGGTATTCGGCTCGCTTGCTGTCGATGCTGGCGCCAACGGGCATCTTACCCCCGCTCTGCAGCGCGGCCATGATCTTGGCCTGGTCGAGAGGTGCGGACGGTTTAATCGTCGCCACCTCGAATTTCGGCTTTGCCTGACCGAAGGCTGCGATTGCACTTAAGGTGAGGCCGAAAAAAAGGTTTCTGATTCTGGTGTTCATGTGTTACTCCCCGTGGCTCTGCTTAGCTATTCCTTTATTCTTACGCACCCGTTTGTGCGGTTGTTCCGTGGGGTATCCGGATGAGACAATGAAAGTTCCCGTATGGTCCTGCCACGGGAATCGCGGACAGAAAGGAACGGTGGATTCGGAATGGGTGTTCCCGTCTCACAGATGTGGACGGTTGCGACTTATGTGCTGCGGCAGAGATTTGCCGGGCGCAGGCGCTATCCGCTCGTCCTGATGCTGGAACCGCTGTTCCGCTGCAATCTGGCCTGCGCCGGCTGCGGCAAGATTCAGTATCCGGCCCACGTTCTGAAGATGAATCTTTCGCCGGAGGAGTGTTTCCGGGCGGTGGATGAGTGCGGTGCGCCAATGGTTTCGATTCCGGGCGGCGAGCCGCTGATGCACCCCGAGATCGACAAAATTGTGGAAGGCCTCGTGGCGCGGAAGAAGTATATTTACCTGTGCACGAATGCTCTTCTGTTGCGGGAAAAGATCGACCTGTTCAAACCGAGCAAGTACCTGACGTTTTCCGTGCATCTGGATGGACAAAAGGACGAGCACGATTTTTCCGTCTGCAAAGAAGGCGGCTACGAGCTGGCTGTGGAGGGCGTGAAGGAAGCGGTGAAGCGCGGCTTCCGTGTGACCACGAACACCACGCTGTTTGACGGGTTCGACCCGAAGCACGTGCGGCAGTTCTTCGATGAAATGATGGCGCTGGGTGTGGAAGGCATGATGCTCTCGCCTGGCTATTCGTACGACAAGGCCCCGGATCAGCAGCACTTTCTGGGTCGTGCCCGTACGCGCCGCCTGTTCCGCGCTCTGCTTTCCAATCGCAAAGACGAGTGGGTATTCAACCTCTCCCCCCTGTTCCTTGAGTTCCTGATGGGCAAGCGGACGTACAAATGTACGCCCTGGGGCATGCCGACCTTCAATCTGTTCGGCTGGCAGAAGCCCTGCTATCTCCTGCAGGATGGCTACGCGGATACCTTCGCGGAGCTGATGGCTTCAACGGAGTGGGATCGCTACGGCACGGAGTCGGGCAATCCGAAGTGCGCCAACTGCATGGTTCACAGCGGGTATGAGGCTTCCGCGGTACATGACACCTTCAATTCCTGGCGCGGGTTCGTGGATACCGTGAAGGCAACGTTTTCCTCTCGCTACCCCGATGCGGAGGCTCTGAAAATGCTGGATGAGCCAGTAGCGTCCGTTCATGCCAAATCCGGGCTGGTGCAGCTTACCGTTAAGTCGCATGCGGAAGAAGAGGTAGAAGTCTGAGCATGGTCCTGAATGTGGAAGAGCTTGAGGTTGCGCCCGGCTTTGAGCACCAGAATCTGCAGGGCAAAGTCTTCGAATCGGCGACGGAAGCCGAACTGCGCGACGCGCTGGAGAAGGCATTCGATTATCGCGGCGACGTGACCATCACGCGCAAAGACGGCAGCAGCGTGGAAGGCTATATCTTCGACCGGCGCAGCGGAGCAACGCTGGCGGATTCGGCAGTTCGGCTTTTCCCGAAAAACGAACCCAAAAAGATTTTGATCGCTTATTCCGAAATCGCCGGGCTGGCTTTTACCGGACGCGATACCGCGGCCGGCAAGAGCTGGGAAGCCTGGGTTCGGAAGTACTGGGAAAAGAAAAACGCCGGCGAGAAGAACATCGAGCTTACCCCGGAAAAGCTGGATTAACCACCGGGCGGCTCACAGGCAGGTTGCGCGGATCCCGATCTTTCTGCGAAGTACGTTCAACCGCTTCTCAGGCGGCAGCGAGAGCCGCAGCCGGATCAAATCCGTCAGCACCAATTCGCTCTCCCGTTTCAGTGCGGCCTTCGCGTTCTTATTTCGCGCTGAGTTTCTTTTCTTCATTCAGAGTTTTCTCAAGGATGTCGAGCACAGCCTTGTCCTTCGGTCGTCCCGCGGCCCGTTTGCTCTTCACCACGTCGGCAAGAGTTGCCGCCCACACAGTGGCGCCACCGACCTTCACGGCGATCGCCCGCCGCCGGATCCCCTCCCACGAGCGGACTCCGTCGATCCTGCCCATAAAGTCGATCTGCATCCCATCGCTAGCTTTCAATTTAGTAATGTTGCCGGGCGTCGCGCGAAACAGAAAATCGATATCCGCCGTGGTCACAGGCGCCCCATGGAGCGCGGCAGCCATGTTGCCGATCAGCACGGCCTCGAGCTTATGTCGCTCCAGAACGTTGGCCAATAATGCGAGTTCGGGCTGCGCGTCCATGGAACTCCAATTATCGCTTTATCGCGCGCCGTCCCGGATCATACCGTGCACGGCGTCAACGATTGCCCGCGGTGCATCGAGGCTGATCCAGTGCCCCGTATTTGGCACCACGTACTGGCTGCCGCGCCTGGAGAGCCCCGCATCACGCCGATGCTCGGCGAGTCCCTCGGGCGATGTATTGGCCGCGGATAAAACGACGATCGGTGTATCGCAGAGCGTCCTGCTCTCCTCCAGTTGGCGACAGCCTTCCGGTAGGTATTCAAGCGCGGCAGCCATTGTCCGGAAAGCTCTTTCCTCGCTCCAGTGAGCCGAGATTGCGGGCCACAATTCGCGCGGAATCTTCCCCACCTCACCCACCAGCCGGTTCGCCACCGATGCGCCCTTGCCTGCGAACAGGCGCGCCGCCAGTCCCGGCACCTGCTTTGACCCACTCTGCAGTCTCTTCAGAGCGAAACGCACGATGCCGAGTCGCGCAAGAAAAGCCCCGCGCCGGGACAACATTGCGCCACGCGAGAGCATTTTTGCCCGGACGGAATCAGGGTTAGCCCATTCCGAGCGCACCACGGGATCCACCAGAACGAGGCCCGCCATTTCGGCCGCATACTGCTGTTGAAATACTCGTGCGATCAGACCGCCGAAAGAATGACCAACAAGAATGTACGGGCCAGGAAAGTTCGCGCACTCAAGCAGACGCCGCAGATCGGCGACGATAGGCAAAGGCGTTGGCGGAGTGACGGCATCGTCACTCCAGCCCAGGCCTGCCCGATCGTAACTCAACACCCGCGCAAACTCTGACAACTGCGGCTGCACCAGGGCCCAGGTAAGCGATGTCGCGGCCAGCCCTGCCTCCAGCACAACCGCAGGCCCGGACTCGCCGGTGATCTGCGCATGGAGCCGACGGCCGCCGATATCGATCAGACGTCCGGGCGGCGGAAGCTTCATCCTTCCACTGTATGCAGCTTCATCAGGTTTGTGGAGCCGGCGCGGCCTACAGGCGTGCCCGCCACGAACACAACCCGATTACCGGGATAGAGCAGTTCGCGCGATACCAGCAGCGTATCCATCTGGCCGATCATCTCATCGGTGGTCTTTACGTCGGGGACCAGCACCGGCGTTACCCCGTAGCTCACGGTGAGCCGCCGAACCACCTCGATGGATTTCGTCATCGCGATCAGGCGGAACAGCGGCCGGAACCGCGAGATCAGCCGCGCGCTGTAGCCGCTTTCCGTGAAGACCACAATCGCTTCCACCTTGGCGGACTTCGCGGCGTGGAAGGCGGCATCGGCTACGATTTCCGAATCGTCCGAGCCAATAGGCATAGGCTCGGCGAAGCCCCTGCGCCGGAGTCCACGCTCTACTTCTTCCGCAATCTTCGCCATGTATTCCACGGCCTGCACCGGGTGCTTGCCGACTGAGGTTTCGGCGGAAAGCATGACCGCATCGCTGCCGTCATAAACGGCGTTGGCGACATCGCTCACCTCCGCGCGCGTCGGATTCGGATTCTCGATCATTGACTCC
>JBEHXG010000049.1:0-34643 GCA_048498815.1 Acidobacteriota bacterium | reverse complement strand
CGTGATGGCAGCCGTCAACGTCGTCTTGCCGTGATCGATGTGTCCGATCGTTCCGATGTTTACGTGCGGCTTGCTGCGGTCAAATTTTTCTTTCGCCATATTTGCCCCTTAAGAGAACCTGTTACTTAAGCCTTACCCTGCGCGCGGCTCACGATTTCGTCCGACACCGTCTTGGGCACTTCTTCATAGCGCGAGAAGTGCATCGTGAAGCTGCCGCGTCCCTGCGTACGCGAACGCATTTCGGTCGCATAACCGAACATTTCGCTCAGCGGTACGCTCGCCTTGATGATCTGTGTGGTGCCCTGAATTTCCGTGCCTTCGAGCTGACCGCGGCGGGAAATCAGATCGCCGTTGATCGAACCCATGTATTCGTCCGGCACAACTACTTCCACCGACATGATCGGTTCGAGCAGTACTGCCTTGGCTTTGCGCGCCGCTTCCTTCAGACAGATGGAAGAGCAGATCTTGAACGCCATTTCCGAAGAGTCAACGTCGTGATAAGCGCCGTCGAAGACCGAAACCTTAACGTCCACCATCGGGAAGTTGGCGAGAATACCGCCTTCGAGGGCTTCCACCACACCCTTCTGAATGGCCGGAATGTATTCCTTCGGAATGTTGCCGCCCTTGACTTCGTTGACGAACTCGAAGCCCTTGTCTTTGTTCGGTTCCACGCGCAGTTGGCAACGAGCGTACTGACCGCTGCCACCGGTCTGCTTCTTGTGCGTGTAGTCGTATTCGGCCACGTTGCGAATGGTTTCGCGATACGCAACCTGCGGCTTGCCGACATTGGCTTCCACGTTGAACTCGCGCTTCATGCGATCCACGATGATTTCGAGGTGAAGCTCGCCCATGCCGGAGAGAATGGTCTGGCCGGTTTCCGGATCGGTCTGCACGCGGAAGGTAGGATCTTCCTGCGCCAGCTTGTTGATCGCCATGCCCATCTTTTCCTGATCGGCCTTGGTCTTGGGCTCAACAGCGAGCTGAATAACCGGGGTGGGGAAGTCGATCTTTTCGAGAACGATCGGATTGTTTTCGTCGCAGATCGTGTCACCAGTGGAGATCGTCTTCAGACCCACGGCGGCGCAGATATCGCCCGCCATGATTTCCTGAATGTCTTCGCGCTTGTTAGCGTGCATGCGCATCAGGCGCCCCACGCGTTCCTTGCGGCCCTTGGCCACGTTGTAGATCGATTCGCCCGCGCTCATCTTGCCCGAATACACACGGAAGAACGCCAGCTGACCGGAGAACGGATCGGTCATGATCTTGAATACCAGCGCTGAGAACGGCTCGTCGTCCGAAGTCTTGCGGACCAGCACCTTTTCCTTGTCGTCGATATCGGTGCCGTTAACGGACGGAATGTCGAGCGGGGAAGGGAGGTAGTCGATAACAGCATCCAGCATCGTCTGAACGCCCTTGTTCTTGAAGGCCGAACCGCAGATCACCGGAAAAATCTTGAGTGCGATGGTCGCCTTACGGATGCCCGCCATCAGTTCGGCTTCCGTCGGGACATGCCCTTCGAGGTACTTTTCCATCAGCACGTCGTCGGTTTCGCTGACGGCTTCCACCATCTTTTCGCGATACTCGGCTGCGCGCTCGGCCAGTTCGGCAGGGATGTCAACCACATCGAACTTCGCGCCCAGCGTTTCATCACGCCAGAGAACGGCCTTCATCTTCACGAGGTCGATGATGCCCTTGAACTGATCTTCCGCACCTACGGGGATCTGAATTGCAACCGGCTTAGCCTTCAGGCGATCCACGATGGTGTCGACGGCGCGATAGAAATCTGCGCCCGTGCGATCCATCTTGTTGATAAAGCAAATGCGGGGAACCTTGTACTTGTCAGCCTGACGCCAGACCGTTTCGGACTGAGGCTGTACGCCGGCTACCGCGTCAAACACGGCAACCGCGCCATCCAGAACACGCAGCGAGCGCTCGACTTCCGCCGTAAAGTCCACGTGACCCGGCGTGTCGATGATGTTGATCTGCATGTCGCGCCAGGAGGCCGTGGTCGCGGCGGAGGTAATGGTAATTCCGCGTTCCTGTTCCTGTTCCATCCAGTCCATGGTTGCGGTGCCTTCATGGACTTCGCCGATCTTGTGCGAACGGCCCGTGTAGTACAGGATGCGCTCGGTCGTGGTGGTCTTACCGGCATCGATGTGAGCAGCGATGCCGATATTTCTCATCCGTTCGAGTGGTACAGTGCGTGGCATTAGTAGTCTGAAAAATCCTTCGTCAATCCGGTCGGGTTACCAGCGATAGTGTGCGAACGCCTTGTTCGCTTCCGCCATGCGATGAACGTCGTCGCGCTTTTTGATCGCGCCGCCGCGGAGGTTTGCCGCGTCATTCAGTTCGTTGGCCAGCTTGTCCGCCATGCCTTTTTCCGCCCGGCCGCGTGCATTCGAGAGAATCCAGCGGATCGCCAGACTCGTGCGGCGATTGGTCGGCACTTCGATCGGCACCTGATAGTTGGCGCCGCCCACGCGACGGGTCTTCACTTCAAGCATTGGCTTGGCGTTTTCAACGGCCTTCTTGAAGAGCTTGATCGCCTCTTCGCCGCCGCCGCGCTCTTCGAGCTTCTTCATCGAATCGTAGAAGATCTTCTGCGCGGTGGACTTCTTGCCGTCCCACATCATCGAGCAGACGAACTTCTCAACGAGCGTAGAGCCATAAATGGCGTCCGCCACTACTTCACGATTTTCCGCGCCTCTGCGTCTTGGCATAGTTCCTGATCCTATTTAGAAGCTGCAGCCTTGGGCCGCTTCGCGCCGTACTTCGAACGGCTCTGCTTACGATTGGCCACGCCCGCTGTATCGAGCGCGCCGCGCACCACGTGATAGCGCACGCCGGGAAGATCCTTTACACGGCCGCCGCGGATAAGAACAATCGAGTGTTCCTGCAGGTTATGGCCAACGCCGGGGATGTACGTAGTGACTTCCACGCCATTGGTCAGGCGGACGCGGGCAACTTTACGCAGCGCCGAGTTCGGCTTCTTCGGAGTTGACGTGTACACGCGGGTGCAAACACCACGCTTCTGCGGGCAGCTCTGCAATGCGGGGCTGGCCGTCTTCCATGCGGGCGCTTTACGCCCCTTGCGCACAAGTTGATTAAATGTCGGCACGTACGTTCCTTACAAGCTTTTCAGCCGATTTCCGCAGCGCACTTTCGCGGGCAGCCAACGGAACCGGCCCAATCTTCTAATTACTGCGTCTTTCCATTTAGCGGCGTTGAACTGCTTGCCGCGGAGGCTATTGGACAGGCTCTTGTCTCGACGAAGCGGGTTCGTCTACGATAGCGGAGCCTCGCCCCGGCCGGATCTCCGACGCCGGAGATGGTAGCCAGAAGCTTTTTAAGCTACAGCCAAACTTCTCAACTATAACACAACAGTGTGTCTAAGTGTCAAATGAGGTGCTCGATGCCACCAAAATCGCGCACAGGCAGGGCCTAATGGTCCACCCAAGGCAGAGACAGTCGCCGCGTGGCCCATGCGACCCGGTCTTCGATTTGCCGTAATATGGTATCGATGTCGAGCCAGCCAGTACCTCGCCTGTCGGTTGAGGAATACCTCGAAATTGAGCGCGTTTCCGAGTTTCGGAATGAACTCATCGGCGGGCAGATGTATGCCATGTCGGGCGCTTCGTTGGACCACAACCGGATCGTTTCCGCAGTGCATGGGGTGCTTTATACCCAGCTCGACGACGGATGCGAGGTAGCCGCCACGGACTGCCGGCTCATGATACCGAATTACAACGTCCTTACGTATCCGGATATCGTGGTGTTTTGCGGGCCGCCCCAGGTTCTGGATGACCAGCGCGACACACTTGTCGATGCCACGGTCATCGTAGAGGTGCCCTCACCTTCAACGGCGAACTACGATGCAGCAGAGAAATTCCGGTACTATCGCTCGCTGTCGTCTTCGTCGAATACTTATTGATCGCTCAGGACTCAATTCGTGTACAGCACCATGTCCGCAGGTCTGACGGCTCCTGGCTTATGCGGGAATTCCTGAACGTATCCGACGAAATCCTCCTCGACTCTATCCGCTGTAAGCTCCGTCTGTCTGAAATCTATCGGCGAGTGGCCTTGGATCAGCGTTAACGTGCGATCTCATTTCCTTTTTCATTGCCAATTGGCGCCCGATAAAATACCCGAAATTCGTACGCTGAAGCAAAAGTAGCCGGGCGCGATTCGCAAATGTCGGCGAAGGTGCCGGTGTGTCTCCCCGGATTATGAAACCCGCGGGATTCCCCAAAACCATAGGCCCAGCCATTCCACTCGTCTCCCCTTGTTAAACTGAAACCCATGAGTCTCTCCGCAGGCAAGCTTCAACACATGAAAGCCCTCTCCAACGAAAAGGGCATCATCGCCGCCGCCGCAATGGACCAGCGCGGCTCCCTCAAAAAATCCATCGCCGCCGCCAAAGGCATCCCTCAGGACCAGGTTTCCCAGCAGGAAATGGAAGAGTTTAAGGTCGTAGTGAGCCGCGTTCTCACTCCCCACGCCTCCGCCATCCTCCTCGACCCCGAATTCGGCCTGCCCGCCGCCGCCGCGCGCGCCAAAAATGCCGGCCTTCTTCTCGCCTACGAAGAAACCGGCTACGACCACACCAAGCCCGGCCGCCTCCCTGACCTCCTCCCCCTCGTCTCCGTAAAGCGCATTAAAGAGGACATGGGCGCCGACGCCGTTAAGATCCTCCTTTATTACGCACCCAACGACACCGCATCCATCAACGACCTCAAAGGTGCTTTTATCGAACGCGTCGGCGCCGAGTGCGAAGCCTACGACATTCCCTTCTTCTGCGAATTCATCGTCTATGACGCCAACGGCGGCGACGAAAAAGGTCTCGAATTCGCCAAACAAAAGCCCGGCTGGGTCACTGCGGCAATGAAAGAATTCTCGCAGGATAAATACAAAATCGACGTTCTCAAAGTCGAAGTTCCCATCAACCCCATCTACGTCGAAGGCAGCGTCGTATTTAAAGGACAGGCCGCCTATACCCGCAAGGAAGCGCTCGATCACTTCCGCCGCGCCGCTGACGTCGCCGCCAAGCCGTTTATCTACCTGAGCGCCGGTGTAGCCAACAACGTCTTCATCGAAAACCTGACCATGGCCGCCGAAAGCGGTACCGATTACTCCGGCGTGCTCTGCGGCCGTGCCACCTGGCAGGACGGCATCAAAGTCTACGGCGAAAAGGGCGCCAATGCCCTGGAAGACTGGCTCAACACCGAAGGCCTGAAGAACCTGGAAGCCGTCAACAACGCCATCGCCGAAGCTAAGCCCTGGTACAAGAAGGCCGGCGTCGCCGTCGCGTAGCAACCCATACCCGGATGCCCCGCGATACATCGGTACCTCTCAGTCGTAACAGCAACCTTCGCAAGTGGGTGGAAAAGATGGCCGCGCTCACGCGGCCCGACTCCATCCACTGGGTGGATGGCTCGAAGGAAGAGTACGATCAACTCTGCGACCAGATGGTCGCCGGCGGCACCTTCCTCAGGCTCAATCAGGACCTCTGGCCCGGCTGCTTCTACGCCCGCTCAGACGCCAACGACGTAGCCCGCGTCGAAGACCGCACTTTCATTTGCTCACTGTCGAAGGATGGCGCTGGTCCGACAAATAACTGGTTTCCTCCGTTTGAGATGCGGAAGAAACTGAAAGCTCTGTTTAATGGCTGCATGAAGGGTCGCACGATGTATGTTCTGCCCTTCAGCATGGGTCCGGTCGGTTCGCCCATGTCGCAAATCGGTGTCCAGCTGACGGACTCTCCGTATGTCGTCGTGAACATGCGGATCATGGCCCGCATCGGCCTCCCCGTCATCGCCGAAATCGATAAGGATGCAAAGCGCGTCGTCCCCTGCATGCACACGGTCGGAGCGCCGCTCGCGCCCGGTGAAAAGGACGTTCCCTGGCCCTGCAATAAAGAAAAGTACATCGTCCACTTCCCGGAAACACGCGAAATCTGGTCGTATGGCTCCGGCTACGGCGGCAACGCGCTGTTGGGCAAGAAGTGCTTCGCTCTCCGCATCGCCTCCAACATCGCCCGCGATGAAGGCTGGCTCGCGGAGCACATGCTCATTCTTGGCGTGGAAAACCCGAAGGGCGAGAAGACCTATGTGGCAGCCGCGTTCCCGAGCGCATGCGGCAAAACCAACTTTGCAATGCTGGTCCCGCCCGACAGCTTTGAAGGCTGGAAGGTCTGGACGGTCGGCGACGACATCGCGTGGATCAAACCCGACGAATCCGGTCGACTCCGCGCAATTAATCCCGAAGCCGGATTCTTTGGCGTGGCGCCCGGCACTTCAGTCCAAACCAACCCGAACGCGATGGCCACGCTCGCCCGCAACACCATCTTCACCAACGTGGCCCTCACGCCCGAAGGCGGAGTCTGGTGGGAAGGCATGACTCCCGAACCGCCCGATGCCTGCACCGACTGGCAGGGGAAGCCGTGGACGCCTGAAATCGGCAAGACCGGCGTAAAGGCCGCGCACCCGAACTCGCGCTTCACCGCGCCGGCATCGCAGTGCCCCACAATCGATCCCGCATGGGAATCGCCGGATGGCGTGCCGATCAGTGCCATTATCTTCGGCGGCCGCCGCGCCGGTACGATGCCACTGGTCTATCAGGCCTTCAACTGGAGCGCCGGTGTATACGCGGGCGCGACGATGGGTTCGGAGACCACCGCAGCCGCTGCGGGAGCAGTCGGCAAGGTTCGCCGCGACCCCATGGCGATGCTGCCATTCTGCGGCTACCACATGGGCGACTACTTCCGCCATTGGCTCAAAGTCCAGCGCTCGCTCAGCGAAACGCCGCGCATCTTTCACGTCAACTGGTTCCGCAAGGACAAGGACGGAAACTTCCTCTGGCCGGGCTTCCGCGAGAACATGCGCGTTCTCCACTGGATCGTGGAGCGCGCCAACGGCCGTGCCGTAGGCAAAGAAACGCCCATCGGCTGGATGCCGCACTACGCCGATATCGACTGGACCGGGCTCGACTTCTCCGCAGCCCAATTCGACGAACTACAGGCCTTCGACCGCTCCGCCTGGCGCAGTGAAGTCATCGGCCACGAAGAGCTGTTCATCGACCTGCACGATCATCTTCCGCCCGAGATTATCTACGAGCGGGAATTGCTGATCTGCCGGTTGTAGGCGACTCCACAGCCTCAAAACGGTTCAGAAATCCGCCGTGAGACCAGTAAGGCCGCGTTGGATTTTCTGTTATGATCCCCGCGATGTGTCGTTTACTCCTGGCGGGATTTATCGCCGCACTCTGCGGCGCGCGCCGGTCGGTTCGTCGCGGAGCGGCAGCCCCCCAGGAACTGGTCGCCAGGGCTTATCCGCTGGGGCAGGGATACCAATCCCGACGCGTGCGTTGGGGGCCATGGCACGATCATTTTGAACAAACAGACAATGGAAGATCTGGCGCAGGAATTGTCGCGGTTCTTCTGACGAGGGAGGGGATCGCGACACAGGATTTGGATCTTCCGATGCCGAACGTTGTCAACAGGAGGGGCTGGCCTGGCAAGTACAGGTAAGCTGGCATTTACGCAGCCCCTCCCGCTGGGCGCCCCGCTTCCGGCTGACTCCGACGCGAATCTCCTGCCCGACCTCGCGGTCGCGCTTCGCGGGAAGCTCGTCCTGTGTTTAACGAAGATCGCCTCCGAACCAACCGACGTGATTGTGGTGGACAGCATGGACGCCCTTCCGACCGACAACTGACCAGCCATCCGCGTGGATTGTGGCCGAAGGAAGAAGGGGGCAATCGCTGGAACCTTTCTCAGCTCTCGGCGGAACAGCTACATGAAAGCCCTCCTTTTATTCGTAACCCTGGCCGTCGTCGCTTATTCCCAATCCTTCGAAGCCGCCTCCATCCATCCCTCCGCCAACTCCCCCACAACCCGCGAAGGTTACGCCCGCGAAAAAATCGACGCCAGCCCCGGCTCCCTGGTCATGACCAACACCCTCCTCTCCAGCGCCATCCGGTGGGCCTGGAACATTCGCGACTACCAAATCCTCAACGCTCCGGACTGGCTCAACTCCACCACCTGGGACATCTCCGCCCGCGCTCCGCAATCCGCATCACCCGAAGCAATGCGCCCCATGCTGCAGGCTCTGCTGCAGACGCGCTTCCACCTCGCCGTCCATCACGAAACCCGCGACCTCGCGCTCTACGAACTAACCATAGCCAAGGGCGGCCCCAAACTCGCCAAATCCGCAGCCGAAGCCAAACCCGACATGCACCCCCGGGGCGGTTCACTCGTCTTCCGGAACTTCACCATGCCGGACCTCGCGGCAGCTCTCGCCAGACGCCCCATCCGCGTAGACCGACCCGTGACTGACCACACCGGTCTCCAGGGCCAATACGACTTCGCACTCAACGTCTCGCCGGACCCCGACTCCCTCAAGAGCGCGCTTGAAGCCATGGACTCCGGCACGGGCGACACCCTCTTCAACTACCTCGAACACCAGCTGGGCCTCAAACTCCAAAGCCGCAAAGGCCCGGTCGATGTCGTCGTCATCGACCGCATCGACAAGACCCCCACCTCCAACTAAAGTCAACTAAACTGGTGGGCGACGCCGATGAAAAAAGCTCGCCTCGCATTCCTCGCTCTTCTGGTAACCTTTACCGGGCTTGCCGAAGACGTCCACCCGATAACCCATCGGCGCATCGCGCAGGTGATGGGCACAGCAGGCGCGGAATGGCTCGTACGCCCCACACGCGAAGCCGA
The DNA here is from genome assembly GCA_048498815.1 of Acidobacteriota bacterium. Lineage (GTDB taxonomy): Bacteria > Acidobacteriota > Terriglobia > Bryobacterales > Bryobacteraceae > BOG-234. The sequence goes on along the minus strand of JBEHXG010000049.1, from coordinate 25,924 downwards.
AGAGCATCCCGATGAGGCGCTCGACGCTCTCAAAATCCCCGCGGGCGCAACCGTAGCTGATATCGGCGCAGGCGTAGGTTACATCACCTGGCGGCTCGCAAAGCGCGTCGGCCCCTCGGGCATCGTCTACGGCGAAGACATCCAGCAGGAAATGCTCGATCAGCTCACAAAGAACATGCGCGATCGCAATCTAACCAACGTGCGCCCGATTCTCGGAGCCATCGACGACCCTAAACTTCCCAAAGACTCCCTCGATCTCGTGATAATGGTCGACGTCTACCACGAATTCTCCGAGCCCGAAAAAATGCTGCGGCACATCCGCGAATCGCTGAAGCCCGGCGGTCGCCTCGTGCTCCTCGAATACCGAGGTGAAGACCCCGCCGTTCCCATCCGCCCCGAACACAAAATGACGATCAAAGAGGTGCGATCCGAAGTCGAGCCCGAAGGTTACAAATTCGATCGCTCCATCGAAATCCTGCCCATCCAGCACATCATCGTCTTCAAGAAATCATCACGCCAGTCAGCGCTGCATGAAATCGTCGGTGTGCGTAACAAACTCCGGATAAGCTCCCGCGCCTAACTCCGCCAGATCCATCCCCTGTCGCTCGGCGTCCCACGCCACGCGCAGGCCAACCCACCGGTCCAACAGCCAGTTCAGCCCGTAAGTCATCGGTAAGATCAAACCCAGCAGTGTGGCGACTCCAACCGCCTGTACCAGCGTCTGCCCCTCACCACCGCCAGGAAATCGCCCCAGCGCCCCACCGGCGATCAGCCCCCAGGCCCCGCCCACCGCATGAACCGAAATCGAACCACCCGGATCATCGATATCCAGATGCAACTCGAACATCTCAACGCAAAGCGCCACCAGCGCACCGCCTGAGAGTCCAATCAGGATCGCCGCAGCCGGAGGCAGAAACGCGCACGTCGCACCGGTCCCAACCATTCCGCCCATCCATCCATTCGCCGTGAGCGACAAATCCGGTTTGCCGAAACGAACCCGCGTCAAAACCGCCGCGCCCAATCCACCGGAAGCCGCGCCCAGCAAAGTATTGATTGCAATCAAAGCCAGACGCCCGGCTTCCACACCCGCAAACAAAAGCGACCCGGCCGCATTGATGCCGGTCCATCCCACCAGCGCCAGCATGGCTCCGAACAGAACATACACTGCGTTATGACCCGGAATCGCCATTGGCATTCCGTCATGTCCGAACTTCCCTCGCCGCGCACCCAGCAGCCACGCCACGCTCAAAGCCGACAAGCCACCAACCACATGGATCGTCCCGCTTCCGCCCACATCCACGAATCCCAGTTGTACCAGCCAGCCTCCGCCCCAGGCCCAATGCGCGAACAGAGGATACGTCCACCCACTCAAAAATGCTATCGAAAGACAGATTGCCCCCAATCGCCAGCGCTCTCCGCCACTCCCCAACGGAATCAAAGCTGTGAGCCCGGCGCCCACAAGCGCCAGCCAGCCAATCAGGAGTACGCGCGAGTTATCGAAAGATACGCCGGAGAAGAACGGAGCTACCGACCCCAGCCAGTCCCAGGACTTCCCGCCGATCGAGACCGCATGAGCCCCGCCGCCAGCCATCCCGAAAAAACTCCGCCCCAACACCACAAACACGCTCGCCGCCACAGCCAAAGCGCACAGCGATCCCATCATCGTGTGCCCGGCGCTCCGTGCCCGACCCAATCCCGAATTAATCAGAGCCAGGCCTGCAAGAGCCAGGGGTGCAATCAGCAGCGCCGCAATGCATGACACCGTCTGCGTATCGGTTAAGGTCTGGGTATCGATCAAAGTTGTCGCCGCTCCGGCTTCACTGCCGCATGTGCCCGAGCCACCAGCACCAGTCCGCAGGTCTCAACCGCCAGGCCCGCCAGCACGAAACCCAGACGCGCTCGACCCGGCTTCAACATCGCAACAGCCGCCGGCACCAGCGCCCAGCCGCTAATCAAAAGAAAGAATCCAGCTGGCTTCAGGCTTTCTCGCCGCACTATCGAATCCGCCATACCGCTCAAAATACCACAACCGAGCCGCACATCTCTTTTGTTTCTATATGAATTCAAAACCCTGATTAAGGTCATAAGAAAATTGAGTTTCACTTTCTTGAGACGCATTGGCAGGATAGAAAGATAGTTGGACGGCCTCAGTCCGGCAAAGGCTTCGGAAGCGTTTCCGAAGTCGGTTTTCCAATCTCAATTTGGTTTTCAAGGAGCAAGTGAATGGCGGAAAAATCAACATCCACGGAAATGCAGGCAACCCTGGGCCTCACGGGCCTCACGATGAACGCGATGGCGCTCATAGCCCCGGGCGCGTTCCTCTGGCTGACCTTTTTCATTCAGGCAACAACGGGCTCAACGGCGCCATCCATGTGGATCGGTATTGTCGTCGCCCTCCTACTCTGTCTTGCAACCGCGGTCTGCTACGCCGAAATGGCGAAGCTCTATCCTGGCACCGGCAGTTCGTACTACTTCGCGGAACAGTCCTTCCTGAACCATGAAAAAGTCTGGAAACTCGCCCGGGTAGCGAAGTTCATCGTCGGCTGGGGCTCGCATCTTTACTACTGGATCTACCCGGGCGTAATGGTCGGCGTTATGGGCATCCTCTGCGGCTATCTCGCCGGGACGCTCTGGCCGAGTTTCATGAGCGCTTCCAATCCCGGACCCGCCTTCATGGTTCTGATCGCCGTCGCCTTCTCCTTCTTTATCGGATGGGTCGCCAACCGTGGCGTCAACGGTTCCACCGCCGTCAACATCGCCGTCAACGTCATTCAGATCACCGCGCTGCTGGTGTTTGCCGTCATGGCTTATAGCTATCGCGCGAACCACCCCGCCGGGGCCACTGGCTGGCAGTTCGATTCCAACTCCGGTGACGCCTACACCTACGAATTCGCCACGAAGAAGAGCGCTGACGGCAAGACCGATGAGATCGTTCGCGACAAAGACGGCATCCCTCAGCCGCAGCTCGACGCCGCCGGCAAACCCGTTCTCTTCAAAGTCGGGTATCCGGCCGATGACGGCAGCAAGGATCAGAAATTCCTCACCCACCCGGATGCCGGGTCCGTAGTCGGTGTTCACAACGCAAGTTGGGCGTTCATCCAGGCCACCGTCGCCATCCTTATCCTCGTCGGCTTCGAATCCGTAACCGCCATGGGCGGCGAAGCCAAAAACGCAAAGCGCGACGTGCCCATCGCCGTCATCACCTCGCTTCTCGTGCAGGGCGCCTTCTGTTATCTGATCGAATACTTCGCGGCGAACTACTTCTTAAACAGCGGCTACACCATGCAGAGCGCCTCGGGCTCCGCGGCTCCGATCGGTGACATGATGATCGTCATCGGCAACGCCGCCTTCGGTCAGGGCGGCGGACGCATCTTCATGCTCGTGGAAGCCTTCACGGTGTTCCTGGCGATCATCGGCACCACGCTCTCCTGTATGAACACAGGCGCCCGCGTGACCTACGCCATGGGCAAGGACGAAGAAGTTCCCGAGCACTTCGGTCTTCTGCACTCCGAAACGCTGACCCCGCACAAAGCCATCTGGGCTCTGGCGACGATCTCCGCTGTTGTCGGCGCCATCGCCGTCTGCATGGCATTTGGCGATGCCGGCGCTCCCGCCGACACCGCGATCAAAGCGCTGCCGCAGGGCTTCTTCTCCAGCTTCGGCTACACCACGCATGACGCCATGGCGGCCATGCCGAACAGCCTGCTCACGATGACGCTCGCTTCCAACTTCGGCACGTTCCTGCTCTACATGCTGAGCTGCGTGACCTGCATCGTGGCCTATCACGGGCACGCGCAGTTCAACTTCCTGAAGCACCTTCTCATACCGGTATTCGGCCTGCTCGCCAACCTCGCCTGCATGGTGTTCTATCTCGTCGGACCCTTTATGGGATATGGCACTAAGATGGAACCCCTGCTGGCACTCGGCATCGCCGGAGTCTGGGCCCTCTACGGAGCCATCTACTTTGCCACTTCCAGCAGGAAGAAGGGCAAGACCACCATGGTGACCAGCCGGGCGACAGCCTGACGCAACACCTGCGGCAGAATCAACGCTCCCGGTCAATGCGAAAAGCGCTCGCCGGGAGCGTTGCCTTGAATGCGATAACGCGAAGCGTTGTCGCTGGGAATGCGACAATATTGACCGCCGCCCCGTCCGCGACTTACGCAGCCATGCTCGATATCGAGTTCGCACAGTTAACCGACCCCGGCAAAGTCCGCGACCACAACGAAGACTATCTCGGCCACGTCCATCCCGCGAACCCCGACGAATCCCGCACCCACGGCTGGCTCTTCGTCGTGGCCGACGGCGTAGGCGGACATGACTGCGGGGAAGTCGCTTCGCAAACCGCTGTGGAATCCATCATCGAGGGCTTTCGTGCCGCCCCGCGCGGCGAAGCCCACACCGTCTCCCTCCCGCGCATTGTTCAACGAGCCAACGTCAAAGTCTACGAAGCGGGCCGATCTGCCAGCCCCGGCGGAGTCAGCATGGCCACAACCATCGTCGCCTGCGCCCTCCGCTACGACCGGGCTGTCATCGCGCACGTAGGGGACTCCCGCTGCTACCTGATCCGCCACGGTATCGCCCGGCAGATCACACGAGACCACACCGTCGTAGCCGATCAGATGCGCCTCGGTATCTTAACCGCCGAAGAAGCTGCGGAATCTTCCAGCCGACATCTCCTCTCCCGCTCGCTCGGCGCCGACCTCTTCGTCAGCGTGGAAATCGACGACCATCAGGTCCATGTAGATGACGTTCTGCTCCTTTGTTCAGATGGTCTCTACGGTTCCGTGAAACCAACCGATATCGCCAACACCGTAGCTTTCGCACCAGATCTGAACACCGGCGCAAACAACCTCGTGGCTATGGCCAAAGAACGAGATGGCGGCGACAACATCACCATTCAGCTCATCCGCATCCGCGACGTGGAACGCATGGGCATGTATCGGGGAAGGCCCTACAAGCTGCGATGACCGGAATTACGGTAGGCAATCAGCTGGACCACTACCGCATCGATGAACTCATCGCCCGCAGCGGAATGGCTTCCATTTTCCGCGCCATCGACCTCAACACCGGGCGCCAGGTCGCCATCAAACTCCCGCACCCGGAAATGGAGTGCGATCCACAGCTCTTCGACCGCTTCAAACGCGAAATCGAGATCGGCCAGAAACTCGACCACCCCGGCGTCATGAAAGTCTACCAGGACGAAAAACGAAGCCGCGTTTACATGGCCGCCGAGTGGGTGGAAGGCAAACTCCTGCGCAAAATCCTCGGCCCCACTCACAAGCTCCCGACCGACCGCGCCGTCTATCTTACCGTTCAGATCCTTAAAGCGCTCGACTACATCCATGCCAACGGCGTAGTCCACCGTGACCTCAAACCGGAAAACGTCATGGTCGATGGCGCCGACCACATCAAGCTCATCGACTTCGGCATCGCCGGTAATGAGGGCTCTCGCCGCCTCACCTTCGCCAAGCTCTCGAACGTGATGGGTACACCGGATTACATCTCGCCCGAACAAGTAAAAGGCAAGCGCGGCGATGGACGCGCCGACATCTACGCCATGGGCGTCATGCTCTATGAAATGCTCACCGGCAAAATGCCGTTCGAAGGTCCGAACCAATTCGCGATCATGAACGAGCGCCTGCTCAACAATCCAGTCCCCCCGCGCGAAATCAATCCCGAAATTACACCCGAACTCCAGGAAATCATCTACCGCGCATTAGAGCGCGATCCCGCCAACCGCTATCCCACTGCCCGCGAATTCATCCACGACCTGGAGCACCAGGACCAGGTAGGCGTCTCCGACCGCGCCGAAATGCACGACTGGAAAGTCCGCAAAACCGGCATCGGGAAACGCATCCTTACGTACGTAGGTCTCGCGCTGATCCCGATCGTGATTTTCAGTCTGTTGCTTTGGGTGGCGAAGAAGGCGTAGCTCCGGTAATTAACCGTGCCCCGCGATTAAACGTGAAATACGAAAACGCCCACTGAATCGCAATCAGCACACGGCTCTCGAACTCCACAATATAAAGCAGGTGGATAAACAGCCACAGCAGCCAGGCCGGATATCCGCTGAACCTCAGCTTTCCGATCGCAGCCACCGCGCGATGCCGTCCGATCGTAGCCAGATTTCCCTTATCGCGATAACGAAAAGCGCCAACATCTTTACCCTGCATCCGAGCCAAAATCGCACGGGCAGCATAGGTCCCCTGCTGCATAGCCGCCGGAGCCACTCCCGGCACATCCGCTCCATCCTGGACCACATGAGCCAGATCGCCGAGAACAAAAATCTCTGGATGCCCCGGAACAGCCAACCCGGAATCCACTTCGACGCGCCCGGCTTTGTCGAGTGCAACTCCGGTCCGCGAGGCCAGCAGCTTCCCCAGTGGCGAAGCCTGCACCCCCGCAGCCCACAAGACCGTCTTTGCCGGAATATGCACCTCGCCCGAACCCGTCGTTATCGTGACGCCCTCGCCGTCAATCCCTGTAACGCGAGCGCCAACCCGGGACCGCACACCAAGCTCAATCAAAGACTTCTCCGCCGCCGCTGACAACTCCGCCGGATAAGCGGGCAGCAGCCGATCGTTCCCTTCAATCAGAAAAATCCGCGCATCCGCGGGATCAATGTGCCGGAAATCGCCCTGCAGCGTGTCGCGGGAAATCTCCCCCAACGCCCCTGCCAGTTCCACGCCGGTAGGCCCGCCACCCACTACAACAAACGTAAGCAGTGCGGCCCGCGCAGAAGCATCTGCGGTCTGCTCCGCGCGCTCGAACGCCGTCAGGATCCGCGTCCGAATCTCCGTGGCATCCTCAACGGATTTCAACCCCGGAGCAAACGACGCCCACTCCGCATGTCCAAAATAATGATGAGTCGCACCCGTGGCCACGAGCAGCGATTCATAGGAATGCCGAGCCCCATCCCTGAGCACCACCGCCCGCCCGTCAACATCGATATCGACAACTTCACCCAGCAGCACCCGGGTATTCTTCTGCCGATGCAGCACAAACCGCAAAGGCGCCGCGACTTCGCCCGGCGAAAGCCCGCCAGTTGCCACCTGGTAAAGCAAAGGTTGAAACAGATGAAAATTGCGGCGGTCAATCAGCGTAACGTCAACCGATGCCCGCCCCAACGCCTGCGCCGCATAAAGCCCGGCAAATCCGCCACCGACAATAACTACCCGGTGCGCCATACCTTAATCGTATCGAGCGTCATGGTATCGGGAATTCGCCGGCCCTTCTTTGCATGTCCGTTTCCTGATACAGTCGCGCCATGGACAAATCGGCTCGCAACGTTTGGATCTACGTTGCGCTCGCTTGCCTCTGGTTTTTTATCGTGGTGCGCAACGCCTGGTTCCCGCACTTCCTGTCGATCTCGCCCCATCCGGAAAACGACATCCAGTGGCCGATCGTCTGAGTCGGTCGGGTGCTTCGCCGCGGCTTTTCAAAACAACCGGGCAAAGTGTGGCAACGCCGTCAACAGGCTCCAGCCTGCCCAATAGCAAGGGTACTATTCCGCACGACTACGCTCCAGCTGGAACGTAGCCTGCCCGGAATTCTTCAAATTGTGAATTAATGCGTCCCGCCCGCGGCGGTGATTTCTGCTACCGTTAAGGGACTCAGTAAAATATGCGGCGGCATCTTCCCTGGAATTTATCCTCGATGGCCGTGGTGTGCGGAATTATTGCGTCAAACGCTTTCGCGCAATCCACGTCCTCCATCTCCCTGACCTCGGGTAGCGCTAACTCAGTATTGGGCTCGCCTGTCGCGTTCACGGCGACCGTCAGTCCGAACTCTGCAACGGGAAAAGTTACCTTTTATGCCGGTGCCACAATTCTCGGAACCAGCCAAATTTCTGCCGGCCGAGCCACGCTGACAACCGTACTCCTCCCGCCCGGAATCGCGCAAATCAACGCGCATTATCTGGGAGACTCCGCAAATCTTCCATCCACCTCCCCGGCCATTTCCCAAACCGTTCATGCCGTCGCTTCAGCGAGCCTGAGCGCCGGCGCAACATACCAGACACCTCAATTCGCCAGCTCCGCGCTCGTCGCCGATTTCAACAATGATGGAAAAGTCGATCTCGCCATCATCTGTAATGGCACGGCCGGCCCATTGGGTGTCAACGCGCAGCTCTCGATCCTGATGGGAAAGGGTGACGGTACCTTCCTGCCGCCCGCCAACTATACCCTGGGCTCAAGTGCAAACACGCTCGTGGCGGCTGATTTCAACGCCGACGGTAATACCGATCTGTTGGTTGGAAACCCGAGCGGCGGCGGATTGACCCTCCTCCCCGGCAAAGGCGACGGCGCTTTCGGGACGGCCATCTCCACTCCCGGCCCCGCGAATCCCGTAAGCCTGGCCGCCGCCGATTTTAATGGCGACGGTCTGCCCGATCTTATTTCCGCGAACTCGGACGGAAGCGTTGCGTATTTGCAGGGCAGAGGAGACGGCCTGTTCGCTTCTCCACTGGCGCTCGGAACCTTCCCCAACACTTCAGGCAATTTCTACCCTGTGATCGCCGTCGCAGCGGGCGATTTTAACGCAGATGGCCGTCCGGATTTTGTCCTTGCCATGCCCGGGTCCTCCAACGGAATTCGTTACTTCAGTGGCAACGGCGATGGCACGTTTCAGGCTGCAGTCGGCTCAGCTCTCGTGAACGGCGGTGGATCTTATCGCGGATTTGCGCCAATCGCAACCGGCGATTTTAACGGCGATGGCAAGCTGGACGTGGCCGTCGCCAACGGCGCCCTATCCATCCTCTACGGCGTCGGGGATGGAACCTTTCAATCCGCCGTCAACTACTCAGCGACTTCCGTCGGCACCGTAGTGACGGGCGATATCAACGGCGACGGGCTAACCGACTTTGCGATCGGGAACCAGAACAGTTTTGAAGCTTACGTTGGAAAAAGCGGTGGTGTTCTGGGCCAGCCAATCTACTATTCCTCTGCCGGGAATCCCGACGGCGTCCTTCTGGCTGATCTGAACGCTGACGGAGTAACAGACGCCGTAACCATCAATTCGGCAAATTACGCAGGTTATTCCCTGGTCAGTGTCCTGCTGGGCAACGCTGGCACCGCGCCCGTTCTGACGTCGATTTCGCCATCCTACCTTCCCACCGGTTTCAACGGCCCCAACCTCACGATCAGCGGTACCAATCTCGATTCCGCGGGCCACCTGTACTGGACTCCCCAGGGGGGAGCGGCCTCCGGCGTTTTTGCTACTTCCATTCAGTCTCAGACTATCTCGCTGCCACCTTCGAACCTGCAGGGAATTGGCAATGCGGGTGTCGGTTCATTTACGTACGTGAGTCCCGTGGGAACGTGGTCCAACCCACTCTCGCTTTCCATCGTTCCCTTCACGATTACCAGCGTGTCCCCGCGTGCTTTCGTGGTGGGAACTTCTGCCACTGTCACAGTGACCGGGCTGGCGATTTCAACCGCCACCTCGCTCCTCTTCACACCAAACGGAGGTCCCCCGACCGTCATCTCGCTCCGATCCCTGAACGCAACAACGGCAACCACCACCATTCCTGACTTCCTTCTTCATGCTCCGGGAACTGCCGTAATCGCGCTGATAAACGCTGCCAGCGTGCCTTCAAACACGCTTCCTGTTACGATTGTGCCGAACCTGCCGGCGTCCGCCGTCGCGGTCACGGCGTCTTCCTCACCGATTACATTCGGCCAGCGCGTCACGTTGACCGCCTCAGTCACGCCAGCCACTGCGACCGGAAAAGTGACGTTCTACGACGGGGTAACAATCCTCGGAATCCGCTATCTTTCCGGCGGAACAGCTTCCCTCACGACTACGTTGTTGCAAACTGGCTCACGCTCAATCCGCGCTCTCTATGCCGGGGACACCTCCAACCGCGGAACTTCGGGAACTCTGATTGCGTCCGTCCAGGCTCGCCCGTTCAACGGCCTTGCCCGCGCAGGCGCTTACTACACCGGCTCCGGAAAGCAGGCGATGGCGGCGGCGGATTTTAACGGCGACGGATTCGAAGACCTCGCCGTTGTCAGCAATGGAACCGCCTCAGTCGGCATTCTGATCGGCAACGGCGACGGTACCTTCCGCGATTTAGTCAGCTACCCCGCCGGAGCGGGCGCCTCCTCCCTCACGACTGGCGACTTCAATGAAGACGGAGCCACCGACATCGCAATCGCCAACGCCGGAAGCAGCACGCTCACACTGCTCTTTGGTAATGGTGATGGAACTTTCCGCCCCGCTCTTTCTCTGCCCGGGCCGGTCGCTGCCGCCACCGGTGAGTTCACGATCGTCTCTGCAGACTTCAACATGGACGGTATGGCCGATCTCGTTTACCTCGGCCCCGGCGCCGCTTCAACAAGCTCTTGCGTAGTTTTTCTGGGAAATGGCGACGGGACATTTCGCACCGGTGGAATCGCCTCTACTTCCTCCTTCGCGTCTGCCCCGCCTCTCCTCGTGGCGGATTTCAACAACGATGGCTACCCCGATCTCTACGCTGGCGGTGCTCTGCTCGGCAATGGCGACGGCACCTTCCAGGTCGCCAGTGTTTCCGGTATCGCCTACGCCGCCGGCGATTTTAACGGTGACGGACTTGCGGACGTCGCGGGCTCGTCTTCCAACGCGGCCCAGATCGGCAAGGGTGACGGAACATTCGCTTCTTCTCCCACCTACACCTCCTTCTCTGATGGCATCGCAACGGGTGATCTCAATGGAGACAACGTTCTCGATTTTGTGTCTGCTGACGGCAATTCTGTCAGTGCGTGGCTGGGAAACGGCGATGGCTCCTTTCGGAACCAGGTTCTGGCTTCCGGAACTTATCAGTACGGCCCCGTCCTTGCCGACTTCAACGGTGACGGTGTGCCTGACGTCGCCGTCGGTGGTTTCTCAACCAGCATTCTCCTGGGTGTGCCGGTTGCTGCGCCCACAATTTTCACAATCTCGCCCGATTCCTTTTCGGTCAACTCCGGAGTGATGTCGCTCTCTGGCGCCAACCTCGGCCCGTCATCCTCAGTACAATGGACCGCTGGCGGTGTCACTACCAACCTCTCCGTTACCCCCGCTGGAACGGGCATAAGCGCCAGTATTCCATACTCACTGCTCGCGACCGCCGGCCCCGCCACCGTCGTCGTAGTAAATCCCGGCGGCCTCGTCTCAAATTCGGTCAGCGTCAGTGTATCGGACCTGTTCATATCTTCGCCCTCTCCGGCCGCCATACCCGCCGGTTCTGCTGCAACGCGAATAACCGTTAGCAGTAATTACCTCGCGGACGCTGTTTCAATGGTGTTCACGCCTCCCTCCGGCCCTCCCATCACAGTTCCCCTCGGTCCGATTCAGGGGACGACCGCTTCGGCCATGATTCCGTCGTCTGCGTTCGTCTCTCAGGGAATCGCGCGAGTTGCCGTCGCCGATGGTCTGGGCAACAGATCCAACTCCCAGCCGATTACCATCTCGGCGCCAACCCCGTCCAGCGTGTCTCTCACCAGTTCGACTGCCACTTCAACTCTGGGATCGCAGGTGACGCTCACCGCCACGGTCACTCCCTCGACCGCCACCGGAAGAGTGATGTTTTTCGACTCGGCCGCAATACTCGGCGGCGCCACAATCTCCGGCGGCCAGGCTGTGCTCACAACGCGTGCTCTGGGTCCCGGCCTGCGTTCCGTAAAGGCCGTCTATGCCGGAGCCGGCGCGACTGCTCTCTCCGTATCCGCGAATCTCATGATCACGATTCGTGGCAATCCGGCATCGTCACTCTCTTCGCCTGTAACTTATGCAACGGGCCTCGGTCCGCAAACGCTGGTTCTGGCAGACTTCAATGGAGACGGCGTGTCTGATCTCGCCGTAACCAATACAACCGCGAACACCGTCAGCATCTTCCTCGGAAAGGGCGACGGAACATTCCAGCCTCGGGTTGATTACCGTATGGACTCCTCGCCGGCACTGCTGGCGGCCGGAGATTTGAACAATGACGGGGTCCCCGATTTGGCCGTGGTCAGTTCCGACACATCGTCCGTCTCCATTCTCCTGGGCAAAGGCGATGGCACGTTCCCAAAGCCGGTTGTCTACTCTAACCTCGGCAGCACGGGCCCCACAAGTGTTTTGATCACGGACATGGACGGTGACGGACAGGCCGATCTGGTATTCCTCAGTCAGCGCGGCCAGGTAATCGTAGTCGCACCGGGCAAAGGCGATGGAACATTCCAGCTTCCGGTTCAATCCAATATCGTCTCGAGTTCGAGTATGTCGCAGAGCGGTCTCTCGCTTGCGGACGTAGATGCCGATGGCAATCTCGACGCTGTCCTCGGCGGGGGCTCGTTTTCGAATGCCGAGGTCGCAAAAGGCTATGGCGGAGGAAGAGTCCAGCGAAGCACGCCCGTGATTTCGGGCATCTTCGCCGGGTACGGCGTCGCCACTACAGACCTGAACTCCGACGGTAAGCCGGATTTTGTATTCCCTCTCCAATCCCTGGGTACCCCTCTCGCATCCGTGGTCAACAGCTCGGGCCCGGTATGGAACGCCATAGTGGCACAGGAAGCCCACGGAGGCCGCGCTCTCGACTTTGGCGATCTCAACGGCGACGGTCTGCCAGACGCATTTGAAACCCTGTACTCAGGAACCAGCGGAACGCCCGGTAACCTCGGCGTCTGGATTGGCAACGGAGACGGCAGTTTCCAGCCTCCTGTGATCTACCCGGCCGGCATCGGTGCCAACAGTGTGATATCCGCGGACTTCAATGGCGACGGTATCAATGACGTAGCGATTCTGAACAGTACCGATTCCACGCTCGCAATCTATCTGGGAGTGCCCGCCGCCGCGCAGACGATCAGCTTTTCGGCGATTCCGAACACGCCCCTGAACGCTGCTGCACCCACACTCTCACCAACCGCCTCCTCGGGGCTTCCCGTCACGCTGACGTCGCGCACCACGAGCGTTTGCACCCTGGACGGACCAGCGCTGACCCTGGTGGCGGGCGGAGCCTGCACCATCGTCGCCAGCCAGCCGGGGAATGCATCCTGGGCCGCGGCATCGCCGGTGATCCGCACATTCACGGTCACACCCGGTACCCAGACAATTAACTTCACTTCGATTCCAAATACGCCGTTGAGCACCGGCTCGATTACGCTGACCGCGACTGCAAGTTCGCGACTCGTTGTCACATTCACGTCCGGAACGCCTTCCACCTGCACTGTCTCCGGATCCACCGTGACGTTCGGTGCGCTCGGCCAGTGTTCCATCACAGCTTCTCAGGCGGGCAATGCGAGCTATTCGCCGGTGTCGGTCACCCAGACGTTCAGCATCACCGCCGGCGTCCAGACCATCACTTTCGCCCAGCCCTCAAACACCGTCATTGGCTCAGGATCTGTCTACCTGCTTGCCGCATCCACGTCGGCCCTCGCCATCACGTTCACATCCAATTCAGGTTCGGTTTGCACCGTCAGCGCCACCGCTGTGGCGCTCGTTTCCGTCGGAACCTGCTCCATTACAGCCTCGCAGTCGGGCAACGCGAATTTTGCTGCGGCGACTCCGGTCACCCGGACCTTCAGTATTCTCCCGCTCCCCTCACCAACGTCTGTCACGCTTTCTGCGGGAGCCACATCGCTCCTGTTCGGGCACCCGGTTATCCTCACCGCGTCGGTAACACCGTCTTCCACCTCGGGGAAGGTAACGTTCTACGACGGCGCAACTGTTCTGGGCACCGCTGCAATCTCCTCCGGCAAAGCCGTGCTCTCAACCCTACGTCTGGGGTATGGCGCGCGTTCTCTGTCCGCCAGAGTTGTTGCAACCGCGGCGAACGCCACCAGCGTTTCAGGCAGCGTCACTGTCACCACCTTCACGCAAAAGGGAGGCGCATTCTCATCCGCCCAGGCCATCTCCGGTTACGGGACCATCCTGACGGCGATCGCGGACGTCAACAGCGACGGTTATCCGGATGTTATTTCCGCCGGCTCGCAGTTAACGCCTTACACCCTGAATGTAGCTCTCAACAACGGAGATGGCACGTTTGCCACACCTCTGCTTTTCCAGTCGCCAACTCAGGCCGCGAGCCTGGCGATTGCGGACGTCAACCTTGATGGAAATCCGGATATCGTGATTGCAGGTCCGAATGCCGTCCATCTCTTGTGCGGCAACGGGGACGGAACGTTCTCAAGCGGCGCTCCGGTTTATTTCGACCCCGCACCGGCTCAATATTCCTTATCTGCTTTGTCTGTCGCCGACGTGAACGCCGACGGCATCCCCGATATTCTCCTGGTGCATAACGGCAACACGGTTTCCTCGTTCATCGGCAACGGCGACGGCACATTCAGTACCTCTGTCGATTCCCAGGCAGCTTCCGCAATAGCGCGCATCATACCCCGCGATATGAATGGCGACGGGATCCCCGACCTCGTCATTGGCGCCACAGGTTCGCTAAGCGTCATGACTGGAGCCGGTGACGGGACATTTATTCAATCCTCAGTCCTGACGCACCAGGCGGTCGGCGCCCTGGCGTTCGGCGACGTAAACGGCGACGGTCTTGACGACATCGTCTATTCGGACAGTTCCTCCAGATGGAAGTACGTGATCCTGGCGACTTCCTCAGGTTACGGTGCGCCGTCCCCGGCGCGGTTTGGCTACCAGGATTCCTCCGCCAGTCTCCTCATCGCGCTTTCCGATATCGATGGCGATGGAAAAACCGACGTTCTTTCCCCCGGCACCCTCGAATATGGCAATGGGGACGCCACATTTTCATCCACTTATAAACTGCCCTCAAGTCTCGACAACGCCGAATTGGCGGATTTCGATCAAAATGGAATTCCCGACTTTCTGTACAACGGATCCGTCTGTTTCGGGCGCCAGTCCTCCCGGATGACTCTGTCGGCGGCGCCTCTGAGCGACCCGGGTCAGCCCGTCACCCTGACCGTGCGGTTTGCCGATTCTGATGCAACCGGTACGGTCAGCTTCTACAATCAGAGCCAGCCTGTGGGCTCAGCCGCTATCAGTAACGGTCTGGCCACCCTGCAGACTTATGTCAGCTATACCTCTTCGCTTAGTGCTGCATGGGCGGGCAATTCGAAATACGGCGCGACCACGTCGAATTCCGTAACGGTTCCCGTTACCGCCGTTCAGTCGCCGCCGACGATCACACTGACTTCTTCTCTCAATCCTTCGCTGCCAGGTCAGCGAGTCGTACTGACCGCGACTCTTTCCTTCCAGCCCGGCAACTCCACACTGTCGTTCTACGACGGTCCGACTCTGCTGTCCAGCACGGTACTCTATTCGGCTACCGCGCAGCTGACCACGAGTTTCATCTCAGGCACACACAGTATTCGTGCCGTTCTTCAGGGTTCTGTGACCTATCCGCGCGCCGTCTCCAATACGCTCACGCAGGTCGTCAGCACGCCTCCTGCGGGCACGCCGTTGCCAGGCCTGATTTACTCTTCCGGCTCTATCGGGATATCGTCTCTCGCGGTAGGACAAACGACTGACGGGTATCCGGAGATTATCGCCGGTTACGCCGGCGCCAATTCATACGGTGTGATGACGTTTGGCTCACCCGGAACGAAGAATGTGTTCCAGCAGCAGTCGCTCACCTTCGCGCCCGGGGCCGTCGCCTTGGTTCCGGCAACGAGCGCGGTGATCGCCAACCCTTCAGGCAACTCGCTTTCCCTGTATTCGTCGGGTTTGTTTCCCGTCGGGGCGCAGCCGGCAGCTATAGCCTGGGCCGACTTCAATCAGGATGGTTTGCCGGATGTGGTGGTGGCAAACGCCGGATCGAATGACGTTACACTGCTGTCTTCCGTCCCTTACACACCTGATGTCAGCACAATCCCCGCGGGCAGCCATCCCGGCGCTATCGTAACCGGTGACTTCGACGGTGACGGCAACCCCGACTTCGCCGTCGCCAATCGGGACAGCAACAACATAATGGTTTTCCGGGGAAACGGTGATGGCGCCTTCCAGCCTCCCATTACCCTTACGGTCCCGAACGCACCCGTCGCCCTGGTGGCGTCGGACTTCGATGGAGATGGGCTCACCGACCTCGCCGTTGCGGGGGCAACTCAAATCGGGGTCCTTCTCGGACAATCAGATGGCGCCTTTAAGTCGGCCGCGCCAATTCCGGCGACCGGCATCATTGGTCTGGCCGCGGCCGATATCTACAACTCCGGCCATGTCTCGCTCGCCGCCATCGGTCCCGGCGGCTTGCTGATCTTTAGCGGCAATGGTGACGGCACATTTGCATCCCCCACGCTTTTCCCCCAATACGCGGGTGCTTCGTGCATAACTGCCGGCAACCTGTTTCCGAACCAGGGATCAAGCCTCGTCATCGGACTCCCTGCTTTGAACTCCGTGGCGATAATCACCACAGGGCTGGCTTCATCTGTGACTCTCAGCCCCTCTGCGACATCCGTTACAGCCGGCGCTGGCGCCACTCTCACCGTTGGCCTTTCAACTCCCTCAGCCACCGGACACGTGGGCCTGTATGAAGGCGCCATCCAGGTGGGAGCGGGAGTGGTTACCGCGGGCAAAGCCGTAGTTCGTTTACGCCAATTGACCGCGGGCGCCCACTCGATCGTGGCGCGCTTCACAGGCGATACAGGCTTCGGCAATGCCTCCTCTTCGCCCGTCACCGTGACCATCGCCTCTGTCCCGTCCGCAGGCCTCAGCGACCCGACCAGCAAGTCCTTACAATCAAGCACCGGCGATCTCCTTGCCGGAGATTTCAACAATGACGGAATAATCGATTTCGCAACGGACAGCGAGACGCTCGTAGGCAAAGGAGACGGGACCTTCACGGAACTGTCTCCCGGCTACTTTACCGGTCTCCCTTTCGCCACCGCCGACCTCGATGAGGATGGCAATCCCGATCTGCTGCAGGCGAACTCTACCCTCTTTGGCAAGGGAGACGGAACCTTCGCCGCCACTTCATCGAGCCTGGGCCTGTACAACCAACCCGCTGTGGCCCTCGGCGATTTCAACGCGGATGGCATGCTCGACGCGCTCGAAGCTTCTTACGGCTCAGCTCAGCTACTCATCGGCAGGCCCGGCGGAATATTCAGCTATTCGCCGAGCGTCACAGTCTCAAATACTACTGCTTCTTTTAGCTCTTCCTCTCCCGGTTCGATTGCTATCGGAGACTTCAACGAAGACGGAATTCCCGATGCGGCAGTCTTCAGCTGGAATCTCGCCCTCCTGATGGGCTCCGGAAATGGATCGTTTTCGGTCCAGCCCGTATCTCCCGGAACCTATACAGGTCCGGTGGCCACCGCCGACTTTAATGGCGACAGGCATCTTGACCTCGTTTACGGAAGCGGACTGGGCCTCAATCTGATCCAGGGGAATGGAGACGGAACCTTCGGCAATCCATCGTTCCTCCAGCTGCCAAACACTCCCTCGCAAATCCTTACGGGAGATCTCAACGGAGACGGCTTTCAGGACATAGTCGCCGTCACCGCCGGCAACTACCAGGCTCCTTCCGGTTCATTCTTCGTGCTTTACGGAAATGGCGATGGCACATTCCAGGCTCCCGTTTCCTACTCGACTCCGGATCCGATGTTATCCGTCTCTCTCGTCGATGTCGATAACGACGGGCGGCTCGATGTGGTGCTGCTCTCTGGCGGCGGAGCCACGCTCCGTGTGTACCGCGGTGTGCCGGTTGCCCTCACCGTAGCCTCTGGCGCCGGTCAGAGCGCCACCGTTCGCACCGCCTTCGCACAGCCTTTGGTGATGAACGCACCGCCGGGATCAAGCGTCACATTCACCCTTCCCACAACCGGAGCCTACGCAACCTTCGCTGGTGGAACCGCTGCTGCGACCGTCACCGCCGACGCTTCCGGAATCGCAACCTCGCCGGTCCTTGCCGCTAACTCAGTTTCAGGCGCTTATTCGGTTATCGTCAGTGCCCCCGGCCGTGCCACCAGCGTCTCGGTGCCGCTTTCTAATCTCGCGGGGCCCGCGAGCGTTATCGCCGCCTACAGTGGCACGCCCCAATACGCCATCCCATCCTCTGGCTTCCAGGCGCCTCTCGTTGCCGTCGTTCGCGATCAATACGGTAACCCCGTGTCCGGCGCCCCCGTAACCTTCTCCCTCCCGGCAACCGGACCAGGCGCCTTCTTCGGATCCTCATCGCTGGCCTCGTCGCAGATGACCGACGCGAATGGCCTCGCCACATCGCCCGCGCTTATCGCAAACTCCACTACGGGAACCTACGCCGCAACGGCCGCGATTACTGGTGTTGCCGGAACGGCTTCCTTCACTTTGATCAACGGCGGCAGCGTAAATGTCATCGTGACGCCATCCTTTGATGGCCAGTTGCCCTTAGTCAACGGCCCGTATATCGTTGTCGACGGTAGCACCTACGTCGCGGGACCGAAGACGTTCGTCTGGAATCCCGGCGAAACCCACACCGTCGTCGCATATGGGAGTTCCCTCGTGTCGGGCTCCAACTCTCTGAACTATGCGTTCACTGGCTGGAGCGACGGCGGAGGTGTATCTCATACCTACACTGTGCCGCCAGCCGGCGGATCGCTAACCGCCTCGTTCAAAAAACAGTACTACGTCAATACCTCCGCCGGCCCCGGCGGATCAATCTCTCCCGCGGCCGGCTACCAGGACACCGGACTGCTGACCGTCACCGCCACCCCCGCGCCCGGATTCCATTTCAGTTCGTTCGACATCGCGCCACAGGCCGGAGGCAGCTCCTGGTCCGTACAGCCCAACGGTACGGCCACGATCAACGTCGCGTCCGCCGTCAATGTCCTCGCGAACTTCACTTCTCCCGGCGCGGTTCTCTCCGTCACGTCCGCCCACGCGGGTACATTCGCGCAGGGCCAGAATTCCGCCGCATACATGTTGACCGTATCGAACGCTTCCGGTGCTCAGGCCACATCGGGCGTCGTCTCGGTTACCGAAGCGCTCCCGCCCGGACTCACCCTCGTCTCTATGTCCGGAAGCGGATGGGCTTGCGCCGGCAACACCTGCTCCACAAACAACGTCCTGAGCCCGGGCAGTCAATACGGAACCATTACGGCATTGGTCCAGGTGGCGCTGAATTCTGCCCCGCTTGTCCTGAACCGGGTGTCGGTCAGCGGCGGTGGATCGCCCGCCGCCTCAGCAACCGACACAACAACCGTCCTGGTGGGCCAGACGATCAGCTTCGCGCAGATCAGCGCGGTGACCTGGGGTACCTCGCCGTTCACTGTCTCTCCGACCGCCAGTTCAGGCCTCCCCGTCTCACTAGCCTCATCCACCACCGGCATCTGCACGATTTCGGGCTTTACAGTGACGATCGTGGCCAGCGGCGTCTGCGCCGTAACCGCGACTCAGCCAGGCAACACCATCTACGGCGCGGCAAATCCTGTCACCAACAACTTCTTCGTAAACCCCGCCACCCAAACGGTGAAATTCCTAAGCGCGCAATCGACGGGTACTTACTCGATGACCATACTCGCCCAGTCATCCACCTTTCAGGGCGTTTCGATGACTGCGACAGGGAACTGCAACGGATCCGCAAACTCTTCAGGCACGGTTTCCCTCCAGATCTCGTTCAACGCTCCGGTCACACCATGCACCGTAACCGCAACCGCGACGGCGACGAACTATCTGCCCGCCACCGTTACCCAGACATTCCTTCCCGGACCTGCGCAGACAATCAGCTTCACGCCGATACCGGGTCGCACGCTCGGCTCGGGTTCATTTACGGTAACCGCCGTCGCCAGTTCCGGACTGCCGGTGGTGATCTCTTCCGGAACGCCCTCGGCCTGCACAATTTCAGGCGGAGTCGTGTCACTTGTCGCGCTCGGAACCTGTTCTCTCACCGCCAGCCAGTCGGGCGGATCGGGCTATAACGCCGCTACTTCCATCACCCAATCGTTTCAGATCACCGGAACCCGTACCCAGACCGTCAGTCTGATCCTGCCGCCATCCGCCACCTACGGAGACTCCCCCTACAGCATCTCCGCGTCGGCAACTTCCGGCCTCCCTGTGACGATGGTTTCGAACACGCCCACCGTCTGCTCCGTGAGCGGAACCTCGCTCTCGATCCTTGCCGCAGGCATCTGCTCCGTCACTGCGTCCCAGGCGGGCGACTCCGCGAATGCCTTCGCCGCCGTCACCCGAAGCGTCAACGTAAACCTCCTGCAGCAGGTTATCTCTTTCGCGCCGCTGCCCAACGTTTATATGCCGGTGCAGCCGATCAATCTGACGGCGACCACAAACGCCGGCCTGAATGTCTGGTTTACGACTGCATCTTCTTCAACCTGCTCGTTCCCCTATTCATCTCCGTCAACACTGACTTATTTCTCTCCCGGCGTGTGCACTGTCGTCGCCTATGCCTGGGGCTCCGGGAATTACTCGGATGCCCCTCCCGTAGCGCAATCATTCACCATCTACTCAACGGCACAGACGATCACGTTCACGAATCCCGGTCCCCAGACTGCCGGAACCACGGCGACACTATCCGCCACTGCGTCGTCCGGTCTGCCGGTGACCCTCGTATCGAATTCTCCCTCCTTCTGCACCGTTTCGGGGACGAAGCTCACCTCTGCCTCACCAGGAAACTGCTCCATCACCGCATCGCAGCCTGGCACTACAACCATCGGGCCCGCGCCTCCCGTGACGCAGACCTTCACCATCACTGCCGCGTCATCAGGAGGCGGTGGCAGCACGGGTGGCGGCGGAAGTAGCGGAGGCGGCAGCACCGGCGGCGGCAGTACCGGCGGAGGTGGCAGCACCGGGGGAGGCGGCAGCACCGGCAGCGGTGGCGGATCCAATCCGCTTACGATCGATCAAACCTCCCTGACGATCGCAGCTTCTGCCGGTGGACCGACCGTCACGCGGACGTTGAACCTTACCTACCAGACCCTGGTTTCCGGAACTCCGAGCTACGAAGTGAGTATCGTATTCATCGCCGGAGCCCCGGGCTGGATCTCAACCGTTCCGTCCGCCGGCACCATGACTCAGGCGTCGCTCGTTGGCGCAACGTATACCTACACCGCGCCGCTGGCGATCCAGGTGAACCCGGCGAACCTCATCACCGGCACAACCTACATGGCTCGCGTCAACGTTACAGCCGGTACCGGCAGCGCTTCGGTTCTGGTAAGTGTGACGCCGGGCGCCACGGTGACGCAGTTCACGCTCACCACAACCTCGCTGGCGTTCACCTTTCAGCAGGGTTCTCCCGCTGTGCCCGCCCCGCAGACCGTCGGTGTATTTTCCACTCCGGTGGGTACGGGATTCACCGCGACCTCTTCCGTCGGTTCCGGCGGCGCATGGCTGTCAGCCACAACCTCGTCAGCCGGTACCTCATCCAGCCCCGCTACCCCCGGCTCTGTCACCGTCTCAGTCTCACCGGCAAGCCTGAATTCCGGAACCTACACCGGCAAAATAACCATCGCCTCCGGCAGCCTGTTCACGCAGGATATCCCCGTCACGCTCACTGTAACTCCGGCGTTGCCCCCTCAACTCGCAATCGATCCCGCGCAGGAAGCCTTCGCCATCCGCCAGAACGGACCACCCGCCGGCGGCCAGATCACCGTCTCCAACAAAGGCGGCGGAACTCTGTCGTTTCATGCCTCCGCCACGAGCGAAGGGAACTGGCTCAACCTGAGCACATCATCCGGCTCTGCTGTGCCCTCAGTTCCGGCCGCCGTACCATTCACCGTCGCGCCCGGGAGTTTGAAAGCCGGCGTCTATCAGGGAACCGTGACGATCTCCGACGCGAACTCTTCCGCGAAAGCATCCGTTCGAATCGTCCTCACTGTAACCCCGACCTTGCCCGCAATCCAGCTTTCGAAATCCGCCGTGAGCTTCAACGGAGTAGTGGGCGGATCGACCCCGGAGCCTAAGACAATAACCATTTCCAACGCCGGTGGAGGCACGTTGAACTGGACGGCTCAAGCCTCCACCACGGGCGGCTCCTGGCTGATTCTGCCGCAGTCATCCGGCTCTCTTGCCGCCGCGACCGGCACTTCGATTCCCCTCCAGGCCGGGACTGCGGGCCTCGCGCCGGGAACCTACTATGCAACCGTCAACTTCACCGCTCCCGGGGCCGTCAACAGCCCGCAGACGGTTGCCGTCTCGCTCACGGTCGGCGCCGCCCAGGTCTCCCAACCGGTGGCCGTCTACAACGGCTCGATATTCTTCGCGGGCAAAGCCGGCACAAAGCCGGCTACTCAATTCCTTTCGATGTACAACGCTAATGCCTCCGGCGTCTCATTCAGCACCGTGACGTCCGATAGCAGCTGGCTGACGATATCGCCCTCCGGCGGCACCGTCCAGCCCGGCGGTCTGTCGCTTGAGGCGCATGCCGATTTCACCTCGCTCCCGGCCGGAATCCAGACCGACACCGTGACTCTATCCTTCGGCGACGGAACCTCGGCGCAGGTCCGGGTCGTTGCCATCGTCACGCCCGCAACCACCGGACTGCTCCGTGCTGCCGCGCTGCCCGCCCTCCATTCGATGGCGACCGCAAGCGCCTGTGGTGGAGGCAAACCAGGCTATCTTATTCCGCTCATCAGCCAGCCCGTCGCCAACTCCCGGATCCCGGTCGCGTCAGGAACCAATGTGCAGGTGCTGGCTCTGGACGATTGCGGCAACTCAGTCACTGCCACACACGGTGGCGCCGTCCAGGTCACCTTCTCCAACGGCGATCCCGCGCTCAACCTCACAGATATCGGCAACGGCGCGTGGGAAGCCACGTGGACTCCATCCACACCTGCCTCCGCCGTCACCCTCCAGGCAACTGCAAGCGAAGGAGCTCTCACCCTGAACCCATCCCTCGCATCTCTGAGCGTGGAGACGGTCACCGTACTTGCCGCATCCGCCAATGCGCCGCCACAACCCACGGGCATCGCCAACGCTGCCAGCGCCGGCCAGGCCACTCCCTCCGTTGTGGCTCCAGGCAGCTACGTCGCAATCTACGGAACGAACCTCGCAGGAGGCGGCAACCCATCCGCCACCGGCGGTCAGCCGCTCCCCACGTCGTTGAATGGCACGCAGGTCCTTCTCGGGGGCCTGTCCATGCCGCTGCTCTACGCCGGCGCGGGTCAGGTCAATGCCGTCGTCCCGCAAAGCCTCGCGCCAAACGCAACATATCCCCTGATCGTCCTGCGCGGATCCACGCCATCCGTACCCGTCCCGATTACCGTCACCGAACTCCAGCCCGCAACTTACTCGGTCGATACCTCGGGCTCCGGCGCCGGCATCGTAACGGATGCGCTCTCCGGCAAGCTCATCACGGCATCGAATCCTGCCCGAGCGGGCGAGTTCCTGGTGATCTACGCCACGGGACTCGGAGCCCTGAAAGGTTCCGACGGCTCCGCCGAGCCCGTAGATGGAGCCATTGCTCCATCGGACACTCTTTATCGCGCTACCTCCGATATCTCGGTAACAATCGGCGGCCAGAACGCGCCCGTCGCCTTCGCTGGCCTTACACCGACGTTGACCGCGCTCTACCAGATCAACGTCACCATGCCTTCAGGCATCTCCGGAAACAACGTGCCAATAGTGATTACGGCAAGCGACTCCGCAACCGGGGCCAGCGCAACCTCAAACCTCGTGACGATTGCGGCGCAGTAGCCTGAGGCCGCTCAGCCCGGTTTCGTTCTTCATCGGCCTCGGCCGGTGTGGAAGGCAAGCGCGCCGGCGCAGCAGGATTCGCCCCGTTAAACCAGGCCGCAGGCGATGCGCGCGGTAATTACAATCCGGAAATCTTCAGCCCCGCCGTGATACCCGCTGAACAAGCGGCAGCACAAAAAAGCACGCCATCAGCAGCCATGCGGTGGATGGCTCCGGGGTCGACGCCGATGTCGTAACGTCCCCCACCGTCAACGAACGTGCATTCGAGAAACCGTCGCAGGTAGTGCTGTTGCAGATCCCCTCGGATGCGCTCAGTATCTGATCGATCCCCGGTGTTCCCAGCGTCGTATGAAAATTGATCACAATAGCGTCGGCTCCCAGCAGATTCGGCGAATTGCTGTTGACCAGGTTCATAACGAAAAGACCGTTCGAAAGGGTAGCGTTTTCGAAGAAGTATGAAGCCCCGCCAAAATCCACGTCGCTCGTAGTTACGACGTTGATCGCGCTCAGATTTCCTGTCGAGCTGTCGATCGAGAAGGATCCGGTAATCTCGCCCCCATTGGGAAACGCGGAGTTCTCAAACTGCCAGTGAATGATATCTGCCATCGCCGGCCACAGCAGAAAAATCCCGATACTAAGAGCGCGAAGAAGTGTATTCATAAAGCGCGGTGCCCCGCAGTATTGCTTAGTGTAAGCACGGAGTCAAGGTGTTTCAGCATAATTTTTCCGTAATGATCCCCGGCCCCTCTTCGCGCGCTTTCCGACGGGTCCGCCGCTGCCCTTACGGAATTCTCCGGTCCGCTAGACTCAGAAGAAGCGAAAGAGGGAGCTGCTGTCCCGGCCCTCAATCGTGCCTCGACGGCCCCGATGAGCGCATTCCTCTGGATACTTGACCTCAATTACTCCAGCCACCGCTTTCACGGCGGCCTGTTGCGCTGTACGAATCTCTCTCGCGAACTGCTCTCTCAGGGGCATTCCGTGACCTGGGCCGTCTCCATTACCGAACCGGAGAATCGGACCGCCAGCCTCGAATGGCTCGAATCCCTTCGCCTGGAGCGCGTGATCTCCGGCTTCGCCGAAGTCACAATCGACCCCGCGTTGCCCCGCTGGAATGCAGCCGCCAACTGGCTGCTCCCGTTCGGACTCCATCGCCTCGCTTTGCGTCCATTCGTCGCCCGCGTACAAAAGACCATCGCCGATGCCGTCAGTGCTTGTTCGGCCGACACCGTAATCGTCGCCAATGGCAGCTGGATGTTCACGGCGTATTGGTTCCACGCCATTCCCGTCATAGGCGATTTCGTCGATTCTCTTACCCTCTATCGCTGGCGCGAATTTCGCCAGACAATACGGGCAGGCCGTGTGAAAGAATCCCTTGCGGCACTGCACGGGTGTCTCTTTTTTCTTCTTCAGGAGCGGCACAGCAGCGCCGGATATACGGTCAACGTCCTCGTCTCGCCCGTCGATAAACGCATGTTCGACCGGATCGGCTCTTCCCGGAAAAATGCCCTCATTGCGAACGGCATCAAACTCCCCGAACCCGCCGGAGCCGCAAAGAAGCCCAATCGGCTCATCTTCTCCGGCGTGATGAACTTCCCGCCGAACGTCGACGCGGCTCTGTGGTTCCTCGACCACGTTTTTCCCCGAATATTGCGCGAGAGGTCAGATTCCGTCTTCGTGATAGCGGGCGCCACTCCTCACCCCCGCCTGCGGGAACGTGAGAGTCCCAACGTCGTGCTGACCGGCTTCGTGGAAGACCTGAATCAGGCCATCGCGGAAAGCGCGCTGTATGTCGCTCCCATGGTGAGCGGTAGCGGCTTCAAGAACAAAATTGTCGAAGCCATTGCCAACCACACGTATGTGGTCGGAACGTCGTATGCCGTGGAATTCCTGAATCCCGATGTTCGCGATCTCATCACGGTATGCGATGACCCGGCGGAGATGGCCCGCGCGATCTGCCAGGCCCTCGCCGATCCCGGTCTGTATCGGTCCAAACTGGCGCAACTGATTGATATTGTGCAGACGCGCTTCACCTGGTCCGCCCGCGCACGTGAATTGGCAGAGCTCGCCGCATCACACCGCAGTACGCTCTAACCCCGTCGAGCCGAATTCCATCTTCCAGCAGCGGCCGGCAGGCTTTTGGGACCCCGCGCGAATCGGCCTCCGCTCTTCATGCACCGGTGCCGTTCACACAAAAATTCAATATTTTTTCATTGATTTCAGACCACTTATCCGCCGGCATCCGCCCCGCTATCTCCCGGCCATGCTAAATCCGGTGTTGAGGACCCTCCAATCATGGCAACACCAAAGCAAATCGAAGCAAACCGCCGCAATTCTCAAAAATCCACCGGCCCCAAAACCGCCCTCGGCAAAGCCCGCTCCCGCCTCAACG
>JBEHXG010000048.1:0-35398 GCA_048498815.1 Acidobacteriota bacterium | reverse complement strand
CGGTGATCGGCTTCACAGGAGAACACTGATCGGAATCCCGGGAGAATGGGTGATCGGCTTCAGAGGAGAATGGGTGATCGGAATCGCGGAGAATCCGCATTATTGAACGGATAGGTAACCAACTGAGTCAGATTGCCGTAGCCATCCACGGTTTGGGTTGTTAGGGCTGACTGGGCGTTTGACGTGCCTTCATCAAGCGTGTGGGTCTTCGCCGAGATATATGGATTCCCGCTGGAACTCTGTGACCACGTATAGGAGTCACGCATTATCACCGATCCTCCCACACCCGAAAGTTGCGCGAAATCGGTTGTTAGTCCGATCTTCCACGGCGCGGAGGTGCCGGTATAAAAAGTCCAGGTCTTGGCTCCAATGCCGCTGGCATCTGCGAGCGTCGTATCGCTGTGGACCGTCGCGATCGTGCCTGCTGAATCCGAATGCGTGAACGGATACGGGCCCCACTCCACGCTGGCGGCTGCGTCCGCTGCAAGATAGCGGCTGGCCACCTCCCGGAGTAGCCTGCCTCCCGCATACGTGGCGGTCGAGTACGTCCAGCGCAGTGCTCCGCCTTGAGGAAAACGTACCTTCAGCAACTCTGAAGCTCCCGCAGTATCGTAAGTGAACTCATACGGTGGCGTCGCACGCAGCGGGTTCCAGTAGTAGCAGCATGAATAAAAAGGCGTTTCCTGCTGAACGGTTGAGAGCTGCGCCGTCGTTTGGCCGCTATATGTTGAATCCGCCCCAAAGGGTGGCGCTAACGATGATGAAGCATAAGAGAAGCTGAAATCCTCCGCTGTGCCGATCTGATTAACGATGCTCGTCAGGTGGGGAATCGGGTCGGTATTGTAGTTGAAAAGATAGGTCGCCGGATTTCCAGGCAGGTACCCGTAGCCCCAATAGCCAATGGCTACACCGCGTACGTCGGCTATCTGAAGGATTCGCGAACTTGTATTCCACTGAGCAGTACTCCCGATTCCGGGCTTGTATGTCACTACCACCTGGTTGCCCTCGGGGTCCTGAATCACCGTCGGATACATCGTGCCCACGTCAGCTTCCTGACCACTCGAGACGCATCCCATTAGCCAGAACAAGCCGCTGGGGAAGTAGAGCCGATTCGTTGAGGAATCGAACCACACATTGATTCCCTGTGTCGAAGACCAGACCGTCCCGCTGTGCTGGTCCAGTCGGTATTGCGCACCAGTGCCGTCGCTGAAAACATAGTGATCGACGCCGTTAATCCAGCCAGTGTAGTAGGGAGTGATCGAACCAATCTGCAGCGTCCACCCGTAACCGAACCCGGTATCCTTGCCAAACTGCCAGTTCGCGCCGCTATCCTGCAACCAGGCTACCGGTGCTGTATATCCCGGTGCGTCTCGGATCAACAGAGGACGACGGTGGAGTGGTCACGCTGGATGTGGTCGCGGCGCTGAGGTTGCCGTGACAATCCGAGGCCGTGACCGAGTAGGTGTATGCAGTTCCTGGGCTGACAGTGCTGTCGGTAAACTCCGGTTGGGGAGTAACGCCAATTGACGTTGATCCTCGCGCGATTTGGTATTCGCACACGCCGATTCCGGTGGAATCGTCGACAGAGGTGTTCCATGCGAGCGAGACTTGAGTTGGCAAGACACTGGATCGAATACCGGTTACGCCCGGCGCACTCGGAGCCACCGTATCGTGGTGGCCAAACTTCACGTTGGAGAAGTAGACTACACCCGATTTGCCCCCGAAACCCGGCTGACCCGTCGTCGCCGGTACGGTGAAGGTTCCGACGATTTGGCCGTTGATGACAACCCACAGGTTCGTTCCAAAAATTATAGAGCGGATCGTCGTACCGGGGGATATGAGGATACCTGAGGTTGATCCGATTGTTGTCGGGCTGCCGGAGACGTAATGATAGACCGAAAAACCATAAGAAGTGATATCGACTGAGATGTAGTCGGAGAGATAGGAATTGGCGCGCAGTATGTGCTGCGCCGTGCCGCCGAAGTAAGAGCCGATGGTCGTGGAGACCTCATAGTCGTTGGCGTTGGCTCCGGTAATTGTTGGCTTGTAGATGAACGAGCCCGGCCCGCCGAGCCAACCGATATCAAAGTAGACGTTCCATGGGCTGCTGATTTGATCAGCGTAACCGAGCGGTTGCCAAACTGACAAATCCGGCATCGATGGATCCGGCAGAGACGAATAGTCGTAGGTATACTGGCCGAACGCCGCGCATACCGTCAGGAGCGAGAGGACTACGAGGCGCATAGGCTACTGAACCCTCACATTGAAATCGGCGAGGCGAAAATCCTGTTTGTAGTGGCGCAATTCCTTTTCAATCTCCTCCGGCGTGTCTCGTCCAATCAGGAATGCTCGGACCTCCGGTCGCTTATCGTTCAGAATGCCGTCGAAAGCCCGCATATCGGCTGCGACGATATGGACAATCGCCATTCTCCCGTCGTCCGATTTCTGCATCGCCCATGCGAGGAAACCTGGCCGGGAAGACATTGACAGGGGGACGACTACAGATACCGGCTTGCTTGGGCCTGTGGGGTTCGGAGAAGCTGCGCGCGGCGTCATCTCGCCGTGCTGACTGGAAGCTGCAGCAGCATCCTTCGCAGTTGCTGCGGCTGCCGCAATGGCTGCCTGCGCAGTTGCCGTACCCTCCGCCACATATTCCGGAATGATCGGATCGCCATCCTTACCAGAGCCCGTCAGATGAACCAGACAGATTAACCGGAAGTACCTTTGGGTTGGATCAGCGGCCTTTTGCCCAAAAAGGAAAGGAATCATCGATCCGATCAAGACAAGTGCTGCGGCGGTTCTGCGCATATCTGGGAATTCTAGCTCATCGGTATGAACATTGCGATACTGCGGCAGAGATTTTCATTGTTTTTCGCTCACGGGTTGCTCGCAACGGACTGTGCAGCTAACGCAACGACCGCATGTCGTCTGCGTATCATTTGACGACTAGCCGTACTCGCTGTAGATTTCATTCTGTCAGCGCCGGGCAGAGTTCTTCTATCCGGGAAAATTTCAGAAAAATATTAGGGATCGGTCTCTATGGAACTTCCGATTGAACGCGATCTCCATTTTCAGATCGGCGTATTTTCCGAGGTCATCTTCGCTGATCTTCCTCACCTCGGCCGCTCCTGTCGATAGCGAGCGCTTCGCCATCCTCTATTAAGTGAGATTCTCCGGCGACAAGGATACGCGTACGAGGCGAATCGCGTGGAGGACCTCTACAGGGCCTTCGACGAGGTCGAAACGACTGGAGACCAAGAAGGCGGGGAGTAACTTTGCATGCGTTCGTGCAATGCAGCAGCTAGCAGGTCGCGAATCCGTCGCCCTGTTTTCGTTGTTCAGCCGACTGCGGTGCAAGTGGTCCAGGCCCGAGTCTTCGATGGCCTCCGGCAGCATTGACGGCGGTCAATGAAATCCGCCAAGTTATTCGCCAAGAGGTCCCACTTAAACACCGTGGAATCAATAGCCTGATACTAGTCTGCTATAGAACCCCAAACCGCCCGAGAAAAAACAGGCAAGTGTTCCATTGTCAAGTACTTAGCGCCAAATGGCTTTGGAGCTCGTGTGGTTCGGTGTAGATAGGTGCCATGTTGCACTGGTCGACTACAATTCCATCTACAGCCGGACTTCTTGCTCTTTCATCTACAATCGGCGTCCAACAGCTCTCGCGTGATCTGGGTTGGTGTGACGGATACGAACAATCAGTCTTCACTTCAATTTGTAGGGCCGCTCAAGTATCCGTTTTCTAAGACTCTCTGCAGATCCATGCCCGAAGAGGTGCCATCCTTCGCAATGAGGCTGTCGCTCAGCATGCAAGGCACAAGCCTGGAAGTATAATCCGTCCGGCATCTTTATCTGCATTACGATCTGAGGATCGTGCAGGTTGAAGTCGCGAATTACGATTTCCTCAGACCCTTGCCATTTTGTGTCGATCTCACGAAGAAGTTCGTTTGCCACGTCCCGCTTCGTTGGGCCGTTCGGTGAGGGGTCCAGGCGGGAACCGAATTGAGGTCAATAGCTAGGCTGCAGGTTGAAGACACCGCCGTCAGATACTCACTACCAGCGAGATCTCGGACAGATGCGCGCCAGTCCTTCGATATGTTGCATGTTTCGCCAGTTCTCAGGCCGTCGCGATCAAAGACATAAGCCATTCGAATAGACGCCGCGAATCCGCTGAGTTTGTCGGCCAAATAAAACCCGGTAAGCGGTCCAGGTTCCCATACTTGCAAATCGAGCCGTCGGAGGCCGGCAAATGGATTTCCCTCCTCAGTCCTTTGAAAATGCAATCTGGTGATTGAATAACTCAAGGGCGGATGAGGGTCGGCACTGCGTTGACGTTGATGAGTTTGCCAGGGCTAGCCCTGCTGTTAAACTGCCAATTCCATCGGAATCGCGCCACCGTGTACTCGTAGACTCCGATACCGCTTGCATCGTCTGCAGCGCCCCGCCATTGCAGCGATACCTGATTGGGAAGCAGACTACTTTTAATTCAGCGTTCGGAACAGCGGTGTCGTGATGGCCGATGCGCCACGATGAGCCGAATCCGAACATACCGCTCATTCCATAACCCCCCGCGCCCGGTTGGCCTGTCGTGGAAGGAACACTTTGCCAGACGACGAGCCGGTCGTTCAGATAGACCAAGCGTAGTGCCGTAGATGACGCTTCGAAGTACGGATGCGACTGGTACGCCAAGGGACAATCCGCTCAGATGCGAGAGCGTTCCCGTCGTGCACTGATTTACCGACAAGGTGCCGGCGCAGTACCTCCCGTATAGCTTCCCGGTACGGAGAGTTCAACAGAAAGATAGCTGCCGTTGCATGCGCTTGAGGTAGCGTGCGAACCCGATGAGGCGCGCAGAAAATGGATCCAGACTCCTCCGCCGGTATCCATCGAAAGCGAAGCATTCACCTCGTAGTCATTCGCCGCCCGGAAACCGTCGGATTTAGAATGGCGGATCCACTGGTAGACGCAAGGAAGTTATAGCCCATGCCGAGGGCGAAATCGCCGTACCTTGTAGACGGGGATAACTGTCCCCGCAGGGTAATCGTGCGTGTATCCGCAACGCGCCGTCGCAGCGCCCGCGAACAGTAGAATTGCCAGCCCGATCGTCATTGTGCGAGCACCCGGAATTCATCCAGCTTGAAGTCGCGCTTGAACTCGCGCATCTCTGTTTCAATGGAATCTTTCGAAACCTTGCCGATCTCAAAGACCCGAATCTCCGGGCGCTTATCGCTTAGAATCGCGTCAAAAGCATGGCGATCTACTGCAACGACCTGCAGAATTGCCATCTTTCCGTCGTCGGACGGTTGCATGCCCCACGCGATTATCCCCGGCCGAGAGACCAAAAACGCCTTCGTAGGCGCAGGCCGCGAATCGTCACGGTCTTTTTCAGTGCTCTCAGCCGCTTTGAGTGAGAGGGCGCGGCTTACAGCCGCATCGGTACCTGCCTGTGCCGCCGCCATTCCGTCCTTCACATACTCCGGCACTATCGGATCGCCCTTCGGTCCCGACCCCGTCAAATGACCCAGTGCAATCACACGAAAATACCGGTGAGAAGCCGGAACGGCATTCTGGCCATGCAGAATTCCTCCCGCACATCCAAAAATAAGCGGAAGCAGAAGCGCTTTCAATCGCATATTGTGCCAGTCTATGTGCCGAAACCGATTGAAGTCAAATGAATTATTCCCAAAAACGCTGGCGTGATTTTGCCGCCGGTTCCCCGGCCACTTCCCTCCAGCCCGAAGTGAGTGCCGTCGATGTTTCCAAATAAAATCAAAGACTTACACTCGAACCAGCCCGGCCTCACGCCATAATGCAGTCGTATGACCCGTCCCGCGAAAACCCGCACCCATTTCCACCCGGCAAACCCCGCCATTGGCAAAAAAATAAAATATGCCATTCGAACCCATGCATTTCACTGAAAACAAACAAACTCCCCCTGATCCAGTGCCCGTTCCCTAAGCCAATTTTCGCCCGACCGAACCCATGGAATCGCCCCACGAACCCAATTGAACCCGTCGCCTCCTGCCCGCCTCACGCTCGCCGTGCCCAGGCGCCAGGTCCCGCGATCCGTGCTAGAGTACATCAAAGCGAACGCCGAAACGCGTTAAGATGTATCCCTGTAGTCGCGGCCGTAAAGCCGCGGTGCAATCTGAATTCAGGTGCGGTGGTGGCTCGCGAATTGCTCAACCGCCGTGAGTATCGATCTTCAGGAGGCGGGGGCATAGCGTGAACGTCCGATTAGCTGTTCTGTTTCTGACAGGCGCGACGGCTTTACAAGCCGCAAGTCCGGCGGTGGAACGCGCCCGTCAGCTTCTTGATAAAGGCGATTCCGCCGGTGCCCGCGCTGCCCTCACCCAGGCTGCGGCTTCCGCCCCCAACGATCCGGAACTTCTCAGCGGTTACGCCGAGTTCCTCGAGCAGGCCCACGATTCCTCCGCCCGCGACATGTATCGCCGCGCAGCGCTTGCGGTCGAACAAGGCCGCGCACCGCTTGCGGTCGAACAGGAAAGAAAAGCTCAGGCCGCATTGCCTCTCCAGCGCCGCGCTGTTTTGCTGGATCTGATCGCCGGTGATCGCGCCGCTGCGGAAGCCGACCTCGCAAAGTACCAATCCCTCGGCGGAACCGATTTGACGCTCCCGGCGCCAGGCGCCCCCTCCGGGCCTCCCCACGAAACCGTCACCATCCCCGGTCCTTATAGATCGTTCGCGCGCATGGCGGCGCTCTCACCCGACGCGGCGCCCGCCGATATTCTGCCGGCGCTCGCCCGTAACATTGTTACCAGCGGCTTTCAGGCAGCCCGCAGCAGTGATCAGCTGGAGCCGACCGAATATCTGAAGCTGGTTCAGCGTTACCTTTCTCAGGTGCGCGAACTCGATCAGATTGCCGGTGCCGAGCATGTGATCAGAGTGCCCACCTGCGAATCCAGCCAAACCAATGATCTGCTCCGCATTCTCGGTTACCGGATTCGCGGCGCCTGTGGGGGCGAAGTAATTCTGGAAACCGTTAACGCCTCGCGCGCCTTCCTCACAACCGACTCCGGATTCCCGCTCTCCGATCTGGAAAAATCCCTTCAGTCGGGGCGCCCGTTCAGCTACGATTATAAGCCGTCCTACGCCGACGTTCTGTACACCGGCGAATACTGGATGACGCCGCGCGAGAAGTCGCAGGGTAATTTTCTGGAGGCGATGCTGGGTGATCCGGCGCTCTGTCGGTTCTATCTCGGAATGTCGAAGATCGACCCGGAAACGGCCGAAGCGATGCGCGCCGTAACAACGGCCGCGCGTCTGCGAGCGTATTCGGCGGTTCTGGATTTTTTTGGCGGCAGCTTCGAGATTCGCCAGGGTAAAGCAGTGGTTCCTGGCGGTGCCAGGGCTGCATCGGCCTGGGGCGATCTGGCGGGAACATCCCCGGACAAGGGCGCCGAGTTTTTCGAAAAGCTTCTCAGCAAGGATGATGGCTGGCTTGCCGGCCTGTTTGACGCCCTCTCCCGCATTCGTGGTCCGGTACAGGAGTATCTGACCGATCCAGCGCGCATGAAGCGTTTTTACGCGGCCGTGCGCGGCAAGGTGACCACCCCCGGGCCCGCCCGCCCTGTCTTTAATTCCAATGCCGACCTGATGCTCCTCACTACCAGATTGCAGATCGATCCTTCGGGAAAAGTGCATATTCCGGGCGGTGTGGATATCTGGAAGAGCCTCTTCATGAAAGGCTCGAAGGACAGATACGATCTCAAACTGGGACAATCCGCCGCCAGTTGGAAAGAGCCGGACGATGTAGTGGAAGCGTTGTTCGCGCTGTGCCGCAAACCGGTAGAGAACGAGCCGCTGCGGATCTTCATGGCCCTGACCGATATCGACCGCATTCGGACCAGGCCGCTCGAGAGTGCGACCGTGGAACGCCTGGCTCACGAGTGGAATATTTATGGTGCACAATACTCATTCTTCAGTGAAACTCCCGGTCTTACCGATCGCACCATCCTGGCGTGGCTCGATACTGCGGCGTTTCTTGACAGGATTCGGGATCCGGGCTTCCGGCAGGACGCGATCGGTACGTACCAGGGACTGACCGGCATGTGGCAGATTTTTGCCCGTCAGGGAAGCATCGCGCCTGCCGACGCCGACGCGGTGATCAACGCCGTAATGGCTCCATTTAACAGCGTGAAGACCACCCGCGATCTTTTCGATGCCGGCCGCCAGGGCCTGAACACGCTGGTTGGCAAGCCTGCCGCCGCGGGCAAAGGCGCGCTCCAGGAACGCATCATGGCGCAGCTCGCCGGTGGCGCCGGCGACTCCGAAGTTCGCACGGAGCTGATCCGGCAGCAGCAGCGGTTCTTCGATGCGCAGGCTCTGTTCACGCCGGATACGATCTTCGAGCTCGCGGACAATCTGGAGGCCGTTGCCAAAGGCGAAAAACTGAATGCCCAGCTGGCAGCGCGGCTTGCGGCTAAGGCTGCCGATATCCAGCTGCCGCGCGCTTCGATGACCTTCGAAGAGAAGGGTTCGCAGGCCTTCGGCTATTGGGTAGATCGCCACATCTCGGATCAGCGCAAGCTCAATCTGCGAGCCACGATCGATAAGGCCTCCAAAGACCCCGAAAAGCTGCGCGACGTTCGCGGACTTCTGTCACCCGCTCTGCGCGACACGATCGTCGGCTATAACTATGTTCGGTATGCGCCGCCGGGGGCGCAGATCTTATTGACGAATCCGCTGTTTGTGCGCGGTCATGACTTCGTGGGTGCGCTGGGCGGCGATCACGCATGGCAGCCCACCGCGATGTATGGCGCGGGCTGGCCTTCGAATGCGGGCGGCAGACTCGTGGGCTCGCTTTCCTCGCTTCCTTACGCCTTGGCCGAAGCCGAGAAGGATTTCCTGGTTCCCACCCAGACGCAGGCACTCATCTGGGGCGATCTGGTGCCGCAGATGATTGTCTCCGCGACGGTCCCTCGGTACTGGAACGTCACCACCTCTCAGATGCGCTGGGTGTCAGCGAGCATGCGGCATGCGGAGGCGCTGATCGCCGAGTCCGCTCTGTCGCCCGCCAATCGCGCGAAAGTTCTGGACTCCGTGAGCGCCGCGGCCAGTCTCGTGCGGTCATCTGCCGTGCAGCGCCATATTGCGGCGGGCGATGTGCGCGCGGCGCTCGATGCGCTCACGCCCTCGGAGCTTTATGTAATTGGGCAAACTGTTGCAGCTTCATCGTCTGACCCGGACGCGGGCGCGCTGGAGTTGGCGCACCTGCGTGCGACGGCTGCCGATCAGGTGAGCCCCGAAGCGATCTCCCACGCATGGGGAACACCGAAGCCCACATTGACCAATTCGTATCGGCAGGAACTCCTCAATCTCAGGACCTTCCCCACGCTGATGGGATACTCCAGCCGCATTATGGCGGAGAGTTGGGAGTCGAACCAGCTGTACTGGGCCACGATCGCCCAGGAATCGGGACTTGCACCCGCGAAGCTGACCCTGCTGGTTCCGCAGTGGACACAGCTCGCCGTGGAGCGTATCTTTGCGTCGCACCTGGAAGACTGGCCCGCTCTGTTGCGAAGCCTGCGCTCCGTTGGCGATGATGTGCGGTCGGGTAAAGCAACGGAGTTAGCGAGGAATCAACCATGAGTGTGAATCGCAGAGGCATGCTGGCCACAGTCGGCCGTGTCGCACTGATTGGGGCGCCTGTGATTGCGGGCGCATGGCTGTGGGCTCAGGAATCCGCCGTTCCGGTATTCCGGTCTAAGGTCGATCTGGTCGTCCTGACCTTCACGGTTACCGACAGCAAAGGTAAGTACATCAATGGGCTGAAGCCGTCAGACTTCCGGATTCGGGAAGATGGCATTCCGCAGAAGCTTTCCACCTTCGCCGAAGGAGACCGTCCCGCCATGGAAGTCGGCGAAAACGGAATCCTCAAGCCGCTATCCCCCGCTCTGAGCGCGGCTACAGAAAGAGCCCGGACGGATCAGGCGAGCCCGGTGGATGCGGGCAGCTTTGCCGGAACTGCGGTGTTCGTTTTGTTCGACACCAGCAACTTCATGTACCGCGGCTTCGTGTATGCCGAAGATGCGATTGCCGATTTTGTGCGTGGACTGGATAAGGCGGATTCCGTCGCGGTATATACCTTCAGTCGCAATCTTTCGCGCGCCGCCGGTCTGGGGAACGATCGAAGCGATGCGATTGCGGGCCTGCGCAAAGCTGTTGCGGGTGACGACACCGCACTTTATAACGGCCTGCTGCTGACGCTGCGCGACGCGGCGAAGGTGCCCGGTCGCAAGGTCGTGATTGTGTTTTCCAATGGCCCGGACAACGCCAGCATGGTGGCGCCGGATGATGTTCGCACGGTTGCCGAGGATGAGGGCATTCCCATCTATGTGATTTCGACTAACGATGTGAACAAAGATCCGATTTCGAGCAGCGTTTTCCGGCGCATGACCGGAAGCACGGGCGGCAAGGCGTACTTCGCCCGGAGCTGGCAGAAACAGGTGGAGGCGTTCGACGCGATTCGCGAAGACATCGGCAACTCGTATGCGGTCACCTACTATCCCGCGTCCAATCCGAATGAAGGTTTCCGCAAGATCGAAATCGATATCGTGACGGATACCGCGAAGAAATACCGGGTGCGCGCGCGACCCGGGTACAGACCGCGAACTTATTGACTCGTGTCCGGCCGCGGTCCTGAATTGCACTGCCCGCGGTGGTAACTACTTCAGGCGGGCCTGAAGTTCCCGAATCTGGTTTTCCAGGTTTTTCTGGGGGCGATTCGCCAGAGCCACTTCGCACTCGGCGCGGGCGCCGCTCGTGTCGCCCTTTGAGTTCAGAGCCATCGCGTAGTGATAGTGATAGATCGGGTTCAGCGGCTGCTTTGCCACCAGGCGCTTAAACTCGTCGATTGCGCTGTCCGGCAGGTTCCGCTTGAGGTAGATCCAGCCGATGGTGTCGGAGACTTCATAGAAGTTCGGCAGCCTCTGCTGGGCCTGAATCGCGTAGGACTGGGCCTGGCTCAGATCGCCGTTTGTTTCCGTAATCAGATAGGCCAGGTTATTCAGCGCCAGCGGATTGTTGGGATCCATCTTGATCGCGCGCTCATAGTAAGTACGTGCCTTCTGCAGATCGTTAACGGACTCATAGAGTAGAGCGAGATTTGTTGCGACCGACGGATTGTCGGGCAGCGCTTTAAACGCTCGCTCCATGTAATCGATGCTCTTCATGGAGTCGCCTTTGAGCTTGTAGCATTGCGCCATGCGGCTCCAAAGCTGGGCTTTGCGGCGTGTGTCCGTGCTCGGCTGATCGGCGAGGCCCTGGAACGTGGTGAGCGCCGCATCGAACTGCCGCGCCGCCATCTGTGCGTTGCCCAGTTCCTGCTGCAGTTCGAAACCTGGCGTCTTGAGAGCAGCCTGGCGGATGAGGTCCACGCTTTTGTCGGGCTGGCCGTCCATCAGAAGCGCGCGCGATTCGCCCAGCAGACCGCGGATATTGGTTGGCGCGGCCGCGTAGGCCTTTTGGAAATGATCCAGCGCATCTTTGGTTTTTTTCTGGTTGAGATCCAGTACACCGAGTTCCAGCAGTGTTTCCACCTGCTTCGGATTCTTCTCCAGAACTTCGTTCAGCAGTTTGCGGGCTTCATCGTAACGATCCAGACGCTGCAGCGCGGCAGCCTTCATGACGCGACCCTGGACGCTGAAGGGCTGGATTTTCAATACCTCGTCGGCGTCCTGAACGGCGGCGTTGAAATCGCCTTTGATGATTGCCACCTGAGTGATCGCGTAGCGGGCCGGCATGTAGTCCGGTCGCAGTTCGATACAGCGCTGGAATTCCTGGAAAGCCTGCTCGATCTCATTCTTGGCGAAGTGGGCGCGGCCGAGGTTGAAATGCGCCACAAAGTTGCCGGGGCGGGCAGTAACGACCGATTGCAAATCGGTCTCAGCCTGGGACACGTCGCCTTTATCCAGCATGAAGGTGGCGCGCAGTCCCTTCGCTTCAGGATCCTTCGGATCGTTGCGGAGAATCTGATCGTTCTTCGCCAGCGCCATCGTCGAGTTGCCCTGGCGGATATATACGTCGATCTCGCGCTTCAGGTAGTCGTTCGTGCGCGCCACATCGCGCTTGATGCCGTCTTCATACTCTTTGATCGCATTGTCGTACTGGGCGATGCGCAGGTAGAAGTCGCCGGACTGGATGTAGGCGTCCGGAAAGAGCTTCAGATCCTTCTTCATGTCAGCGAGGAGCGCGACAAGATCGTCCTGACGCCGTGTGCCCCAGTAAAACTGGGCGAGACGGAGGCGCAGGCCGGCATCCTTCGGAACGGCCGCAATTGCTTTCTTCAGGATGGCTTCGGCTTCGGGGAAGCGCTTCTGGCCGACGTACACCTGATAGAGCTCGATATAGGCGTTCAGGTTGGTCTTGTCTTTGTCCACCAGCGTTTTGAACAGAGTTTCGGCTTCGGAGGATTCGCCGGAAAGTGCGAGCGCACGGGCCAGCGACAGGGTGAGAACGTAATCTCCCTGCTTTGCCGCGAGCGCGGTGCGATACTCCTGAATCGTGTCGTTCAGATGCTGCTTGGCTTCGGCGGCGTTGTTGGCCTTCATGCTGGCCGTGGTTGCCAAAAGGTAAAGATCGCCCTGCAGTTTATGGCCTTCCCAGGATTTGGGGTTACGCTGCAGCAGGCCTTCCACCATGGGCCGGACTTCCTTGAGATAGGGCTCAGGATCGGGAACACTCTGCGCGCCCATCAGCATGATCTCGGAGATTTTCAGAATGGAATCGTTGGATTCCGGAGTGCCCTTCTTCAGGAGTTCCACGGCGCGGCGCAGCGAATAGACGGCATCCTGAACCTGCTTCAGCTCCAGGTCGACCAGCGCGAGCTCATAGTACGCCATGCCGAACTTGCGGTCTTTGTCGAGCGCTTTGCGGAACATGATGCTGGCTTCCTTGAGGCGCTTTTGCTCGTAGTATTTCTTGCCGCTCTCAAGGTATTTCTCCTTCAGAACGTTGGGGTCGCGGCTACAGGAAATAAGGGCAAGCGCGGTCAGCGCGAGAATCAGGTGTCGCATGGGTAAAGGGGTACTCCTCCTTATTGTCGTATAGTTCCGCCCTCTGTGTACGCGAAGGAGGACCCCCACATACCAGTACCTTCAATGAATGGTACTAAATGACAGTTTCGGGTGCAGCTTTGACTTTGGAAAGCAGACCAATGGCGGCGCGAATGTCCCGCACACGCTGCGCCGGGTCGCTGGCCTCACGTTCAATGGAGAGTGGCCCTGTATATCCGATTTCCCGTAGTTTGGCGAGAAATCGCGGGATGCCGACGGCTCCGGCGCCGAGCGCGCACTCCTTCCCAAGCGCTCCGGGGATGGCTTTATCCGGCCAGTCCCCGTCCTTGCAATGTACTGAAAGGACATCGGGAGCGAGGACTCCCAGAGCCTCAATTGGGTCGCCGGTGCCGTACAGAATCATGTTAGCCGGGTCGAAGTTGATGCCCAGGTTCGGTCGGTTCACGTCGCGAAGAAATCCGGAAAGGATATGGGCCGGCTCCTGCCCGGTTTCGAGCGCGAATGTCTGGTTGTGCCGGGCGGCGTGGTCGCAAATGCGGCGGACTGCGTCGCGAACCGCCTGATATTCAGGATCAGTGGCCGACTCCGGCACGAAGCCGATATGGGTAGCGATTCCCGGCGCACCGATCGTCGCAGCGAAGTCGCTGACTTCCAGTGTCCTCTTCTCTCTGGCAGCGCGTGTCTCCGGGGGGATGAAACCAACGGTCTGCTGGACTGTAGGGATGTCCTTGTAGCTTTCGCCTTCGTATGCCGCAAAGACCGTGAAAACACGGAAGTTGGCCGTCTTCAGCGCGTCTCGCCAGGCTGGGGCGCAATTTAAGTCGAGGTCCCCGGGGATGCCGAGCTGGCCGCTTTGGATGCCGAGATCGGCAAGTTCCGCCAGGGTCTGGGTGGGGTCGCCGCCTGCCCAGAACATTACGGCGGTTTCAAGTGGTTTTGTCATTGGTTTTCGCGTGATTCCAGCATTCTTTCAACGAGCGCTATGGCTTGCGCGGATTGCGCGGGCGGGCAGCGATCCGGTTGTTGGCCAGATTTGATGCAATTGCAGAAATATTCAAGCTCCGCCGTGAATGCATCGCGATCCGCTAAGGCGATGGTCCGGAGTTCCCCGTCGAGCCCATAACGGCGGAAGTCGCCGCCTGTGCTCGCCCACTCGCAGGTGGCGGCATCGGTGGTCACCGTGAATTCCATTGAAAACGGGTAGGATTTTGGATGGTGCCAGCCGCCGGAGATGATAACGGGCCCCATCCGGGGATAGATCAGGTCCGCGTGGATGACATCGATGCCGCGCTCGACGTCCCGATGTCCGCGCGCCCGGACCGATTCGGGCATTCCCCACAAGGAGATACAGAAGTCGACGTCGTGAATTATAAGGTCGAGCACCGCTCCGCCGCTGCGGGCAGGATCACTGAGCCACGGACTCCAGACCGGCGCAGCGCAGCGACGGCGGAACAAGGCCGAGCGGACCTTTTCGCCGGTGATTTGGCGCGCAAGCTCCTGATATGCCGGGAAGAAGCGGAGAACGTGCGCTGTCATAAGAGTCCGTCCGGCCTTTTCGGCCTCCCGGCAGAGATTCCCGGCGGTGGCGCTGTCAAGCGCGAGTGGCTTCTCGCAGAGTACGTGCTTCCCGGCTCGGAGGGCAGCTTTGACGGCGGAGGCATGCTGGTCCGTCGGAAGGCAGATGTCCACCACATCTATTGCGGGATCGGATAGCGCTTCCGCCAGAGTTGAGTATCCCTTCAGATTCGAAAAAACCAACCCAATGTCCCCCTCGCCACCGCCGGAAAGATTGCCACCGACAGAAGTTAGATCTCCGGCGCGGCGTTTTGGGTCGGCGTCTACTACGGTTGTAACCTGCGCATCGGGCACGTTCGTCCAACCCTTGAGGTGGGTGACTCCCATGAAGCCCAATCCAACCACGGCAATGTTGATCATAGATAGGGTTATTGTCTACGGGCTACTATAATCGTGATGTCATCGGTCTGGGGTCCGCCACCCACGTGCTCGACCACTGAGTCGCTGATGGCCTGGACGATTTCCTTCGCCGAAAGATGCCGGTGCCGACGGACTGCTTCCGCCAGGCGGTCGGTATCGAATTCATTATGCGCGGGATCGACTGCTTCGGTCACGCCGTCGCTGTAGATGACCAGAGTATCGCCGGGTTCAAGCGACGCGCGCTGTTCACGATATTCGAGAGTAGGCAGAATTCCAATGACCGGGCAGTTGCCTTCGAGTTGTTTATGAGTACCATCCGCGCGGATAATGACTGGCGGGTTGTGTCCGGCGTTACAGAAGGACAGTTCGCCGGTGCGTGAGTCCAGAACGCAGAAGAACAGGGTTATGAAGCGGTTCTCCGGGCAGTTCGCGCAGGTGAGGCGATTCAGGCGGGCCATCAGGTCTGCAGGATTCGTGGGATTCTCGGCCAGGGCCTGAACGCGGGCCTGGAGGCCCATCATCAGGAGCGAGGCCGGCATTCCCTTACCCGAGACGTCGCCTAAAACCATGGCGACACGTCCATCGTCATAGGGGAAGAAATCGAAGTAATCACCGCCGACGGTCCGACAGGGTGCATTGTGGCCAGCCAGATCGAGGCCAGCGATTTTCGGCGCCACCGCCGGCAGGTACTGGCGCTGGATTTCCGCGGCCTGTTCGAGATCACGCGCCATGATCTGTTTGGCTCGCTCCATTTCGGCCAGACGGGTATGCTCGATGCGCACCGCCGCGACGTTAGCCATTACCGTGAGGAGGTTCAGGTCATCTTTGGTGAACTGGCGGAGGATTGAGGGTGAGTCTACGTAGATGATGCCGATGATGGACTTGCCGGTTTGCAGCGGCACTGCCATCAGGCTTCGTATGTTCTGGTCGACTATGCTTCTGCGTTCGCGCAGAGCTTCGTCGGCTTCGGTATCGCGGACAAGGACGGAGGAGCCGGAATCGAGGACGCGGTCGCGGACCGCGCCGGAGATGCGGAACCCTTCGCCTCGGTTCGCCTGGGGGACCAGTTCGCCGTTTTCCAGCGTGAACAGAATGCCGCGCGCGCCTTTGACTGCGTCGATTGCGAGATCGAGGATGAAGCGGAAAAGCTCCGGCAGCGGGCGGTTACCGGAAAGTTCGTTGCCCGCCCGCACCAAAGCCGCTACCTGCCCGGCGGCAAAGCCCTGCTCGTTCCTGCTCGATGTGGCAGCCCGCATTACCCCTTCGAGGTTGGTAATGACGGTTGTCGAGTTAGGCGCTTCCCGGGCCACGTCCGCCGCGTCAAATACGACCACCGGATTTGTTTGGCGCGACGACATGCCATCGCAGATCACAATGAGATGACCGGCCATGATGCGGTCCCCGCTCTTCAGGATGGTCTTCGACTTGACCGGTTTGCCGTTGAGGGTGGTGCCGTTCTTGCTGCCGAGGTCGAGCACCGTCCAGTTCTCGCCCTCGCGTTCGAGCATGGTGTGACGTCGCGAGAGGCCCGAATCGTTGGGGTAGCTCAGTTCGACGGTAGTGGATCGCCCGAGGCAGAAGCGGTCCGCATCAAGCGGGATTGTCCGGTTCCTGCCGTCGGGCGAGAGGATCTGGATTTCTTTCATTCCGGAGCGGCCGACGATCCATATTATCGGTTATTTCACTGCTTCTTCGAAAAGCAGTGATGACATGCCTGTGGAGCCTCAGTGGCGCACGCGTATCCGGAAGCCGCGCACGTTGGCGGCAGGCATGCGTCGCGACCGCGCTATTTCACTGCTTCTGCAAAGGCTTCAGCGGCTTCGCCACACTGTTTGCGGCTCACGTCGCGATGAGTGAGAGCGCGAAGGAGGCGGTCGCTGCCACCGATGGGATTCATCACTACACCGCGCTTCAGCAGGCGATCGCTGACTTCGCGCGGCGCCAGTCCTGTGCCGGAGACGTCGATGATCACGATGTTGGTTGCCGGGGTGAGCGTGGCGACTCCTGGAATCGCAGCCAGGCGTTCCGCCAGCAGGCGGGCATTGGCGTGGTCGTTGGAGAGTTCTTTCGGACCCTCTTCGAGGGCGATCAGCCCCGCAGCGGCCACAATTCCGGACTGGCGCATGCCACCGCCAAGTCGCTTGCGGAGCAGACGAGCCCGATCGATCAGCGGTTTGGGACCGGCGACCAGGGAGCCCATCGGCGCGCCGAGCGCCTTCGAGAGGCAGAAGGTCAAAATGTCTACTTTTTCAGCAAGTTGCTTCACGGTGCGGCCAGAGGCTTCCGCGGCATTGAACACGCGCGCGCCGTCCATATGCACTCTTACGCCCGCGGCGTGCGCGCCGTCGCAGATTTCGTCAATGACCTGCTGCGGATAGAAGCAGCCGCCTCCCATGTTGTGGGTGTTTTCCAGGACGATTGCGCCGGTCGCCGCGGCGTTGAAGGTGACGCCTTTGATGAAGGGTCGAATGCGATCCCACGTGAGGATGCCGTCGGGTGTTTCGACGGTGCGGACATGGCAGCCGGAAAACCAGGGAGTCATGGATAGCTCCCAATCCACGAGGTGCGCGCGCGAATCGGAGATGACTTCCTGGCCGTGCTCTGTGAGAACCTTCACGCCTATCGTGTTGCCCATGGTTCCGGTGGGCACAAAGACTGCCGCTTGCTTGCCAACCACTTCGGCGGCTCGCTCTTCGAGGCGATTGACGGTGGGGTCTTCGCGGTAGACGTCGTCGCCGACTTCGGCCTCGAACATGGCCTGGCGCATGGCTGGAGTGGGGCGTGTGACGGTGTCACTTCGAAGATCGATCATGCGGCAATGAACTCCTGGAAAATCTCGTTGGAAATCATGACTCCCCGGTTGGTGAGGCGAATGCGGCCGTCGCTCGATTCGAGCAGGCCGTCACTGAGATAGCGAGTCAGGGCGGGGCCGAAACGGAGCCAGTCCGCGGGCTCGGGCCGGATACCTTCGGTAAGCCTCAGGCCTACGAAGAATTTTTCTTCGGCGGCATTGGCGGCCGTTGAGGTCAGGCGGGGCGAATCGCCTTTTTCGAAACGCTGAACGTATTCGGCAGCGGTTTCCACATTTTGCCAGCGGGTTGCGCCGTCGAAGGAGTGGGCATCGGCGCCGAAGGCGTAATAATCGCCTCGACGCCAGTACTTCAGGTTGTGTGCGGATTCGGCGCCGTGGCGGGCAAAGTTTGAGATTTCGTAGCGATGGATTCCGTGCCGCGCGAGGTAGTCGACGGCGTTTTCATAAAAGGCGGCGATTTGATCATCGGTCGGCACGTCGGGGGCTCCGTAGCGCTTGCCGTTCAGCAGGATTTCGGCGCCGAGCCGGCTATCGTCATCTACCTCGAGCATATAAACGGAGGCGTGGGGGGCACCGAGTTTGATCAGGGCGTCGAGGGATTGTTGCCAGGATTCGGTGGTTTGGCCGGGCAGCCCGGCGATCAGATCGATGTTGACG
This sequence comes from Acidobacteriota bacterium, assembly GCA_048498815.1. Lineage (GTDB taxonomy): Bacteria > Acidobacteriota > Terriglobia > Bryobacterales > Bryobacteraceae > BOG-234. Next base: position 16,954 of record JBEHXG010000048.1, on the reverse strand, counting down.
TTGGATACACCGGCATCGAGAAGCATGGCGACGTCGGCGGATACGGTGGCGGCGTCGTGACGTCGACCGGTTCTGGTTAGTTCGTGCTTGATGAAGGACTGGACGCCAAGACTCACGCGGTTGATGCCCGCGGACTTCCAGGCCTTGATGAGGTCGGGTGTGAGGGTGCCTGGGGAGGCTTCGAGAGTGGCTTCACTCCAGGCTGTCGGAAGTGCAGCGCTCAGCTGGGCAATCGATTCCGCGTCCATACTGCTGGGTGTGCCGCCGCCGAGATAGAGCGTGTCGGGGTGCGCCGGGACGGTGGATTTGATTTCGGCTATCAGGGCCTCGAGATAGCGCTTTTCCAGGTCTTTGGGCTGGACCCCCGAGGCGAAGTTGCAATACGTGCATTTCTGCGCGCAGAAAGGCCAGGAGATGTAGATGCCTGCCACGGAGTTATTATCCCAGCCTTTTCGTAAAGACTGCGGAAGTCTTGGTTCGCGCGTAGCCTTCACGCAGATAGAAGCGATGGGCGGCTTCGCGGACGGCATTGGAACGTACCAGCATTTCGTTTAGTCCGCGCCCGCGACACCACTGCTCCGCGCGCTCGACGAGGAGGCGTCCGATACCCTGGCTTCTTACCGTTTTTGAGACGACAAGTCCTGCGATCTCTACTCGCGCTCCCGAGGCGAGGTGAGTTACGACCTGGATTTCGATCCACCCCAGAACGGCATGATCGCGGCACGCGACGAACACGGTTCCGGCCGGCTCGGCCAGCAGAGACTGGATTCGTTCCCCTATAACGTCCGGCGCGACGGGATAGCCCAGCTCTCCGGCGAGCGATGCAACGGTCCGGGCATCTGCCGCCTCGACTTCCCGAATTTCGATCATGGTTTGGCTTCGCACCTTTTGCGCGGGTGGGGCATCCAATACAACTATGATTACCATTCGCAAGTCGAATGAGCGCGGCCACGCCAACCATGGCTGGCTCGATTCGCACCACACTTTCTCGTTTGCCGACTACTTCGACGCCGATCATACACAGTTCCGCTCGCTCCGCGTTTTGAATGAAGATCGCGTGATGCCGGGAATGGGGTTCGGGTCGCATCCCCATCGCGACATGGAGATCATTTCGTATGTGGTTTCGGGCGCACTGGAGCATAAGGACAGCCTCGGCACGAAGGCGGTTATGCAGGCGGGGGATGTGCAGCGCATCAGCGCCGGGAAAGGTGTAGTTCACAGCGAGTACAACGCCTCGGCGACTGAGCCCGTACATTTTCTTCAGATCTGGATTCTGCCGGATGAGCGCGGGGTGAAGCCTGATTATGCGGAGAGGTCGTTTCGCAACGCAGCGCCGGGGGAGTTGCACGTGATCGCGTCGAAGACTGGCCGCGATGAATCGCTCACGATTCATCAGGATGCCGAGGTTAGTGTGGCGCGGTTCGAAGCTGGAAATGAACTGGATTACACATTTGCGGCTGGTCGATCCGGGTGGGTTCAACTGATTGAGGGTGATCTGGAGGTGAATGGCACGCGAATGGCTCCGGGAGATGGGGCCGCGATCAGCGGTGAGTCCGTTGTGCGTCTGGCATCTGGCGACGGCGCGCATTTCCTGTTCTTTGACCTGAACTGAAGGATGATAGAAGCTATGAGCAAGCTTGAAACGGCAACGCTGGGCGGTGGGTGCTTTTGGTGTCTGGAAGCCGTGTATCGCGAGACGGAGGGGGTGATTTCAGCCGTCTCCGGTTACATGGGCGGAGCAACCTCGAATCCGACTTACAAGGAAGTCTGCTCCGGCAGTTCGGGGCATGTGGAAGTTGTGCAGATTACCTTCGATCCGGATGCAATTACGTATCGTGATCTGCTGGAAATCTTTTTTGTAATTCACGATCCCACGACACTGAACAGCCAGGGCAACGATCATGGGACTCAGTACCGGTCAGTCATCTTCTATCACGCGGACGAGCAGAAGACTATTGCTACTGAGGTTGTGGAAGAGCTGGCGCTGGAAAATGCATACGGGAAGCCAATTGTGACATCGCTTGAACCGGCCGTCACGTTCTATCCGGCTGAAGACTATCATCAGAACTATTTCGAGAACAATCCGCACAAGCCTTATTGCGCGTATGTGGTTGCTCCGAAAGTGAAGAAGTTCCGCAATACGTTCGCGGCACGGCGCAAGGTCTTCAGCTAAGGCTTTCGCCAGATTTCTGAGATCATGAGTCCGGCCCGGGCTTCCGTGCGTTCTTCGCGATGAAGCCCTGCCTGAGTCAGGAGTTGCCCTATCGGCGGCAGACTCTGCGGCTGAAGCGCGGATGCTGCCCGAAAGAAACGGTACATGGCGGAGACCCAGAGTTGCGCGTGGATTTTTCGCCACCCGGATGTTGGAACCGCAAACTCTGCCAGCAGCCAGATTCCTCCCGGCGCCAGTGCGTGGTTTAGTTGTGAGACGATCGTTCTCGCGTCGTGTTCGGTGAGGCAATCGAGGAAGAACTGGGTGACCAGGGCGTCGTAGCTGCGGGCAGGCCAGTTCTCCGCACGTGCGTCTCGACAGTGGAAGGCGACCCTTTTGCGGTCGCTTGTGCGATGCTTCGCCAGGGCGATCATCTGCGGACTTACGTCGAAGACTTCGAATCGGGCGTGCGGCGCGATTTCCAGCAAGCGGGCGAGCGTGCGGCCATCGCCTTCGCCCAGGATAAGAACGCGCCGCGCATCCGCGATCCGATTCAGGTGTGCAAAGCGAATGCGTTCGAGCGCATGGCCGAACGCTGCGTATTCAATCCACCGGTACCACCGCGCGAGGCGACCGATTCGCATTTTCGTCAGCCGTGTATCGACATTGCCCGCGCCGTCTGAATCAGTAGTGGCGAGAGCAGTACGGCATCGGCGAGAACGCAGCGGGCCTCGCGAGAGAACACGCGTCCCCAGCGGGTTAGAGAATAGAGCCCGGCGGCGCTCGCTACGATTGCGGCGAACCAGAGTGAGAAGGCGGGCCGGCCCTGAAATACAGCGATGCAGACGGCGAGCAATACCGGCCAAAGCCATACCGGCGCGGCTTTGGCGGATGTGTCGCGGCTCCAGTGTTCAACGGTGATGAGATTGGCGAGACAGAGCGCGCAGAAAGCAACGGCGGGCCAGAGCAGGTGCGCGCCGGTCCATTCCACCACGAATGTTCCGGCGGTAAAGAGGACTGCGGCGAGCGGCTTCTTCCAGAGCGCCCGGGTCCAGCCGGTTAGCGGAAAGACGCACAAGTAGGTAAATACGCCCGCTGCCACCAGGATGCCCTTCTGAATTACGGCGGGCCGTAGTGTGGAGGCGATGACTGCATCGAGGCAAATGACAAGGGCAAGCAGCAGGCGCAGGGGCGTGTGAAAACGCCGGTAGAAGCGGTGCTGCATGGTTCGGGCGGAGGGGTGATGCCGAATGTCGAGGAGGCGATCTGCGAGATAGATGGCCCAGACGGAGAGGCCGAGAACAGCCCGCCCCGCGGTGTGGAGAACCGTTGGGTAGCAGCGGTAGAGAAAGTCCTGCCAGACAAGGGCGATGAGTGGCGCGTCCAGACTGAGCAGGCTGAGCCATAGCCAGGCTGGAGGGCGCTCGGATTTGGGCATCTGTTACTACGGTACGAAATCAGCCTGTTCAGGCGGCAGCGGCGTGCGGGGTGGCTTCGATTTTGGCCTTGCTGCGGAACAAAAGCGCAACGATGAGCAGGATCACGAATGCACCCGCCGCGGAGCTCAGCCAGAAGTGTTTCCAGTCGCGCACCGCGGTGGCTCCGGATCCGGTGGTGAAAAAATCCAGCGCGTTGCCGGAGATGAGCGAGCCTGCGTACATTCCCACGCCATACGTGATGAAGGTGATGAAGCCCTGCGCAGCACTGCGCAGATGCGCGGGCGCCTGCTGGTCGGTGTAGAGCTGGCCTGTCATGAAGAAAAAGTCATAGCAGACTCCATGCAGGATGATCGCCACGTAGAACATCCAGACGCCGGGGCCGGCGTCACCGTGCGCGAGCAGGGCGTAGCGAATTGCCCAGGCGGCGAGGCCCATCAGCAGGATGCCTTTGACGCTCATGCGGCGCAGAACCCAGGGCATGATCAGCATCATGCCGACTTCGGAGGCCTGGCCGAGGGTCATCTTTCCGGCGGCGTTGACGACATGAACGTCGTTCAGATAGTCGTTTGTAAACGAGAAGTAGAAGGTTAGCGGGATGCAGGCGAGCACGGACGCGATGGAGAAGACCAGGAATGAGCGTTCCTTCAGCATCACGAGAGCGTCGAGTCCAAGGACGCGACGAATGCTGACGGGCTGTCCTTTGGCGGGGGGCGGGGTGTGCGGGAGTGCGAGGCTGAAGAGGCCCATCACAACGGAAACGCCGGAGGCGAGCAGGAAGGGCGTGGCGCTTTTTTCAATTGCCATGTAACCAACGGCGATGCCGATCGCAATCCAGCCGAGCGTGCCGAAGACGCGGATGATGGGAAAGTCCTGACCGGCATCTTTGACGTTCTGGAAGGTGATGGAGTTGGTGAGCGCGATGGTGGGGAAGTAGCAGAGGCAGTAGGCAAGCAGGAGTCCGTACACGGCTCCGAAGGATTGCACGCGCGCGAGTTCCCATAGAAGCACGGCTCCTATGAAATGGAGCGCAGCGAGCACGCGCTCCGTGGAAAACAGGCGATCGGCAATGATGCCGACGAAAAACGGCGAGATCATGGAAGCGAGCGCGGTGGTTCCGAAGACCGCGCCAGCTTCCGCGCCGGTGAAGTGCAGGGTGGCGGTCAGATAGGTGCTGAGCGTGACGTACCACGATCCCCAGATCACGTAGTTGAGAAACATCATGAGACTCAGCCGCGCGCGCAGGGAAAAGGGCATGAAGAAAATTCTACTTCAGCGCTTTAGCGTCCGGGTCCGGGAGGAGGGCCGCCGGGGCCGCCGAATCCACCGCTGCCGCCGCGTGGTCCGCCGCCGAAACCGCGGCCGGCGGGCGGCTGAGCGGGCTTCTGTTCGCCGTGGTGGCAGGTAAAGCAACTCACTTTTTCTTCGCCGTTGAAGTTGGTCTCGTTGATGTTCTTTACCATCGCCATCATCTTGCGCGCGGTGATCTTCATGGGAATTTCGTCGCTCGCGCGGTCCTGAACGTGGCAGAATTCGCAGCGCTGGCCGAGAGCGGCCTGCATGCCGAACATTACGGGCAGGAAGTTCTGCTGCGTGAGAACCTTAAGGTTGGTGGCAGTTGGCATCCCGCGTCCACCGCCTGGCCCTCCCGGGCCTCCGGGGGGCGGGCCCTGCGCGACAGCCAGGGCTGAGGCGAAGGTGAAAGCTGCAATTGCGATGCGGCGCATGGGAGTGAGTCTAGCGCAAAATGCGGGCGCAATTGTGGGGCGGGTTGTAAATCGCTGTCAAAGATTTCACGGTGTTGTAACCGGGTTCCGGTGCGATACGCTGTTCGTATCGCACCGGCCTGATCGCGGGAACCGCCAGGTACGCCGGGGACAATAGCAGATACCATGGCTCGCAAGAGCAAATTCGCGGGATATATCCGGGTAAAGATCGCGATTGCGTTCGGGCTGGTGCTCGGGCTGTTGCTGCTGGCCCAGACCGTGGGGACTTACCGCTACGTAGCGCGCAGTATGGTGCGGCAGGAGGCGAGGAACGAGGCGGATCGCAAATCGCAGTCGCTGGCTCGGGCGCTGCGGCTTACGGGGGCGCGCGAACTTTCTTCGCTTTCGCCGGTGATGGATGAACTGATTCGGGAGGCGCCCACCAAGATCGCCTGGATGCGGGTGCTCGATACAAACGGGAAGATTGTGGCTTCCGGCGGGAGTCCGGAGGACGCGCCGAAGTGGACCGCGGATTCGCTGCGCGGTGCCGTTGGCGGGCGCGGGGTACGCGCTGACGACATGAGATCAACCCGCTCGGGTGAAGTGTTGTTGTCGGTTAGTCCTCTGCGTTTTATAGGGGGGCGCGGCGGTGGCGGGCCGGTTCCCGGGATGGGGAATTTTCCGCCTCGGGTGGAGGCCAGGGCGACGGATCAGACCCCGCCGCTGTCGTTTGGGCAGGCGGATATGGCGCGAATTCAATCGGCGCGGGGGCCGGGGCCGGTTGGTGGGTCGGGGGATAACGGGCGCGGGCGGGGGCCGGGAGGTCCTTATCTGGAGACTGCGATTTATCTGGATGGGATTTCGGTGAGCTTTGCGCCGCTGCTTCTGCCGCTGGGCGTGGGGTGCTCGGCCGCGATTGCTTTGCTGGCGGCGGTGATTGTGATCGGGCTGCGGTTCCCCCATTACATCAGCGGGAAGCAGTATGAGGAAGAGTTGGCGCTGGCTCGGCGTGTGCAGCGCGATTTGTTTCCCAAGGAGGGGATTCCCACCGGAAATGTTGAGTTCGCAGCGCGATTTGTGCCGGCGCGCGAGGTGGGTGGCGATCTCTACGATGTGTTCGAAACCGGCGACGGCGGTGTCGCCATGGTGCTGGGCGATGTTTCCGGAAAGGGAATTTCCGCCGCGTTGTTGATGGGCGTAGTGCAGGGGGCGGTCCGGACATCGAGCGATGCCGGACTTGAAAATCATCATGAGCACGCGGCGGAGCGCCTGAATCAGCTGGTCTGCATGAAAACAGCGCGGGAGCGGTTCGTTAGCTTGTTCTGGTGCTATTTGAATCGCGAGGGAACCCGGCTGAGTTACATCAATGCGGGGCATTTGCCGGCGCTGCTGGTGCGGGAACGGTTCGGGCGCGCGGATGTGTGGCGTCTGGAGCAGGGAGGCGGTCCGGTGCTGGGTGTGTTGCCGTCGGCTCGGTATCGGCAGGCTGAAGTGGAGATTGAGCCTGGAGATTTGCTGGTGGTGTTTTCCGATGGAATCTCGGAAGCCGCGAATGTGACGGGTCAGGAGTTTGGCGAAGAGGGCATCATCGAATCCGTGAAGCGCGTGTGGCGTGAGCCCGCGGCCGGGGTTTGTGACGGAATTCTGAACGATGTTCGCGCATTTCTGGATAAAGAATTGCCGCATGACGATCAGACCCTGATGGTGGTGCGTCTGGAGCGTACTGCCATAGGCCAGGAAGAGCATCGCGGCGCCGCAGCCGGCATGCTGGTCTGATTTCGAACGGCCTGCGGCGTGCGGTGTGATAGTTCTGAGGTTTGGCCTACGATCTTTCACGCCCGGTTCTGATCTACGACGGCAATTGTTCGTTCTGTCGTAAGTGGGTGGAATTCTGGCGCGGGTTGACCGGCAACAGGCTGGAGTATCTTCCGCTGCAGCAAGCGCGCGGGCGCTTTCCCGATGTTTCCGAAGAGGACTGCCGGAAGGCGGTGCAGTTCATTACTCGCGAGGGACGGTTTCCGGGCGCTGAGGGCGTGGCGCGGTTTCTGGCGGATGTGCCGGGATACGGCTGGCTCTTCTGGTGCTACCGGTTCATTCCAGGATTCGCTCTTGCGGCGAATGCGGTTTATCGGTTTGTGGCGAACCATCGTTCGCCGGGTGATCGCGTTGTAAAGGCGCTGTGGGGTGAGCACATCGGTTCCACGTATCGCGTGTCGGCGGAAGTGTTCACACGCGCTCTGGCGGTCATTTACGCGGTTGCCTTTATTTCTTTCGGGCTGCAGGCGAAGGGGCTGGTTGGCGCGGAGGGTATGCTGCCTGCACGCGAATTTCTGGCGGCAGTTCGGGATCAGCTGGGTAATGCGGGCATGTGGAAGCTACCGACGCTGTTCTGGTGGGGGAGCGCCGACGTCACGCTGCTTTCGATTACGTGGAGCGGCGCGGTGCTGGCTTTGTTTTCGCTGCTGACGCGCGCGCATAGTAAGTGGCAGCGCGGGATCTTCGCGCTGCTGTGGATTTACTATCTATCGATCGTGAATGCCGGGCAGGTGTTCATGGCGTTTCAGTGGGATTGGCTGCTGGTGGAGGCGGGGTTTATCGCGATTTTTCTGCGACCTTCGAAGTCGCGCACTTGGTTGTTCCGGTGGCTGTTGTTCCGGCTGATGTTTGAATCGGGACTGGTGAAGCTGCTCAGCGGCGATGCTTCCTGGCATAACTTCGCGGCGCTTCGTTATCACTTTGAGACGCAGCCGCTGCCGACTCCCCTTGCCTGGTACATGCATCAGATGCCGGGATGGATGCAGAGTTTGTCGGTTGCCGTGGTGTTTCTGGCGGAGCTGCCGCTGCCGTTTTTGATTTTTGGTCCGCGGCGGCTGAAGCAGATTGCGGGTGTGGGGACAATTGCGTTTCAGATCCTGATTCTGCTTACCGGTAATTACACCTTTTTCAACCTGCTCACGATAGCGCTTTGTGTGTTTTTGTTTGACGATGCCTGGTTTGCGCGCTGGGGCAGACGGCTCAGCCTGGGGCGCTTTAATGCGCCTCCGGACGTGGTGGGTGTGCCCGGCCGCTTTGTGGGTCCTGTGGTGTGGACTTTGGTTTTGTTTCTGTCGGCAGTTGAACTGGGCGCCGTGACCGGGACTGTGCCGACTGTGGTCGCTCGCGCGGCGCAGCAGATTTCGCAGTTCGGCGTTGTGAACCACTATGGCCTGTTTGCGGTAATGACTACACAGCGCATGGAAATTCAGATCGAAGGGTCGCAGGATGGCGAAAAGTGGGAGCCGTATCTCTTCCGATATAAACCGGGCCCGCTCGGGCGGCCGCTGCCGTGGGTGGAGCCTTATCAGCCGCGGCTCGACTGGCAGATGTGGTTTGCAGCGTTGAGTGGTCCGCGCGAGAATCCGTGGTTTCTGCGGATGATGGCGGGCTTGCTGCGCGGATCGAAGCCGATTGAAGATTTGTTTGCACAGCGCCCCCTCGGCGGTGTTCCGCCGAAGTTTCTGCGCGCCACGATGTATCAGTATCACTTCACAAATTGGGCGGAGCGACGCAGGACGGGCGAATTCTGGAAGCGCGAGTTGAAGGGTTTGTATTTTCCGGTAGTGAGTTTACGGGGAGGCCAATGACGAATATGGACGAGATGGTTCCGGGGCAAACTGCTCCCCGCGGTGTCCTGATCGATGTAGCGCAGCTGAAGAGCGATTATTATTCGCGGAAGCCGGACACCGCGGACACCGCACAGATGGTTAGCTTCGGAACGAGCGGGCATCGGGGCGTTCCGGAGAAGTCTACTTTTACGGAAGCGCATATTCTGGCGATTACGCAGGCGATCTGTGAATTTCGTCCGGGGATTGGCGCCACGGGTCCGCTGCTGATGGGGATGGATACGCATGCGGTGTCCGAAGTGGCGCAGCGTACCGCGCTTCAGGTGCTTGCGGCGAATGGCGTAGAGGTTCGGATTCAGGCGGACGGCGGTTTTACGCCGACGCCTTCGGTATCACGCGCGATTCTGGAGTACAACAAAGGCCGCAGCAGTGCGTTTGCCGATGGCATTATCATTACTCCTTCGCATAATCCCCCCGACAACGGCGGCTTTAAGTACAATCCACCGAATGGGGGGCCGGCCGAGGAGAAGATCACCTCGGTGATTCAGAAACGCGCGAATGAATTGCTGCGCGAGGGAAATCGCGACGTAAAGCAGATTGAATATGAGGCTGCGCTGAGTGCGGCTTCGACCTCACAAGGCGATTTCGCTTCTTCCTATGTTGAGGATTTGGGCAGTGTGATCGACATGGATGCAATTCGCGCGGGCGGGTTGAAGATGGGCGTCGATCCTTTGGGTGGTGCTTCGCTCGCTTACTGGAAGCCTCTCGCGCGGCGTTATGGGCTTGACCTGGACATAGTCAATGAGAAACTCGATCCTCAGTTCGGTTTCATGCCGCTGGATCACGATCGCGTGATTCGGATGGACTGCTCAAGTCCTTTCGCCATGGCTGGTCTGGTGAAGCTGAAGGACAAGTTTGCCGTGGCGTGGGGCTGCGATCCGGATGCCGATCGCCATGGCATCGTGACGCCGAGCGCGGGCCTGATGAATCCAAACGCTTATCTGGCCGTGGCGATTCATTACCTCCTGACGCATCGTCCTCAATGGTCCGCGAGCGCTGTGATTGGGAAGACGATGGTTTCGAGCAGCATGATTGACCGGGTGGTAAAAAGTCTGGGGCGCCAGTTGTATGAGGTCCCCGTTGGATTCAAGTGGTTTGCGGGCGGACTCTTTGACGGAACGTGCTGTTTCGGTGGTGAGGAGAGCGCCGGCGCGAGTTTCCTGCGGCGCGACGGAACGGTCTGGTCAACGGATAAGGATGGGTTGATCCTGGGATTGCTTGCGGCGGAGATCACTGCTGTCACTGGCAAGGACCCGGGTCAGTATTACAGCGAACTCACGGGCAAACTTGGCGAAGTCTGGTATCGGCGCAGCGATGCAGCGGCTAATGCGGCGCAGCGAGCCGCGCTTAAGAAAATTCGCCGCGAGGATTGCGATTTGACCGAACTTGCCGGCTATCCGGTGACGGACAAGACCACTGGTTCGGATGAAGTTCCGCTGGGCGGCCTTAAGGTGATTACGGAGAAGGGCTGGTTTGCGATTCGCCCGTCAGGGACAGAAGACGTGTACAAGCTCTACACGGAAAGCTTTGTTGGCGAAGCGCATCTGGAGCAGATCATTGCGGACGGTAAGAAGTTCGTCCGGGCTTTTCTGACGCGGGTTTAGCGGAGTTCCGCGGTAGTCCACGGAATTGCGATTCCGTTGGTATGCGCGTAGGCGATTGCCTGGCCGAGTTGCTCGGCAATCGTGGTGTCGATGCGCATGAGGACGCCGCGCCTGGTTGTGGGCTTGCCGAATAGCTCGGCTTCGCTTCCGAGAAAACCGTTGCGCGCTGTTTCCATATCTTTGCGAACTTCCGCGAAGCTGGTGGAAAGTTGTGTCAGGATGCTCTGCTTATCCGGCGCTGGTTCCGCGGCTTTGGCTGCGAGCCTGGCTTCGAATTCGGTCGGCTTGATATCGTCGCCCGCCAGCGAGTCGAGCAATCTGGTTGCGTCGGCGATTCGCATGAACAGCTGAGCGAAGGTGCGGGAATCCGGGTTCGGCTTCCATGTGTATTTGTCCGCCGGAATCGCACGGGCGAGGGCCGTTACACGGGTTTCGAGATCGATGAATGGAAGGAGCACATCCACTCCGGGCGCTACGGCCGGCACATCGGAGACGCCCAGTAGTTCCACGTCGAAGACGAGGTCAGCCTTCGGGGGGATAGGACCTGAGCCCGCTTCACCGTAGGCCAACTGGTACGGAATCAGCAGTCGCCGTTTGCCGCCGACTTTCATGCCTTCGAAGCCGATGTCCCAGCCGGAGATTACCTGGCGGCGGCCCTGGACGAAGTCGAGGGGCTCGTTGCGGTCGCGGGAGGAATCGAACTTTGTTCCATCTTTCAGCCAGCCGGTGTAGTGGACGGTGAAACGCTTGCCGGCCGCGGCGGCTGCGCCCGTACCGGATTCGATTTCAATGTAGCGGAGCGTGGCGAGGTCGGCCGGTGTGCCGGTGACTGGTGGCTGCGCCGTGGCAACAAGTGACGCCAGGAACAGAAGAAGCGCGACGCGAAGGGGCATGGTGCGAGTATCCTACTTCGCCAATTTGGCGCGCAAGCGATCTTCGAGGACGAGTTCCGGACGCATGTTAAGCCAATGCAGATCGTGGCCTTGCGAGGATTCGAGGGCCGCGCGCGGGACCAGGCCGATGAGTTCACTGCCTGCGATGGAGATACCACGATTCCGGCAGAGTGCTTCCACCGCGCTGAAGACGATGTAAAGGGGGGTGCGTTCGAAGTCAACAAGATTGATCGAAACCTGGACCTGGCTGCGGCGAGCGAGGGCAAGGCCAAGGGCTTTGACTGCCGGGAGGCCGCCGTTCGATTCGCGAATTTGGCGCGCGATGGCGCGGGCTGCTTCCAGATCGAATGACTCCAGAATAATGTTCCACGCGATGAGGAAGCGGCGTGCGCCCACTACGCAGAATCCCGCGCTGGCGTGCGATCTGTCGCCGAGATCGGGGATGAGTCCGGCTGGAGCGAGACGACGCACGTTTTCGAGGCGCACGCATTCCGGCCGTCTCGCGGCAGCTTCGTAGAAATAAACAGGCACGCGCAGTTCGTCCCAGATGCGCTCGCCCACTTCTTCGGCGATGCGCGCGCACTCGGGCAGCGTCGCTCCCTCCAGTGGCACGAACGGGCATACGTCGAGTGCTCCCAATCTGGGATGAACGCCGGTGTGGCGGCGCAGGTCGATGCTTTCAACGGAGACTCGTGCGGTTGAAAACGCCGCCGCCGCAACGGACGCCGCCTCGCCCGCAAAGGTGAGGACAGTGCGATTGTGGTCGTCGTCCGATGTGGAATCGAGCAGGATCGCGCCTGACGTGGATTCCACTGCCTGTTCGAGCGCCTGAATTACAGCCCGATTGCGCCCTTCGGAAAAATTGGGAACGCACTCAATCAAACACGCACGTCCTTGCCCGGCTTGCCGATGCGACGCTTTATGCTGTGCGAAAGGTGGCGCATGATCGAAGAGCCGATCCGATAAATCAAGCCGGGAATCACGATTATCTGGCGGCGCTCCAGACCTTGCAGAGACGCTTTTACGACGTCGTCGGCCCGGAGCCAGAGGAAGCCAGGAATGTTTCCGCGATTCACGCCCAGCGTGTCATGGAATTCGCTCAGCGTGTAGCCGGGGCAGAGCGCCTGCACCTGTACGGCGGACTTCGCGCCCCGCAGTTCGATATCGAGACCCTGGGTGAAGGCATTCAGCCAGGTCTTGGTAGCGCAGTAACTGACATTACCTTCGGTCTGACCGAATGCCGCCACGGAGGAGACATTGATTACCGCTCCGCAATTGCGGGTTACCATGCCTCGCAGCGCCGCGTGGGTCAGGCGAACGACTGCCAGCACGTGAAGCCTGTGCATCTGCTCCTGGCTTTCCACACTGGCCTGCCAAAAACGCTTCAATGTGCCGAAGCCGGCATTGTTCACCAATAGCTCCAGGCGGGGACACGCTTCAACAGCGCGCTCGACCGCCTGGACGCCAGCCGGCTCCGCGAGATCCGCGACTACGATTTCCGACTGAACCGGCAGCGAAGCGGCGACCGCATGCAGTTTCTCCGCGCGACGGGCGACCAGAATCAGATCATATCCGCGTGCCGCAAGATTCCGCGCGAACGTCTCGCCGATTCCACTCGACGCCCCTGTTATCAGCGCTACCGGGCGGTTTTCCACGTTGCTCAACATCACTGACAATAGCAGTTTGCGACGCGCCTGATAAGATGAAGCCCGGTTACGCCGCGATGGTCCGCCTCACTCTGATCTGCCTGTTGTTGCCAGCCGCTTTTGTGCTGGGAGCTCCCCCGGTTCAGCCGCTGCCTTTTAGTCATCAAACCCATGTGGTGGATGTGAAGCTCGGCTGTACGGACTGCCATACTCCGCCCACGAAGTTTGGCGCGGGGGTGAGTCTTCCGGACGCGCCGAAGTGTCTGGAGTGCCACGCGTACTCGCAGAAAGCGAGTCCGACGAAAGACATGCTGAATGCCTTCGTGGAAAAAAAGCAGACGATTCCGTGGGTTCGCACGCTGGCTTTAAAAGACTTCGTTTACTTCGACCACCGCTTCCATCTCTCAAACGGAGCCGAATGCGAAACCTGTCACGGGCCCGGCGGCACCCAGGACGATGTGGCGGCGAGGCAAAATACCGTGAAGATGATCTTCTGCCAGCCGTGCCATGTGAAAACGGGCGCCCGGGCAGGCTGTAACACCTGCCACGACGCCCGGTAGGTTTCGGCTCGTTTTGGTTTAGCGCTTCGCCGAACCGATCGGCTCGCGGCCCTGCTTCTTGAGAAGCTCGACCATTAGGTCTACAGCGGTATCGATTGGAAGAACGTTGGCGATTTCGATTGCCGTGCGGCCCTGACCGTTCTTCACGTCGATTTCGACGCCCTTGTCCGCGAGGAACTGAATGACTTCGCAAACGGATTTCTGAGGAACCGCTCCACCGGTGCCAGTCACGGACATGTGTACGGCGTTGTTGCCAGTCTGGTTGGTAGCCTGCGCAGTCGTGGGGTCGAGCTCGTAGGCGTATTTCACCGCTTCCACGTGACCGCTGCCCGCGGCGAACATGAGCAGGGTCGATTCATCCTGAGCCTTCAGTTTCGGATCGGCGCCGGCCGCTACCAGAACCTTCATGGCATCCAGCTTGCCTGCCTTCGCCGCAAGCATCAGCGGCGTCTGCTGACCGGCAGCAGCGCCACGACCGAATCCACCGCCGCCACCGATGACCCCGCGGCCTCCACGTCCCCCGGCGCCGGCTGCGTTCGTCTTGGCGTTGGGGTCGGCGCCTTTGGCGATGAGCTGCTTCACGAGATCGGCGTTGCCGGCCTGCGCGGCGGCGTGCAGCGGCGTGTTGCCGTTGCGATCAGCGACCGTTGGCTGCGCCCCTTTTTCAAGAAGCGCGGAAACCGCGTCGGCATGGCCGAGGTTGGTGGCGATCATGATGGGATACGTGCCATCCGGCATCGCTTTATTGACGTCGGCGCCGGCGGCGGCCAGCGCTTTGACCGTGGGGGCATCGCCTTTTTCCGTGGCGAACATCAGCGTTGTGTAGTTGCCTTTCGACGCCGCATTCACATCCGCGCCATGCGCGATCAAAACCTTCACGACATCGACATGGCCCTGCGCGGCTGCCCACATCAGCGCGTTCTGGCCCTTGCTTTGGTCAACCGCGGCCACGTCGGCTCCGTGCTTTAACAGGTTCTCCGCTGCCGCTGCGTTGTTGTTCGCCGAGCAGATCATCAGGGCTGTTTCGCCGTTGTTGCGCGCAGCTTTGGCGCTGGCGCCCGCGGCCAGGAGTTTGTCGACAATAACGGCGTCGCTGTTTGAGCATGCAAGCGTCAGCGGCGATTCGCCGTAGTCATTCGCCGTGTTCGGGTTGGCGCCGGCGGCGAGCAGCGCCTGTACGGCGTCGCGATCATCACGCTCCACCGCCCAGGCGAGCGCGGTAGGACCGCCCGGCTGGCTGATGTTGACGTCCACCTTGTCTTTAATCAGCGCCGCAAGCGCTGCACGGTCGCCGAGCCGGGCCGCTTCCACGAGCCTCAGATCGCGATGCTGGGTATCACCGGCGGGGTGGAGGTCGACCGCACGCAGGACGGGGATTAAGGACAGGGCTGCAACGCCGAGCCACAGAGAGCTGGAAATGATGGATTCGCGCTTCATACCGGTGTCAATCTTATCAAAAACGATGCCGGGAGAAACGGGGTGGGGTGCTACGTCCGGAGGTGTCCGGGGGATAATGGGTGTTTCCCATGCAATTCCTACATGCCAGTCTGGTGGAGCTGATCACACAGACCTCCACGAATCTTCCCCCCGATGTGCGCGCCGCGATGAGCGCGGCGAACGCGAATGAGAAGCCTGCTACCCAGGCTTCTCAGGCACTCAACATCATTCTTTCGAATATCGACATGGCGGAAGAGGATACCGGGGCGATTTGCCAGGACACCGGTATGCCGACGTTTTATGTGCATACGCCGGTGGGCGTGAATCAGATCGAAATTCGGCGCACGATCTGCGCGGCTGTGGCCGATGCGACGAAGCGCGGCAAGCTCCGCCCCAATTCCGTGGATTCGATTACCGGCCACAATAGCGGCGACAATCTGGGGGTGGAGACACCGGTCATCCACTTTGAGCAGTGGGAGTCGGATGAGATTGAAGTGAAGCTGGTGCTGAAGGGCGGCGGCTGCGAGAACAAGAATATTCAGTATTCGCTGCCCGCGACGCTGGATAAGCTGGGTCGTGCGGATCGCAACCTCGAAGGGGTGCGGAAGTGCCTGTTGCACGCGGTCTGGCAGGCGCAGGGACAGGGTTGCGCGCCTGGCGCGCTTGGTGTTTGCATCGGCAGCGATCGCGCGCACGGTTATGAACTGGCGAAGGGTCAGCTGTTCCGCACACTGGACGATGTGAATCCCGATCCCAGGCTGGCGGAGCTGGAGGCCAGTGTGATGAGCGAGGCCAACCGCCTGGGAATCGGCGCGATGGGGTTTGGTGGCGGCGTGTCCCTAGTCGGGTGCAAGATTACGGCGGCGAATCGGCTGCCTGCGAGCTTCTTCGTTTCGGTGGCATATGAATGCTGGGCGTTCCGTCGGCTTGGCGTGCGGCTGGATGCTCGTGACGGCGCGATTACGGGATGGCTGTATCGTGATCCGTCGCGTCCCGTGGAGAAGATGACGAAGGGTGAGAGCCTGCCGTTGACGGGGCGTGAGGTGGTGCTGGAGGCGCCTGTTAGTGAGGCTGCGGTGCGTGCGCTCAAGGTCGGGGACATTGTGCTCATCAAAGGTGGCATGTATACGGGACGCGATGCGGTGCATGCGCATCTGATGAAGAATCCTCCGCCGGTGGATTTGAACGGTGCGGTGCTTTATCACTGCGGACCGGTGATGCTGCAGGAAGGCGGCAAGTGGCATGTGAAGGCGGCTGGTCCGACGACGAGCATTCGTGAGGAGCCCTATCAGGCGGATGTGATTGGGCGGTATGGCGTTCGGGTTGTGATCGGCAAGGGCGGTATGGGGGCGAAGACTCTGGCCGCGCTGAAAGAGCATGGCGCGGTTTATCTCAATGGCATCGGCGGCGCAGCTCAGTATTATGCGCGTACGGTGAAGTCTGTGGAGGATGTGCATCTGCTGGATTTCGGGATTCCGGAGGCGATGTGGCATCTTCGTGTGGACGGATTTCCGGCGATCGTGACCATGGATGCGCATGGGAACAGCCTGCATGCGGATGTGGAGAAGGCGTCCGGGGAGACGCTGGCAACGCTGGAGAAGATGCAGTCGGTTTAGGGCTGTATAATGGAGTTCTGCTTTGGAATTCGAGCCGGGGCAGTCCTTACTCACCTAAGTGGCCAGATAGCTCAGTTGGTAGAGCGCAGCCCTGAAAAGGCTGGCGTCGGGGGTTCAAGTCCCTCTCTGGCCACCATCTTTTCAATTGTCCGGACCGGACACACAGGTAACAGTTCGTACCTGAGACATAGGTAACACATTCGGGGTCGCCGAAGCCATGGAGATTGAGTTTTGAAGGCATG
>JBEHXG010000047.1:0-38174 GCA_048498815.1 Acidobacteriota bacterium | reverse complement strand
CTTCAGCGCGCGGGCCACGCCGATCTGGTGGAAACCCAGACCGGCGAGACCTGGATGGTGCACCTCTGCGGACGCCCGTTGCGCAATCGGGGACGCTGCACCCTGGGACGCGAAACCGCTATCCAGCCCATGGTCTGGCGCGAGGATGACTGGCTCTACACGCTCGACGGCGAAGGCGTTCCTCGAACCGAGCCGGCGAACCCAGCCCTGCCTGCGCATCCCTTCCCTGCGCCGGGGGGGCGCGCCGACTTCGACACACCCGAGCTTCCGATCGACTTCCAGTGGCTTCGTTCACCCTGGCCGGAGGAACTCTACAGCCTCACCGAGCGTCCCGGATTCCTTCGATTACACGGGCGCGATACGGTCGGCAGCACCTTCCGCCAGGCTCTGGTGGCGCGCCGTCAGCAGGCGCACTGTTACACGGCCACTACCGGCATCGAGTTCGAGCCGGAACACTTTCAGCAGATCGCAGGTCTGATCCTGTACTACAACAGCTCGAAGTTTCACTACTTCCATATCTCAACCGATGAAGCGACCGGGAAGCACCTGCGGGTATGGACGTGCAATCCGGACAACGTTCAGCCGGATGCCTTCACACCCGAAATTCCCATTCCGTCCGGCCAGCCGATTGAGCTGCGAGCCGATGTGGATTTCGAGCGCCTTTACTTCTCATGGCGAATCGGGAAAGGCGAGTGGCAAAAGCTGCCCCAGTTGTTCGATGCCTCGATTCTGTCTGACGAAGCCGGACCTCCGGGCAACCCGAACTTCACCGGGGCTTTTGTCGGAATGTGCTGTCAGGATCTGGCTGGAACGTGCCATCCGGCCGATTTCGACTGGTTTGACTACGAAGAACGCGAATTTCGCCCGTAGGCCCCCGGAAACTGCCGATAAGATGCTGTAACCTTTGCGGTTGCCTGGCATCTACTTAATTGGAACAGGCGCGGGGCGCTTATGGTAGCATGGGAACTCGGGAGTTTTCCACAGCCCTGTGGCTATTGGTGCGTTCAAACGGTGTCGCTTCCGTCGGCCAGCTCTCGCAAGTTTAACAAAACAAAATACATGAACGGTGACCTCGTAGTTTTTGGCTGTCTTCCCGCGCGGGAGGTGAATTCGAATGGAATATGATGATCAGTTTCTTCCGATAGCCCCGATCGCGATTAACTTCGACGAAGACGCGAAGTTTTTCGATGCCGAGGCGGAAGGTGATTTCCAGCCCCAGCAGCAGGTCGAGGAATCCATCTACACGGATGACCCGGTTCGCGTCTACCTGCGCGAAATGGGCGCGGTCCCGTTGCTGACCCGTGAAGGCGAAGTCGAACTGGCGCGCCGAATGGAGCGCGGCAAGCTCCGCATGCAGAAGGCGGTAAGCCGGTCAGCGCTGGTCCAGCTGGCGGTTGTGGAAGTTGCCGAAAACCTGAAGAAGAATCCGGAAGACCTGGAAAATCTGGTGGACGTGGGCGGCGTTGAGATCGAAGAGGGTTCGCCCGCCGACCTGAAGCGTCGCGCCGATATTCGCGAAATCTTCGCCTCCATTCAGACCTTCCACCGCAAGCAGACCCAACTCCAGGAAAAGTATGAAGAGGCTCCGGCTTCCAATAAGAAGGCGAAGAAGAAGCTCGGCATGAAGATGCTGCGCTCGTTTGTGGATACCTCGCAGGCGATCCGCCGCGTGCCGTGGATTTCCACCCGCTGGCGCGATCTGACCCGAGAAATCGAACGAGCCGTCGAAGAGATCAATCAGCTGGATCGCGAACTGAAGAAGCTCGAGGCGCGTAACAGCGCCGCTCAGCAGGCACGCATCCGCGAACTGAAGCGCGAAATCAAGAAGCGGGAAGTCACAGCCGGCGCTTCTCTGGAAGAGCTGAAGCACACGATCACGGTCATTCGCCATGGCGAGCAGGAAGCCGAGCGAGCCAAGAAAGATCTGGTGGAAGCGAACCTCCGCCTGGTGGTTTCGGTTGCGAAAAAGTACGTCAACCGCGGCCTTCACCTGCTCGACCTGATCCAGGAAGGCAACATCGGTCTGATGCGCGCGGCAGACAAGTTTGAATATCGCCGCGGCTACAAGTTTTCAACCTACGCGACGTGGTGGATTCGGCAGGCGATCACACGCGCCATCGCCGATCAGTCGCGGACCATCCGCATTCCCGTTCATATGAACGAGAGCATGAACAAGTTTCTGCGGGCTTCGCGCGAACTCGAGAAGGAAATGGGCCGCACGCCCACCAACGACGAGATCAGCCGTCGCATGGATATTCCGGTCGAGAAGGTGCAGAAGCTGAAGACCATCTCGCGCGATCCGGTTTCCCTCGAAACGCCGGTAGGCCGCGATGGCGAATCGGCGCTGGGCGATCTGATTGAAGACCGCTGGGTGGGTTCGCCCGTGGATGCCGTCATCGAGACGAATGTCCGCGATGAAACGGCGGGCATCCTGAAGACGCTTTCTCCGAAAGAGGAGAAGGTAATTCGGCTTCGCTTTGGCATCGGTTGCGAACGCGAGCACACTCTGGAAGAGATCGGCCAGGAGTTCGACGTAACACGTGAACGTATTCGCCAGATTGAAGCCAAGGCCTTGCGTCAGTTGCGAGCTCCCGAACGGGCTCGGCGTCTGCGCGCCTTGCTCGCTGCTCGGTAGTTTTTCGAGGCAGAACTAAGAAGAAACACAAAGTTCGCCGGGCGAGCTTGCCTGTTGCCGCGCAGATTCGCAGGGAGCGGCAGATTATGCCGCCTGATAAAGTTTCAAAGTGATTCCTGTCGACGCAGAGTCTTTTCGGCTGGGCATGCGCCATCTTGCGGCGCACGTCTGCCTGATCACAACAGTAGGTGCCGACGGCATTCGGCGCGGATTAACCGCTACTGCTGTCTGCTCCGTTTCCGCCGATCCGCCGACCCTGCTTTGCTGCGTAAACAGGCAGATTGTGCCTTACGCGGCGGTTCGCGAGTCGGAGATCTTCGCGGTGAATGTGCTCAGCATCCGCGATCAGGAACTGGCGGAGCGCTTCGCAAGCGAGATCAACGGTGAAGCACGGTTTGACACCGGCATTTGGAAAACACTGGCCACCGGTGCTCCGATCCTTGACAGTGCGCTGGCGAATTTCGATTGCCGTCTGGCGCGCCTTGAAGAAGTCGCGACCCACGGCATCCTGTTTGGCGAGATTCGGGCGGTTCGCTTCCGCGAGGGCGAGGCCGATCCGCTGCTCTACGCGCATGGCTCGTATGGCGGATTTTCACTTCACGCGCGGCAATCGGCTTAAAGCCCGCTCCGGTCCCCGCACACCGCAACGTCCATTCCAAGTCCTCGAAACATCGCGGCCTTTACCGCGAGAGCGCGATCCGCACCGCCTGCGTCCGGCGCGTAGGCAACCTGAATGTGGTTGGCTTTATGCTTTCCCATCATCTGATCACGGGATACGCCATAAAGCACAGCGTGCATGATGGGCCACTGAGGCGTGGTGGCTTCCCATCGCCGCTTCGTTTCTTCGGCCGGAAGCTCTACGACCTTGCCACGGCCGATGTCGGCCTTTAGTACGCCGTCTTCAATGAATATGCGACTCCAGACGATTTCGCCGGGCTTGCTGATGCCACGCAATGTTCCGCCGCCGCTGGGGAAGTACATAGCGGGCTGACGCACGCTGTCCGCGCCTTTGTAACCGCCGATGAAATGCTGCGGCGGCGCCGCACCGGAGATCAGAAAAACCCAGACGTACTCGTCGTTCCAGGATTCACCCCAGCGAACATCGTGGAGCGTGGTTTCCGGATCGAAGCCGAGTTTCGCCCAGATGCGGTTGGTGATCAGCCCATCCACACCGGCGCACTCATCTACTTCGTTGAAATGCACGATGGCCTTGCCGTCGTATAGCACTTGTTCGGAATCGACGCCGCGCACGGGAGGCCGATCCACGTTGTTGAGAATACCTTCCACCAGATCGGATGCGGCGCAAAGTTCCTTGAGTCCCTGTTGGTATTGAATGCCAATAGCCTCGCACCCAAAATCCGCCGCAATGCGAATGGCGGCGATATACATACGGCATTGCTGGGCAATCTGCGCATCAGTGAGATCGGTCTCATGCGTGGGCCCGGTGTGGAACTTCATGCCCCTGTCTTCGAGCCATGTGCGGACTGCGGCGGCTTCATTCCCGCTGACCTGTTGCATGGCGGCATAGAGTGCGGACTGGCTCAGGCGCTCTTTGCAAATTCCGAGGGGAAAGAGAAGCTCATCGGGAATGATGGCGTTGTACATACCCATACATCCTTCGTCGAAGACTCCGATGATTGTCTTATCGCGCTGGAGCGTGCGGGCGAGTTCGGTGCCGAGCGCTGCTTCCGCTTGCGGCAACCTGAGTTCAGACAGCGAGCGGACGTGGCTCCGGTTGTGGATCAGGGTTTCGCCCTTCAGCCAGCGACGCAGGCCATCGAGAAAGAAGTCGTCAGTAAAGTCGGCACTCCACAGCGTGCTGTACACCACGCCGGCTTTGGTGAGCGAGCCATTCAGGTTGAGCATGCCGACGAGGCCCGGCCATTGCCCGCTCCAGTTGGCGACGGTCAGGATCGGGCCTTTGTGCGCAATGAGTCCGGCGAGGACGTGGTGGCTGTATTGCCAAACCGCTTCGACAACAACGAGCGGAGCATCCTGCGGAATGTGGCGAAAGACCTCCAGGCCATAAGCCTGGCTATCGATGAACCCGTGACCCTTGTGCTCATCGAACGAGTGCCCGCGACGGACGTGCCTCCCCTCGCGCCGGATCGCCGTCATCACCGCTTCTTCAGTCTGTTGCTGCGCCGGCCAGCAGACGCGGTTCGCGGAAAGTCGCAGGTCGCCGCTGGCGATGAGAATAATTTCGGACATGGCGTTGTTTCCTTACCGTTCTATCAGACAGGTCATAATCGGACCTGATGCGAATCGCAGTTGCACGGGACCGGACAGAACTGGGAACGTCCGCGGCGCGCGAGATCGCGGCGGCGCTCCGGGACACCATCGAGCGAAACGGCCGCGCGAGCGTAGCGTTCGCCGCAGCTCCATCGCAGAACGAAACCCTGGCGGCTCTGGTGGAGGAGCCCGGAATTGGGTGGAGCCAGGTCTCCGCGTGGCATCTCGATGAGTATGCCGGCGCCACGGCGGAATCGAGCTATTCGTTCCGGCGGTTTCTCCGGGAACATATATTCCGCTACGTGAAACCCGCAGTGTTCCACGAAATTCGCGGCGAGGCCTTGGATACCGCGGCCGAGTGCGCGCGATACGCTTCCCTGCTCCCGGTCGGCGGTTTCGACGTTGCCCTGCTCGGGATCGGCGAAAACGGTCATTTGGCATTCAACGATCCGCCCTGTGACTTCGACGATCACGCGGCGGTAAGACTCGTGGAACTCGACGACGTCTGCCGACGGCAGCAGGTTCACGACGGCGCGTTTGGCGCGTTAAGCGAAGTGCCCACTCACGCGTTCACTCTGACAGTCCCGACGCTGATGGCGGCGTGCCGGTTGTTCGTCATGGTTCCCGCTCCGACAAAGGCCGCTGCCGTTGCAGCAGCTATCGAAGGACCGTTGACGAATCAATGCCCGGCGTCGATTCTGCGCGCGCACTCTAACGCGACGCTGTTTCTGGACCGCGATTCGGCGCGTCTACTTCAACTGCCATGATTCATCGAACAAGGTTGCCCATGCGATTTCGGGCGGCTCAGGCGTGTCCTTGATCTTCAGTACGGCCATATCGCCAAAACGCGGCATGGCGTAGTCGCCGTTGTAATCGCCGTCGGAGATCGTGAGACCGGTGTTGAGCACCACATAATGCGCCGGATGCAGCGGATTCGGATAAGCCAGCACGGGAATGTTCTCCGCCGACGGAAAACTGTTGCCGCCTGCGACCTGGATCGACTCTTTGGTCCACTTGAGCGGCAGCTTCGTCAGCATCTTCGCAATCCACTTGTTGCTGCCCGGGTCGCCGAAGAGCACAACATTGTACTTTGCGAAGTCGGCCTCAGTCACGTCCTTGTCGTCTTTGATTCTCGGATGACCCCGGTAGTCCATCGCCCACATGTGATCGAAGTGTTCCAGGTTCCGAAGCGCGGCCTTATTGGCGGCGTCATTCCATGGCGTGCCTGTCGGCCGAACCAGCAGGAAGGGATCGAGGAATGCGTCATCGATCGGACCCTGCAGGCCATGCGTCTTGTGAAGTCCCGTCGCGGGCTTCGCAACTTTCCATGCGGCTCCTGCCTTTTCCAGAGTGATCTGGCCGCTGGCGGACTTCGCCTGGATTGTGCTCCCATCGATCTTCAGACTTGATCCGGCGGCGGGAATCTCGCGCAGCGTGAGCCGCGTCAGGCCCTTCGTCGTGATCTGAATGTTCTTGCCACCGTTGCTGCGCTGGGCATCGATTTCCGCGCGGTGATACGTCTGTTCCAGTTCATCAAGCGATACCCAGAAGCACTTGTTGTAGCGTGTGGTCCAGGTGACGAAGCGAATGTGATCCGGGTCCTGCCGGCCCTCATCGACGTACTTCTTCACAAATGCGTCCAGCGCGGTCTTCACCTGACGGTTCACGCCATGTTTGGTGCCGGTGGAGATCATGAAGATATCTCGCGTGCCGGGCACCGACCAGTTGCTTTCCATGCCTTCGGTTGGGGTGTTCGTGGACGGGAATCCCTCTTTCTCTAACTGCGCGCGTACACGCAACGACGACTCCAGTTGTCCGCGATTCTGCGCGGGCGCGGAGCCGCGTGGGGCGCCCACCGTGGCGACCTGGTCATCGGCATCGCCATCATGGCCCGCAAGCGGCAAATTGTAGGCGTTGAGCGCCCAGTCGAGAATGTTTTCGTAGATGTGCAGTGGCCCATCCTGATAGGGCGGAAACGGCTTGGCCGCATACATCAGGCGGCCGGGATAGGTACCGGCGCCGATTTCCGCTGCTGCCCAGCGATCGGGATACTGCAGCGCAATGTGCCACGCGGCCGCTCCGCCTAGGGAAAAGCCGCGGAGTACGATGCGGTTGTCATCGATCTTGAAGCGCCTCTGCATCGCAGTGATGCCTTCGAAGATGTCGACTTCACCGGCCTGATGGTTGGCGTTGTTGCCGCGGCCATAGCAATCGAGTGTAAGCTGACCCAGATCGGGCGAGGAGGCGGGATTGGGGAACTGTGGAATGTTCTTAAATCCGTTGATGAAGCTGGCTTCGTTCAGGCCGTTGCTGCGGCCGTGCAGCCAGACGTAGAGGCGGGCGGGTTTCGAAGCATCGTAGCTTTCCGGAATCGTGACGCCCATCGGCTGGATGGAGCCATCGAGTTCCGAGTAGTAGCCAAGAATTTTCCGTCCCTTCTCGGTGAGCCAGGGCGATTTTCCCTGCTGCAGTTGGTGGCCGCGTTCGATTCCCTGATCGAGTACCGCGAGGGCGTTCGTGATTGCCTGCGGAGTTGTAATGTCCTGCGGGAACTCCATGAGGAATGTGCCGGCCTTGGCGAAGACATCGACATCGGCAATCAGGTCGAGGCTGGTCTTGCCGGATCGCAGACCTTTCACGATGCCGTTCAGTTCATCGATCTTCGATTGAAACTGTGACTTCTGCTCAGGCGTGAGCGGGATGGGCGCCGCGCCGCGTCCGCCGCCACGGCCTCCGCTGCCACCCCGGCCTCCGCTGGCTCCCGCCGGAGCCTGCGGCTGTTGCGCGAGGAGCGGCAACAGGCAGAGGGCGCCTACAGTAACGACAGTGGCGTAAAGAGGAAGACGTTTGAGATTCATATTGCGACCCGGGAATCAAAATATCACAACATTATGCGGCGGCACGAAATGACATGCCTGCAAAGCTGACTACGCTTTGCGCGTCAATGTTCCATTGCTCGTAATTCGACACGTTGCCCCGCAAGCCAGGTCGGACTTTCAGGAATGTGTAGAAAGGGGAGGAGCCACACCATTTGAGGTCGTCGCGATTTTCCTGCACGAGTTCCCAAAAGCCCGCGGAATCGCCGTTTGCGATGCAGGCCATGCGGCGGGCATCTCGTTCGCCCACTGCGGCCATGGCGCCTTCGCCGGCAACGGCTTCGAAGTTATCGCCGTAGCGGACCCCCATGTGTGCCATATCAACGCCAAGCACCCAGCAGAGGCGATGCTGTTCGCGGTCGGCAATATCGCCCAGTGTGCCAAGGAAACGCTTCACCCCTTCGTCATCTTCCGGAATACCGCCGCCGTAAATGCTGGGCAGATAGGAGCCGCAGAGGATGGGCACGACGTTAACGTCCGGTCCGAAGGTCGACTGCAGGAACAAGACCTGAAACTCAATCGAGTGTTCCACCGAGTGGCAGTAGTCTTCCATGCCGATTGCTTCGCCTGCATTGCGTGAGAGCTCCTCAACAAGTGCCGTATCGGTGCGGGCCGCGCCAAACGGCGTCACGTAGGGCTTGCGGGTGAGGCCGAACTTATCGGGCGCGCCGTAGTGGGAGGTTCCGAGAATGACGAAGGTCTTGTCGCGGTGTGCGGCGCCGAGGTGCGAATACGCGGCACGATAGGAAAGGTATCCGCCTTCCGGGCTTACGTGCGGGGCGGCAATCGCGACAACGGATGCATCTCCATCCGGCTTCTCAGTTCCCATCCAATGCGCCATCACCTCGAAGAGCTCAGCAGGCTCGTCCGGATAACCGGAACCCGCGTGCGCAGGCAGCCGCACCGGTGACTCGGTGAAGCGCTTCTGCGCGGCCTGGCGCATCTCGGCGAAGGCTGCATCTTCGAGGAAGCCGCTGCGCGAGAGTGTATCCGCGAGGTGATCGCCCATCTCGCCCGCGCGCAGGTCGCCGCCGGACATGCGATAGAGCAGTTCGTGCAAATCGCGGCCTGTCTGCCTGCCATCGAAACAGGTGAGGCACTGAATGAGCTGCGGCGGAATGATCAGTACCGCATCGGAGTAATGGAGGGAATCGCGAAGCAGAAGGCCGGGCCGGTCTTCGACCGGAGACGGCATGATATCGAGATCACTGCGAAGACGCGAAAGCGGCTCGGACACCCGACTATGGTATCCGAGCCGCTCCGGTTGTTATCAGAGTTAAATGCCTTTGGCTTTATAGCCACCCTTCGAGCGGTCATAGAGCCAGATAGCGCCGAAGACCAGCAGCAGAATGGCTGGAAGTATGGCGACTTCCTTGAACGAAAGCTGCGCGGCCAGCCCCTGAATGCGATCCAGTTCCGCGCCCGCGAGGTTCTTGTATGCATCGGCGCTGCCGGCCAGGCGCACGGCTTCGTTATCGAAGATTTTACCCATCTGCGGCAGAACGAAGTAGATGGATGCAGTGCCCGCGGTGCCCATCAGACCCATGAGCAGAGCGCCACCGCGCGGGAAGCGCTCCGAGGCTGTGGCGAGCATGGTGGGCCACATAAAGCAGACGCCGCAGCCCCAGACCGTGGCGGCCAGAATTCCCGTGACCGGCGAGTTCGCCAGCCCCAGGAAGAAGAGGCCGAACGATGCCAGCAGGCAGGAAATCCAGAGCAGACCGATCGGAGAAAGCTTATGCACCAGAGGCCCGGCGAAGTGGCGCGCCACGAACATGATGGCGCTGACGTAAACCAGCAGCAGAATGCCCGGCATGTGGACTGTATTGGTAAGCGCAATCTGGACCCATGAACCAGGAGCAAGCTCTGAAGCCGCCGTCAGGAACATGGAAAGGAAGAGAACGAGGAACATCGGCTGCGCGAGTTCTTTGAACATCTCGCCTGTCGAAACGCCCGCAGCGGCTCGTTCGGTTGGCGGGAATTTGAGGCCGAGGCACAGGAAAAGCACGGCAGCGGAGGGAACCAGAACCGTGATCATCTTGACGTGCCAGTCGAGATTCATCGAGGAGAAGCCGACGCCGAGCAGGCCGCCCGCAATGAGTCCACCCGGCCACCAGGCGTGCAGGTGGTTCAGCTTGGTGGTTTTCTCGTCCGGGTAGAGGGTGGCTGTCAGGGGGTTGACCACTGTTTCCACGAGGCCCCAGCCGATGCCCGCCACCAGTGCCCCGATGCGGAGAACGTCATACACGCCCGGTCCACTGGAAATGGTCCCGGCGTACGACATGACCATGGTTCCGACGGAAATGCAGATCGCGGAGAGCGGCAGCAGGAAACCCATGCCGATAATGTCGAGGAGCGGACTGCTGATCGCGATGGTGAGAGCGAAGCCGATGAAGGGCAGTCCGAGCACTGTGGCGATCATCTCGCCGGCGTGCGCTTTATCGATCGGATCGAGAAATGCGCCGCGGAGGTCGCCTGCCACATCCGCGCGAAGCGACTGCGCCATGCCGGCGGCGACGAGGGCAAGAACACTGACCAGGAAGATCCTGGATTTGTTGTATTGGGCGTGGCGATCTGTGGCCACGGCGGAGGCAGGTGCGCTCATATCTTGTTGAGCATATCGCATTGGAGCCCCTTGCGCCACGAATTTCGCCCCGTGGCCGCGTGGCTAGCGCAGGATTTTGTAGAGATTGCTGTAGTCATCGGTCCATTCCCTGAGACCGGGTACGGGGTCAATAGGTTTCGCAATCTCATCGAATTCCTCGCGGTCGAAGAAGCCTTTGCGGGAGGTGACCAGCACCCATTCGGATGCGGTCTCTTCGCGGTCGTCATCGCCGTCATAGCTAATGACTCGCGCCTGTTTGCCGTGGGCTTTGGCGGCGAGGGCGACTCCCGGGGCCAAAGAGAGGTAGAGGTTTGACACGTGGACGGCGAGTACTCCGTCCGGGCGCAGGTGTTGCCAGTAGATGTTGTACGCCTCACGGGTCAGCAGGTGGACCGGGATCGCATCGCCGGAAAATGCGTCAACGGAAAGGAGATCGAACCCGTGGCTGATGCCTTGTTTTAATTCGTTCTCGAGTGAAAGGCGGGCGTCCCCAAGGATGACCTGCTTCGTGCCGAAGCAGTGCAGCAGGTAGGTGAACTGCGTGGTGGCGATTTTCGGGACGTTGGGATTGATGTCGTAGAAGAAGTAGTGGTCACCGGGGCGCGCGTAGACCGCGGTCGTGCCCGCGCCGAGGCCGATCGACCCTACATTAATATTGCCTTCGCGACGGAGGCTGCGAAGCGCGATACCGATGCCGGACTTCTCCGCATAATAAGTGGTTGCGTGGCGCAGGTTCTGGGGCCAGAGGAACTGTTCGCCGTGGTCGATGGTGCCGTGACGCAGGATGCGGACGGGTCCGAGGTCGCCGGAGGTTTCCTGATCGTACACGACCAGCGCGCCGTAAAAGTTGCGCATGAGTACGCGCGCCGAGCCAACGGAATCCCAGGCGTCACGCGCCATGTAACCGGACATGCCGAAAGCCAGCACGACGGACACGATGCGCACAATGAGGTTTCCATCCAGTGCTTTGCTGTCCCGACTTCGCCAGGCGAGGAACATGATGATCAGGCCGAGCGGACCAAGCATACCGGCGAGATCCCGGTCACCTTCGGCGAGCGCAGGCGCGCCGGAATACTTCGCCATGGCAAACCGCGCGAGTGTGAAGACAGCGGACGCGCCCGCCAGTATCAGAACGACGATGAGGTCGCGCTTGCTTCCGGCTTCATCGACGTCCGATCGGCTTCTCCACAGAATCCAGGCGACGAACGCTCCCGCGAGCGCGATGAGCGTTGGAACGTCGAGGGGCTCGCGGAGCAGGGGTTCGGCTCCGGCAAGTTTGGCGGTGGCGAGACGCACGCCCACGAACGCGATGGTGGCGCCGATGAGAATCATCATCGCGATGCGGTCGCGCGGCTCATTCAGGAAATTCTCCTCGCGGGCTGTTTCGCCGGCGGTGGCGCCGCGATCTTTCCAGAGGAGCCAGGTCATCAGGAAACCGGTAAGCGACAGGACGATGGGCAGGTCAATCAGCGCACGCAGTACATAGGGAAATACAAAGCCAACCAGAAGGCCGCCGATCGCTCCGCCAATCGACACCATGAGATAGAACGACGTTAGATAGCGGGGCGCAGGACGCCGCCTGGCAAGTTCCCCGTGACAGACCATAAAAAGGATGAAGAGCTCAACAGAGAAGAGTCCGACAGCGACTTTCAGATTGGTGAGGTTGCCGCTGCCCGATATCTGGTACGCCATGAGCGGGAGCGACATGGCGGCGGCAGCGGCAAAGAACCAGCGTCGATACCAGCGGTCACTGTCAAAACAGAGGATAAAGCTGAGCAGATAAAGGCTGAGGGGCAGCACCCAAAGGAAGGGGATCGCCGCCACGTTCTGTGTGAGGTGATTGGTTACCGCCAGGAGCAGCGCGGACGCGCAGGAGGCGAGGCCAATCCACAAAGCTTTGTCTGCGAGGGTCGGAGTTACCGCGGGAAGGTCGACGGCTGGCTCAGCGGTGCGCGCCGTTTCGGGCGCCGAACGGGACCGTAGCGCAACTCCGATAAGACAGGCGACGAACACGGCGAATGCGCCGGACCACATCCACGCCTGGTTGCGGTTAGTCAGATTTGGTTCTACCAGGATGGGATACGTCAGCAATCCCGCAATCGATCCGGCGTTGGAAAGCGCGAAAAAGCGCCAGGGCACCGCACCGCCATTCGCGCGCGAATACCAGGTCTGGAGCAGAGGGCTGGTTGCGGAGAGCAAGAAGTAGGGGAGGCCGACGGTTGCCGTCAGCAGCCCTAAAATTCCAAGAAGCGGGTCATCGCCGGGGCCCGGTTTCCAGTGCGCGGAAGGGATAATCGGCAAGAGAGCGAGGCTGATGACCAGTAGTCCCACATGTAATGCAACCTGGCGATGCAACGGCTGACCGTTCAGCCAGTGCGCCCATCCGTAGCCGGCGAGCAGTGCCAACTGGAAGAAGAGCATGCAACTGGTCCAGACGGCCGCGCCGCCTCCGAACCAGGGCAGAATCTGTTTGGCGATGAGAGGCTGCACCTGAAACAGCAGAAAGGCACTGAGAACGATGGTGAGTCCAAACAGGGCTGCCGGCACGCGCGGACGGGGCGCGATAGCCGGGGATGCGGAGGCTGCATTCATGGATGCCGCATTATAGGATATTCGCCAACTCCGGCGGCCGCAACAGCCGCGCCCAGATGGATTTGACGGAGGCATTGTCAGGTAGTTCGAGCCAGCTTGGTGGCAGTTCGACAGGCCCTCGATGCCAGTTCGAATCCAGTTCGAAAGTAGTTTGGGAGCGCGTTTTTTCTTTATTCCGATTCTTTGGTTTGGAGGAGCAGTGAAAGAAAAGCGAGAAAAGACACTGGTATGCCAGGAATCCGATAGGAATCAATAGCAAGATCTTCATCGGATCTGTGGTTGTTGTTTCCTGCCTGCAGGCCGCGACCTTCACATCCGATGATCTGACATTGATGCGTCGGCGGAACCGGCGAAACACTTTCTCAGTTCGCGTCCGAGACGGATGCCGGGGAAAATGCCGCGGGGTCAGCCCGCCCGGCCGGTGCGCTCCACCCAATTGCGGAACATGGCGGCGCAGTCACGCACTTCCGACACACTCGACAGCTCCTCGATGGTCCAGCGCATCTTGCGGCTCCAGTTCGGATACTCTGCCGTCGTGCCCGGCAGGTTCTGCTGGCGCGGTTCTTTCGTCAGATCTTCCTGATTGATCAGCCACATCGCGCACGGTGTGGAGGCGAGATAGCCGGAAATTGCGTAGTGGAGTTCGCCGGTCAGTTCGGGAATCCTGGATGCGTCGCGATCGTAATCGGCTGGCATGAGGCCCGCGGTGAAAAGGGCGTCGAGCAGGCTCTGTTTGTCCCGGGCTCGCTCCCGCAGCTGCGCCTGCCGTCCGCCCTCATCGATCGTGCGGGCGCGGAAGCGCGCTTCAATATCTTCGCCGGTCCAGTAGCCCGCGATGGTTGCCAGGTCGTGCGTGGAAGTGGATGTCAGCGCGGAGACCGGATACTCCGAGGGTTGTCGGAACTCCTCCGCATTGCGCTCGAAAGCACGCTCGAAGTAAAGAAGCTTATAGCTGAGTATTCCGAATCGGGCCAGCGTTTCGCGCACTTCGTTTTCGACGGTCCCCAGGTCTTCGCCGACGATCACGCAGCGATTGCGGACGCTTTCGAGCGCGAGGACGCGAACGAGGTCCATTGCACGGTCGCGCACGTAAGCGCCATCCTTCGCGCCGTGGCCTTCGGGAATCCAGTAGAGGCGAAACAGGCGCATGACGTGATCGATCCGCAGCGCGCCGCCGTGACGCATGGTCTTGCGAATTGATTCGGCGAACAGCCGATAGCCTTCGGCGCGATGCCGCGCGGTGTTGGGTGGCGGGAAAGACCAATCCTGGCCGTTAGGCGAAAATCCATCGGGCGGCGAACCGACCCGGCATCCTGTAATGAAGAATGGCCGCCAACCCCAGAGATCGGAACCGCAGCGATCTGTGGCCAGCGCGAGATCGTGGTAGAGTCCGATGCTCATACCGGATGCGAGGGCATGCGCCTGTACCTCTGCTAACTGGCCGTCGATCAGCCACTGCAGCCAGCTATAGAAGAGAATGGCCCGATCATTCGCCTGCTGGAATTCCGCGACGGCCGGGGTATCGGGCGCGCGATAGCACTCCGGCCAATCCGGCCAGATCCAGAGGTCGGAATTAGCGGCGTGAAGCGCATCGTCAAGCGCGCAGTAGGTTGCGAAGACGCGCAGCAGTTCGCCTTCGCGCGCGATCCAATCGAGACATTCGCGACCCGGCGGATTGCTTTCGAAGATGCGTTCGAGCGCGGCACGTTTGAGCGCGGCGACCTGCTCGTATTCAACGGTTGGCGCCTGGCGCAGCCGCGCCAGTTCTGCAGAATCTTCGACGGCAGCATAGCCCGGCACCGCCTCCACGTCCAGATAAATGAAATTACGATAGAAGGTGCTGTTCGGAAGGTAAGGGCTGGTGTTGTACGGGCGCCGGTTGTGAATCGCGTGCAGCGGGTTCAGTGCGATGAAATCGACGCGCAGGACCTTAACTGACCAGTCGATCAGGTCGCGAAGATCGCGAAAATCGCCGCAACCCCAGTTGCGACCGCTTCGCAGTCCATATAGCGTTACCCCAAGACCGGCTGAGCGGCGCGGCGGCTGAGTGGCACGATCCGGCGCGACGATGAGATGCCCCTCCCCGCGTGCGGTAAAAGTTCGGTGATAACCGAGTGCCAGCTTCGGCGCCGCCTGGCCCGACGCCAGCGTAATCTTATCGCCCGCTTCGCTGATAATTTCGATATTTTCAGGTGCAGTGAAAACTTCGTTCTCGCCGATGACCGCGGTCGATGCGGCCGAAGCCGTTTCGGCGCCACCTGACGCCTCAATCGCCTCCACAATCGCGCGATTCGTCTCCTCCGTGGTGACGTGCGGAGTTCCGAAGTTATCCCAAAATTGTTGCTGGACTCCCAGCCGTTCCGCTGCGTTGCGGAGGGCTTCGTCGATCGGCACCTGCATTCAGTCTAGCGTGGGGCCGCTGGTTACTTCGCGGGGACCGGCGGACCGAAGCCACCGCCGAAGCGTCCGCCGCCACGTCCCGTGGAGGTGAATCCTTCGCGCTTTCCATCGAGTTGCTCGAGCACCGATTCGACGCGCAGTGTGACGAACTGGCGCAGCGGCGGTGCGTTTGCGCCCGGCCGGCGTCCGCGGCCGAATCCTCCGAAACCCAGGCCCGGTGGATCATTCGGATCGATCACTGTAAACCCGCCGTCGGCTGCAAGCTTCGATTCCGTCATGGTCACCTTCGAGGGATCCGCCGCGAGGTGCCGCTCAAACTGAACCATGGACAGCGAAGGATCATCCTTCACGGCGTTCCGAATCGCATTCGCCATCAGCTCCATCTGCGCACCCAGGCGCTCCGTCGTGAAATTCTTCGCCACGAGTTCCCGCACGATAACGTCGTAGCGCGAAAGCAGCGCGGGTACGGCTAGTACCCGGTCGGCGAGCGGAAACTGTCCTCTATATGCGGGCTTGTGGATACTTAGGTCCTGCTGGGGCACCGCGGATCCATCACCGCGACCACCCAAACCGGCGAACGCAAGATTGAGGTCCCATGGAATCCAGAAAATCCTCTGCGTTTTCGGATTGAGCGCCAGGTAATAGTTGTGGTTCATCCCCAGCGGACTGTCCAGATTCACCATCGCTACTTCAACGGCGAGGAAACGCAGAAACTCCTCCACATCCACATAGTCGTCGACATGCTTTGCGAATTCGTCGTCGGTAGCCTGATTCACGAAGCGCACGAAGGCGACGAGACGATTCGCCTGTTCGGGATCGACTTTTTCCGTTGACTTGACGCCATAGCTGATAAGGTATTTGTTCCAGTCATTGCCCAGATAGGGCATACCATCAAGGCCTTCCGGCTTCGCGACGGGCCCGGTCTTTTGCCCGAATCGATCCTTGAAAAATGCCTGGTCAATCTGCTCGACGACGGTGTAGAGGCCTGCATATTGCCGATCGTAGAGACCCGGGACTGTGAGAAAAACCTTCGCAAAGGCGGTTCGAACGGCCGTTACGCCTGCGCGGCGGAAGATGTCATAGCCCAGGGCTTCCCGCATCTGGCTGGCATCCATGGCGTTGTTGTTGAGGTTGAGTTTCGCCATTCCGAAGAACGCGCGCGATTTGTCTTTTGTATCGCCCGAACCTTCGAACTCCAGCTTGATGGGACGCTTCAGCCCGCCGGCCGAGCGGTAGCTGGAGTTCCCTTTGTATCGCAGGTTTAACTGACCCCACTTATGACCTTCGAACTCCAGGATGGCGGTGCTCGTGGGATAGCGATCGTCGCCCGAAACGCCGGGGCGCGCCATTCCGGGTCCATTGGGCGGCTCCAGCTTTTTGTATTCCGCAGGGGTG
The DNA here is from genome assembly GCA_048498815.1 of Acidobacteriota bacterium. Lineage (GTDB taxonomy): Bacteria > Acidobacteriota > Terriglobia > Bryobacterales > Bryobacteraceae > BOG-234. Next base: position 21,439 of record JBEHXG010000047.1, on the reverse strand, counting down.
AGCGTCAGGTGAAAGGTGTAGACCTTGTCAAGTCCGAAGAATTGCTCCGCTGTGTCAGTAGCGGGATCGAGCGCAGGCATCGCATAAGCGACGCAGGCAATCAGCGGAAGCAGAATACGGAACCCGCCGCTGACGCGTAATCTCATCGGACTCGCTTCAATCTTAGCCCAAACAAGCGATGGAATCGCCCTTAGCCCAAACAAGCGAGCGATACACGGCCCGTCCTCGCAAAGACGTCGGCGATCTTTACAGCCGTCATCGCGCGATTGCATAGGAGCGCAGAGCCCTTCAGCCGATTTCCGAACATCGGAGCGCGCGGAGCAGACCCGCGCGGCGGTATTGTAGAGACGTAAGCTCATGATCCGGCATCTTCCGATCGCCGTTGTTGCATTGTCCTTCGCAGCCGCGCATGGTTCGGCGCAGGACTCGGTCGCCGATCAGCGCAGGATCATCGATGGAATGCTGCGCGAGCAGGCTTCGCGCTTCGAGCGGTTCGAATCATACACCCGCGTTCAGCATTACGCGGTGACGACGGACCGTTTCGGACTGAAAGCGGAAATGGTTGCCCGATTCCATCGCGACCGCGTCAATGGCAAGACATACGAGGTCCTCAGTCGAAGCGGATCTTCCGTCATTCAGAGTCACGTGTTTGACGCCTTGCTGCAAGCCGAGGTCTCCGTTCACCAGCAGAGCGGAGGGGAACTGCTGACACCGGAAAACTACACCTTCCGCCTGTTGAAGCAGGAAGAGTACGCCGGTCAGCTCTGCTATGTGCTGGCATCCGAGCCGAAGCGTAAGGACAAGCATTTACTCCGAGGAACGATATGGGTCGATGCGGAAGACTTCGGCATCGTACACGTGGAGGGCAAGCCGTCGGAAAGCCTCTCATTTTTCGTCGGACGTCCGATGATTGTCCAGGATTTCACGAAGCTTTCCGGATTCTGGTGGGCGACCCGACGTCGTTCCTACATCGATAACATGTTCCTCGGGAAGGCGAATCTTGTGATTGAATACAGTGATTATCAGTTCGAGCCGCGCGCAGTTCGGACGGCGAAGTGATCGCACCTCAGCCGATCGGAAAGATGACGTAATTGCGCTTGCGGGCTGTAATTCGAGCGCCGGCACCACGTCCGCATCAACAGCGGCTCAGCCGGGTCGGAATCGCACGAACGAGCGCTTGTTCGGCTAGATCGTCTCGCCGAATCCCTGAAGACGTAATCGCACGCCCGGTGGCGCGCAGATTGCTGCGTATCGTTCCGGGCTCTCATGCGCACCAATCGCCTTTCATTTCTGTTGTTTGTTCTTGCGGCATCCAGCCATGCAGGGTTTACCGCACCCGAGGCGTATTCTACCGGCGTGATTCCGGACGCCGACCCGCTGGCGGCTGCCGATTTCAATAATGAGGGGATGAGTCATTTTCTCAACGTCGGCACCGGAACCGGGAGCCAGGGCCCGCGCCTATCCTCCGCACCGGGCAACTGCGACGGAACTTTTCGTCTGCCCATCGTTAGGCGGCGACAGGGTACGTCAAAAGCACGCTAAACATGTGGGTTTGTCACGCTTGCGGATCGACGGGCTTTGAACGCGGCTTCTCACGCTCGTGGATTCGGCACGAAACAAAACTTCGTTCCCGATTCGTCCGAAACCGACTTGAGCACAGCCATCCCGGTGCGGCGGAACTCATGGACCTCACGCGGTTCATGCATGGCCCTGCCGAACCGTTGATTGTATGCGCTGCCTGCGGAACGGCGCTGCGCGTGGAGCGGTTTGAGGCGGCATATGAATCAGATGTATACGATCCGCAGCTACTTGCGCATCTGTATCCGCGGTACTGCGCTGCTTTTCGGGCGAAGGAAAGTAATTATCGAAATCTGCTGCCGGCACGAGCCGAGGTGGTTGAGGTCGGCAGCCACATCGGAGGTTTCCTGAACGTAGCGGAGGAGTGGAACTGGCGCGCTACGGGTCTTGATATCGGAGGCGATTCCAGCGCTTTTGCAAGAGGCCAGGGGCTAACAGTGCGGCGCACACCACTCGAAGATTCACCGGTGCGTTCGCATTCCACCGACGCGGTGTTCTTCTGGAATTGTTTCGAGCAACTGCCTGATCCCGGCGCTGCGCTGAAAGCCGCAAGAGGCGCGCTGAGACCATTCGGTCTGGTTGTATTGCGCGTGCCAAACTTCGAATTCTACGAACGTGCCCGGAACTTGGTCAAAGACGTGCATGCATTAGCCTGCAACAACCTGCTCGGCTTTCCTTATCTGAATGGCTACACGCCGCGCTCGCTGATCTCACTCGCCCGGAACTACGATCTGGAGCCGATTGCGGGTTTTAACTCCACACTACTGACGCTTCCCTTCCCCGATCTGACACCTCGGATTCAAAACGAACTCGAAAGAGCAAACCATCCCTGGGAAAACAAGCGTGTAAGAGATCCCGCCTCGCTCGACGCCCCGTGGATCGAAGTCGTCTTCCGCGCTCGCCCGGAATAAAAAACGGCCGCATTCCCGGTAAGGGAAATGCGGCCGCAATTCATTCAGGCTGGACTCTGGTCTAGTAGTCCATGCCCTCGGGACCGTGGCCGTGGCCACCGGGCGCGGGAGCCGGCTTCTTTTCCGGAATCTCGCAAACCATTGCCTCGGTCGTCAGCATCAGGCCGGCGATCGACGCTGCGTTCTGCAGAGCCGAGCGCGTCACCTTTGCCGGATCGATAACTCCCGACTTCACCAGGTCTTCATACACGTCGGTCTGTGCATTGTAGCCGTAGTGAGCGTTATCGTTCTCGCGGATCTTGCCGATGATGATGGCGCCTTCCACACCCGCGTTGTTGACGATCTGACGGATCGGCTCTTCGCAGGCGCGGCGGATGATGTCGATGCCGATCTGCTCGTCGCCTTCCGACTTCAGGCTCGAAAGCTTCTTCGCGGCCCGCAGCAGCGCCACGCCGCCGCCGGGGACGATGCCTTCTTCCACAGCCGCGCGCGTCGCATGCAGAGCGTCTTCCACGCGTGCCTTCTTTTCCTTCATTTCGGTCTCAGTCGCCGCGCCAACCTTGATGATGGCGACGCCGCCCGCCAGCTTCGCGAGACGCTCCTGCAGCTTCTCGCGGTCATAGTCCGAAGTGGTCTCTTCGATCTGCGTACGCAGCTGCTTGATGCGGCCCTCGATGCCCTTCTGCTGTCCGCCGCCGTCCACGATCGTGGTGTTGTCTTTGTCGATCGTGACGCGCTTCGCGGTGCCGAGATCTTCCAGCTTCACGCCTTCCAGCTTGATGCCGGTTTCTTCGAAGATCGCCTTGCCGCCGGTCAGAACAGCAATGTCTTCCAGCATGGCCTTGCGGCGATCGCCGAAGCCAGGAGCCTTCACCGCAGCAGCGTTCAGCGTACCGCGCAGCTTGTTGACCACGAGAGTCGCCAGCGCTTCGCCGTCAACTTCTTCGGCGATGATGAGCAGCGGGCGGCCAACGCGGGCAATCTGCTCGAGCAGCGGCAGAAGATCCTTCATGTTGCTGATCTTCTTTTCGTGAATCAGGATGTACGGATTCTCGAGTACGCACTCCATACGGTCCGGATCGGAAACGAAGTAGGCCGAGAGGTAACCGCGGTCAAACTGCATACCGTCCACGGTGACCAGTTCGGTCGCCATGGTCTTCGATTCCTCAACCGTGATGACGCCGTCCTTGCCGACCTTCTTCATCGCTTCCGCAATGGTGTCGCCGATCGTGTGGTCGCTGTTGGCGGAGATGGTGCCGACCTGCGCGATCATGTCTCCGGAAACCGGCTTCGACATGCTCTTCACTTCTTCCACGGCGGTGGAAACGGCCTTCTCGATGCCGCGCTTCAGCGCCATCGGATTCGCGCCGGCGGCAACGGCCTTCACGCCCTCGCGGAAGATGGCCTGCGCCAGAATGGTCGCGGTCGTGGTGCCGTCGCCGGCGATGTCGGAAGTCTTGGAAGCGACTTCACGCACCATCTGGGCGCCCATGTTTTCGAGCGGATCCTTGAGCTCAATTTCCTTCGCCACGGACACGCCGTCCTTGGTGATGGTCGGTCCGCCAAACTTCTTTTCGATAACAACGTTGCGGCCCTTGGGACCGAGGGTAACCTTCACCGCGTCGGCCAGCTGATTCACGCCGCGCAGAATCGCCTGGCGGGAATTTTCCGCGTAAACAATTTGCTTTGCCATATTTCTATTGGTCTCCTGTTCTCTCTATTTACCTGGGAACTTACTTTTCCGGAAGTTACTTCTCGAGAATGCCGAGGATCTCGTCCTCGCGCATGATCAGGTACTCGACGCCATCGAGTTTGATCTCGCTGCCGGAGTACTTGCCGAAGAGGATGCGATCGCCCTTCTGCACGTCGAGAGCGACAACCTTGCCGTCTTCGAGACGCTTGCCCTTACCGACGGCGTAGACTTCGCCTTCCTGCGGCTTTTCCTTTGCGCTCTCCGGGATAAAGAGACCGCCGCTGGTCTTCTCTACATCTCCCTCGATCCGTTTGACAACGATGCGGTCGTACAGCGGACGAATGTTCATTTACAGAAACCTCCAGATGTTTGGATTGATAACTAACGGGTTTTCAGCGTGGAACCGTTCCACAGCAAGGCGGAACTGGCTCCAAAACACATTATTAGCACACGAAACCGGCGAGTGCCAATAATTTCCCGCAACTGATTGATTACAAAAAGAAAAATAATATTGACAATAAGACACTAAGATTCTCGCATGCACACAGAAGCAGGTTCTCGGGTCGAGAGATCGGATCAACTCTCCGGCCCGTTTCGTGTAGAATACCCGTACGCGGCTGGGTCCGCGAATCCACAGATTCAGGTTAGGTAGGCATCTATGTGCGATCAGGATCATTTTGAGCACGACCGGCAGGATTATGAAGCCCGCGGTCTGGTGACACGGAAGCAATTCGGGAAGATACTGGGAGCAGGTATGGCAATGGTCCTCCCCCAGGTAGCCAATGCAGCGGCTGTGACCGAAGAAGAGGTCACAGTAACGACGCCGGATGGCTCGGCGGACTGCTACTTCGTACATCCCTCCAGCGGCACAGCTCCAGGCGTTCTGGTTTGGCCGGATATCTTCGGACTTCGCCCGGCGTTCCGGCAGATGGGCAAGCGCCTGGCGGAATCGGGCTATTCGGTGCTCGTGGTTAACCCGTTCTACCGCGCGAAGAAAGCGCCCACGGCGGAAAACGGTGGCGCGACGCCGATTCAGCAGGTGATGCCAATGGCGCAGGGCCTCAATGAAACGACTCATATGACGGACGCGAAAGCTTTCATCGGCTGGCTGGATAAGCAGGCATCGGTCGCAAAAAATCGCAAGATGGGGACGCAGGGGTACTGCATGGGTGGTCCGATCGCGTTCCGCACCGCCGCAGCGATGCCGGACCGCGTGGGCGCAGTGGGTTCGTTCCACGGCGGCGGGCTCGTCACAAAGACGCCGAACAGCCCGCACCTGCAGGCCATAACGAGCCACGCGCAGTTCCTGATCGCAATTGCCGAAAGCGATGATTCGCGCTCGCCAACCGATAAGGACGTAATGAAGGAAGCCTTCGCGAAGGCCAATCTGCCTGCGGAGATTGAGGTCTACGGCGCTTCCCACGGCTGGTGTCCGCCTGACTCGCAGGTTTATAACGAAGCGCTGGCGGAAAAGGCCTGGGCGCGTCTGCTGGCTCTTTACGGGAAGGCACTGGCTTAGGCGCCGAGCCAGCTTTCAAACCACTTCGAAAACCTCTCAAGCGCCTCCAGCTTTTGAGGTGAAAGAGGCACTGCCATCGGCCCCGGCTTCTGGCCGCGGATCTCCACCGCGCGCCGGATTGCCGCGGGCCATGGGAACTCTCCGATGCGCGTTGCGAACTCCTTCAATCGCGCGTCAAGCCTCGCTGCTGTGTCCCGATCGCCTGCCTCAACCGCCTTTGCCAGCCCCACAACGATTTCGGGAATCGCGCAGGCACAGCCGGAGATAATTCCATCCGCGCCGGCTTCCAGCGCGTTACCCGCCAGCAGTTCCGGCCCGCCGAACAACGCGAACGGAACCTCTTTGCGCAGTTCCAGCAATTGCGAAAAGTAGCCCCAGTCACCGCGGGAATCCTTGATGCCCGCAAATCGGCCACTCTCGAACAGCCGCCGGGCGGTTGCAATCTCAATCCAGTTCGAAAACATCGGAATGTTATACAGCAGCACAGGCACTACATCACGGGTCTCACGCGCGAACTGCAGGTAGAATTGCTCCACCTCGGGCTGTTCGTAGCGATAGAACCAGGGTGGCATGAGCAACAGGGCATCCGCGCCCGCCGAAATCGCATCGTCAGCGAGTTGCAGCGCTCCTGACAACGTGGAGCTCGAAACCCCCGCGATCACCGGAACGCGGCTGCGTTTCACTGCGAGCGACAGCAAACGGCTTCGTTCCGCGAACGAATAATTGATGAACTCACCCGTAGAACCGAAGAGACACACGCCATCTACGCCCGCCGCCGCCAGAAAATCCACAAGATCGAGCGCGGCCGCGTAGTTCGCTTCGCGCGTCTTCGGATTCTGCGGCGTGATAGCAGCGGGATAGATCCCGGAAAGCCTGATCTGTCGAGCGGACCGCGCCATAGTCTTCCAAAGTCAGCCTACCAAAGGGGCGCTATCCCGTTGCTGTTCAGAACGTCAAAACCCTCATTTAGCGCTAACCGGTATCCGGGAACAACCGTCACGTGAGCAGGCGCTGCTCGCTGGACCCAAGCTTAGAGGCCCGGGAATCAAACACCGGCAACAAAGCCGATCCTCGAGTTCGCCCCTTGGCTTTTAAAGTTCCGTGCGGGAAGCAACGCGCGAATAGACCGCAGACACGGCAGGTTCCTCGGTCCCGTCCGGTTCGATGTTCGTCATGCCGAGGCGCAGGTGTCCGTCCTGTGTCCGGGTGATCTCGATGCGCCATCCCCAGTCCGGACCGTCGGGAGCGGGATAAGTGCCGGTGTAACTGAGGTCCGAACCGCTCTTCATCCACAACATCTTTCTGCCCATGTGCCAGGTGTCAACCCAGCAGGCTGAATCGCGGCCCACCAGGAGCGAACCTTGCTGCGGCTTATCCTTCGCGGCCCAGGTATAGTCCAGTCGGACGAAACGGCCATCCAGAACCGTCGTCATGGCCACACCCGAGGGCGATGCGTCTGGTGGCGCCCCGGGAAGATAAAGCTCATTTGTCCCTGTCCATTCGCCTTCGCACGTAGCAAGTTCAGCAAGTGTCATAGTGGTTTCCAGTAAATCTCGGCGTCCGAGCGCCGCACGTAGTCCGCTTCGATTGCAGCGGGATCAGAGACGGCGCCCGCGAGAAACTTCCGCTGTGCGAGCTTTCCGATGCCGGCCGCCAGCAATCGGGAGTTGTCTGCCGGGATCCACTCGATCTCGCGCGTACCAACCATCGCTTCGAAGTCTGCGAGAGCCGTCACCATTGGCGGGATACCTGCTCCAGGTTCGGCATCGAACAACGCCGCGTATACCTCACCGCGGCGCGCATCGATTACGGCGGCGCGGCGCGAGCCCGTACCGAATTCCGCAGTCGCCTCCAGATTGGAAACACCGATCGCGGGCCTGCCAGTCACCTCGGCCATCGCCTTGATCGCGGACAGTCCGATTCGCACGCCGGTGAACGACCCAGGCCCGGTTGCCGCGGCAAACAGCTCGATTTGTTCGATCCCCACTCCCTGCCGCTCCAGCAAACCCCGAAGTTCGCCAAACAGGGCCTGAGCGAATCCACCGGGAGCGGTGAGGGCTACTTCTTCGAGCAAGCGCGTGTCATCCAGCAACGCGATGCTGCCGGTGTCACCGGCCGTGTCTATCGCCAGAATGCGCATTATTTGATGAGCATCAGGTTGCGGTCGAGCGTGTACACCTTACCCAGTCCGTTCATGCCGTAGAGCCGAACGTGCAGGGCAGCGGGATAGTCTGCCGCGATGTTTTCGAGGATGTGAAAAGTGACATCGGCGCCTGTCCCGATCACGCGGTAGCCGCTCCCTGAGGTAGTGACCTCGCCGGTCCACAGCCATGTCATGCGCTGCAGCGCTTTCGATTGCCGCGTGAGCTTCACGCTGAACGATGGCGGCTTTGAGAGAGAGACCGCCTGCCCTTCGCCGCCAACAATCGTGAATGGAACTTTTTCGGGATTGCCCTCCGTATCCTGCAGCTTTAGCTCTTCCTCGCGGGAGACGAAGCGAACGCTCTTCAGCATCCCGGCTTTTGTACCTTCGCGGGAAATGTGCAGCACCCAGTCATGGGCGGAGTTGGGCGGTGTGGCCGCGCACGTTTCATTTTTGCAGGGATCTTTGATCTTCGTACGTTCCCCGGTGGCGGGGTCGAACCACTCCACATCGTAGCCGTGCTTCTCCACGGTCACTGTTACGGGGCCTGGCTTCTCAACGTAAATCACGTACTCAACGCCTTCGAGTGCCAATCCGCGGCCGTTCTCAACGTCAAAGAAAGGTTCCAGTTCCCAATGCCGCGTTGAGACGAAGAATTCATACCAGGCTTTCATCGCGGCAGCCGATTGCTCATTCGGGATGCTCGTTGCCGGATATTGGCCGTCCATCGTCGCATTCCAAAGATTCCTGCGAAACTCATCCGCCGAGTTATCGGCCTTACCGAAATTGCTGATTGCCGGATATTGATACAACTGTTGCTCCACGCTCGCTACAGAGTCATCCGATCCCTGATACGACCGGATCTTCATCCAGCCATCGTCCATCAACGGCGCCGAAGTCGAGAGTGTTCGAGTCGTTGCCAGGCGCTTATAAGGGTCGAGCGTCTTCAGGTAACCGCCGATTTCATTCAGCAACGCGCGCCCGTCCGGTTCCGTTTCCCAGGCCTCAATGCCCTGCCACGTAATGTCATACGCGGCCAGTCGCGAAAGTGCGTAGGTGAACCAGGTCCGGCGAGCCGAAGCGGAAGGCAGCAGCCTCGCAATCATGTCTGGCCCGAAGAAAGCCACGTCCACGACAATGCCGCGCTGATTGGCGTAGCCAATTTTCTGCTCGGCGGAGCGAAAGAATTCAGGCGCGCGAAAACTCGCCGCACTCGGCTGGTCCACGAGGGTCACCGCCAGATGGTTGAAATGCTGAGATGCCCGGTCATCCACGAGCGCATTCCAGCGCGCAGTATCCAGTGACGAAAACCCAGCGACCACGGCGCCCATGTATAGCGCCGGTGTGTATTCAATGCCTTCCACCCATGCAAAGTGATGCAGGTCAGCGGGCTGCAGTCCACCCGGATGAGTGGCCGGATTCGCGGTTGCCGTGACCTCTCCCTGCTTTCCCGCGAATCCAGCTACCGTACCGGTGAGCCGGTAGTTGTGAGTGCCGGTTTCCTGCGGCGAATAACGGATCACCCATTTGGTTCCGCCATCCCAAAACGCCCGCGCCAAAAACGTGCTGGCCTTCGGTGAGCGGAACTCCGCCTGCAGGTCGATCGGCTTGTCCGGGGTGGAACCCGGGATGTCAAATACCAGATCGCACACGCCATGCAAAGGCGTTGGCGGACAGACGGTCTGCGCCGAAACGCCACAGCAGAGGACGAAGAATGCGGCAACCAGCCGGGAAGGCATATATGCCTTCAGTTTAAGGCTTTGAAGTTCTGTACCATTCGAGCGTAGCGCGCAGGCCGTCCGCGAAACTCCACTGTGGACTGTGCCCCAGTTCCCGAACCGCCGCCGTAGTATCGGCCTGCGAATCGCGAACGTCGCCCGCGCGTTCCGGTCCGTGGTTCGCGGGAATCGAGACGCCCTCGAATTCCTGCAGCAGATTCCAGGCCTCGTTGAGCGTGATGCGGCCGCCGTTACCGGCGTTAAATACTTTGCCCGAAACGCTCGCCGGAGCCTGAGCCGCCCGCAGATTCAGACCCACCACATCTTCGACATACGTGAAATCGCGCGACGTCCCGCCATCGCCAAAGATCGTCGGCGTGCGTCGCTCCAGAACGGCCGTGATAAACAGCGACAGCACACCGGAGTACTGACTACCCGGATCCTGGCGGGGGCCGAACACGTTAAAGTAGCGCAGACTGACCGTCTCCAGGCCAAAGCACGAAGCCCACACCGACATGTAATACTCGCCCATCAGCTTCTGCGCGGCATAGGGAGACTTGGGCGAAGTTGCCATCGTCTCAACCTTCGGCAGTACCGGCGTATCGCCGTATGCCGACGAGGACGCCGCATAAATCACCCGCCGCACCCCGGCCTCTTTCGCCGCGCGCAATACGTTGAATGTCCCGTTGATGTTCGTATCGTGCGAAGGGACTGGCTCGTGAATCGACCGCGGCACCGATGGAATGGCGGCCTCGTGGAATACCACGTCAACCCCGGTCATTGCATCGCGAACCGCATTGAAATCGCGGATGTCCGCTTTGTAGAAATCGACCTGGCCTTTTACTTCATCGAGGTTGCGGCCGTACCCTGTCGCCAGATTGTCCACCACGGCAACTCGCGATGCGCCTTTCCCGAGCAGCCCCCGAACGATTGCGGAACCGATAAAACCGGCCCCTCCCGTCACCAGAAAATTGTCCATTTTATGCGTGTAGACCGGCTGCCTTCCTCATGTGCTCCATCGAAAGCCTGGCAATCGCTTCGGCGCCGATCTGAAAATCGAACGCTTCCACAGATACCCACCCCCGATAGCTCAGCTTCTTGAGGATACCAAATATTCGTGCGAAATCGTACTTTCCGGCACCGGGATGGGCGCCGTCCATCTCATTGAGGTGGATGTGGCGGATCAAATGATAGTATCGCTCGATCAAACTATCCGCCCTGTCTGTCTCATCTTCGGAGTTGTGCGAATCGAACATCGTGGCGATCGCCGGACTCGCGATCTCCTTCACCACCGCCACCGCCTCTTCCAGGGTGTGAATCACGTCGCTTTGCGAATGCGGCAGAGCCTCCACCAGAACTGTTACGCCGCGCTCTTCGGCATGCGCGGCGATGCCCGCGAGTCCATCCACGTAGTTGCGAACCGCTTCGGCTGCGCTGAGTCCGCCCGTGGAAGACCGCTGTTTCGGGGAACCGAACACCATCAGCCCGCGCTCTGACGCAGCATCAGGCGACAAGTCCGAACAAAGATCGACCAGTCCCCGCACATACTCCCAGCTGCGCCTCCGCAGCTCCGTATCCGGCGTTGTCACATGGATGGGAAACTTCGCTACAAGCAACCAGTGCAGGCCGACAAATTCGAGCCCCTCGCCCGCCATCACGTTGCGCAATTCTCGTCGCTCGTCCGAACTGACAGCCACCGGATTTTCACCCAGCGTGAAGGGAGCGATTTCAATTCCTGTATAGCCCGCGGCCCTCAAGGTCCGGCACGCTTCCACAAACGGCACGCTTTCAAAGGCTTCGTTGCACATCGCGAAGCGGAACGGATACGCCATAAGCTTCATTATTGCGATTGACCGGACACGATCCAGCGCGCGGCAATGTCGATCACCGAGTCCGGCCCTGCCTCAACATCCGGCTTCACGCCGTTACCCTCCAGAACGCGGCCGCTGGCCGACTTGTATCCCGCCGTCGGATACTGAAATCCATCGCCGTTCGGCAGCCGGATAATGTCCGACATCAACGCCGCGCCCGCGCTGCGTTCTCCGAAAATGCGCGCTCGCTTCAAATCCTGCATCCCCTGGGCGAAGATCTCCGCCGTGGATGCCGAACCGCCGTCAATCAATATCGCCACGCGCCCGTCGAATGTAGCCGCGCGCGGGAATACGGTGAGCCGCAGCGTAGTACCGTTCATGCGCATTTCGCCTAATGACAGGCCGCTCTGCTTCACGAAGAACCCAGCCACCCCAGAGGCCATCAGGCCAATTCCGCCGCGGTTGCCGCGCAGATCCAGAATTACTCCCGGCGCAACAGCGAAATCGCGCAACGCAGCCTGAAATCTCGGAATGAAGCTGGCGGGATCCAGGAACTCATTGAATCGGATGTACCCGACGCCGTTCGATAACCGTCGCGCCTCGAACTCAACGTTCAACTGCGGCAAGTTGCCAAACTGAACAGCCTTACCGGAAGGCGGAGGCGATTGTTCCTGTGGTGACGCGGCTCCCACGGCCTCCGGTTGCCCGACAGGTCCTGGAGCACCCTCGCTCGCAGCCAACGAAGGAGAGGCAATGGGTATATCCGAGTACCGATCCCCCGGGATCAGCGAATAATGGGATTCTCCCAGCCACCCCACCATTTCGCGCAGGATAGACCGCACCTCATCCGTATCTCGCGCCTTTTCCACACGGGGCCGAACCGTATCATGCACAGACTGCCAGTCCAACCCATGAAAGCTCCGGTCGGGATTATGAGCGCGAACCGTGGACCACACCAATTCGAATGAAGCCAGCTGTTTCGAGCGCTCTGAGGCGGGCATCTGCGCCAACGCCACCGCGGCCGCAACCACAAAAACCAGATTAAAACGAAGCTGAGACATGCCTGCGATACTTATTCCATCATGGCCGGACTCACCTGGGACCAAATCGACAACATCGCACTCGAACTCTACGAAGCAAGGCCGGACACCGATCCGCTGAGCGTGCGCTTCACAGACCTGCACAAGTGGATCACCGAACTTTCCGCATTTGACGACGATCCCGCGAAATCGACGGAAGGCAAGCTCGAAGCCATCCAGATGGCCTGGCTCGACGAATACAAAGACAACCAATAAAAACGGGCCGGCGAAAAGCCGGCCCGCGATCACATCTCTCCCGAACGGAAAAGCTACTTCGCAGCAGCGTAGCGCTTTTCCACTTCCGCCCAGTTCACCACGCTCCAGAACGCAGCGATGTAGTCAGGCCGGCGATTCTGATACCGCAGATAGTAGGCGTGTTCCCAAACATCAAGTCCCATAACGACGGACTTGCCTTCCATCACAGGCGTATCCTGATTCGGAGTCGACGAGATCTCAAGTTTGCCGTTCGAACGTGTCAGCCAGGCCCAGCCGGAACCGAAGCGGGTAGCGCCGGCGGCAGCGAACTTCTCTTTGAAAGCGTCGAATCCGCCGAAGGTGGCATCGATATCGGCAGCCAGATCGCCGGACGGCTTGCCTGCACCACCCTGGCCCAGAATCGTCCAGAACATCGAGTGATTCCAGTGTCCGCCGCCATTGTTGCGAACAGCCGTGCGAATGCCTTCCGGCACAATCGCCAGATTATTCGCCAGCAATTCCTCGAGCGATTTCTCGGCCAGTTCCGGCGCCGACTCCAGCGCCTTGTTCAGATTCGTCACATAGGCGTTATGATGCTTGCCGTGGTGAATCTCCATGGTCATTTTGTCGATGTAGGGTTCCAGCGCGTCGGGCGCATAAGGAAGTGCGGGAAGCGTAAAAGCCATTGTGTATTCTCCTTGTGATTAAGAATTCTCGAATGCGTGGGCCACGCGGAACATTTTCTGTTCCTCGAAATGGTTGCAAAGTACCTGCAGCCCGACCGGAAGCCCGTCCGCCGTCGTGCCGCAGGGCACGCTCATGCAGGGGATTCCCGCCAGACTACCGGTAATCGTATAGATATCGGAAAGGTACATTGATACCGGATCGTTGACCTTCTCGCCAATCCGAAATGCCGGAAAAGGCGATACAGGCGCTACGATCGCATCTACCTTGCGGAACGCTTCGGTGAAATCGCGCGCGATCAAAGCCCGCACCTTTTGCGCTTTGAGGTAGTAAGCATCGTAGTAGCCGTGACTAAGCACGTACGTACCCAACATGATACGGCGCTTCACCTCGGGGCCGAAACCCTCGCCCCGTGAGTTTTGGTACATGCCGGCAAGCGTGCCGGAATCGGCGGAGCGGTATCCATAGCGCACGCCGTCAAAGCGCGCCAGATTCGCACTCGCTTCAGCCGTGCAGATAATGTAATACGCGGCGATGGCATACCCTGTGCTCGGCAGGCTGATATCGAGCACCTCGCATCCAAGTTTGCCGAGTTTCGCTACAGCTTCATGAATGCGAGCAGCCGTGTCTCCGGTCGCGTGCTTCATGTACTCCACTGGCAGGCCGATCTTCATGCCGCGCACATCGCCCGAGAGTCCTGCCGAATAGTTCGGGACAGGCGTTCCCGCCGAAGTGGAATCACGAGGATCGCGCCCCGCCATTGCCTCCAGCAGGTCGGCCGCATCCTTTACATTGCGCGCGAACGGGCCGATATGGTCGAGAGAACTGGCAAACGCCACCAGGCCATAACGCGAGACGCGTCCGTACGTCGGCGTCACACCCACCACGCCGCAAAACGAAGCTGGCTGACGAATCGAACCGCCGGTATCGGAACCCAGCGACACCACCGCCGTTCCCTGAGCCACCACCGCCGCCGATCCGCCGCTCGAACCACCCGGAACACGATCCAGCGCCACCGGATTTCGCACCGGCCCGAATGCGCTGTTCTCATTCGACGAACCCATGGCGAACTCATCACAGTTCGTCTTACCGATGATCACGCCGCCTGCCGCCTCAATTCGCTCAATCGCGGTAGCGTCGTAGGGCGGGATGTAATTCCCGAGCATTTTGGATGCGCAGGTTGTTCGTACACCCTTCGTGAGGATCACGTCCTTCACCGCCACGGGAACACCGGCCAGCGTGCCCGGCTCTTCGCCGGACGCCAGCTTTCGATCCACCTCCGCAGCGGCAGCCAGCGCGCGTTCCGGGCAAAGCATCAGGTATGCGTTGGTCTTCGGATTCTCCGCTTCCGCGTATTGAAGCGCTTGCTTCGCCACTTCCACGGCGGAAAACTGCTTCGTCCGCAGGCCTTCGCGGATGGATGAAACGGTATGCGAGGTCACCGAATCACCTCTCGATCACTCTCGGAACTTTGAAGTAGCCGTCGGCGCAGATGGGTGCGTTTGCAAGCGCGGCTTCGTTATCGAGCGTGGGGCGCTCCACGTCTTCACGCAAAGCATTGCCACCTGCGCCACCGCCGGCCAACACTTGCGCCATCGGCTCAACACCTTCCGTGTCGATGCCCGCAAGCGTATCCATCTGCGCCAGAATTCCATCCAGATCGTGCAGCATCCGATCAACTTCCTGATCGTTCAGGTTCAGATTCGCCAACGTCGCCACGTAGCGGACGTCTTTCTCGGTAAGCTTCATGCCAGTCTGCGCCGTGAGTTCTTATAAACGCGCCGGAGACCCGGATCGGCGATTGCATCGGCCTCGTCGGCGCTCAGCAGTGGACCCGCCGCTCCACTGGTTTCCCGCTGCGCTTCGCGCCTCGGCGGAGCCACAACAAAGTGCAGATCTGCCACAATTTCCGTTCCGATCTCCCGTTCAATGTTGCGCAGAATCTGGAATCGCAGCCTGAACAGGCTATCTCGCCAGATTTCGTCTTCCACCTCGACCACCAGCCTGTCGCGCACCAGTTTGACCGCGCGGGTTTTATCCGCCAGACGCTTGCCGACCGCCCGCTTCCAGACGCCGCAGGCGATCCGTTCGGGACTGGTCACCGCCGCCGCGCCCTTCATTCCGGCAATGATCCGGCCAGCCTGGTCCATGGGGAAACCCGATGATAGCAAAACGCTGGTTCAGTTCTCGCTCGGACGCTGGACGCTTTCGATCAGAAGCACCGGAATTTGTTCCTTTGCCGGCTCAAGCCGCATGCCGAGCTGTTCGCGAAGCGCCGTCGTGAGATCGGGCAGGTCAGAGCCAGGAGGCGGCGTGGCGCCACGCGCGGAGTATGTGTCGAAGTTCAGCAGGATGTCGTAGTTGCCCGAGACCGCAGTCTTGTCGAAAACAGGGCGACGCGTCACGTTGGTGAGAAATCGCGCTAAAGCCGCGGTCGTTTTCATTCCGCAAAGCTGAGAGTTATCGCCCGTGCAGGCGCTCTTCTCGCCCTCTTTCAGCGCTCGCAACTTCGGACCGCCTTTGGCTGCCGCGAGGTTAAGAACGTCAAATTCTTTGGATTCCTCCCGCATCCTGAGCTTGAACCTGTCTGCGAGCAACGCACGCAACATCAGCTTCATCTGCGGCTGGCTGGCGCTCCCGTCCGGCGCCGTCGCCTGAATCGCGTACCAATCGCCCGTCAGCCATCCAGGGCCGCCGGAAATCTGATAGTCGTTCACGTCGTAGGCAACCTGAATTAGCTGCTTGAGCCAGCTTGAAGCCTCGAGCCGGCCGCCCTCGAACCGAACCCAGCTGCCGGCTTTTCGGGGATCGTACTTAACCGATGCAACTTCGAAGGACGGAGTCGGCGCTTGAGCGAAGCCGGCACAGAGGCTGACAACCCAAAACCCGATGAATAGCCGCCCTCTCACTCGCCCGCCTCCATATGTAGAGGAATCGATGATACCAAAACCTGCGACCCGCGCGTATTTAGAGATAGGGCCATCCCGGCGACACGCCGACGGCCCCAATCCGCTACATTGTCAGAGAGGGTTATCTATCTGAAACTGCCGAATCGCCTCCTCGCCGCCGCTTCGCTCATTCTCCTTCTGGCCGGCGGCCTCCTCGCTCAGGATCTCAAAGAATTCGAAAAGCGGGTCACCGAATTCACCCTGCCTAACGGCTTACGCTTTATCGTGCTGGAACGCCATGACGCTCCTGTAGTGTCCTTCCACACCTATGTGAATGCCGGTTCCGTCGATGATCCAAAGGGCAAGACCGGTCTCGCCCACATGTTCGAGCACATCGCGTTCAAGGGGACTGACACAATCGGCACCACGAACTGGCCTGCCGAGAAAGCTGCGCTGGCGAAAATCGAGGCCGCTTACGACGCACTTCAGACAGAGCAGCATGCAATCAAGCTCGATCCGAAAAAGCTCGAAGCGCTGCAGGCCGCGGTTGAAGCCGCAGTCGAAAAGGCCGACTCCTTCGTGGTTCCGAATCTCTACCCGGAAATCATCGAGGAAAACGGCGGCGTTGGCATGAACGCTCAGACTCAGGAAGATTCCACCGAGTACTTCTATAACTTCCCGGCCAATCGCGTCGAGCTTTGGTTCTATCTGGAATCCGCTCGCTTCCTGCATCCGGTGACGCGCGAGTTCTACAAAGAGCGCTCCGTGGTCCGCGAAGAGCGGCGCATGCGGACGGAATCAAGCCCGGATGGCAAGCTCTTCGAAGCGACCCTGGCCACCGCCATGATTGCGCATCCTTATCGCGAACCAACTGTCGGCTGGGGCAGTGATATCGACAATCTGCGCGCCTCCGATGCGGAAGCGTTCTTCGCGAAGTACTACGTGCCGTCCAACATGACGATCGCAATCGTGGGCGACGTCCAGCCTGCCAAAATGAAGGCGCTCGCCGCTGAGTATTTCGGACGTCTTGCCAAACACCCGTCGCCCCCGCCCATCATCACAATCGAACCCAAACAGGAGGGCCAGCGCCGCGTTCAGGTGGAATCGCCCGCCCAGCCAGTGGAACTCTATGCATACCACCGCCCCGATCAGCAGAGTCCTGACGATCCGGTCTTCGACGTGATTGCAGACGTTCTTTCCGGCGGCCGCACCAGCATCATCTATAAGGATCTGGTCCGGGACAAACGCCTCTCACTCGACGCGGGCGCGGGAGCGAGCATGCCCGGCGGAAAATATCCGAACCTCTTTTACTTCTATCTGGTTCCGGCTCGTGGACATACCCCCGAAGAAAACGAAAAGGAGCTCGATTCGGTAATCGAGGCCTTCAAGAATACAAAGGTGGATGCTGCCACCCTGGCGCGAACGAAAACAAAGACCCGAGCCGGTCTGATTCGTCAGCTCGACAGCAATGCCGGACTGGCGCAGCTTCTTTCGTCCTATCAGGCCAACTTCGGCGACTGGCGCAAGCTCTTCACTTCGATTGATGACATCGATAAGGTGACAGCCGATGACGTGCAGCGTGTAGCCCGTGAGTATCTGGTTCCGACGAATCGTACGATTGCCCTGACCTATAATCCTGCCGCCGGAGGCGCCAAGTGAAATTTCTTATCCACATCCGAGTCCTTTGCGCCGCGGCGGTAGCGCCGCTGCTGATGTTGGCGCAGGCTCCCCCTGCCGCGGCGCCCGCCAAAGCTGCGATCGCAACGCCGCCGGCCTCATGGAAAAATCTGAAATTCCCCGCGCTCAAACAGATCACGCTGCCGAAGATCGAGGAAACCACTCTCCCCAACGGGATGAAGGTTTACCTGTTGGAGAATCACGAGCTCCCGCTGGTCCGTGGTTCGGCGCTCATCCGCACGGGTAATCTGTTCGACCCCGCCGCCAAGATCGGTCTGGCGACTGTGACAGGCGAGACCATGCGCAGCGGAGGCACCTCAAAGCTCAGTGGCGATCAGATCGACGAGCAGCTCGAAAACATTGCCGCCAGCGTGGAAAGCGAAATTGGCGAAGGCTCTGGCTCTGTTACGTTCTCAACACTGAAGGAGCGCACTGATGAAGTCATGACGATCTTCCACGATGTCCTCATCGATCCTGCGTTCCGTCAGGACAAGATCGATCTCTGGAAAGCCCAGGCGCAAAGCAACATCGAACGCCGCAATGACGAACCGATGGGGATTACCGCCCGCGAGTTCACCAATATCATCTATGGCCGCAATAACTCGTACGGCTGGATGTTGGAACACGCGACCGTCGCGGCAATCACGCGGAACGACATTGTTGCCTTCTACAAGCGCTACTACTTCCCGGCCAACATTATCCTCACCGTGCAGGGTGACTTCTCCGCGCCTGACATGAAGGTGAAGATTGAAAAGCTCTTCGGCGGCTGGAACTACACCCAGCCTGCTGTTCCACCGTTCCCCAAGGTCAATAACCAGGCCGAGGCCGGCGTTTATCTGGCAACGAAAACCGATGTGACTCAAAGCTCCTTCGCGCTGGGCCATCTCGGCGGTGAGTTTCGCGATAAGGACTATCCGGCTCTTCAGGTAATGGCCGATATTCTGGGCGGTGGGTTCCACAGCCGTCTTTTCCGTCAGGTCCGCTCAAAGCTCGGTTATGCTTACGATGTTGGGGCAGGCTGGGGCGCGACATATGACCACCCCGGAGTCTTCGAGATCGAGGGCAGCACAAAATCGCCGACTACCATCGAGTCTCTGCGCGCGATCGACACCGAAGTGAAGAAGATCCGCACGGAAGAGGTGTCTGAAGAGGAGTTGAAGTCGGCCAAGGACACCGTGCTCAACGGCTTTATCTTTGCCTTTGACACGCCGGCAAAAACGCTGAACCGCCTGGTGCGCTATCGGTACTTCGGCTATCCCGACGACTTCATCTTCCAGTATCAAAAGGCCATCGAGAAGGTAACCCGCGAAGACGTGCTGCGCGTGGCGAAGCAGTATATGGACCCATCGAAGTTTGTCGTCGTTGTTACCGGCAACCCCAAGGATTTTGGTACGTCTCTGAATACGTTGGAGCTTCCGGTTCACCAGATCGACCTCACCATTCCGGAGCCGAAAAAGTAAGTCTTGATTACGCGTCGTCAATTCACCGGCGGACTCGCGCTGATTTCGCCGGCGCTGTGCAGCGCTGAAACCCTGCAGGAGCGTGGTCGGCGCGTCATCGATCGATGCATCGAGGCGTTGGGCGGCGATGCCTGGCGTCAGATGCCGGGCCACGTGCAGACCGGGCGCGCCTATCAGTTTTACGAGGACGAGATTTCCGGACTCGACACCGCGAAGATCTATACGAAGTATTTCGATACCCCCCAGGGTGACGCGGCCGCGAAGAAAGCTCTGCTTCAGCTTCAGCGGCAGATCTTTGGCAAGAAAGACGACGAAACCGTACTTCTCGGGCCTGCCGAGGGCTGGGATATCACTTACAGGGGCGCGGAGGCCGTGCCGGCAGATCGCATCGATCAGTATCGCGAATCGGTACTGACCGATATTCTCTACATCCTTCGTGCACGGATGAAAGAGGCCGATATGACCTTATTCGCTCGCGGCGCGGACGTTGTGGAGAACCAACCCACAGAGGTGGTCGACTATTACGATTCGGAAAACCGGAATGTTAAGGTATGGATCCACTCGTCAACATGGTTGCCGGTTCGTCAGCTTGTGAAGCGCTGGGATCCCATGATCAAAGATCGCCGCGACATTATTACCCGCTACACCAAGTATCGTGATATCGGCAACGGCGTCATGTGGCCTTACGATATTCAGCGTGAGCGTGACGGCCAGAAAACCTACCAGCTCTATGCGGATTCGGTCAAGGTTGGAATGTTCGACGAGAAGTTGTTTGCGCTGCCGCCGGGTGTGAAGATCATTAAGAAGAAGTGAGTAGCGCCCTGGCAATCACCAGCTTCTGCATGTTGCTGGTGCCTTCGTAGATGCGGCCGATCTTGGCGTCGCGGTAGAGCTTTTCAACCGGGTAGTCCCTCGTGAAGCCGACACCGCCCAGAACTTCAACCGCACGCGATGCGACGGTTTCGGCGATCTGCGAAGCAAACAGCTTGGCCATTGCGGCTTCGGTTGTGAAGGGTTGACCGGCGTCCCGAAGGCGCGCCGCGTTGTAAACAAGGAGCCGGGCCGCCTCCACATCGGTCGCCATCTCGGCGAGCGTAAACTGGACGCCCTGGAACTCGCCGATAGTCTTCCCGAACTGCTGTCGCTGTTTCGCGTAGGCGACGGCGTGATCGAGCGCTCCCTGAGCGAGACCTGCCATCTGCCCACCAATAGCGATTCGTCCTTCGTTCAATGTCTCGATCGCGATCTTGTAGCCCTTGCCGAGTTCGCCCACGATGTTAGCCGCCGGGACGCGGCAATCATCGAATAACAGTTCGCAGGTGGACGACGCCCGGATTCCAAGCTTTTCTTCCTTGCGGCCGACCTTGAAACCCGCGGTATCGCGTTCAACGAGAAAGCAGGTGATTCCGCGGTGTCCCTGCTCGGGTGCGGCGTTTGCAAAGACGAAGAAGAGTCCCGCCTCGGCAGCATTGGTGATCCAGAGTTTGCGGCCAGTCAGCCGGAAATGATCACCGTCTGGGGTCGCGCGGGTCACCAAAGCAAAGGCGTCGGATCCGGCGCCGGCCTCGGAGAGCGCAAACGAAGCCACGGCATCCTTTGCCAGTTTGGGAAGATATCGCTGCTTCTGATCCTCATTCCCCCATCGCAGAAGAATGTTGTTTGCAATCGTGTTCTGAACGTCAACGATTACTGCCGCGGAGGGATCGACGGTCGCAAGAGCTTCCACGGCCAGAACGGACTGGAAGAACGACCCGCCCTGCCCGCCAAACTCCTCAGGGATCTCGATGCCCATGAGGCCCAATTCGAACATTTCGCGCAGCAGTTCGGGCTTAAACTTGCCGGACTCATCCATCGCTCGCACGTGGGGCCCAATGCGCTCCCGCGCAAACTTCAGCACTGAGGACTGAAACGAGCGATCATCTGCTGTGAGTTGCTGGCTGGATATCATTGGTTCAATTCCCCCACCAGGGTTCCCGGCGCAGCGTGTCCGGACCGGACACACAGGTAACAGTTCGTACCTGAGACATAGGTAACACATTCGGGGTCGCCGAAGCCATGGAGATTGAGTTTTGAAGGCATGGGC
>JBEHXG010000046.1:0-38530 GCA_048498815.1 Acidobacteriota bacterium | reverse complement strand
GCGCCGCCGCTGCCGGGCAGTCGGACCTTCGGTTTATCATAGGCGCCGATCACCGTGCTGTTCAGGTTTCCAAAACGATCCACCTGCGCGCCCCCGAGAAACCCGACCGTGATGCGTCCGCCCTGCAGCCAGTAGCGGAAAACTTCGGGGACTGACACGGTGGTCAGCGCGGTGTCGCAAAGTTCGCCATCGCCGATCGAAAGCGGCAGAACCTCAGGCCGCGTTTCCAGCGTTCCCGATTCGTAGATCAGTTTGATTCCCGGTGCATGGGTGAGCCGCGCCAGATTACACGCGGCCGAAGGCAACCCGATTCCCACGAAGCAGACATCGCTGTTTGACAACGCGCGCGCCGCCGCCACGGTCATCATTTCCTGTTGTGTGTAGCTCATGCGCGGATCACGTTCTCCTGCATCCACGTGGTGAACGTCTCCCGATCACGCGCGATCTCGTCCCAGGCCACATAAAACGCGTTGTCGCGGACATAATATCCGTGTGCGTACGAAGGCCGGGCGCCTCCGGGCGCCACTGCGATCGCAGTAATCGTCCAGGCGGGGAGGATCACGGCATTTGGCGATCGCTCGCCGAAATCGTCCACAATCTCTTCGACCGTAACGATCGAACGCTTTGCCGAAAGTACCGCTTCCTTCTGCACGCCAACGATTCCCTCAATCAGCACATTGCCGTGACGGTCGGCCTTCTGTGCGTGAACAATCGCAACGTCCGGACGATGAGCCGGAATGCAGGCAAGCTCCTCTCCCGTAAATGGACAGGCAATGAACTTAATGTTCGGGTTGACGGTCGCCAGATCTGTCCCGCGATACCCGCGCAGAAAAGCGCAAGGCATTCCGGAAGCGCCCGCCTCATAGGCCATCGCCATGCCGGCGTGGCTGTGTTCCACGATTTCGAGCGGCGCGGGCCAGCCTTTTTCCACAGCATCGCGCATCCTGTGCAGGGAACCGACGCCGGGATTTCCACCCCAGGAAAAAATCAGCCTGCTCGCCAGGCCCATTCCGATCATCTGGTCGTAGATCAGGTCCGGGGTCATCCGAATCAGCGTGAGATCGCGGCGCCCCTGGCGGATAATCTCATGCCCCGCAGCGAATGGGATAAGGTGAGTGAAACCTTCGAGGGCCACGGTATCGCCGTCGCGAACGTGACGTGCGATTGCCCCGGCGAGTGACAAGAATTCCATTTGCGCGAATACCGCCTTGAAGTGCGATATTCGCATAACGGAACGGAACCGGTCAAGATGTGCGATAATCGCGCCAATGTTTGAGGGAAACCCGGACTTTGTCCTCTCGCTGGCTCGCGGTCTCAAAGTAATTGAGGCTTTCCAGGACCGCCCGGACGGCGCCACGGTCGGCGATATTGCCGAGCGAACCGGGTTATCGCGGGCTGCCGTGCGTCGCCTCCTGATTACGCTGGAATTGCTAGGGTACGCTTCACATACGGGCCCGGTTTACCGGTTGAGTACAAGAGTCCTCTTGCTGGGGTTTTCGTTTCTTTCCTCAAACTCCCTCGCCGCACTCGCCCCGCCGCTGCTCGAAGAAATCAGCGCCACGCTCAACGAATCCAGCTCGCTCAGCGCGCTCGCTGGCGATGAAATCATTTACCTCGCGCGCTCTGCAACAAAACGGGTTATGTCGGTAGGTCTCTCCATCGGGAGCCGGTTGCCGGCCTGGTGCACATCCATGGGCCGCGTTCTGCTGGCTGGCCTGCCGGAGGAGGAACTCGCCGCCTTCCTCGACCGTGCCGAACTGAAGCCCCTGACCCCGAACAGCATCACGGAAAAGGCCGCCCTCGCGGCGGAAATCGAGCGGGTCCGGACACACGGCTACTCGCTCGTGGATCAGGAACTCGAAATCGGCCTTCGCTCCCTCGCGGTCCCGGTGCGGATGCCTGGAGGCCGAGTCGTTGCCGCGATTAATACAGGCGTCCACGCCTCTCGGGTCCAGCCGGAAGAAATGCTGAGCCGATTCCTGCCAGTTCTGCAGGAGGGGGCGGATCGCTTGACAATCCTCGCGCGTTTATCGTACAAATAGCCGATAAGCGCACGCCATGGCGGAAGCTCTCATCTGCGACACCATTCGAACGCCCTTCGGACGTTACGGCGGCGCCCTCGCGGCGGTCCGGACGGACGATCTCGCCGCGATCCCACTTCGCGCGCTCCTGGCACGCAATCCGAAACTCGACCCCTCCGCAATAGACGACGTCATCTACGGCTGCGCCAATCAGGCCGGTGAAGACAACCGCAACGTCGCGCGTATGGCGCTGCTTCTGGCGGGATTACCGGAAACGGTTCCCGGCAGCACGGTGAACAGGCTTTGCGCTTCGAGCCTGGAAGCTGCGGCGGTCGCCGCGCGGGCGATTCGCACGGGCGAAATCGATCTTGCAGTGGCAGGCGGTGTGGAAAGTATGTCGCGGGCGCCGCTGGTTCTCTCGAAGCCCGACGCTGCCTGGACGCGTTCGCAGAAGATGGAAGACACCACGCTCGGCTGGCGTTTTGTCAATCCGCAGATGAAAGAGCGCTACGGAGTGGACTCCATGGGCGAGACCGCGGAAAACGTGGCGAGCGAGCACGGAATCGAACGCTCCGCGCAGGACGCCTTCGCGTACCGCAGCCAGAAGCGCGCGGGCGAAGCCGCCGCGGCGGGACGCCTTGCCGAAGAGATTGTGGCGGTCGAGATTCCAAAGAAGGGTAGTTTTGCCGCCGATGAGCATCCGCGCGCCGATACGACGCTCGAAGCACTGGGCGCGCTCAAACCCGTAATCCGGCCAGGCGGAACCGTCACAGCGGGCAATGCATCAGGCATCAACGACGGCGCGGGCGCGGCGATTCTGGCGAGTGCGAATGCCGCCGCAAAGTACGGATTGACTCCGCGGGCGCGCGTCGTGGCCACGGCGGTAGCCGGAGTCGCGCCGCGGGTCATGGGGATCGGGCCTGTTCCGGCAATTCAGAAGCTGTTGGCGCGGACCGGCCGGAAACTCGTCGAAATCGATTTGATCGAACTCAACGAAGCATTCGCCGCCCAGGCGGTCGCGTGCCTCAGGCTGCTGGGTTTGCCGGACGACGCCGCGCATGTGAACCCGGATGGCGGGGCAATCGCGCTCGGACATCCTCTGGGCGCAAGCGGTGTGCGGCTGCTGGGTTCGGCGGTACGCCAGCTGCACCATAGTGGCGGACGTTATGCGATCTGCGCTATGTGCATTGGAGTCGGACAGGGAATCGCAATGCTGGTGGAACGGATCTAACGGGCGGCTCGGCGGCACATGGCAACGATCCGGACACAGGTTGGGATTGTGGGAGCCGGACCGGCCGGTCTTCTGCTGGCGCACCTGCTGCGACTGGAAGGCGTCGATTGCGAGATCGTGGAGTCGCAAAGCCGCGCGCACATTGAAGAGCGCGTGCGCGCAGGCGTCCTCGAACAGGGCACTGTCGATTTACTTATCGAAACCGGCGTTGGGGAGCGCATGCAGCGCGAGGGGCTGGTGCACCACGGCATCGAACTGCGCTTCGGGCGGCGCGGCCATCGGATTGACTTTCAGGACCTGGTGGGGCGCGGCATCACCATTTACGCGCAGCACGAAATGGTGAAAGACCTTGTGCGCGCCCGCCTTGAGTCCGGTGGCAGAATTTTTTTCGAAGCCGCGGACACGCGAATATCGGATTTCGATGGCGATCATCCCCGAATCACCTTCCGTCACGAAGGCGAAGAACACGAAATCCGCTGCGATTACATCGCGGGTTGTGACGGATTCCATGGCTCTTGCCGGCCCTCCATTCCCGCCAGTGCGCTGCGGTCCTTTGAAAAGGTTTATCCGTTCGGCTGGCTGGGCATCCTGGCTGAAGCGCCACCTGCTTCGAACGAACTCATTTACGCCAACCACGAAAATGGTTTCGCGCTGCTGAGCATGCGAACGCCGCAGATCAGCCGCCTCTATCTGCAATGCCGCACCGACGAAAACCCCGGGGAATGGCCGGACGAACGAATCTGGGAGGAATTGCGAACCCGCTTCGCCACGACCGACGGCTTCCATCTGAATGAAGGCCGGATTTTTCAGAAGGGCGTGACTGCCATGCGCAGCTTCGTCACCGAGCCGATGCAGTATGGCCGACTTTTCCTCGCCGGAGATGCCGCCCACATCGTGCCGCCCACCGGGGCCAAGGGTCTGAACCTCGCAGTCGCCGACGTCCGAGTCCTCGCGCGAGCGCTGGCTCTTCGTCTCCACAATGGATCGGACGCTCTGCTCCGCCGGTACTCCGAAATCTGTCTGCGGCGCGTCTGGCGCGCGCAGCATTTTTCGTGGTGGATGACTTCAATGCTGCACCGCTTCAACGATGGCGGCGGCTTCGATCATCGTCGTCAGCTCGCCGAACTCGACCAGGTAACCACCTCCCGCGCCGCGGCGACGGTGCTTGCCGATAACTACACAGGATTACCATTCCAGTTTCCAGGAGAACAATAGTGATTCGAACCACACCGCCGTTCCGCGCCGACCATGTCGGCAGCCTGCTGCGCACCGCACCGCTCAAAGAAGCCCGCGCGCGCCGCGAAAAAGGAGAAATCACAGCCGAACAACTGAAAGCCGTGGAGGATATCGAGATTGAGAAGCTCATCGCGAAGCAGGCCGAAATCGGCCTGCGCAGCGCGACCGACGGCGAGCATCGGCGCGCGATGTGGCACTTCGATTTTCTGGAGCGTCTGGCTGGCGTGGAGTCATACCACGCGGACCACGGCATTGCGTTCAAAGGAAACCTGCAGACGCAGGCGAAGGGCTTGCGGGTCGTCGGGAAGGTTGGCTTTTCCGGCCATCCGATGCTCGAGCACTTCCGCTTCCTGCGAGATCATACGAAGGCCACGGCGAAGATGACGATTCCGTCGCCCAGCGTGCTTCACTTCCGCGGCGGACGTAAGGCCGTCTCGCCTGACGTCTATCCCGACATGGAGCCCTTCTACAACGATCTCGCGCAAGCCTATCGCGGTGCGGTGAATGCCTTCGCTGCCGAAGGCTGCCGCTATCTCCAGCTGGATGAAGTGAATCTCGCGTACCTGTGCGATGAAGAGCAGCGTCAAAGCCTGCGTGATCGCGGTGACGATCCTGATAAACTCCCCGAAGTCTACGCCCGCATGATTAACACCGCGATTGAAGGCCGTCCTGCCGACATGAAGATCACGATGCATCTCTGCCGCGGGAACTTCCGCTCGAGCTGGATTGCGCAGGGCGGCTATGAGCCGGTTGCCGAACTGCTGTTCAACCAGATCGGCGTCGATGGCTACTTCATGGAATTCGACACGGAACGCGCCGGCGGATTCGAACCGCTGCGGTTCGTGCCGAAGGGCAAGACCGTTGTGCTCGGCATCGTGACCTCGAAAGCCGGCACGCTCGAAAGCGCCGACTTCTTGCAACGACGCATCGAAGATGCGGCGCGCTTCGTCGATCTGGATCAACTCTGTCTCAGCCCGCAATGCGGTTTTGCCAGCACCGAAGAAGGCAATGCGCTGACCGAGGATGAACAGTGGGCCAAGCTTTCGCGCATTGTGGAAGTTGCTGAGAGGGTCTGGGGCGCGTGAACTCCGCCGTCGATATCGCGCCGCTGCTTGACGAGGGGCGCTGGACTTCCTACCAGCGCATCCTCACCCTGATCAGCGCGCTCGCGATTATCTTCGACGGGTTTGATATTCAGATACTCGGTTTCGCGGTCCCATCGATGATGCGCGAGTGGGGCCTGACTCGCGGAGCTTTCGCCCCTGTGCTTGCGTTCGGCCTGCTCGGTATGGCTGCGGGCAGTCCCGTCGCCGGATTCATTGGCGACCGCTGGGGGCGACGCCCGGCGCTCGTCCTGTCCCTGTGGCTCTTTGCGGCGGCAACACTTGCAACTTCGCTCGTTCACTCTGTTGTTGCGCTGGGAGTGCTGCGATTCCTCACGGGCGTTGGAACCGGAGGCGCGCTGCCGAATGCAGGCGCCCTGGTGGCAGAATTCGCGCCATTGCGCAATCGCCCGATGGCTGTGAAGCTCACCATCGTTTGTGTTCCGCTTGGGGGGATGCTCGGCGGATTACTTGCCGCCGACGTACTGCCTGCCTACGGATGGCGCGCGCTGTATCAGCTTGGGGGAATTGCGCCGCTCGTCTTCGGTGCGTTGCTGTGGCTGGTGCTGCCGGAGTCGCCGCGCTTTCTGGTGCAGAATCCGCGCAGATGGCCCGAACTGGCGCGATTGCTGAAGCGCATGAGCCGCGATGTTGCGCCGTCGGGCGCATTTCGCGACAGCGGGGAACGCAGCACGCGCCAGGGATCGATCAGCGAACTGCTGGGCCCGGCGCTGCGACGCGATACTGCCGGTCTTTGGGTGGCGTTCTTCTTCTGTCTCGGTGGTATCTATCTTGTGTTTGGCTGGCTTCCGACGATGCTGACCGGAAGCGGCGTGAACGTGGCAGCAGCGAGCCGCGGACTCGCCACGTACAACCTCGGCGGTGTTGGAGGCGTGTTTCTTTGGACGCTCCTGGTGACCGCCTTCGGGTCGCGTCGTCCCCTGCTGGCGGGCGCACTTGGTGCGGCGGTAGCAGCAGCCGCGATTCTTCTGGTTCCCACACCGCTCAGCGCCAACCTGACTTTGTTGCTCGGAGCAATCGGCTTGAACGGCTTGCTGGCGAACGCCGTCCAAACTTCGATGTATGCGTTGGCTTCTCACCTCTACCCGGCATCCATTCGCGCAACCGGAATCGCGTACGCATCGGCTGTCGGGCGAATGGGCGGAGTCGTGTCGTCTCTGGGGGGTGCAACGATCATCGCAGCAGGTCCGGCAACGTACTGGGGCGTAATCGGAATCTCGATGTTACTAACATTTGCAGGATTGGCCTGGATCCGCGGCCACTTTCTTTCGGAGGTCGAGTAAGTGAAGAAACTTTGTCTGATGCTGATCGCTGCCGGACTTTGGGCGCAGCAACCCGGCCCGCCGCGCGGCCTCACTCCAACGTTTGCCGACCTGGATTATGCGCCGGCCGATCCGGTCGGAACAAATGGGCACAAGCTCGATCTCTACATTCCTGCCGATGCCAAAGGCCCGATCCCCGTAGTCGTGTGGACTGCCGGCTCCGCCTGGATGGCCGACACGGGAAAGAATGGCGGCGGAGTTCTGGCGCAGCAGTTGGTTCCGGCGGGCTACGCAGTGGCGGGCGTATCGATTCGCGGTAGTTCGCAGACGAAATTCCCGGGATTCCTGTATGACATCAAAGCTGCCATTCGATGGCTGCGCGCAAACGCGGTGAAATACAACTTCGATGCCGCGCACATCGCCATCATTGGCGACAGCTCCGGCGGCTGGACCTCAGCGATGGCGGCCCTGACTGGTGACGCGCCGGAGATGGAAGGCTCCGTCGGGACAACAGGCTTTTCGAGCGCCGTTCAGGCGGCGGTAGCGTTTTATCCACCGACCAATTTCACCGCAATGGATGCGTGGGCGGTGAAGAAGTGCGACGGTCAGGCGTGCCATGACAGCGACGTCTCGCCGGAATCCCGCATGCTTGGCTGCCAGATTCAGACCTGCCCGGAAAAGGTGCTGGCTGCAAGCCCGATGCACTACCTGACACCAGCCGATCCACCCATGATGATCCTTCACGGAGGTTCGGATCAACTCGTTCCTCACAACCAGGGCGAACAGCTGTATATGGCGTTGAATAAGACATGCAAGCCTTCGATCTTCATCAGTCTGCCCAAAGCGCCGCACGGCAACTGGAATGGATTTTTGACGAACGACGCGCTGCGCGAAGGGGCGACGATGCGCTCGACGGCAGCTGATTGCTCGGTGACGAATCCCGTGCCATACACGCCAACGTGGAAAACGGTGACCGACTTCCTCGACAAGTACATGAAGCCCGTCGCCGCACATTGACTCTGCAACAATGAAAACTCCTTTGATCTTCGATGAATCCGAATGTTCTGATTTCATCCGCGGGCAGAAGAGTTGGGCTGCTGCAATGCTTTCGACAGTCTCTTGAGGGACGAGGAAAGATCGTCACTGCCGATCTCTCCTCAACCGCGCCCGCGCCTCAATTCGCCGATCGCTCGACGCTGGTTCCACGCTGCACGGCCCCCGAATTTATTCCGGAAATCCTTGCGCTTTGTCATCGCGAAGCGGTCGCGCTCGTGGTGCCGACCATCGATACAGAACTCGCCGCGTATGCCGTGGCAGCCGGATCGTTCCGTGAGGCGGGAATCGCTGTCTGCGTCTCAAGCCCGGAGACGGTCCACATCGGCGGCGATAAAAAGACCACCAATGCCTGGCTTCGGGCAAACGGGTTTCCCTGTGTACGCCAGGCCTCCCCGCAGCAGGTGCTTAGCCAAAGGGGTCAGTGGCAGCTTCCCGTAATTGCCAAACCTGTCGGCGGCAGCGCATCAATCGGGATTAGGGTAATCAAAGAGTGGAGCGAACTGGAGTCGCTCGCGTCGGGCGATTCCGGATACGTGGTGGAAGAGATCGCACGCGGGCGCGAGTTTACGATCAATGTTTATGTCAGTAAGCGCGGTAAGTGCATTGCGGCAGTGCCGCACTGGCGTGTGGAAGTGCGCGCCGGTGAGGTTTCGAAAGGCGTCACAAGGAAGAACCCGGAGCTGATGTCTCTCGGCCGGCGAATCGCCGAAGCGCTGCCGGGCGCCTGGGGCCCACTGAACATCCAGTGCTTTCTTGATGGTGACGGCACAATACGCGTATTTGAGATCAACGCCCGCTTCGGGGGTGGATATCCGCTGGCGCACCATGCGGGAGCGCAATTTACGTCCTGGCTGCTGGATGAAATCGAAGGTCGCGAACTGCAGCCGTATGATGCCTGGGAGGATAACCTCGCAATGCTGCGCTTTGACGACGCGGTCTATCTGAGCGGCGTCGAGATCGGCCTGGGCGAGGATCGCTAACGCAATGCACGATCTCTGCGTCGTATTCGACGTTGACGATACGCTCTGCCTGGAGCGCAACTATGCCATTAGCGGATTCCGCGCGGTTGGAAACTGGGCCGCGCGTTGGCTGGGTGCGCCGGACTTCGGGGAGCGGTGTATTGATCTGTTTGAAACGGGACACCGCGGAGACACCTTCAACTCTGCGCTGGAATCGGTTGGTTTGAAGCCGTGCCCCGAACTGATCGCGGGGCTGGTGACGATCTATCGGTCTCACGTTCCGGAAATCGCAATGGAAGAGGATGCCGGGGTTGCGGTAGCGGAAATTGTAAAACGCTGGCCGATTGCCGTAATTACGGACGGCCCCGTTACCTCGCAAACCCTGAAATGCGACGCGCTTGGCCTGCCCGCATTCGCCAGGCCCGTGATCGCGACGGGGATATACGGACCCGAATGCCATAAGCCTCAACCTGCAGCGTTTCAGCGAGTGGAACGGGAAGTTCAGGCGAAGCAGTACCTGTACGTCGCGGATAATCCGCTGAAAGACTTTCAGGCGCCTCGGTCGCTTGGCTGGAAGTGCGTTCGAATTCGCAGATCTGCCGGCCTCCACTTTCACCGGGAGAACGGCGTTGTTCAGCCGGACTTCGAGTTTGCCGATTGCTCGGGTTTGCCCGACCTTTTAGGGAATCTCCCGCGCTAGTCGCAGCAGAGGAATTGGTCCAGCCGATTGCGGCAATGTGATAAGCTGCCAAATCGAACACGGAGGGAGAACGGAATTGCATCGTCGCACCGCATTTTTCGCACTAATAGCACTGGCCGCGCCTGTCATGGCGCAACGCGGCCCTACGCCTTTTTTTGAAGACACCAATAATGTTCCGGCATCGCCTGAGATTCACGCCGACCGCAGCGTAACGTTCCGTCTTTACGCGCCCAGGGCCTCCGAAGTGCTGCTCATGGGCTCGCCGGGAATTCTTGAAGTCATCAAGGAACCGAAGCCATTGCAGAAAGACGCCAAAGGCGTCTGGAGCCTGACAGTCGGCCCGCTGCCGGCCGGCTTTTATACCTATGGCTTCGCGATCGATGGCGGCCTGCGCATGCCCGATCCTTCGAACTCCCGGCTGGAACTGCGCCGCTGGGGACCCACGAGCTCCTTCATCGTTCCCGGTGACACGAAGGCGGTCTTCGAAGACCGCGTTGTCCCGCACGGCAGTGTGCATGTGGAGTTCTACGATTCGAAGAATCTCGGTACGCAGCGCATGTTCTATGTCTATACGCCGCCGGGCTATGAAACAGGAAAGCAGAAGTATCCGGTGCTCTATCTGCTTCACGGAAACGGGCAGATTGAAGCCTCGTGGACCTGGACCGGGCGCGCAAACGTTATCCTGGACAACCTGATCGCGGACGGCAAAGCGAAGCCGATGATCGTCGTTATGCCTTACGGGCACATTCCGCGCGAAATTAAGCCCATTCCGCCGGTTCCGGCAGGTCCCGATGACGGGGCGAAGATCGAAAAGGAACTGGTCGCCGAGATCAAGCCTCTTGTGGAAACGAAGTATCGCGCGCTGCTGGATCGCGATCACCGTGCGATCGGTGGTCTTTCCATGGGCGCAAGCCAGTCGATGACGATCGGCCTGCACAATCTGGAGCAGTTCTCATACATCGCCGCATTCAGCGGGACCGGCGCCCGAGCAGAATGGGAGAAGGCCGATCCCGCAATGCTGAACAAGAAACTGAAGGTGCTCTGGATTGGCTGCGGCACGGAAGACCCCGGCTTTCAGGGGGTGAAAGGCATGGACGATCTGCTGACCAAACGCGGAGTGAAGCACGAATTCCATCAGTCGGGCGGCGGCCATAGCTGGCCGAACTGGCAACAGTACCTGGCCATCTACGCACCTATGCTGTTTAAATAAACACGCTCGCGAAAGGGCGGCCGAAAATATTCTCTGGAACCGATTCCATCATTGGTCCAGCCAGTGATATATTAGGGACCCGTGAGGCTCTCTTCTATGACCCGGTTCCTACTTTTCGCGCCGCTCCTGTCGCTCGGCGTGGCGCTCTCCATTTCCGCGCAGGTGAAGACGGAGGTTCCACCCGTTATTGCCGGCGCAAAGCCCGTCGCCACGGAGAAGATCAAGGTTCACGGAACCGCCCTCGAAGGGAATCTCGAAGGCGATGCCGTGGATCGCGACGTCATCGTTTTCCTGCCGCCCGACTACGCGAAGAATAAAACGAAGCGTTATCCGGTTGTCTACGCACTACACGGCTATTCCATCGGCGCCGAGCAGTGGACCGGTGAGATTCACGTTCCGCAGACGATTGAGGGCGCCTTCGCTCAGGGCGCGCAGGACATGATCGTTGTGCTCCCCGATTCGAAAACCGTGCATAACGGCTCTATGTACTCGAGTTCCGTCACCACAGGCGACTTCGAAAACTTCATCGCGCACGACGTGGTGGCATATATCGACGCGCACTATCGCACCATCCCTCATCGCTCAGCCCGGGGACTCGCAGGTCACTCCATGGGCGGATACGGCGCGAGCCGAATCGGCATGAAGCACTCTGACGTCTTTGGCAGCCTGTACATTATGAGCCCGTGCTGTATGTCCGCGCGAGGGGCCGGACCTGCGCAGCCGAACTCGCCTAACGATAAAGCGCTGGAAGCGGTCAAGACGCCCGCGGACTCGGCAAGTCTTCCATTTGGTCTGCGCGCGCAGCTGGCCTCGGCGGCAGCGTGGTCACCGAATCCGAAGAAGCCGCCACTGTATCTCGATCTCGCCGTGGAAAACGGCACGGTTCGCCAGGATGTGGTGGCCAAGTGGGCCGCCAACGCACCGCTCGCGTTTATCGATCAGTACATCAGCGGTCTGCGGCAATACAAAGCCATCGGCATCGACGTGGGCGATCAGGACGGTTTGAAGACCGACACCCAGAAGCTGCACGAGATCCTCGACCAGTACGGCATCGCCAATACGTTTGAGATTTACTCCGGCACTCACACGAGCGCTGTTGCGGATCGCTTCCAGAATCACGTGATGCCCTTCTTCAGCAAGAACCTGTGCTCGGGAACGGCCTGCAAATGAAGGCAGCCGCGGTATTGACCGCATGTGCCGGCGCCACACTCTGCCTGCTGACGATCTCGTGCTCGGCTACACCACCTCCAGCCCCCGCAGTGAAGGAAGCGGTGGCAGTTGGCAGGATCGTTCGCCTGGATTCCGCTTTCGAGAAGCTAATTGCATCAGACGCGATCATTGAGAAAGTCGCCACCGGGTTTACCTTCACGGAAGGCCCGCTCTGGCGGCCCGATAACGTCCTCTGGTTCAGCGATGTCCCAGGCAATCTTGTCCGTTCTGTTTCGCCAGCCGGCGAGGTCAAGGTTCTGATTCACGATGCCGGAGGCGTGCCCACGCCGGGCCCCGGCGCCTTAATCGGGCCTAACGGAATGATCGCGGACAAAGACGGCGCGGTGCTGCTCTGTCAGCACGGAGCACGCCGGATTGTGCGCGTCGCCGCCGACATGACTATGACCCCGCTCATCGAAAAGTTCGAAGGGCGCCGTTTCAACAGCCCGAACGATCTGGTCTATCGTTCGGACGGCGCGCTCTACTTTACCGACCCGCCCTACGGTCTCGCGAAGCAGGACGCCGATCCTGCCAAAGAACTGAAGTTCAATGGCGTCTTTCTCTATAAAGACGGTGCGGTGAAGGCAGTGGTGAAAGATATCCCCACCCCCAACGGAATCGCCCTCTCTCCCGATGAAAAGACACTCTACGTTTCGAATTCCGATGAGAAGACGCGTTCCTGGATGCGCTACGACATTGCTCCCGATGGAACCGTTTCCAACGGCCGCGTGTTCTTCGATCTGGCGGGCGCCAAAGAGCAGGGAATTCCCGACGGCATGAAGGTGGATTCTGTCGGCAACGTTTATGCCGCGGGCCCCGAGGGCGTCTGGGTATTCTCGCCGGAAGGCCGCCATCTGGGTACGATTCAGCCGGGTGAGACGGCCGCGAATATCGCGTTCGGCGACGACGGCAAGACACTGTACGTCACCGCCAGCACAAGCGTCTACCGCGTTCGCCTCAACATCGCGGGAGAGAAGCCGCTGTACCAGACATACCGATAACCAGGAGCCTGAAAACATGAACAGACGATCCTATATGACCTCCCTGCTGGCTGCGACAGTGGCCGCAAAGGCACTGCCCGCCCAGACAGCAGCGGCCCCGGCGGCGGCATCCGCGCCGATCGTTCTCTATTGCGACCTGACCGTCTCCGCCGCACGCGAAGCGGAGATGCTGAAGAATTTCCAC
This sequence comes from Acidobacteriota bacterium, assembly GCA_048498815.1. Classification (GTDB taxonomy): domain Bacteria; phylum Acidobacteriota; class Terriglobia; order Bryobacterales; family Bryobacteraceae; genus BOG-234. The sequence continues at coordinate 25,337 of JBEHXG010000046.1, read as the reverse complement.
ACCATCTTCAAACCCGCCGCCGAAAAGTTTCCCGGTTATATCGACGTGAAGCTGCTGAAGCTGCGCACGGTCTACACGGGAGCGGCGCCCGCCGGGATCAACTACCGCTTTCAGCTGACCTACGTTAGCGAAGAGGCGCGCCAGAAGTGGATCAAGTCAGACATCCACCAGAAAGTCTGGCCGACGGTTGAAAACACGCTCAGCACGAAAGACTATTCCACGCTTTTGTTCGATTCCAAATAGAAAGGACGAGAGCCATGCGTTCTCTTCACATTCTGTCCGTTCTGGCGCTGGGCGCGCTGACGCTGCCGATTGCCGGCCGTGAGCCCCTGGCTTCCCGCATTGTCCACAGCGATCCTGCGCGTTTCCGTCGCAGCCCGTCGGTTCACGGCGGCGCCGGCGCGGTTGATTTCGGACCGCTCTTTGACGCCCACACCGTGGAGCCGAACCTGCAGTTCCTGCATCGCGGCGTCATCGAACCGAAGAGCGGCATCGGAGCGCATTTTCATAATCAGTGCGAAGAGATGTTCGTGATTCTGGATGGCGAAGCGCAGTTCACCATCGATGGTCACACGTCGCTGTTGAAGGGTCCTGCCGGCGCGCCCTGCCGTATGGGTCATTCGCACGCTATCTACAATGCAACGGACCAGCCGGTTCAGTGGCTCAATATCAATGTGTCAATGGCGAAAGACGAATACGACGCCTTCAATCTGGGTGACACCCGGGTAGGCGCCACCCTCGATCCCATTCCGCAATTCATATCGATGCGGCTTGACACCGCGTTGCTGCGTCCGATGAATGCCTTTCATGGCGGCAAAGGGACGGCGCAGTATCGGCGCGTCCTCGATCCCACGGTGTTCACAACGCCGTGGGCTTACGTGGATCATCTTTTGTTGGCACCCGGCGCATCCGTCGGTCCGCACATGCACCATGAAGTGGCGGAGTTCTACTATGTGATGAAAGGATCGGGAACGGCGACCATGGGCGGCGGGCGTGGAGCCCCCGAAACCGCGCCGATCAAAGAAGGCGACGCGATACCGATCCAGCTGAGCGAGGTTCATTCCTTTGAGAACACCGGAACGGATCCGCTTGAATTCATGATCATCGGCGTAGCCCGCGATCTGAGCAAACACATTGACAACACCGATGTCGGCGCGGGTGGCGGAGCCTTCGGCCGCGGCCGCGCAGGCCAGTAATTGAAGAGGTAATTCCGGATGTTTCGTTTCACCGCGGTTCTGATGTTTCCCGCGCTCGTCTTCGCGCAGCGTGCCCCAATTCCACAGCAGCTCACGTTCGCGCCTTATCACGCCAGCGACATGTATAAGGTTGGTGAGACGGTCGGGTGGACGGTCTCTCCCGGCCCGGTCACGCCGACGTACTCATACAAGTGGACGATTCGCCGCAACAACGCGGTGGTGTTGAAAGAGGGTAAGCTCGATCTCTCGTCCGGTAAAGACAAGATCGAGATCATCGCCGATCAGCCGGAGATGATTTACGTGGCAGTTGAGGCAGTCGCGGAACTGGCGCCCGCAGCCGCCGCGCCGCCTCCTGCGAGCGCTGCTCCCGCGGGCTCCCCTCTCGCGCCGCAATTCACCGGCGGCAACACGGGCCGCAACAACGGCCTCTACGCCGTTGGTGCCGCAGTGGCGCCGGAAAAACTGGCCCTTTCCACACCCCGGCCCGCCGACTTCGATTCCTTCTGGGCGGGAAAGCTCGAAGCGCAATCGAAAGTGCCGATTAATGCCGTCCTTACCTCAACGCCAACTGATGTGCAAGGCGTGGAGCTCAATATGTTCGAAATGGACGCGCTAGGCTCGAAGGCGCACGGCTGGATCGCTAAGCCAGCCAGAGAGGGCAAATTTCCGGCAGTGATTCAGCTGCAGTACGCCGGCGTCTATGCTCTGAATCCACGTCCGATTGCCCAGCGGGCAGCGGACGGCTGGCTCTCCATCAATGTAGACTCGCACGACAAGCTCCCGACTGACGCCGCGGGCAACGTTCCCCGGGCCTATCAGGCAGTCGGCAACACGGACCGCGAGAAGTCATACTTCCTCAGCATGTATCTGCGCGATTCGCGCGTTCTCGATTATCTGCTGACCCGCTCCGACTGGGACGGCAAGACGATCGTTCTGATGGGTGGCAGCATGGGCGGCCAGCAAAGTCTGGTGCTTGCCGGGCTGCGTCCGGAGAAGATTAACGACGTGCTGGTCTGCGTGCCCGCCGGTGCCGATACAAACGGAGATCTTCACGGGCGTAAAGCAGGCTACCCAAACTGGCCATCGAACAACGCCGATGCCATGAATACCGCCCTCTACTTCGATACGGTCAATTTCGCCTCACATATCAAAGCTTCGGTAATGGCGGGCCTCGGCTACATCGACACCACATCGCCCCCCGCCGGCGTGTGGACTGCGTTGAATCAGATAGCCGGCCCCAAAGAGCCCCTGCCGATGATCGAATCCGAGCACGACAACCTGACGCCGGATAAGGGTCGAGGCTGCCCGGTCAGGCAGAAAGAGATTCTCGACATTCTGGTAAAAGGCGGCGAGTTTCACCCCAACGGCATTCGGCAGTAACGAAGCCGGTGTGAAAAACGCGGTGTGAAAAACAAGGAGGAGATTTCGAAGTGAGCATTCTGTCGCGTGTGGCGCCTGGCGCTTTGCTTTTGACGGTGGTATCGCTGGCCCTTGCCCTTGACGGAGTGACCACCATTCACGATCCCTCCACGATCATCCAGTCCAATGGCAGGTATTACGTCTATGGGACGGGTGGCGCCTCGCTTGTCTCCGATGACGGCTGGACGTGGCGCACTGGCGAACTGCTGCCGCGTCGCTCGCTGGCGCCCGATGTCATTCACCTGGGTGATCGTTATTACGTGTACGTGGCGGCGAATATCGGTGCTCAGCCGAAAGCCGCGGTAAACATGATCTGGAGCAAGAGCCTCGATCCTGCCTCGCCGGATTACAAGTGGGAGGAAGGTGGTGTCGTGGCCTCCTCCGATGGCATTGAGGATTCCAATGCTATAGACCCGGGCATCTTCCAGGATCCGACCGATCATCGACTGTGGCTCACATACGGCTCCTATTTCGGTTACATCCGGCTGGTGGAAATGAATCCAAAGACCGGGACACGCCTCAATCCGAACGACCAGCCGCACAACGTCGCGATCAACGGCGAGGCTTCCGACATGATGTATCACGATGGCTGGTATTACCTGTTGCTGACACACGGCAGCTGCTGCCGCGGCGCCGACTCCGGTTACAACATTCGCATGGGGCGTTCGCGCAAGGTGACAGGGCCGTTCCTTGACGGCAACGGCATCGACATGATCGAAGGCGGCGGCAAGCTGCTGATCGGCTCAGGCGGCAGGCTGGTAGGACCTGGCCACTTCGGTCTGCTCGACCTTGGCGACGGCGTACAGAAGTTTTCCATGCACTGGGAAGCCGACCTGGACAAGGGTGGCGCCAGCGTACTCGATATTCGTCCGCTGCTTTGGAAAGACGGCTGGCCGGTCGCCGGCGAAAACCTGACGGCGGGTACCTATGAACTGGAGTCGGCGCGCACCGGCACCTCGCTTGAGATGGCCGTGGAAGGCGCTCCCGTGGGCGGAGGGCGCGGACGCGGCGGTCCTCCGGGTGGACGCGGCGGCTCTGGCTTCGGCGGACGTGGCGGTTCTGGTGGACGTGGAGCCGGAGCCGGCTTCCCCCCTGGCGCCGGTGGTCCTCCGCCCGGCGGCGGGCGCGGCTTGTTCGCGGGTACGGGCACCCCGATTCCCGCGCAGGAAGCGTCGCAGGTGTCTGCGAACTGGCCCGCCGGTAGTGTCGCAACGCGCCTGGGTACCTATCTGCTGCAGGCGCAGCAGAAGTGGTCCATCACCCCCGCTCCGAATGCGGGTGGTTATCCTGGCTCCCCGTATTTCCGCATCGGTATCGCGGGAACCGACCGTACACTTGCGGCAACCGCCGATGCTGAACTAGCGGTCGTGCCGTCATTCACCGGAGCGCCGGAACAGCTCTGGCGCGTCGATCAGCTCGCGGATGGAAGCTGGCGTATCATGCCGAAAGCTGTGCCGAACTCGTCTCAGCCCGTGGCGCTTTCAGCGGTTGGCAGCAGCTTCGCCACGCTCGCGAAGTTCGATCCCGCGAGCGACAGGCAGCATTGGCTGATCAAAAAACCGTAGCAAGCCGCGAGGATCCCATTGTATGAACTTCACACGAAAGATTTCGCTACAAGCGGTTGCGATTCTGCTGACCTCGCTGACCTTCGCGGCGATGGCGCAGGTAGCGCCCGTCACTCTCACAGCTCCCGCGACGCCGACGAAAGCGCCGGATGCCGAAGGCTTCATCGGACGCTGGATGATCCTGGAGCCGATTCCTTCCGCGGGACTCACTCAGAAGATCGTGCAGGATCAGGCCAGGAAGGAATACTTCCCCAACCAGATGACAGTGCTGCCCCACAATGGTGACAAGGTCACCGTCGAGGGCAGGGAACTGGTCTGGCACGCGGAAGACACAAAGCTCTATAACGTCAATCTCTATCATTTTGCTCACGCGCTCAACAAGCCGACGTCTGACGTGCTTTTCTGGGCCGTGACTGTAGTGAACGCACCGAAGGAGACTCCGGACGTGCGGCTCGCCATCGGCTCCAACGCAGCGTCAGTGTGGTGGGTAAACGGTCAGCAGGTGATCGAAATCTTCGGCGACCGGCAAACAGTTGTCGACGACGGTGTGTCGCACCGCCTCACGTTGAAAAAAGGACCCAATGTGATCCGTGCGCTGATCGTGAACGGCGGCGGGGCGACGGACTTCTGCGCCCGCTTTCTCGACTCAGCTGACAGGCCGCTGAAAGGCTACACCATCAGCCTTACCGATTCGGCTCGCTGAGGTTAGTCAACAGGACTTTCAGCGCACCGCTCTTTGACGCGAGTTCGAAACCCTCGCGCGCCTCGGATAACCGCACTCGTCCGGAAATCAGAGGCTCTACCTTTACTACGCCGCGCCGTAGAAGATCGAGCGCGGGTTCAAAACGTCCACAGCGGGAGCCGATCAGCGTAATCTCATTGACGATTATGGGCGCAGTGTCCACGGGAACCTCACCGTGTACGGTGGATTTCAGGATTACGGTTCCCCTCGGTTCCACCATCGCTGCCGCAGTCTTCAATCCAGCCGCTGAGCCTGTGGCGTCCACCACATAAGGAAACGCGGCCGCAGGCAGGGTGCCCTCTGATAGTTCGGCAGCGATACCGCAGCTCTCCGATATTCTCAGTTTCTCCCGGTGCTTTCCAAAATGCCGCACTTCGCAACCGTGGGCATGCAGTACCTGTGCGATCAGCAATCCGAGCTTGCCATCGCCTAGTACCGCGACCGGTGCTCCCTTTGGCAATGCAACCTGATCCGGAATTTCGCAGGCGGCGGCCAGCGGCTCCACAAACACAGCGGCCTCCAGCGGAATTTCATCCGGCACGATATGGAGATTGCTCTCCGGCAGAGTCAGATACTCCTGGAACGTTCCGGGATGGCGAACAATGCCTAACACTGTTCTCTGCGGACAATGCCGTCCAAAACCGCGTGAACACCACGAACATTTCCCGCAGGAGAGATTGATCTCACCCACGACTCGCTTACCCACCAGGTCCGGCGTATCGGCCGCAACGACTTCCCCGACGAACTCATGCCCCGGTGTTCCGGAGAAGCCGTAATATCCCCGCTGCAGTTCCAGATCGGTATTGCAGATGCCGGCCAGCAGTAGTCGGATTAATGCGAACCCGGGCGGGCGCTCCGGTACGGCGACGTCGCGCACTTCTACCGAGCCTGCTTCCAGATGAACCGAAAACATTACCGTGCGTTCACTCTTCTTCGAACTCTTCCGCATTCGCAGCTGCCGCGGCGGCTCGCTCGGCATCGATAGCCTTGCGACGCGCGTCGAGGATTGTCAGCCATTCGCGGATAAGCGCGTCCGGCTGAGCATCCAGATCAACAGGCAGCCGCTTACCTGCGAACACCGCTTCCACGCCGCCGGATGTTGGCTGCAGTTCGAGACGCTCTTCCATCGCCTCCGCACGAAGCACGCGGCCAATCCACACGAAGTGCACCTTCATGCGCCGTGTGAAACCTTCCCGCGTCAAATCCCTCATCAGCTTGTTCGCAAACGCCGACGATTTTAACCGCTCCGCCCAGGGCGCTTCGGCTGCGGACCGCGCGCGTTCCGCATCACGCCTCGCCCGGTCGTCCACGCCGCCCGCTTCAAGAGATTCGAGAGCCTTGAGATTGTTTTCGAGATTGTCGAGAAAACTCACCCTACCAGTGTCCCGCGCCACCCCCGGTTCGTGCGATGTCTGGTTCGTGGATTGCTCTCTCTTCTCCCCGCGGAAATGAAATCGACTGCTCCATCGGAACACGCCCTGCATGATTCGCCTGCCGTTCTGCTTCTCATTGACGTGATCAATCACTTCGAATATCCCGATGGCGACAGGATCCTGCGCCAGGCGCTTCCCCTTGCACCTCGCCTCGCACGCCTGAAGAAGCGCGCGCGTATTGCGGGCATTTCCACTATCTACGTAAACGACAACTTCGGTCAATGGCGCTCCGATGTACGGAGCCTTCTGAGTTACTGCACCAGGCCGGCAGCGTCTGGCAAAGTCTTTGTGGAGCAAATTCGGCCGGAGCCCGATGACTACTTCGTGCTCAAACCGATGCATTCGGGTTTCTATCAGACCCCGCTGGAAGCGTTACTTCGCTATCTCCGCGCCTCCACGCTGATTCTGGCCGGCCTGACCACGAATAGCTGCGTCGTGTGTACGGCCCACGACGCGCGCATGCGCGGATTCCGCCTGGTGATTCCCAATGACGGCGCGACGGCGCGCACGACTCAGGAGCATCGGCGGGCAATTGAGCATCGCAAGGTTCTCGTACATCCCGACCGAAACGGCCGCATGTATGTAATCGACCGTGCAACAGGCGAGGTACTTTCCGCGGAAGCGTACGCATTTCAGAACACCAGCCAAGGCGTCGATCTGAAGACGGGCCGCCGGAAGATCAACCCCGCGAAGGCTCCGGCGGCAACGACGGTGAAGGATATGTGTCCCGCCCCTCCGGGCGGCAAGGACTGGCAACCCTCGGCGTTCTCGCCGCAGACGAACCTGCTCTACGTTCCCCACAATAATCTTTGCTGCGAAGCGCAGGATGTCGATGCCAGCTACATTGCGGGTACGCCGTATGTCGGGCAGAATGTTCGAATGTATGCAGGTCCCGGAGGCCATCGCGGTGAATTCACCGCTTGGGATCCTGTGACGGCAAGACGGGTATGGCAGGTCAACGAAACTGGATTGGCAGCGTCGATATCGCTATCAACAAGGCCTGGACGGCGCGAGCCTTCGACATTTCCACCAAAGAACTGGCTGAACTCTCACAGTCCGGCGATCAGTTCTTCGGCATTCACGCTTCCAATCACGGCAGGGTGATGATCTTCGCCGGAGGCATTCCACTGAAACGCGGCGGCAACGTTGTCGGGGCCGTAGGCGTGAGCGGAGGCGTCGGCAAGCAGGATCAGGCAGTGGCGGAAGCCGGTGCCGCCGCTTTTTGAGGCGCCAAAGTCTGGAGCCCCGCTCTGAAACTTCTCAATCGCGGGCCATCCCCACCCAACGCCATCCGTGCCGGTGATCCATATTGCCCGCCCGGAAAACGGGCGCGGCGCCCTTAACTGGATCGCTTTACCGCCGTCAGCCGAAAGCGCCCGGCAAACCATCGTGTCCGGAGTTCCGCGCTAAAGAAAATTTCGCGGTTTGTTCACGCGGGTTTTCCCGCGGCGAGAAATCGTCGTCGCTTGCATCACGGTGTCCCGAGCGGCTTGACACCCGTCAATATTTCTGATATTTCTGTTAATACAGAAATGACTGATAGAAAAGATGCTCTATCGCCCGTAGCAGAAAAGTTCATACTCCACTGGGGAGAAATGGGAGCGTCATGGGGAATCAACCGCACGGTAGCCCAGATCCACGCTCTGCTCTACCTTTCCGGAAAGCCCCTGCACGCCGAAGAAATCGCCGCCACCCTCTCTGTCGCCCGCTCCAACGTAAGTACCAGCCTGCGTGAACTCCAGGGATGGGGCATAGTTCGCATCGTTCACGTCCTTGGCGACCGCCGCGACCACTTCGAATCTCTCCGCGACGTCTGGGAAATGTTTCGCATCATCCTCGACGAACGCAAGCGCCGCGAAATTGATCCCGTCCTCACCATGCTGCGTGATTGCGCCTCCCGGCCCGATGCGACTCCGATAGAAGCCGATCGCATCGGAGCTATGCTCGGCTTCTTCGAAACCATGTCCGGAGCATACGAAGAGATCGGAAAAACGCCACTGACGGTGCTCCACCAGATCATGCGCGCGCGCGGCGCTCTCAGGCGCTTGCTGAAAGGAGCACTCAAATGAACGGCGACACCAACGCCGAAGCCAGAAGGCCGCTCTGTGACCAAAGCCGCGGCTAGTCCACGCTGTTCGCCGTCTTCTTTGCCATGGGTGGCGTTCTGGCGGGCACGCAGACGCATAGCTACGGAACCGCACTGTTCACAGCCGTTCCTTTCATCACGGCATTTATCGGCGCCTGGGTCGACACGCTCCCCTGCAGGCGATCCCTCGGGCAGTGCTGCATCTCGGGTATGCTTCCGCTCGCTCTCGGTTCGGTAATGTTCCTCGTTCTGGGGATCGAGGGCCTGATATTCATCGTCATGGCCGGCGTCCTCAGTCTGCCCCTCGCATTCCTGGGCGCCGCCCTCGCTTATGCCGTCCAGCGTCATCGCGTCGCTCCGCTCGGCACAGCCGCGATGGCGATCTTCGCCCCCCTCGCGATTTTCATTGGCCCCCACGGGCCGGCGCACGATATCGACACTGCAACCACCTCGATCGTGATCAACGCTGCGCCCGAAGTAGTCTGGCCGCACGTCCAGGCTTTTGGGGAAATCGAACCTCCGGACAACATTCTGTTTCGCTCCGGAGTGGCTTATCCTGTCGCAACGCGGATTGAGGGGCAGGGAATAGGCGCACTCCGCCAGTGCATCCTCTCGACCGGCACGATGACAGAGCGCGTAACGGACTGGGAGCCCGCTCGCAGGCTGACTTTTGACGTCCTCACTACTCCCGTCGCCATGAAAGAGCTAAGCCCGTGGCCGAATCTCGACCTCCCTCACCTTCACGGCTTCTACATCTCAAGGCGGGGAGAGTTCCGCCTCACCCCGCTGCCCGGAGGTCGGACGCTCGTGGAAGGTCAGTCCTGGTATCAACACGGTCTGGCGCCGGTGGCGTACTGGAATCTCTGGACCCGTTATGTCGTCCACAACGTCCATCGTCGCGTTCTCCGCCACATCAAAATGCTCGCCGAGGCAGACGCTGGGAACGTTGAAGTCGCGATGCGGCATTGAGCGGAAGTTCTTGAACTAAATAGGCCGAAACCGATAAAATGAACATCCAATGCACCCGGACACCGCCAGATACAACAATGAACAAAACCCGGACTCGGCAGCCATCTGCCACGCTCTCGCCGAACAAATCGACAAGGGCCTCCCGGAAGCGGAAAACAAAATCTGGCATCGCCACCCGGTCTGGTTTCTCGATGGCAACCCCATCGTCGGCTACAGCAGGTTGAAAGACTGCGTCCGGCTGCTCTTTTGGAGCGGCCAGTCATTCGGAGAGGAATCGCTCGCCAATGAAGGAACCTTCAAAGCCGCCGAAGCCCGCTACACCTCTGCGGATCAGCTGAACAAAAAGGACCTCAAACGCTGGCTCACCAGGTCGCGCGAAATCCAGTGGGATTACAAAAACATCACCAAACGTAAAGGTCGTCTGGAACGGCTAAAGTAACCGTGGGAGCGAACCCCAAAGTTCGGCCGTCTCTCTACCGCGCGGTACCCGGCGCTGCCGACTTCACGCCCAGTAGTGACGCATACGCATCGTCGAGCTCCTGTCCGATCTGGCTCTGAATCAGGATGGCGGTGTCGAGTTGGGCGGTAAGTCGCTGCCATTCCCGAGCGTCGGCCGGATTCACCTTCGCCCGGGCCTTCTCTACCGTGTTAGACAACATAATTCCCATGGAGAATGCCCTGCCTTCGTCTGCCAGACCCGCTTCATGCTGGCGTTCGAACGTTTCCTGAAGCCGGTAAACGGACGAGAACCGCTTTGCCTCCTCATAATCCATCAGTGCAAGCGTGCCGGTCGCCTGCACCGTTGCGAAACTGGCGGACTGCAGGCGCGTCAGCGGATAATTGGAACTCCACTCCAGTTCAAGGATCTTTTCCTGATCGGCGAGCCGCTGTGCGAGCGCGGAGATTTTCCGGTTCTCTTTCCGGGCGTTTTCCACGCCAGGAAGAAACTTCTTTTCCAGCATCTCCTTATTGCCTCGCACCTCTTCGAGAAGCGCGTGCCTTGCCTCGGCAACCTGCGACCGGTGTTCGAACCATCCTCGAACGCCATCGAAAGACAAGGCGATCAGGATACCCACCGTCACAATGGCAAGGTGGACCAGCGCTTCCCGAAGAGTCAGAACGGGATGATGCGGCGCATGAACTTCCATTCGATCAATCGCCTACTTTGACCACGGTGGAACTACGCCGTTCGATCGCGCATAAGCAATTGACTGCCCCAGATGCTCGTGCTGATCGCCAAGCAGCAGCCGCACCGCCTCCTCTTTAGTCATGTCGCGACCAAACATCTTCACCGGCGCCTTGAGATCGGCGTCGCTAAGCGCGGCAACGGCTTTCTGAACGCCGGCGTAGGACGCCTTCAATGCCTCCTGCATCTTGTCTGCGTCCGTGATCGGCGCAGGCCGCGCCCCACCCTGCGCAGCGCCGGTAAGGACTCCCGTCAGCATGCCGTTCTCAGACACGATTAGATTGAACACTTCGCCAGCCGACCGCACACCCTGACCCGGTTTCCATTCATACTTACCGGCCATAACCTTCGCCAATCCGGCAAACTTGTCGGACAAAGTCCCCGCTTCCCTGGAAAGCGAGGCCTGAACTGTCTGCGCACTCAGCGGTAAAACACAAACCGCCGCAGCCATTGCCGCAAGACAAACAAAGACACCTGTTCGAATCATTTCTATCTCCAGCTCCTTTATCAGATCAGTCTATAAGGAGAGGCGGTCCGAGGCCAGTCCGAACCCAATTTAAATCGGCCTCCAGCCGAACTGGTACCGGTTCCAGAGGGTGCCCATGCGGGCCCCAAAACGCCCAAAATGGCGTACGGATCGACATAAAAAATGGGGTCCCCAAGACCCTGCCCGATTCCCCTAAGCCGCCTGTTTCAAATGCGTTACGCTGAATACCAAAAATGGTAACGCCGCATCCCATTTCCAATCGTAAAGTTTTTTGATCGCCGCGCTTGCGTTTCACAAAAAAACCTTATAAGCTCCATCAAAGCTGATCTGGTGGGGAAGTACGTCCAAACCATTCATCTACTTTAGGGTTTAACAGTCATGGCGATTTCGAATAGAAGAGCCAAGAGAGGGAGCATGATAAGAACAGTTCACAGAATCATCAATGTCTGCCTTGTTGCAGCCTTGTTTCTGTTGCCGTTTACGGCACCGGCGCAGGTTACAACTGGCAATATCACGGGACGCGTCGTCGATCCATCCGGAGCAGTTGTAGCCGGTGCGAAAGTCGTCATCGTCAGCGAGTCCCAAAACACGAGAAGCGCTCCGGTCACAACCAACGGAACGGGTGACTATACGTTCCCGGACGTGACGTCTGACGTCTACACCGTCGAAGTTTCGGCCCCGGCGTTCAAAACTTCCCAGGTTAAGGGAATCAAGGTCACCGGTGGTGACCGCGTCGGTGTCCCGTCCATCACGCTTCAGGTTGGCGGTGCTACCGAAACGGTTTCGGTAACGGCGGACGCGACACTCGTCCAGACGCAGAGCGGCGAGCGCTCGTTTGCGATTGAAAATGCGCAGGTCGAAAACCTGCCGATCAATCACGGTAACTTCATGGATGCGGTCGCATTCGCTCCGGGCGTCAACGGTACTTCCCGTCTCGGATCGCCGCAGGATCAGAACAACATCATGATGAACGGTATCTCGGCCATGGATACAGGCAACAACGGCCAGATGCTCAACCTCAATATTGAATCCATCGGTGAAGTTAAGGTCATCACGCAGGGTTATCAGGCGGAATACGGTCGTTCGAGCGGTCTGCAGATCACCGCGGTCACCAAGAGCGGCACCAATTCGTTCCACGGTTCGGCTTATGGCATCTTCAAGAACTCCGACTGGAACTCCCGGTCGTGGGCCAACCAGAAGAACGGCAACCCCCAGCCCTACACCTATAGCAACGTTTACGGTTACAGCATTGGTGGTCCGGTAATCATTCCGAAAATCGTCAACGGTCGCAACAAGCTGTTCTTCTTCTATGCGCACGAATATCGTCCGAGCACCATCATTGGTGGTCAGGTCAATCTGCGCGTTCCCACGCAGCTCGAGCGCAATGGCGACTACTCGCAGTCGCTCGACAATAACGGCAAGCTCCTTGGTCAGCTGAAGTACCCCAACGGCACCCCGATCCCGGGCAACGTGATCGCTCCCAGCCAGCTGTATGCTCCCGGCACTGCGGTGCTGAACCAGTATCCGCTGCCCACGATGACCCAGGCCCCGAACACGAGCTTTAACTATTCCAAGGCTCCGGTGGGCTACAACCAGCTGGAACAGCAGCCCGTTGTCAAGATCGACTACAACGTGACTTCAAAGTTCCGCATCTCCGGTGTTCTCAACGAAGATCGTCTGCGCCCGGTGAACCAGCCTGGTTCGATCCCGGGTTTCAACGACGTTTATACGCCGTACCCGATCATCGTCAACCGCGCTTTCACGGCTGACTGGACTGTTTCCCCGACGATCGTCACCGAATTCACCTATGGCAGCATCAAGAATCAGCTGACCGGTGGTGGTTCCGGTGGTATTCCGACGGCCGCGCCTTCCAACCGCAACAACACACTCGGCGCTTTCCCGAATCTCTATCCCGACGCCGGCGTCCTGAAGACCAGCTACTATGCCTACCAGGTAATGACGGATCAGAAGCCCCCGATCTGGGACGGCAAGTCCATCAACCTCGTGCCGCAGTTCAGCTGGGGCGGTCTCATTGGTAACGCGCCTCCGAACATTGCTTATCCCGGCTGGCTCAATATCAATGAAACCCATGACTACTCGGCCAGCTTGACGAAGATTGCCGGTCGCCACACCATCAAGGCTGGCGCCTACCTGAACCACAGCTTCAAAGCGCAGAACGCCGGCTTCAACGCGTCCTTCGCCGGCAACGTGGATTTCAGCAACAACTCAAACAGCGGCGTAGATACCGGCTTCGGCTACTCAAACGCGTCGTTGGGCGTCTTCAACTCCTACCAGCAGGCTTCGAAGTACATCGAAGGCAGCATGCTCTACAACCAGCTTGAATTCTACGTTCAGGACAACTGGAAGGTGAGCAACCGCCTGACCCTCGACTACGGTCTGCGCTTCGTCCACCAGCAGCCCCAGTATGACCAGTTCCAGCAGCAGTCCAACTTCTTCCCGGAGAAGTTTACCGCCGCCAACGCTCAGGTCCTCTACGTCGCCGGTTGCAGCAACGGCGCAACCACCTGCTCGGGTAACATCCGTAACGCCAAGAACCCGATTACCGGAGCTATCATTCCGGGCGGCAACGCGGCGAATTCGCAGGTGCTCATCGGAACTCCGATTGCCGGTATCGGCAGTCCGACCGACGGCATCATCCAGGCTGGCAATGGTATCGCGAAGACCAACTATATCTGGCCGAGCCTCGTATATGCTCCCCGTTTCGGCTTCGCGTATGACGTGACCGGCAAGTCCGGCCTCGTAATCCGCGGCGGCGGTGGTCTGTTCTATGACCGTCCTGACGGCAACACTGTGTTCTCCAGCCCGGCCAACCCGCCGATCGCGACGACACAGAACCTGCAGCAGGGTCTGCTCACCACCCTCGGTACGGGCCTTAGCCCGCTCCCGGTGGCTGGTCTGAACACGTTCGAGTACAACGCGAAGATCCCCTCCACCTTCCAGTGGCAGGTTGGTGTCCAGAAGTCTCTGCCTCTGCAGATGGTCATTGACGTGTCCTACGTTGGCAACCATGCGTACAACCGTCTGGGCGCCCAGCAGGGTGGTACCACGCAGCAGATCAACCAGGTGCCGCTCGGTACCGCGTATCTGCCGCAGTATCAGGATCCGACCCTCGGTACGTCCACCACTCCTGGCGCGACTGCCTACACGACGAACCTCCTGCGCCCCTATCAGGGTCTTGGTGGTATCTCGCAGAACACAACTGAGTTCTGGGATACCTATCACTCCATCCAGATCAGCGTGACCCGCCGGTATAGCCACGGCTTCTCCATCGGAGCCAACTATACACGCGGCATCTCGCTCAAGGGCAACACGGGTATCACACAGCGTTACACCTATTCGACCGGTGTACCGGTTCTCTGGTCCCAGGAAGCTGCGTATGAAAAGCTGCTCAGCACGCTCGATCCTACGCCGAACTTCCTGAAGGTTAACAGCACCTGGAACGTTCCTGGTATCACCAACCACGGCGCCTTCCTCCACCAGATCACCGGTGATTGGCAGGTGTCGGGCGTTCTCACCGCGCAGTCTGGCGGTGCCTACAGCTTGGGTCTGACCAATAATGCCTACCAGACCGCGGGAAGCTCTGTTAACATCACAGGCTCTCCGGACTTCCAGGGCAGAATGGTTCTCGGTAGCAACCTGGGTAGCGGCTGCAGCAGCGACAATCGGTTCCTGCAGTTCAACACGGCGGCGGTCACTGGCCCCACCTACGGAAGCGTAGGTATGGAATCCGGTATCAACTACCTCCGTGGCTGCGCCACGGAGCTCGTTGACACCTCCATCGTGCGCAGCTTCCACTTCTGGAAGTTCAAGGAATCCCGGACCTTCCAGTTCCGCGCCGATATCTTCAACACGCTCAACGCTGCGTTCATCAATGGCCGCAACGGTTCGGCGACCTTCAACAACCCGACGAGCATGACGTTGCAGAACCCCGAGTTCGATGCCAACGGTAACATCCTCGCGGGCAAAGAAAAGCCGCAGAGCGCGGGCTTCGGTGCTGGCAACAGTGCTACCGGTGCTCGCAACCTTCAGCTGGAAGTTCGTATCCGCTTCTAAGCTGAATCTCTGAGCAGTACCTCAAAAAGAGGGGAACGTCGATAAGACGTTCCCCTCTTTTGCTTTGTCCGCGTTGTTGAACGATGGCGCTCAAATCACGGTCGCCGGACAATACCGGGCACGCACGACGTCCTTCCCGGGCGCGCAACGCTGGCCAGTTACATTCCGCGAGCCGGTGCGGGCACCACTACTTATCGATTGGTTTCGAGCTTATCCGCTTCCTTGGTCTGAAGCGCCGCATTGGCGGAGTCGCCCTTTTCCCGATACAGTTCCGCCAGTCGCCGGTGCGGCAGGGGTCGGCTCGGATCAAGCCCAAGCGCTCGCTTGTACTCGCCGATCGCGGAAGCGTACATCTTCTTCGCGGCATAGGCAACGCCGCGCTCCACCGCGATGTCCGCCTGCAGTCCCTGATAGTACTCCGAAACAGCAAATCCCCGCCCTGCCGGCAGCGCCGACCGCAGCACCTCGAGAGCCTTATCGCTCGCGCGCTGGGCGTTATAAACGCGCGCCAGCGTCACATAGGCATCCGGGCGCCCGGGATTCAGAATAATCGCCTTCTTACAAAGCGCTTCAGCTTCGGCGAACTGCTTTTTCCCCAGATAAACAGAAGCCAGCGAGTTATACATCTCCGGCGTAACGAAAGGAGTGTTGATGACCTTCCCGAATTCGGCGATCGCCGCCTCGTCGTTTTTCAGATCCAAATACGCCAGCGCCATAAAATAATGAACCGGCGTCATGCTCGGATCCCCCTCGAGCGCCTTCCGGTTCAATTCGAGCGACGCTGCCGGATCGCCCAGCCGCCGCCGTACCTCCCCCAACAGCGATAGCAATTGCGGCATCCCCGGACTCTGTTTCAGTGCCGTCTCCAGCTGATCCTGAGCTTTCTCGCTCAACCCCTGGTCCAGATAGAGCCGCGCCAGATAAAACCGCGCATAAACCAGCTCCGGATCGATATCCAGCGCCTGCTGAAACTCCGCCTTGGCATCGGCCACCATCGCAGGAGACCCTTTCGTCACATAAGCCAAAGCCAGAAGCATATGCGCCGGAGCCGATCGCGGATCGGCAGCCAATACAGCCTTGCACTCGGCGATCGTCTGATCGCCCTTTCCCTGCTGCAGTAATTGCGCCGCCGCGCCGAGGCGCTCGCCTTCCGAAGGGGCACGAGGAACCTGAGCCCGCACCACATCGGCAGCTATTCCACAGGCAAGTACGATAACGGCGCCATTCCGAAGTCGCGGCACGGTCAAATTATACCGGAGCCGCCGCGGAACCTTGCCAAAGCACGGAGCGAAGAACGCAAGGCAGCCCACCCGCAACACGTCGGCGGGCTGGTTTCAAACCGTTCCCCCCGGCACTGTATCGTCCGATCACTGACGCCGATGACCTCCGCTGCCCCACCACGTGACTCCCACCTCATTCACCGACGCGGGCACATAACGTTCTGATTCAACCGGACAGGTCACACGTTCACGACGCAACTTTCCGCCGACTATTGACACATCCAGTGCCAGTCTGTTAGCATCCCCCGTAACGCAACGGGCGAATAGCAGGAAACTGCTAATCCTCCATCGCACGCTTCAGGGTTGACGCCACGCCGCGGACGCCCGAAAATTAATAATTACAACAGGGTCACCCCAGCCTCTCTCCAGGCAGGTGAGCGCTCCACCGGCAACGCCCAAGCCGCCGTCTCGCACGGCCAGGAAGTTAGCGGAACGATACCAAATGAAAAAAGCACCCATCCTCACCGGCGGCCCAAATCGCCGCTACATTCGCCTCATCTTGGCTGGACTGGTTCTCTCCTGGTCCGCCGTGCATGCTTTCCAGGCCTCGAACCCCGCCCCCGAGATCCACTATCCGGCAAAAGATGCCGGCGTAGACACTCTCGCCAGTCGCGCCCAGACCCAGAAACAGGCCGCCACTCGTTACGCCGTCCCACACGATTTCCACTTCGAAGACAAACTCCCGGAAAGCGGCATCACCTTCCGCCAGCGCATTGTCGACGATTCCGGTCTTAACTACAAGGCCGCCCACTATGATCACGGCAACGGCATCGCCGTGGCTGATGTCGATGGCGACGGCCTCTACGATATCTACTTCGTCAACCAGGCCGGCCCCAGCGAGCTCTGGAAGAATCTCGGCGGTGGCAAATTCCGTAAAATCGACAGCCCCGCGCTCTCCCTCTCCGGCCGTATCGGCGTCGCCGCGTCCTTCGCCGATATCGATAACGACGGCGATCAGGACCTCTACGTCACCACCGTCCGCGGCGGCAACCTCTTATTCGAAAACGACGGCCACGGCAACTTCCACGAAATCACTCGCGAAGCTGGTCTCACCCACACCGCCCACTCCTCCGGTAGCGTATTCTTCGACTACGATCATGACGGAAAGCTCGATCTCCTCGTCTGCGACGTGGGCCAGTACACTTCACAGCAGAAAGGCGCCCAGGGTCAGTACACCGCCCTGCCGGACGCATTCTCCGGCCACATGTACCCCGAGCGCTTCGAACATCCCGTTCTCTATCACAATCTCGGCAACCACAAGTTTCAGGACGTAACGACCGCCCTTGGGCTCGCCCCCCACGGCTGGTGCGGTGACGCCGCAATCTCAGACCTTAACGGCGACGGCTGGCCCGACATCTACTTCCTCAACATGATGGGCGGCAATCATTACTACGAAAACCAGGGCGGCAAGCGCTTTGTCGAAAAGACTAAAGCCTATTTCCCGAAAACCTCCTGGGGAGCCATGGGCGTGAAGTTCTTCGATTACGACAATGACGGCCGCCTCGATCTCTACGTCACCGACATGCACTCGGACATGGTCCAGAACGTAGGCCCCGAGCTCGAAAAGAAGAAGGCCCCGTCCCACGCCGCGGAAAGCTTCCTCATGGGAGCCGCCAACGACTTCATCTTCGGAAACTCGATGTACCACAACACCGGCAAGGCCCCCTTCGAGGAAGTCTCCGACGCCATGGGAACCGAAAACTACTGGCCCTGGGGACCCAGCATCGGTGACATCAACGCCGATGGCTGGGACGACATCTTCATCGCCTCGTCCATGAACTTCCCCTTCCGCTACGGCATCAACTCCATGCTCCTCAACGACCACGGAAAGAAATTCCTCGACGCCGAATTTCAGCTCGGCATCGAACCCCGCCGCGGCGGCCGCACCTACACCCCCTGGTTCCAGCTGAATTGTTCCGCTATGCCTCCCGATCCGCAGGGCATGATGCACGAAATCTGCGCCAACAAAAAAGGCATGGTCACCGTAATGGCGCCGCTCGGCAGCCGCTCCTCCGCCCTCTTCGACCTCGATAACGACGGCGACCTCGACGTCGTCACCAACGAATTCAACTCCGAGCCCCAGGTCCTGATCAGCGACCTTTCAGCCCGCAGACAGATCCACTGGCTGAAGGTCCTCCTGACCGGAACCGTCTCCAATCGCGATGGCCTCGGAGCTACCGTGCGCATTACCACTGCGGGCGGGGCAAAGTATATGAAGTATAACGACGGCAAATCCGGCTATCTCTCGCAGAGCTCACTCCCGCTCTACTTCGGGCTCGGTGACGAAAACGCTGTTACCAAAGTCGAAATTCACTGGCCGTCCGGCAAAGACCAGGTAATCACCCAAAACCTGCGCGCTAACGACACCCTGAAGGTAACGGAACCAAAGTAGTGCGCGCAGCATCGCTGGCCGTGCTTGTAGCACTGACAGGTTTGTCCGCCCTGGCCCAAACCGCTTCTCCATGGGCTCTGGGTGCGAAGCAGGCGAAGGATGGAAACTGCGCCGGCGCGGTGCAAACACTCGGCAGCGCGCTGGGCGCCGCGCCCGCGCCCACGGCCGAGCCCTACCTCGCACTATCCGACTGCCAGGCCGAAATGAATCGGCCCGCCGAAGCGGAGCAGACGCTCCGCAAAGGACTCGCCGCCCATCCCGCCAGCCCCGCCCTGACGCTGGCTCTCGGCGAACTCCTGATGGACCTTCACTCAGACAGCATCGAAGTCGGCCAGTTGCTCGAAAAGGCGGTCCGCGCCGCGCCGCGCGACCCCGAAGCCAGACACTCCTACGCACGCTGGGCCCACGCGAACGTTCGCGAACGTGTCTGCTTCACTCAGGAAAAAGCCGCCATTCTCCTCCCCGGCCTCGATGACGATGCCCTCCTCCAGATGAACACTCTGCTGGGAATCTGTGCCAGCCGCATCGAAGACACCGTCGAAGGGCGCGCCGCCTTCCGCCGCGCCAACGCCATCAACCTCCGCCGCAAACCCTACGATCCCGAAGCAGCCTATCAGTTCATGCAGTTTCTCGGGCGCTATGGCGACGATACGGAACTCCAGCAGATCGCGCAACAAATCCTCGAACGCGTCCCCCGTTATGCACCCGCCCTGCTGGAACGCGCGAAGTACTTCGAAAAAGAAAATCAGCTCGAGAAAGCCGTGGAAATCGCGCGCCAGGCACTACAGTATGCCGGCAACGATGCAACGGTAGAAAAGCCCGCGCACGCACTCCTCGCCCGTGCTTACACCGCGCTGGGCGATACCGCGAACGCAGCCCGCGAGCAATCGTGGCTCGACAACAACTCCCGCCAGGGTATTACTTTTTTCTAGCGCCGGCCTGACGCTTCAAGGCAGCTTCTGAACAATTCCGGGCCAGTCATCCGTGCGGAACGGCGTAGCGGGCAGCCCCGCGCCGTTGAACAACGTAGCCTTCGGATTCCCCTGCCACGCATACCGCACTTCCTTCGGGTTGGGAACTTCGCTCGAAGAAACCGTAATCGTATCACCGTCGATCTTCCCCGTAGCCCAATGCCATTTGCGGTCGTCCCCCGCAATAGAAAACTCACCGGGCTCTCCGCCCTTTGCAATCAACCCGCCGTCCACATGATCGAAGTGCAGCTTGACCGCACCCTTCACGCGCTCCACAGACTTCAATGTCGGGCCCGAATACACCACCTTCTGCCCATAATGCTGCCCCAGCGCGCACAAAGCCAGCCGATCCCCCGGCTCCCTCTTATCCAGCGGATGCACGCTCTCCACGTCGCCGATATCCACCGTTACTGCCAGGCACGAATTCTTCACGTTCTTCGCCGCAAGCATTTGCGCTTCGCGCACCTCGGCCCACGCGTTCTCTACCGGCACGTCACTGCGTTCACGATAAAACGGCAGACTCACAATGTAAAACGGAAAATCGCCCTGCCCGAATAAATTCCGCCAGTCCGCAATCAGTGCCGGAAGAAGCGTGCGATACGCCGCCGCGTGCTTCTCATTCGACTCGCCCTGATACCAGATCGTCCCGGTAATCGAGAGCGGCACGATCGGCGCCAGCATGCCGTTATACAGCACTCCCGCCATCACCGGATTATTCTCAAACCCGATCGGCAGCACCTGCGGCGGACGCCCGTCAACCGCCAGCACGCCCTTCCACTCACCCGCCAGCGGAATTACCGTCCCATCCCCCAGCGTCAGATGCACGTCCTCCGGCTTATTCAAAAAACCTTTCGACGCGCTCAGCTTAAACAGCCGAATCGCAATCACATTCTTTCCCGGCTTCAGATCCCGCGCCATGTAATTCTTCGGATTCTCCACCCACGAACTGCCGCCCACCTGCTGGCCATTCACATAGGTCGTATCCATCTTGTCCACCATGCCGAGCGAAAGCCGCGCCATGCCCGCAGGCACATTCGCCGGCAGCGTGAATTCCTTGCGCAGCCACACCATCCCCGGCACATCGCCAATCCCCAGATCGGCGTAAAACGATCCCGGCACCGTCACCTTCTTCCACGCCGAATCGTCGAACGCCGGATCGGCCCAGTTCGCACCGTTCCGCGTGCCCGGATCGTAATCCACATACCAGTGCGCCATGTAATTCCCGTACTCCGGATCGCCCGCCTTGTGGTGCCGCTCTACTTCCGCCAGACCCGCGTCAAATTCCTTCAGCGGACGAAGCCCCGCCGGACTCATATACGCCTCCGCCGGAATGCCGCCCACCGCCTCTTGAATCAATCCGATCGGCACATGCAGATTCTCTTCGAGCTTCCTCCCGAAGAAGTACGCCACCGCTGACATACCGCCCCGTCCGCCCGCCGTGGCCGGCGAAACCGCCTTCCATGACCCGCGGACCGTGTCCACCGGAGCGTAAGCCGCTCGCTGCCCCACCACGAAAAACCGCATCTGCGGATAGTTCGCGGTCTTAATCTCTTCCTGCGCATTCTTCGCCTGCGTCAGCGCAAACTGCATGTTCGATTGCCCTCCGCAGATCCAGACGTCGCCCACCAGTACATCCTGCAGCTTCACCGTCTGCTTGCCGGTGATATTCAGCGTGTAAGGGCCGCCGGTAGCCGGAGGATCGAACTTCGCCACCCACTTCCCATCCGCTCCGGCGACCCCCGTTGCCGTATGCCCCGCAATCTCCACCTTCACCGAATCGCCCGGCTGAGACCAGCCCCAGATCGTATTGGGCTTGTCACGCTGCAGCACCATGCTGTCGCCAAATATTGGACTGACAAATGGATGCTGTTCGGCCGCGGGCGGAGCCTGCGGCCCTCTCTGCGCGAAAGAAGACCCTGCCAGCAGCGCCAGAACGATCGGAAAGCGAAGATTGCGGAGATGATTCATCGTGGACCCTTCTTCTTAACGAAACTACTTCTGAAACAGCAGCGGAGCGAACTCATGCAGATCGCGCCGCCAGCTCTGCCACTCATGCGCCGTCAGCGGAGACTCGTAGTAGACCGCATCGATCCCGGTCTTCTTTAGTTCCTCCACATTCGTTTTGCCCGCCGCGCCATTCTCCCGGCCGCCGTAGCCGACAAACACGAGCTTCACCTTCTTCCGGAAATCCGCCATGTCCTTGATCTCCGGAACGCCGATGCTGCCGCCGCTGAACATCCCGATGTAGGCGAACTTGTCGGTGTGGGCGAGCGTGATGCCGTGGGTATACATGCCGCCCATCGAGAGTCCCGCCATCGCGCGATGAGGCTGATCCGCAATCGTCCGGAAGTTGGCGTCGATAAACGGAATCATCTCCTCAATCAGTACATGCTCAAACGGAGTATTCGTCAGCGCCATGCCGGGACCGCGCCCCGGACCACCTGGAGCAGGACCGCGCCCCGCCGCGCCCGGGTTTGCTCCGGATGCCCCGCCCGGTCCACGACCCGCAGCCGGAGGACCCAGCGGGGCCGGCGCACCGGGAATGTAGCTGGTGCCGATCACCATAATGAAAGGCTTCGCTTTATTCTCAGCGAGCAGATTGTCCATAATCAGTCCCGCATGTCCCTGACCGCCCCAGCCGTGCTCATCCTCGCCCGCGCCGTGCTGTATATAGAGCACCGGATAACGCTTGTTGCCCTTCTCGTACTCAGGTGGCGTATAGACGAAGCATTCAATGGAAGCGTTCGCGATCTTCGAAAAGAAATGCACCTCGCGCAGACTGCCGTGCGGCACGTTCTTCTCGGCGTAAAAATCCTGGTCGTGCGCGGGCACTTCAACGGCGCTGCCCCAGCGGCTGGAACCGTAGAACATCTGCGTGCCCGGATCGGGAACATTCGCGCCATCCACCCGGAGCTGATAGTAGTGGAACCCTTCGTCCAGCGCGTTGGTGACGCCGGTCCATACGCCGTCCTCACCCTTGACCATTGGATACCGCACACCGCCGAGATCGATCAGCACACTCTGCGCATCGGGCGCCCGCAGCCGTGTACGCATGCGGTGCTGCGAATTGACTTCGGGGTACTGATTGAATTTTCCGTTGACAATCGCGTTCAGTACGGATGGTTTGAAATCCTCGGTCGGCGCGCTCTTATCGATCTCCACCGGTGGAGGCGCGCCGCGCCCGACCGGTCCTGCCGGCGGAGCCTGTGCCAATGCCTGCATACCCAAAGCGGCCGGCAGCAATGCCAGCGCCAGAAATTTGTTCGTCATGGGAAACCCTCCGGCCCGCATGTAAGCGCTTGCAGGCCACTAGCGACTATATCGCGATCACACCCCGAATTCAAATCCATTACCGGCGTTCCCGTTCCCGATACATGCGCTTTGCCGATTTATGAATTGCCTTCCACTTCCGCTTCTCCGCCTGCTGCGCCGTCGCGTCTGCCGCCACCGCGTGATGCCGCACCTCGCGCCGCAGCTTGACGTAACTCGCCCACCGGTCGGCGGGGATTCTCCCGGCCTCCAGAGCCTCGCGAACCGCGCATCCCGGCTCTGCCTCATGCCGGCAGTCGGTGAATCGGCACAGCAATGCCGCAGATGCAATTTCCGGGAATCCCGAGTCGAGCGTTGCTTCACCGGCGACCAGGCCCAGTTCCCGCGTTCCCGGCGTGTCGATCAGCCATGCGCCATGAAACGCCGGCATCAGCATCCCCGCCGTCGTGGTGTGGCGGCCGCGCGAGTCGCTCTCGCGAACCGCTCCCGTCCGCAGCGAATTTCCGGAAAGGGCATTTGCGATCGTTGACTTTCCCGCTCCGGAAGACCCGAGCAGTACCGCCGTCATTCCCGGCTGCAGGTAAACCTTGAGCGCGTCAATGGATTCGAGCGCGCTCAGAACTTCCACCGGCGCACCCCCGGTCACAGACCCCACATCCGCCAGCGCCCGCTCTACATCGGCGCAAACATCCGATTTGTTCAGCACCACCACCGGGCGCGCGCCACTCTCCCGCGCCAGAACCAGATACCGTTCCACGCGCCGCGGATTGAAGTCTCCATCCAGCCCGCAAACCACAAAACACAAATCGACGTTGGCCGCCACGCACTGCGCCGCATGCGCGCGGCCAGCCGCCTTACGGATAAAGGCGGTCTTGCGCGGCTCCAGTTCTTCAATGATGCTGAACTCGCCGCAGGGCCGCACCCGGACCCAATCCCCCACAGTCGGTAACTCGCCGTACGCCCTCAACCTGCCGGACGGCGTGGCCGCTGTTTCCCCATCGCCATCCAGCAGCACGCGATACTCTTCATGCGCGCCAAACGACACTCTTCCCCTGATAAGTTGATCTTGAGACACTTCGTTCGCTCCGTATTCAAAGGACTTGAATAGGCGGCTCCCGTCCAGCCGTGGACAGCAGGACCGATAATATTAGCGCTCCTGCGGGACGCGCGAATTAGCGAACAATGGTAGACAAATTTCAGGTTATCAAATCGTGCTCATCCTGCGATTGCGGAATCGCGTCCCTGCCGACGGGCGGCTTCCCCAGCCGGCAATGCGACCGCGGCACCCGATCGTAATCCCTCACCCCGGCCCACAACCCCGCCGGACCGTTCGGTCTGCACCGCGCTCTCCGGCACGCCAGCGCGAGCGCAATTATCAGATCGTCATGCTCGCCGGAACCATCCGCGCCCAGCCGCATCCGCTCCACATACCGCACCAGAATCGACCTGTACGCAGCGCCCTGAAACGCCATAGCGCGATCCACCCGCTCCACCACTACCAGAGCGGAATGGTCGCGCTTCTGCCCCGGATCGAGCCCCGCGTAGTAGATCAAAACTTCAGCTCCGAAACCAGATCGTCGCAGGCTTCTTCAATAAGCCGCCGATCGAAGTACTCCGTGCCATCGCCGGTGAACTCGCACAGATACTCCTGGTTGAAATAGCTATCGGGCATTGCAGCCCGTTCCCCCGCCAGAAACGACGCCGTAATGCGCGAACACTCGGTAGCCTTCACGCTGATCCGCATCCACTCGTCGTTGCCCCCGGACCACACGTCGTAAAAGAATCCGCGCTGCCCGTTAGGGGTGCTCATCAGCCAGAGATCGCCGTCGCCCACGGCCAGCATGGGACGCAGCGCGAGATACAAATTGTCGTTCACGCGGGAAGCCTCGTCGATCAGAATCAGGGAGGCAGCCGAGAATCCGCGCACCGTCGCCTCCGTGCCGGGCAGCCCGACAATGCGCGAGCCATTGGGAAACAGCAGTGAAATGGCGTTATCGCCATCGCCGCGAACCGCGATGTTGAGCCGCTCCACATGCTCGGATGCCTTGCGAAGAAACTCCGCGCTCTGTCGTTCCGTAGGGCTGGCGACCAGCACTAAAGCACCTGGCCGCGAATAAGCCCGATGAACGGCCTTGGCGGCGGTGACCGTAGACTTGCCCCACTGCCGTGTGGGGATTCTCGCGATTCCGATCACCGTTCTCCTCTGATTCCGATCAGTATTCTCCTGGTCCCGATCAGCGAGGTCGGAGCGAAGCGACGCTGGCTTT
>JBEHXG010000045.1:0-40836 GCA_048498815.1 Acidobacteriota bacterium | reverse complement strand
TCTGCAGGTACAAAGCGTCCGCCTCTGGCACTCCGCCAACCCGTACAATAAAGGATTGTCGTCCGCACCTCTAAACTTCCACCTCGAAAAATACGAGGGACCTCTCGACCTCCTCCTCGATCTCATCCGCAAGCAGCAGATCGACATCCGCGATATCCCCATCGCCAAAATCACTCAGCAGTACCTCGAATACCTGCAGAAGGCACGCGAGATGGACCTCGACATCTCCGCCGAGTTCGTCTTCATGGCGGCCACGCTCATCCACATCAAGTCGAAGATGCTGCTGCCGGTCGACCCGGCGCTCCGCAAAGAAGGCGAGGACGAAGAAGACCCTCGCGAGGCTCTCGTCGAACGCCTCCTCGAACATGAGCGCTACAAGAATGCTGCCGAAATGCTGCAGCAGAAGCGTCTCATTGAAGAAAACGTCTGGTCCAACCCCCAGATGAAGCAGTTCGCCTCAGAGATCGAGGATCCCGGCCTGGCCGTAGACATGTTCGATCTCGTCAAAGCGATGAGTCAGGTGATGGAGCGCGTCCAGAGCCGCCCCATTTATGAAATCAACGACGAATCCGTCTCCGTCAGCGACATGGTGGCGCACCTCCGCACCCTCCTGCGCGAATCGAAAAAAGACCGGCCGGTTTTTATCCTCCAGGTGATGGAGCAACAGCGCTCACGCCGCGCCATGATCTGCCTTTTCCTCGCCGTGCTCGAAATGGTGAAGATGCAGGCCGTCCAGATCCTCCAGAAAGATCTCTTCGGCGAGATTGCACTCGGCAAAGGCGACCGCTTCGAAGAAGCCTTCCAGCAGCCGGTTGTTACTCTCGAAGAAGATTACAAGTAGAAACGAATGTCAGATTCCGATATCAAGCCCGAAGATACGGGCCACGCGCCGGGCCCCGAATCGCCCATGCCGGATAATCCGCAGCCCGAAACGCCGGGCTCTCAGGAACTCGCGCCCGAAATCCCGGCGCCTTCACCTGATCCCGAGCCGGACTCGGAGCCGGCGACGGAGCCGGAAAGCGATCCCGAAGCGGCAAACGGCGTGCTCGCGGTGAGCTTCTCCGCCGAAGAAATTCTCGGCGAAGAAGAGCCGGCTGCGGAAGCGCCCATTCCGATCGCCGACGCACAACTCCGAGCCGTCCTCGAAGCCATCATCTACGTCACCGACGAGCCGCTGACCCTCGAGCAGATCGCCGAGGCCATTGAGCAACCGCAGGAACGCGTAGCCGAGCTTCTCGAACAACTCACCGCCGAGTACGACCGCCCCGAGCGCGGTCTCAGCATCCGCGAAGTCGCTGGCGGCTTTCGTATGACCACGAAGCCCGAGCACCATGAAGCCGTCCGCCGCTTCGTGAAGAACCTCAATCCGCCGATCAAGCTCTCGCTGCCGGCGCTCGAAACGCTCGCCGTCATCGCATACAAACAGCCCATCACCGCCCCCGAAATCATGGAGATTCGCGGTGTGCAGGGCGCCGGTGTGTTAAAGACGCTCCTGGACCGCAAGCTGATCGCAGTAGCCGGGCGCAAACAGGTCATCGGTAAACCGATTCTCTACAAAACCACCAAAGAATTCCTCGTCCAGTTCGGCCTGAAAAACCTCCAGGAACTCCCCACTCTGAAAGAATTCCAGGAGATGGGCAGCGCTTCCGGCGAGTCCGAGGGACCAGCGCAGGCGAGCCTCATCGAAATGCCTCTGTCTGAATCTGAAGAGCCACCGGTTGTCGAAGAAGCCGCCGAAGAACCGAGCGAACAAGCCGCGGCAGAAGCAGAGCAGGCATAAGTGGCCGAAGAACGTCTGCAAAAGCTGCTCTCAGCCGCCGGAGTGACCTCCCGCCGCAAAGCCGAACAACTCATCGTGGAAGGCCGCGTTACCGTCAATGGCAAAGTCGTCACCGAACTCGGCAGCAAAGCCGATATCGAGCGCGATCACATCAAAGTCGATGGCAAACTCATCCATCAGCCTTCGCGCCACGTCTACATCGCGCTCTACAAGCCCGATTCCGTCGTCAGCACCGCCAGCGACCCGCAAATGCGCACTACCGTGCTCGACCTCCTCCATGGAGTCCGCGAGCGCGTCTACCCGGTCGGTCGGCTCGATTACCACAGTGACGGCCTCATTCTGCTCACCAACGATGGCGAGTTCGCCAACGCCATCACTGCCGCGAAGAGCCACGTACCGAAAACCTATCTCGTCAAAGTAAACGGAACGCTCACGCCGGAAGAAGAGGAAAAGTTCCGTACGGGCGTCCCCCTCAGTGGCCGCCGCACCGCCCCCGCCTCACTCAGAATGATCCGGCGCGGCGATAATCCCTGGTACGAAGTCAAACTCATCGAAGGTCGCAACCAGCAGATCCGCATCATGTTCAAACACTTCGGGCGCCTCGTGGAAAAGCTCCGCCGCGTCCGCATCGGCAACGTGGAACTGGGTTCGCTCGAAAAAGGCGAGTTCCGTTACCTTACGCCTGATGAAGTGAAGCGCCTCATGCGTCTGGCGGAAAAGGGCGATGAAACTCGCAGACCAAATCCTAAGAAACGCTAAAACAATTGCGGTCGTAGGTCTGTCCTCTAACCCAATGCGGGACAGCTACCGGGTGTCCGGCTACATGCAGGACGCGGGCTATCGCATCATCCCTGTAAACCCGCAGGAAACCGAGGTCCTCGGGGAACGCAGCTACCCAAATCTGACTGCGATACCCGAACCAGTGGATATCGTGAATGTGTTTCGCCGTTCGGAATTCGTCGCCGGGATTGTTGACGAATCTATCGCCATCCAGGCCAAA
Organism: Acidobacteriota bacterium; assembly: GCA_048498815.1. Taxonomy (GTDB): domain Bacteria; phylum Acidobacteriota; class Terriglobia; order Bryobacterales; family Bryobacteraceae; genus BOG-234. Next base: position 38,056 of record JBEHXG010000045.1, on the reverse strand, counting down.
GCCATCTGGATGCAGCTCGGCATCATCGATGAAGCCGCCGCGGCAAAAGCGCAATCAGCCGGGCTCAGCGTTATCATGGACCGCTGCATCATGATCGAACACCGCCTGATGCAATGATCCCCACGGCTAATTCCCGGGCGAATCGAAACTAATGCTGCTGTCCGCGCCGAACTTCTTATAGTTCCGGAACTCGATCACGTTCCGTGAACAAGTCGCAGTACCCCGGACGCAGGTGAGCGACTCCGAGTGCACCGGCAGCACGTACTTCTTAGCGCCAATCGACACAAAGTCGTAGTCGAGCGTCGATTCGACTGCATCCATGGCGAAATCCCGCGGAAGATTGCGCGCCTGCATTTCAATCCGCAGCACGCGGGAAGTCTCCTTGTCGATCCAGATCGCGCCGCCATACGCAGGCCTGTATGTGCTTCCGCCCGCAACCACACGCCAGTTGGAGCGCGGCTGCTCGATCGAATAATCGTAGCGCCAGGCAGGCCGGTTCGAAATCTGCGACGACCGCTTGTTCGTAAACAATGCGTCGCTCGCAGGCGAAAGAATCGCCTGCAGCGTACTCGCGAACTCGCCCTCTGACCACGAGCCGCTAGCTTCCGCATCCTTTGCGGGCTTTCCGTTCACTGTCAGATTCTTATACGATTCCTTGCCGTTCTCCGCCACAACATCCGCCGTAACGATATCGAGCGGCTGCCAGGAAGTTCCGCCACGGGTTGCGGTATCGGACTGATATCGCGTTGTGAACTGCTTCACCACATAATTCGGCAGCGTGTCCGTAAAAGCAAACGCCGTTTCACGTGTCTGCTCAATAATCGGATCCCCCGCCGCCGCACCGCCGCGAGGCTTTTCAGGATCGATCGGCGCCGGCGGCGCGGGAATGCGAGTGACCCCATTCACCTCTTCAGCGCGAACGCTCGGCCGCTCTGGCAGGGAACTGGCAATCGTGTCCGGCACCGACTGATCGCGGGGAGCCGCCCCCCGCCGCATCTTCGGTGGACCCGGATCGTCCGGCATCGAACTCGACCCATTCGTTGGATCAGCCCGGGTAATCGCAGGCCGCACCGAACCGTCCGCCCCTGTAGGCGACGAGCCCGAATCCGCGCGCCGCATGCGGGGTCGATCGGGATCGTCGGTACTGGCCGAAGACGAACCACTTCCGGAATCCGATGAGCCCGAGTCCTTGCGCCGCATCACCGGCCGATTGCCGTCCGTCTGATCCTGCGGATCGTTGCGTCCGGTCTTCGAATGCATCGGAACACTGAGCGGCTGCGACGCATCAATCCGATCCTGCACCGTTCCCTTATTCAGGAGCCGAACCACGTTCGCGGTGTAATACCCATTCAGATCCTGGGTCGCTGTCACCTCCAGCGAATCCCCCGGATCAAAGTCTGAATATCGGCCCGTCCCCATGTTCGTGACCAGGCGTGTGTTCCGCTGAATCCGCATCATAAGGATGCGCTGATCCTCTGTCTCAACAGCCAGATTGGTTGGATCGATCTGCCTCAAATAGCCATTCAATACCTGCGGTACACCTGCAGGCGCCCGCGAGCCCTGTCCGCCCGGATATTGTCCGCCGGGATACTGTCCTCCGGGGTACTGGCCACCAGGATACTGCCCACCAGGATACTGCCCACCAGGATACTGCCCTCCCGGATAAGTTCCGATCGGGACCTGAACGCCACCCGGCAACCCGACTCCGCCGTACTGCGCCAGCGCGCAAACGGAGGTCAACAGAAGCAGTGGAAGCAGCGAACGCGGCATATTACGTCTCCAGACGGCAGACATGGAACCCGCGTTCCAGGCGCCTGCAAACATTATCACGCAAAATAAAAAGCCGCAACCCCCGAGCCGGGGATTGCGGCGAACCTATCCACAAAATACCGCGAGCGAGCTACTTTTTCAGCGAGCGGATGTACGCAACCACGTCGTCAACCTGAGTACCTGTCACGCTCTTCATCGGAGGCATCTTACCCTTGCCCGCCGTGATCGCAGTCTTGATGTCGGCATCGGTTTTCGCAGTCTGGAACTCCTTCGACGCCAGAACCGGAATCTGCGCGCCCAGCATCTGGCCAACGGCTGCGTTCGGCGCCGCGCCATCAGCCCCGTGGCAATTCTTGCAGGTTTTGTTATATATCTCAGCGCCAGCCTTGGCATCAGCCGCCAGCGCAACCCCGGTCACGGTCGCCATCAGGGCCGCAAACGTAACGATCAGTTTCTTCATGGTGCTCCTTCAGGAAAATTATATCCAATACCCGAAGGGCTCTACTTCTCGCCACCTTCTGAGTAAATGAGTAAACTCACCATGTAGTAGACGACACCAACCGCCATTACGGGTACGCCGATGCCCACGAATGCCATAAACGCAAGCGGATGCAAAGGTAGCAGCGAGAGCAACTGGATCAAAAGGCCGATAGCGATAATAATGCTCGCCCGGCGAAGTTTCGCATCGATTGTCATTTGGGTCCGCTCCAGAATTTGGCATCCTTCAGATCGCCGATCTCGTGAATCGTGTCATGACATCCCGACGACGTGCACGAAAGCGCCCCCGACTTCATCCGGGGCAGCATGTCCGGCGTCTTATGATGCGAATTCACCTCCTCGAACTTCCGAGACCCGAGGTGGCAATGAAGGCAGGTCTCGTTCGGAAAAGGTTTATAAAGCTTAATATCCTCAGGCTTCGGAATCGTCCCGAAGTACTGCACATAGATATGGTGCAGTCCGTTGATCTTCGCCTTCACCGCGCCAAACATGGCGTAATCCGTATGGCAGGTGTAGCAGGCGTGATCCCGAGGTACCCGGTTGTTCTGAAAATGCGCAGCCGGAATGTAACTCTTATCGTCGTAATGCAGCGTCTTGCCAAAGTCCTCCATGACGTGGCACGACAAACAAAACTCCGTCGATTCGGCACGATCCAGATGCTGCTCGAAGCCGCCCCAAACCGAAACCACGGGCAGCATCGCCAGCGCCAGAAACGCCAGCATCTTCCCCTCGCGGGATTGCGAGTTATTCCCGCGGAAGCCCACAAACAGCGCGAGCAGCAGACTCACCGCAATCAGCGCGAGAATAACCGGTTGAGGCATGGCGGCCTACTTGGCAAGGCCCCTGTAATACTGCACCAGGCCTTTGATCTGATCGGCCTTCAGATCCTTCCCGAAGCCGTCCATATCCTTGCCCTTGCCGTCGGTCACGATCTTGATCATGTCGCCTTCCGACTCTGTTGAGACGGTTGCGTGAACGTCCTTCACTTTCAGCTTCTTGCCCTTGGCAGTCTTGCCGGTGCCGTCTTCGCCGTGGCACACCGAGCACTTATCAAGAAATAACCCCTTAATATCGCCCTGCGCCCAACCGGCCGCCGCGAAAAGAAAGCACATCGTTATACCTGCTGCGATTTTCGTCTTTGACATTAGAAACCCCTGGTCCATGAAATGAGAAGAATGTTGGCGCCGAAGTTGTTCCCCGGCACAATCTGTTCCGTGTAATATGTCCGCTGCAGCTGCACAGTGGCCTTGCCTGCTTTGCCCGCGTCGTAACTCAAAGACCCGCTCGCATAAGGAAAGGTCATCGGTCCGTACAACGGCGTTTCACCCAGCACGATGCCGCGGCCGTTCACCCGCACGAAATTCCCCGCGAAGCTCAGACTCACATGCTTCACCGGGCCCGCGTTGAATCCGCCCTGCCAGAGCCGTTCCACATTCTGATCGGTCAGCGACGCCTGCCGCACCAGCGCCAGCCCCGGCAGAAACGTCACGTAGGTTTGCGCATAAAAGCTGTCGTAAGTGAACCCGCCAAACGCGCTGATCTTATCCGCCAGTTCGTAGTTCAGCATCGTTGAATTCGACCGAATCCGCGCATGAAAGTTGACTACATCCAGCTTGCTGTCACGTGAAGCAACCGTATCTTCAATCCAGAACTTTTCGAAAGGACGTACCCGCAACACGCCCCGGCTGCTCACATCGGTATGCGGAGTCAGCTGTGTGTAAGACGTCCCGTTGTTGACCTCGTCAACGGTCGCCCGGAAGGAAACCACCTGATTCGGCTTGTAGCTGACGCTGAACGTCGGCCAAACCGTCTTCACTCGTCGGGTCTCTATGGGATTAACCGCGCCGTTCGTCGCATATTCGATATCCGTCTTCAGATACCGCACACCGGCCTGCACCAGCAGCTTCGAAATCGGCGTCAGAATCAGGTTGTAATCCGCGGTGCTCGTCCCGATACGCCACTGATTCAGATCCGTGCCGGTCTGCGTGTAGCCATTCGCGAACGAAGTAGTCACTCCGCTCTCTATCGACGAAAACACCGCATGCGCATTAGCCTCCAGCCGCGAATACTTGTAATCTGCCTCCATACTCAGCCAGTGGTTCAGGTCAAATGTGAAGCTCTGTGAAGCTACATGGCTCGATTCATTCAGAGTGGAACGCGACGACTCCGAAAAGGAATAAGGAGCGATCGACGAAGCGGTAACGCCGGCCATCCCCGAAGCCGCCATCGTCAGCGATGCCGGGCCCGAATACGTATGAAACACATAACTGCCATGTGCGCGCAGCTTCCGCCCTACAGGCCCGTCCCATGAAAGCTCACTTAGCGGAGTGGAAAGCTTCCGGTAATCCGCCCATGTGGCCGAAGCCAAAGGCTCCTTCGAAGCCAGCGAATAGCCGGTATTAATACTGATCTCTCCGGCATAAGGATTCGCCCCGTCAAAGGAATCCACCAGTCGCTCCAGCCCCACCTTGTAATGGAACGTGAAAGCCTTGATCGTGTAATCCACACCCGCCGCCGCGCGGTTCGATGTCTCATCGATCAATCCAACCAGGTAATAAGGATTGCTTCGCGCATAAGTCCCCCAGTCCGAAGGCGACCCGAAGTAATCCATCGTTCGCGTAGTATCGTTCACACCATGCCGGGCGTTATGCGCATACTCCACCGTGAATCGCAGATTATTCGTCGGATGAATCAGCAGATTCACCGTCCCGATCCGCCGCACCGTTGCCCAGTCGTGGTTCGAAGTCAGCCCGGCCAGCCCGTTTGGCAAAGACGCCCCATCATTCTGATTCCAGTAATAATGCGACTGCCGCAGATTAACCCGCAGATCGTAGAGCTTCTTCTTCCGCGCGTTCAGTTGCACCGTGCTCCATGGCTCGCCACCAATCCCATTCAGCACCGCCGAATAATCGTCCAGCCACGCCGATTTCTTCCCGTCCGCCAGCTTCCCGAACAGACTGAAATCCAGCAGGCGCGGACCGCTCTGCAGATCGAAAAGTTCCTGATACTTCGGTCGGTACCCGCTGAAACTCGTCAGCCGGTAACCAACCGAAATCGAACCCGAATTTTCGTAATCCCCAACCTTGACCGGACTGTCATCCTGAGCCAGGGCTGGAAGCGCGGCCAGTAAGCAAACAATGATGCGGGTTCGGGTCATAAGCATCAGTTCAGAAAGTTCGGATCGAAGTTCGATCCGTGAATCACCGAATGGCACCGCGAACAAGCCCCATTCGCCTGATAGCTGTTAAAGTTATGCGGCATCACCGCCGTCTTCAGCGGGCTCCCCACGTGGCACTGCAGACAAAGAGTGCGCTCCTCCCGCCGCGCCAGCAACATCCTGTTGGAACTCCCGTGCGGCGTATGGCAGGCCGTGCAGCCCTCTGCTTTTGCGGCGGCATGTTCGAACACAAACGGACCCCGCTTCTCCGTATGGCACCCGGTACAGGTTTCTGATGCCGCTTTCTGCATCTCATGGAGATTCGAGCTGCCGTGCGGAGAATGGCAGTCCGTACACTTCATTGCGCCCTCAGGTACCCGATGATGTGTCGGCAGCGCAAACGCCGCACGCACATCCCCGTGGCACTGATAGCAAAGCTCCGGCTGGCTCTTCTTCAACAAGCTGCTCGCCAGCCAGCGGTTCTCGTCGCCCAGCGATGGCACGGAAAAGAACTTCGCCTGCGCGCTCTGCACAGCCCTGCCATTCGGGCTGTCGGAAGCCTCCACCAGATGAATCGCGTGGCAATCCAGACAGGCCACACCGCGCAGCGCATGGCTTGAATGATCGAACTGCGACTGCTGGGAACTGGTTTGATGACATTGCAGACACCGCTCGGAATTCTTCTTTGCGCTGCCTCTAAATGCAAAGATCAGCCTGTTCGCCGCGGCGGTCTTGGCCTCATCGCCATGGGCTGCTTCCTGTGCATCCGCGTGGGCCTTGCCCGCGCCGTGGCAGAGCTCGCAGCCCACCACCGAATCCTTGTGCTCCGGCAAAGTCGCATGCGCTGTCTTACCAAACTCGATGAACTCGGGCTTATGGCAGCGCCGGCAGCGGTCGCTCCCCACATAATCAACGCCCGCGAGTTTCACCGGCATCTTCGCTGTAACCGAGGCCGATTCGCCGGCCGCCGGCCTCGTCTGGGCGAGAAGGCACGTGGCGGCCAACGCAAGCTGCACCAATCCCAGGCTGATCCAGGTTCTCGTCAAGGCGGAAGCCGGGTAATAGCACCCCTCTGGCCAAACATTTCCACCCCGAAATGCGTCTAAATACGTGGAATGACGTGCTTTCCGAGATCAGTTGCGACCGGTCGAATGAGCCGCCAGGCGATATGGCGCGGAGAGCTGCGCGATATGACGCACCGCGCCAACGTCCTGCATCGCACTCTGACAGCACCTTACATTCACGATTCCACGAATGAGGTATAAAGAGACAGGAGACCTACGAAAGGCCTGAAATTCGACCTATGCTACGACATCTGATTTTTCTCACTGCAATCATCGCCGCGCCCATCCTCGCTCAGGACGATCTTCCCGACCTCCCCGGCAAAGCCGTTACCGTACGAGCCTGCACCGCCTGCCACGGTGCGGAAATGTGGTCCGCCTCGCACCGTAGTGGCGACGACTGGGATCGCACGATCACCTCCATGACGGAAAAAGGCCTCGCCATCAGTGACGCCGACTACACCGCCGTACTGGACTATCTCACCAAAGCCCTCGGCCCGCAGATCCGCGTGAACGTCAACAAGGCCACCGCGAGCGAGATTGCAAAGGCTCTTGGTGTCAGCCAGGCACAGGCCGAAGCCATCGTCGCCTACCGCACGAAGAACGGACCCTTCAAAGATGTGGACGGAGTGAAGAAGGTGGAAGGCGTCGCCGGGGCCGTCGACGCTCATAAAGATCTGATCCAGTTCTAAACTGAACCCCTCATACCAGACGACTGCGCGCGCAACCCCGCCGTGGTTTCGTCTCCCCCGAGATTTATCCCGCCGGAGTCACGCGCCAGCCAATCCGTTTCACTGTTGTATCGTGAAATGGATCGGCGGCGCCAGTGCGGAACCCCTGCTTTCCTGCTCATTTCAACAACTTTTTCGCGCTGAAACCAAAAGGCTTAACCTGCGTACCTTGTGGGAAGCCTGTGCATAAAACGAAAACACCATGATTTGTTCCGGCTTCACAGACCTACAGGTAAACGGCTTTGGCGGCATCGACTTCAACCGGCCCGAAACCACGCTTCCCGAAATCGAGCACGCCCTCAACACGATCATCGCCACCGGCGTGACCCGGTGCCTCCCCACCATCATCACCGGCCCCCCCGATGACATGCTTGCCTGCCTCCGCACGCTCACCCGGGCGCGCACAGAACTGAATTGGGGACAAGTCATCGCAGGCTTTCACATCGAAGGCCCCCACATCTCCCCTGATGAAGGCCCTCGTGGCGCGCATCCGATCGACGCGGTCCGCCCGCCCGACGTCGCCGAATACCGAACCTGGCAGCAAGCAACAAACGGAGCCATCCGGATCATCACCCTTTCGCCCCACTGGCCCGAAGCGCCGGACTACATCCGCGCGATCACAGCCGACGGCGTCGTCGCCAGCATCGGCCACACCGGAGCCACCGCCGCTCAGATCGACGCTGCAATCGAAGCCGGCGCCACCATGTCAACGCACATCGGTAACGCTGGCCACTCCATGCTGCCCAAAACGCAAAGCTACATCTGGGACCAACTGGCCGAAGACCGCCTGACCGGCAGCTTCATAGCGGACGGAATCCACGTTGCCAGGCCCTTCCTGAAGGCCGCGATAAGAGCCAAGACCCCTGCCCGCGCTGTACTGGTAACCGACGCCTCAGCCCCTGCCGGAGCGCCTCCGGGACGCTACCGGCTTGGCCGACAGGATGCCGATCTCCTCCCCGACGGCCGGGTCGTCCTCGCAGGCTCCACGCGCCTCGCCGGTTCCTCACTCTCCATGCACGACGCAATCTCAAACGTCATGCAGATGACCGGTATCTCGCTCGAGCAAGCCCTTGCGATGGCCACCACTCAGCCCGCCGACATGATTCATCTCGAAGAACGCAATGACAAGGTTGAGTTCCACCTGAACGAAGCCAATCGCGTCGTCATCGACTCCGTCCACATAGACGGTAAGCAATTTCCAGGAAAATAACCGGGACACGCGACTTCAGTCGCGTCTATCCGAACACAGTCGACACTCCACTTGGGCAGGGTGTGAGCAACGCCCGAGAACTATCACCCTCGCCGCGCGGCGCAGAACCCTGCAAAGTCGATTAAGGTATTGGGCAACGATCACCAACAGGGCGCTTGAATGAGCCCTCCGATATCTCGAAGAGCCATTTGCTGGAGAAACGAATGTTGGCGAGGCTACGCAGATCGTTGGCGTCAAAGCTCTCGTTGATCTCGCGTTTCGAGACTGGAAAATCAAAGGGAATCCAGCGATAGGTGACTACCCCTTCGGTATGCTGCCTGCGGCTTCGCCGATGCCAGGGGCCCGCTTCGAGCGATTCGGGTACTGGTTGGTGCAGTAGAGCGGCATAAAGTCACCGGCGCGGAGTCGCGGGGCGAACTTTGGATCTGGCACATATCGCCCGGACTCCACCAGATCTTTTCTAGTGGTTTGCCGGGATGTCCAAACACGGCGAAGTAATAGCGGCGGGGCATCCCGTAAGAGTAACGTGCTTCTCCACCCGCGCAAACCACCTGTTTCGCTGCCATAATCGGATCGTGGACTTCGAGTACACACCCGAACAAATCCAGCTCCGCCGCGAAGTCCGTGATTTTGCCGCGGCCGAAATCGCCCCCCACGTCAAAGAGTGGGACGAATCCCAGACCTTCCCTCTCGAAGTAATCCGCAAGCTCGGCAAGCTCGGCTACATGGGCGCTATCTTCCCCGAAAAATACGGCGGCGCCGAACTCGGCTATATCGAGTACTCCATCATCATCGAAGAACTCTCCCGCGTCGATGGTTCCGTCGGTATCATCGTGGCTGCCCACACCTCCCTCTGTTCCAACCACATCTACAAAGCAGGCACAGAAGAACAAAAGCAAAAATACCTGCCGAAACTCACTTCGGGCGAATGGCTGGGCTGCTGGTCCCTGACCGAAGCCGAAGCCGGATCTGACGCCGCCGGCACCCGCACCACCGCCCAGCGAATCGGCGACCACTGGACCATCAACGGCACCAAATCCTTCACCACCAACGCGCACTACGCCGACGTCTGCGTCGGCATGGCCGTCACCGACCGCACCGCCGCCCAGCACGGCATCTCAGCCTTCATCGTGGAAAAGGACACTCCAGGTTTCCGCCCCGGCAAGAAAGAAAATAAGCTCGGCCTCCGCGCCTCCGCAACCGGCGACGTCGTCTTCACCGATTGCCGCGTCCCCGACCCCCAACTTCTCGGCCGACAAAACGAAGGCTTCGTTGATAGCCTCCGCATCCTCGATGGCGGACGCATTTCCATCGCAGCCCTCTCCATCGGAATGGCCCAGGGAGCCTACGACGCCGCGCTTAAGTACGCCAAACTCCGCAAACAATTCGGACGCCCCATCTCCGAATTCCAGGCCATCCAGCACAAGCTCGTCGACATGGCCACCCGGCTCGAAGCCTCGCGCCTGCTCACGTACAAAGCCGCAACGCTCCTCAACAACGGCAAGCGCGTTACCCGCGAATCTTCCATGGCGAAACTCTTCGCCTCGGAAAGCGCCGTCTGGATCGCAGGCGAAGCCGTACAAATCCACGGCGGCTACGGCTTCATCAAAGACTACCCCGTCGAAAAGTTCTATCGCGACGTCAAGCTCTGCACCATCGGCGAAGGCACCAGCGAAATTCAAAGGCTGGTAATCGCCCGCCAACTCCTGAAAGACTAACCCGCGCCAGTGAACCTTCGCGAACTAGCCCGACTCGCCACACAGGTCGAGAACGGCGAACCCCTCCCTCCCGAACTCCACGGCGGCGCCGGCCTTATCATCGGCATCACCGGACCGCCCGGAGCAGGGAAGAGCTCCCTCGCCAGCGCCCTCGTTACAGAAATCCGCCGCCGTGGCAAAACCGTAGCCATCGTCGCCGTCGACCCCTCCAGCCGCGCCACCGGCGGCGCAATCCTCGGCGACCGCATCCGCATGCAGGACCACTACGGCGACCACGGCGTCTTCATCCGCTCCATGGCTTCGCGCGGCGGACCCGGCGGCCTTGCCAAAACCAGCAGCGCGCTCGCCCAGGTCTTTCGCGGCGCGGGCTTCGAGTACATCATCATCGAAACCGTGGGCGCAGGCCAGGACGAAATCGAAATCGCCTCGCACGCCGATGTGACCTTGGTAGTCCTCATCCCTGGCATGGGCGACGACGTCCAGGCCATCAAAGCCGGCATGATGGAAATCGCCGACATCTTTGTCGTCAATAAATCCGACAAACCCGGCGCGGAGCAAACCGAAAACGAAATCGCAGCGATGCTCTCGCTGCAGCCGGAAAACACAAGGCCGCCGATCTTCCGCACCACAGCGCTGGACGGCACCGGCATCCCGGGGCTGCTCGACGCCATCGCCGCACACAAACCACGCGAACCGCTCACGCCGGATCCCACCTGGCAAATCGATCACATTGGAATAGCAGTGGCGAACCTCGAGGAAAGTCTGAAGTTCTACCAGAACCAACTGGGCATGAAACTCCTGAGCCGCGAAACCGTAGAGTCTGAAAAAGTGAACGTAGCCATGCTCGACGCCGCCCCGTCCCGCATCGAACTACTCGAACCAACCCAGCCAGACTCCCCAATAGCCCGCTTCATAGAAAAACGAGGCCCAGGCATCCACCACATAGCGATGCGAGTGAACGACCTCCCAGCCGTCACAGCCCGCCTCAAAGCCACCGGAGCTCGGCTGATCAACGACGAACCCCGCAAAGGAGCCGGCGGACACCTCTACGTCTTCGTCCATCCCTCAACCACCGGGGGCGTCTTAATGGAATTAATCCAGCAATGACGGCCGCTCATCCCGCGACCGCTCACGATTGGTAAAAAAATGGGCCCCAAAAAGAGCCTCACGGCGGTGTGGGCGGGCATCATCGCACCCATGCTCTATGTGCCGATATTCGTAATAGCCGGGCTGCTCCGACTCGGGTACGACTCGCGCACAATGTACATCAGCGCTCTCGCGCTCGGCCCGCACGGTTGGGTGCAAATTCTGAATTCCGCGCTTTTCGGTTTGCTGCTCCTGGTATTCGCGCGTGGGATCTCAGCAGCAACGCTGTCACGAACCGGCCATGCGCTTCTGACGATCATCGGATTCGGCTTCATAATCTTAGGGTTCTTCGTTACGGACCCCGCCGCAGGCCAGAGAACGATCCATGGATCCATTCATCAAATCATCGCGAGAATAGTTTTGTTTCTGGCTCCGGTGAGTTGCTTTGCATTTCTTCCGCGGTTTCGTCAGCAGAAGAAGTGGCGACGCCTTGTGTGGACAACCCGCGCCGCGGGAACAATGGTTGCCATAGCGGTCGCCACGCTTGCAATAGCAACCATGACGGTCGCGGGACGAAGCGCATTCACGCCTTGGGTGGGGCTTCTCCAGCGAGCAGTCGTGGTTCCCTGGATGGCGTGGGTACTCATCTTTGCGCTCAGTCTGCGACATACCGGCACAGATCCCTGAATCCAATGAACTACACCACCCATCAACCGCCAGTGGCGTACCATGGGAATTCATTCCATCCCCCAGGAGCATGCACATTTGCCCAAAATAGGCGTAATCGGCGGCAGCGGACTCTACTCCATGCCGGGCTTTACCGAACAGAAAGAAGTAGCAGTCGAAACCCCCTTCGGCTCCCCGTCCGATAACTACGTAGTCGGCACCCTCGAAGGTCAGGAAGTAGCCTTCCTCGCCCGCCACGGCCGAGGACATCGCATCTCCCCCTCCGAACTCAACTTCCGCGCCAACATCTACGGAATGAAATCGCTCGGCGTGGAACGCATCGTCTCCCTCAGCGCCGTAGGCTCCCTCAAAGAAGAACACAAGCCCCTCGACTTCGTCATCCCCGATCAATTCGTAGACCGCACCAGAGGACGTATCTCCACCTTCTTCGGCGAAGGCCTCGTCGCACACGTCAGCTTCGCCGACCCCGTCTGTCCGCAGCTCGCCGAAACCGTAACCGCCGCCTGCAGCACAGCCACCGTCAACGCCAAAAAGGGCGGCACGTACATCTGCATGGAAGGCCCCATGTTTTCGACCAAGGCCGAGTCGAACCTCTACCGCTCCTGGGGCATGGACGTCATTGGTATGACCAACCTCCAGGAAGCCAAGCTCGCCCGTGAAGCCGAAATTTGCTACGTCACCGTAGCCATGGTCACCGACTACGATTGCTGGCACCCCGAACACGACGCTGTCGAAGTAACCGACATCATCCGCGTCCTCACGCAAAACGCCGCCAATGCTGCGCGCGTGGTCGCTGAAGCAGTGAAGTCGATGCCCGCCGCGCGAACCTGCAAGTGCGGCACATCGTTGCAGCACGCACTCATCACCGACAGGAAGCTCGTCCCCGAAAACACCATCAGGAAGCTGGAGCCGATTGTCGGCAAGTACTTCCGCTAAGGATTTCCTCGCGGCACTCCGGCGGGGCGAAACTCCGCCCGAGACCGAACTGCGAGCCTTCGCCGAAGCCTGCGCCGGCGAGTTCTTCCGCGAAATCATAGAGCCGCTCGCCGACTCATTCGATCCCGCGCAATCGCAGGCCTACGAGCGCGTAATGCAAATCTGGATCCCGAAGCGCGAACCCTTCGCGCCCGCGATCCCGGCCAGAGTCGAAACCGTCTATGTCCTCTCGCGAGTAACGCTGGGCGCCGACATCAAAATCGTCAGCCCCATCCTGAACACGATGAAGCGGCGCTTCCCCGAAGCGCGAATCGTCTTCGTGGCGAACAAGAAGTCCGCGGAACTTTTCGCCGCCGACCCGCGCGTGGAACCACTCATTGCCGACTATCCCCGCTCCGGTTCCATCGCCGGGCGTCTGGAGTTCGCAGAAGCCCTCCAGACTCGGCTAAACAAACCCAGCAGCATAGTAATCGACCCCGACTCCAGAATGTCGCAGTTGGGCCTGATCCCCCTGACCGAACCCAGCCGCTACTTTCACTTCCCCAGCCGCACAGCAGGCGGAGAAGCCGAAGCCAATCTCTCCACCCTCGTCGCCACCTGGCTGGACAAAACCTTCGGCCAACATGCCCCAGCCTACATAGCCCCGGAACCCGCCCAAACCACCAACTGTGCAGCCATCAGTCTCGGCGTAGGAGAAAACGAAACCAAACGAATCCCCGGCGATTTCGAAGCCCGGCTAATCGCCGCCGCGGCCGCTCGCTACGAAACCATATGGCTCGACCGGGGAGCCGGCGGACTTGAAGCTACCCGCGTAAACGCCGCCGCCGAAACCAGCGAAGCCATCCAGAAAATTCGGTTCTGGGAAGGCAGCTTCGCCGGTTTCGCCTCCAAAATCGCCGCCAGCCGCCTCTACATCGGCTATGACTCCGCGGGCCAGCACGCAGCCGCAGCCGCCCGCGTCCCGTTAATCTCAATCTTCGCCGGAGCCCCGTCCCCGCGCTTCCGAGCCCGCTGGACCCCCACCGGCCCCGCCCCGTCTCTTGTCTTAGACGCCGCAACAATGGCCCCAGACGTGCTTCTACGGAACATTGAATCCCACCTCAACGTAGGTTGAATCAAACAGTCATGCACCTGGATATAGCGCAGCGGGAGCGCGAGGGTATCATCCTGCTTGATCTAAAGGGCCGTATCGTAGCAGGCGAAGAAGTGGCCGCCCTGCGCTCAATCATCGAAGAACTGACCGCCGTGGAAGGCCGGAAAATCGTAATCAATCTGCAGGCAGTCGATTACATCGATAGTCTGGGCCTAGGCGCCATAGTCAGCTGTCAGACCCGTCTGCGCAAAGTAAGCGGGCTCGCAAAACTGATCCATCTCAACCGCCGCAACCTGGAACTTTTGCTGATGACAAAGATCGACACCATTTTCGAAGTTTTCGACGACGAAACCGATGCTGTAAACAGCTTCTTCCCGGACCGCCAGATCAAACCCTTTGACATCCTGTCCTTCGTGCAAAAGCTAAAGGCGGAAGGCGCAGGCGGCAACTAAGCCATAGCCATGCCGAACCGCAAAGCATAGAGCAGCGCGAAAGCGGCGAATAGCAGGACCGACCCCGCAAAAAATATCCGATACCAGCGTTCCGGCAAATATGCCAGCGCGACGTAAAGCGCGGCACAAGGTACGCAATACCGGGTCAGGGATGCCAGTGTCTCGGTAGCCGCCAGCGGCAGCAGAATCACCGCAAGCGCATAGAACCCCAGAGCCGCCTGCCGACGCCGAACCAAAATCCAGCCGGCCGCAAACATCACCACCATTGCCAGAAAGTGCATTGGATAAAAATTCCACGCGCTGAATACATTCGGATGCCGCAGGTACTCCACAATCGGCACAAAAAACAGACCCACTCCGCGGTGCCCAAACTCCTGCTGACTCGCATGAAAATCCATGGTCCCGTGCAGCCGAAGATAAATCAGATATCCCGCCATCCCTGCGGGCGAGAGCAGCACAGGCACAATCTCGCGTCGAATCCGCCACCCGAACCGCTGCCAATACAAAATCAGTAACGGAATCAGAATCAGGCTGCCCGGTACCTTAGTTGCCGAGGCGACCGCGCCAAACAGCCCGGCCAGCCACCACCGGCCCTCCATTGCCAGCATCAAAGCCAGCGTCGAGCAGCAAAACAGCAGTGCCTCGGCAAACGGCAGCGAGAGAAAGTACGACATCGGAAACACACAGCAAAGCGCAACCGCCCGTCGCGCCCCGGCATCATCAAGCCCGGCCAACCGGCTCAACCGAAACAAAGCCCAAAGGCCCACCAGCATCAGGACCGAATTCAAAACGCAGGCCGTAAGCCAGAACTCGCCCGTAAACGCTGCTGCCGCGCGCAGCAGCATGGGAAATGCCGGTGGATAAACCCGCGTGATCTCCCCGTGATAGCCTGCGCGCGCTACTTCCACATACGACGTACTGTCGCCACCTTCAACCGCCGCCCGCAAGGCCGGGACCACCGCCACCCGATGCACGGTAAACGCCCAGGCTTTGCTGTTAACGTCGGGGGGCACCGCTCGAACCAGCACCGAAACCAGCAGAATCGCCCAAACAAGCAGACGCGATAACAGAAATGGTCCCGCCACCGCGCTGAATGCTCCCGTACGTGCTGTCTCCCGCTGCATCGGAATCCTCAACAATAGCCTGGCAGGCCGCTTGCACGTCTGTTGGCATGATCCGAAAAATCGCAGGCAACAAATACCGTCTCTACTCCAAAAAGACAGACGCAGCCGGCAAGCGCAAAAACCTCGGCACCTTTGACTCCCGCGAAGAAGCCGAAAAGCACGAACGCGCAGTTCAGTTCTTTAAACGCCGCGGTTAGGAAAATTTTCGTCCACCGGCATATGGCCCCTAAGGGCACACGGTCGTCTGTCAAAACTTGCATCGAGCCCCGATTGAGTCTTCCTTCCGATCCTGTCACGCGATCCGGACATTGCCGGTGACAACGAAATGAGGACTTTATTCGCCCTGTTTTCAGTGGCTTGCAAAATCTCCTGACCATCTGCCTCCGCTCTGGTTGCTAGTTTGTGGTCATGGAAAGGTTTGATTGCAGCGCAATCAATAGCGAGACCGACGCAAGGGAGGATGAGCAGGAGTTTTCCCCCACCGCCGGATCAGGTGCCGCGAACGAAAATCACGACGATATCGAAGACGCGACTATCCCCGATAGCGAAGAAGACGGGCTTGAACGCCGGAAGAATGCCGAACTCGGCGAGGCCGTAGACGGCGCCATCAACGCCGCGCTCGCCGCCTTGCGCTTCAACGCGAAAAAAGACACCGCGAAAGCCTCAGTGGCGGACCTCGTTCGTCTGCTGCAGCTCCGCCGCGAACTGAACGCCGAGCGACCGCGAAAAATCACAATCCGATGGGTGGACGAATGCAGGAACTCGACCGAAAAATAGAGCATTCTCCGCTCCCCAGTCAAAAGCTGTTTCACGATTGCGAAGCTCGCTTTAAGGGCTTCTCCGGTCCCATCGGTTCGGGCAAAAGCCAGGCGCTCTGCCACGAAGCCATCCGGCTTTCGTACCTGAACCCGGGCCGCACAGGCCTGATCGGCGCACCAACTTATCCGATGCTGCGCGACTCCACGCTGACGTCGCTGCTGGAAATCCTGGGCCGCAACGACCTGCCGTTTGATCTCAACAAGGCAGACAACGTCCTTGTCATGAAAGACAGCGGCTCGCGCATCCTGTTGCGCTCGGTAGAAGACTTCGACCGCCTTCGGGGAACCAACCTCGCATGGTTCGGTCTCGACGAATTGACGTACACGCAGGAGGGCGCGTGGCTTCGCCTGGAAGGCAGGCTCCGCGACCCCCTTGCGACAAGGCGCTGCGGCTTCGCCGTATGGACGCCGAAGGGTTTCGACTGGGTGTACCGCAAGTTCATATCGACGCCCCCGGAAGGTTACGCGGCCGTTCAGGCGCGGCCTTATGAAAATCGATTCCTGCTCGATCAGGTGCCGGATTTCTATGACCGCCTGAAATCCAGCTACGATGAAAACTTCTTTCGCCAGGAAGTACTCGGCGATTACCTGAACGTCCAGGCGGGTCTTGTATACACGAGCTTCCGCCGCGATGTAAACATCCGCGATATCGAAGCCGATCCCGCGCTGCCCCTCGTTTGGGCAATGGACTTTAACGTAGACCCGCTCTGCACGGTAATAGCGCAGATCCGGAAGAACGAAGTCCTGGCGCTCGATCAGATTGTGCTGCGGCGCGGCACCACGGAGCAGGCATGCACAGAGTTCGAGAAGAAATTCGGGATGCCGCAGGGTGGCGTGACGGTGTATGGGGACGCGTCCGGCGCGTCGAAACATACGACCTCCGAGCTTTCGGATTACGAGGTGATGAAGGAATTTTTCCGCAGCCGCGGCGGCAGGGTGCGGATCAAAGTGCCGCGCACGAACCCGTCCATTCGGGACCGGGTGGGGCTGATGAACGCGAAGCTGCGTAACGCGGCGGACGAATCGGAGTTGTTCGTCTCGCCGCGCTGTAAAGAACTGATTGATGACTTCGAGCAGGTCGCGTACGAAGAAGATTCCACGCAGATTGACAAAACGAAAGATCGCCACCGGACCCACGCATCCGACGCGCTGGGCTACCTCGTCTGGCAGGAGTTCCAGCGAAAGAACACGATAGGCGAACGCGGACACAGATTGATATGACGAACGAAACCACGGGTGTGAAATGAACACGATCGAAACAGGACAGCTCAACCGGCACATCAACCAGGAGCATCCCGACTACACGTCGCGTGCGGCCATGTGGCGGCGCTATCGCGACATCTATTCCGGTGGTGAGCAGTTCCGCCTCAACGCCGCGCAGTATCTGGTACAGCGTCTCAAGGAACCGGCCGATGTCTACGCCGAACGCCTGGGCCGCGTCTTCTACGAGAACTACGTGGGTTCTATCGTCGATTGGTACACGGCGACGCTCATGCGCGAAGAGCCGGTGATCGATCTCAGCGAAGGCAGCACGCCGGCGAAACAGTTCTTCAGTCAGTTCATTCAGAACTGCGATTTGCGGGGCACGACGCTGGCGCAGTTCTTCCGTCAGCAGTTGACCGAAGCGCTGGTCTGCGGCAAGTCTTATGTCGTCGTCGACTTCCCTCGTACCGAAGGCGAGGTTCGCTCGCGCGCCGAAGAAGACGCACAAGGCCGCTCCCGCGCATATCTGACCAGCTACACCGCGGACGAAGTCATCAACTGGAGCTACGACGATCGCGGAGAACTCGAATGGCTGGTCATTCGCACATCGTTGCTGAAGCAGGATAGCGTCCGCTCGCTCGGCTGGAAACGCGAAACCCGCTGGATCTACTATGATCGCGAAAACTACGAGATTTACGAGCAGGGCAAGACCATAGACCTCATCGAGCAGGGCCGCCACGGGTTCGCCTCTGTCAACCGCGTGCCGGTCTTCGAAATGAAAGTCAGCGACGGCCTCTGGCTTACCAATAAGTCCGCCTCGCTGCAACTCGAGCACTTCAACAAATCGAACGCTCTCGCGTGGGCGCTCACTATGGGCCTCTTCGCAATGCCCATCGTCTATTCCGAACGCGAATGGAGTCAGGTAGTCGGCGAAAGCTACTACATCCAGCTGGGCCCGGAAGATCGGTTTGGCTGGGCGGAACCCGATGGCAAGGTTTACCAGATCGCGGCCAACAACCTCGACCGTCTCAAAGACGAAATCTATCGCGTCTCATATCTGATGCAGCAGGCCGGTCAGAGCAGCACGGCATTCCAGTCCGGCCTCAGCAAGCAATGGGATTTCGCAGTCACACAGGAAATCCTCAGCGCGTACGGCGACGTCGTCAAAGACGCGATGCGCAACATCATGAACGCCATCGCCACCGCGCGCCAGGACGATATCGTCGTCGGCGTCACCGGGCTCGACTCCTTCGACATCACGGACTTCTCCAGCGAAGCCGCCGACGCCGATAGCCTCCTTCACCTCGGCATCGCTTCGCCCACCCTGAAAAAGCAGGTCTTCAAGCGGGTAGCCCTCAAGTACTTGTGCGATGCGCGCCAGGAAATCAAAGACCGCATCGCGGAAGAAATCGACGCGCAGTAAAAGGAAAACGAAAATGGCCGACACAACGGACGTTCAGACAATCGTGCAGCAGGCAATCAGCGAATTCATGAAGCAGGACACTGCGAAACGCGAGCCCGCTTACAAGACGGAGCTCCAGGAAGAGCGCCGCCGCCGAGAGCAGCTCGAAAAGCGCCTTAACGAAATGGCGGAAGAAAATGCGCGTGCCCGCGCGATCGCAGATGAAGCGCAACGTGCCGCCGCCATCCGCGCCGAGCTCCAGCGTCTCGGCGTGGTCAAAGTGGACCTCGCCTACAAGGCCGTTCAGGACGGAATCGTGCGCACCGACGACGGCCGTGTGGTCGCGAAGGGTGACAGCGATGCCGGCGAAAAGCCGCTCACCGAATTCCTCGCGGGCTTCGTGCAGGAGAATCCCGAATTCCTCCCCGCGCGCATTGCCGGGGGTACCGGCATGACGGCCGCGCAGAAGACCGCGCCTGCCGTTCCGGGCACGGTCGATCTTGACCGAATTGGTCCGTCAATGAGCAAAGAAGATCTGGAGCGGGCGCGACTCGAAATTCTGCGTGTCGCGTCGCAGTCGCTGCGGTAAGACCTCCCGTTTACCGATGTGGCGCGGGAGCGTCACAAGAAGAATGGGTGATTGGAAGAAAAGCGGCACAGCCGCGGGAACAGTAAACAGAGAGCGCTTCGGCGCTCTTTTTTATTGTTCCCGAAGAAATCAAAAGGAGAACAATGCCAGCAATTACGTCAGCAAATGTGGCCAACGCAATCGTGAAACTGGTAGCGGCCGACGCGCTACCGGCATTGACCGGAAACCTCATCATGGGGAATCTGGTCAATCGCGATTACGAGCCGACTCTGGCCCAGGCGGGCGATACGGTAAACATTCCGATCGCGCCGAACCTGGTCGCCAACAACATCGCGGAGGGTGGGTCGGTTCAGCCGCAGAATCCCAGCCTCACCAACGCGCAGATCGTGCTGAACACACACGTGGAAGCCACGTTCCAGATTCCCGACATCACCAAGGTGCTCGCGGTTCCGGATCTGCTGCAGGTCTACATGCAGCCGGCCGTCGCCGCTATCGCGCAGCGGATCGAGAGCGATCTTCTGGGCCTGTACGCGGGCTTCACATCAAACACTCCGCTCGGAACGGCCGGTACGCCGATCACCGAAGCGGTCATCGATCAGGCAGAGACGGCGCTGTTCCAGGCGAAAGTGCCTTCGAACCGTCCGAAGTATCTCGTGGTCGATAGCAACACCTACTCGCAGCTGCGGCAGATTCCGCGGTTCAGCGAGTTCCAGACCTGTGGCGAAGCCGGTCTGCGCAGTATCGTTGACGGGACCATCGGGAAGATCAAAGACTTCTACGTGTTCCGTTCCCAGTTCGTGCCCTCCACCGGCAGTTCGCCGGTGAATGTGCACAATCTGGCATTCGAGCGCGACGCAATCGGTCTCGTTGTGCGCCGCCTGCCGCAGCCTCTGCCCGGCACCGGCGCCATCGCCGAATATGCCGAGCTCGGCAACTTCGGCATGCGCGTGACCATGAGCTACCAGCCGAATACGCTCTCGCAGCAGTTCACGGTGGATGTGCTCTATGGTTGCGCGGTTCTGCGCAACGGCTTCGCGGTTCAGGTGAACAGCTAGCCTCCTGCAGCGCTGCGAAGGGCGGGCAGAAATGTCCGCCCTTCTTTTTTGAAAGGAAGAAAAACAATGGATCTGCGGTCCTATTACAAGAGAGTGCGCGACGCCGAAGCGTCGCTCCCCGGTGACGACGTGGTTCTGGTCAGCCTCGCTACGGCTGAGGGTGGAAAAGACGGCGTGCGCACCGAAGCGCCGCGCGGCGTCGCCGCGAAGATGATTGCCGATGGGCGCGCGCGCGTTGCCACGCCGGAAGAAGCCCAGGCGTTCCGCGAAGGTCTGCGGGCTGCATGCGAAAAGCATGATCGGGACGAAGCGGCGAAGCGCGTTCAGTTCGTGATGGTTCCGGCCCGCGAGGACAAACGGCCCGAGAAAGAGCGGAGCTGATCGCAATGGCGCTTTTTACCGACGGACCGGCCTGCTCGATTCAGGATCTGATAGACGAAGACTCCGGGCTTCTTGAAGCCGCGCAAATCACCGGCATCAACGTCACGTCGAAAATTCGTCTTGCGATGGATGAGCTGCAGTCTGAAGTCGAGAACTGGCTGCAGCGTCCGCGCCCCGCGTTTGGTCCGCCGTGGACAACCGCCCCGGGAATCGCTCAGGTTGTAGTCACGCGGGAACTCGCCCGCTGGGCGAAGATGCAGTCGCTCTCGATGGTCTATCGCGACGCGTATTTCAGTCAACTCATCGACCGCTATCAGGGCAAGTGGGACGAGTACGCGAAGCTGACCCGCTTTGCGCGCGATCAGTTCATCGCCAGCGGCGTAGCCCTGGTATTCGATCCGATGCCGAAGGCCGCCCTCCCGGTTCTCGGAACCGTCAGCGTTCTCTCGAATCCGCCGGCCGGCACGTTTTACGTCAGCGTGACATGGGTGAATCAGGCGGGGCAGGAGGGCGCGTCATCCGATGCAGCTTCCATTACAGTGCCCGCGGGCAACGCGGTAACGGTAATGGTGACGGGCGCTCCTCCGCGTGCGGTCGGTTTTAACGTTTATATCGGAACCGCGCCCGCGGGCACGGCCATGGCGAACCAGAATCTGCTGCCGCCCGAATCCTCATTCACTTACATCCCCGGCGGAGTCATTTCCGGTAAGCCCGCCGGAACCGGGCAGTCCCCGGACTACACAAAGGCCTTGCCGCGCACGTTGCAACGCGGCTGATGGAAAGAGGAAATCATGGCGGGATTTGCAGGAACACTTATCGATCAGACGCTGGCCATGCTGGCCGATTCGGTAACCGGCGTGAACGCACGTATCGTCGCGATCGAGGCGAACGATCCTTCGCTTGTTGGAGAGTCGGTCAGAAGTATTGTGGCGCAGAATGCGAGCGTCGATATCACGGAGACAGCTGGTGTGGCCTCCTATCCCGCGCTGCTGGTCTACTGTGACCGGATGCAGAATACGCAGCGCGAGAAAGCGCGCCTGTTCTCGGGGCGCGTCGATATCGTGATCGAGATCCGATGCACCCAGCAAAAACTGGCCGCGATTGAGCACAACACCGAGATGTACGTGGACGCCGTCTGCGCCTTGCTGGACGACCAATCCGGCGACTGGGGCGATGGTGCTTCGTATTCGGGCGGCTACGACGTCCATTACGAGCCGGTGGTTAAGGGCGGAAAGAATTTTGTCCAGCGCGCAAAGGTGAACTTCACCGTGGAGCTAAGCGAGTAGATATGTCATACATTTTGTCGAACAACAACCGGTGGTACTGCGCACTTGAAAGCGCCTACGGCCAGGTTCCCGCCATCACGGCGGCGAATCGAATTCCCGCCGTGGGGATGAAGGTCTCGAGTCAGCGCGAGAAGTCGAAGCGGCGCGATAAGACCGGCACGCGAACGTTTCTCGGCCTGCCTGCGGGCCTCCGCCGACATACGACCTTTGACGCAAGCTCCTACATGCGGGACTGGGCCGATACCGCAACGCTTCCACCGCAGGGACCGCTCGTCCAGGCGGCGATGGGAGCAAGTGGAACAATCTGGGCCGGCGGAACAGCCGATGCCGGTACGACCACATCGACGATCAACTTCATCTCGCCGCATGGGCTCACGCCGGGCCAGGCGATTGTCTCCCTTGGCGAGATTCGCTTTGTGGCGGCGGTAGTGACGCCGCAGGTTGTAATCGTTAACGCGCCGTTTTCCGCTGCGCCAGTGCCCGGGCTGCCGCTGAGCGCGACGGCGACTTACACGCTTGCGACGCAGCTTCCAAGCGTCAGCCTCTTCGACTACTGGGATCCCGCGGACGCAGTCCAGCGGATCATGCCGGGCGCCGTAGTAGATCGCATGAATATCTCGATGAACGGCGACTTCCACCAGTTCGAGTTCCACGGTCCCGCGCAGGACCTCCTCGATAGCTCGTCCTTTCAGGCCGGGCAGGGCGCAATGAGCACGTTCCCCGCTGAACCCCAACCCGCGTCAGTCGATTACGGCCTGGTGCCCGGCAACCTTGGGCAGATCTGGCTGGGCTCGATTTCCAATCGCATGACAACCGTCACGCAGGCGTCGGTCGCGATTCGCAACAATCTCGGATTGCGCGAACGAGAGTACGGAACCATTCTGCCGCATTGCGTAGTTCCCGGCGCGCGAGAAGTGTCTATGTCACTGGAATTCTTCAGTCAGGACGATCTTCCGACAGCCGAACTCTACCAGGCCGCACGGCAGCAGTCGCCCGTGAGCGCGATGTTCCAGCTCGGCCAGAATTCCGGTCAGCTGGTGGGCGTGTACCTGAAAAGCCTGATCCCCGATGTTCCCGAGTTCAGCGATAACGAAACGCGCCTGAAGTGGCGCTTCACCAATACGCAGGCGCAGGGTACGGGCGACGACGAAATGGTGGTGGCGTTTGGATAACGCTGGATTGACTAGGGAATGGAGCAGTCGTCTGATTGTCCGGTCCGAGGCGATGCCTGGTGTTGAGTTCGTAATTGCCCGTATGACATTTGGGCGAAGACTTGAACTCATGAAGCAGGTGCGCGATCTCGCAACGCGAATCGAATACTTCGAAGCGGGTCGCGATGACAGCAACCGCATGGAGGCGAGCCTGCTCGGCGCCCAGATGGATCGGGTCTATCTCGAATGGGGACTCGAAGAAGTCCTCGGCCTATCGCTGGACGGCGCGAAAGCGGCGCCGGAAACGCTGATCGAGCGCGGTCCCGAGCATCTGGTGCAGGAGGCGCTCGCCGCGATCAAAGCCGAGTGCGGGTTGAACGAGACAGAAAGAAAAAACTGATCGTCGCGTTCCACTTCCAGTTTTCGAACCGGGCCGGGTGGGATTGCGTTGGGTGTCGAAAGAACGGTCTGGAAAGACGGCGGCGCTGCGGATTCCTTCCCGAAGAGGACCGCGGCGCGCCGCGAATTGTCTGGGGGCGCAGGCACGTGCAGGCGGAAGAATGTCCGCGCTCGCTCATCACTGGCGAGAGCGTGGCGCTGCTCGAAGAGTTCTTCGTGCGGCGCAGGCTTGGGGCGGTGGATGCGGGTGAGACTGCCGCGCGCAAGGTGGATGCCTTCGTGATTTTGGGCCAGGAACTGGAGCAGGAGGAGAGAAATGTTACGTCGCCGCAGAATTGAAGAGGAGTTCAGAACTATCGCGCCGCCGGGGCGTCGCGGCATCCTGCTGTCGGCGCCGATTGCGGTCGGTGTTGCCGGCAGCGGCGGCGCCGATACGGTGGCATCGATGTCGCAGGCATGGACTGAAATTCAGCAACTGCAAGCGCAGTTCCGGCAGATATCGGTGCTGATTGCAGCACACCCGCAGGAGAAGAGTTCCGCAGGCGGCCCAGGCTCTGATGGCGGCTTCGGGGGCGGGTTGTTTGGCTTCCTTTCGCCGATTGCGTCAGGCCTGATTAGTCTGTTTGGAGCCAGCCATTCCTCCGCGCCCGCGCCGCTGCCTTATTATGTGGCGCCGCCCGCCGTGCAGATCGGCGAATCGCTGAGGTCAACTCCGGCGCAACCGTCGCCGACATCTTCCGCCACGCCGAACATCATCGTCAACGTCAGCGCGATGGACAGCCAGTCGTTCCTCGATCGCAGCAATGATATCGCCAGCGCGGTGCGTGAAGCGATGCTGAACCTGCATCCGATCAACGATGTAGTAGCGAGCCTGTGATATGCCGGCGTTTCCGGTGTTACTCAAAACAGGCGCAATCGCGCAGTATCCGCTTCAGCGCAACTCCAGCCGCACCACTCATGCGGTCCGATTTCTGGATGGCAGCCGCCAAACCTGTTCGCTGAGCGGTGGCGGTCTGCGGACGTGGGTGATTCATCTTGATTTGCTCGATGAATCGGAACTCACGGCGGTGATTGCGTTCGCTGAACAGACGGGCTCGGGGACGTTTTCCTTTACCGATCCGGTGACAGGCGAAACCGCAGCGAAGTGCGTGATTGGGGATGCGGAACTGCTGACGGAACTTCGCGATGAGATGCGGGGCACGGCAATTCTGGGAATCGAGGAAGTGAAATGAACTGGTATCCACAACTGGGCTCGGGTGCGATGGCTTCGTTTCCGTTGCATCGCAAGCGGCAATGGCGCGCCATTACCAACGTGATGGAGAGCGGCGAAATCGTCTCACTGCCGGATTTCTCCGGCGGTCAGATTGAGTGGCGCCTTAGTTATCAGGATCTAAGTGATGCCGAAGTAGCGTCACTGAAGGCGCTCTTTGCGGCGTCATCGGGTGAGGCGGGTTCGTTCGGGTTCGTCGATCCGCTGGCGAATTTGTTTGGCTGGAGTGAAGATCTCACGAAGCCAGACTGGCAAACCAGTCTCCTGACGAAGACTGGCGGGCTCGGCGATCCGGTCGGCACCACCCGCGCATGGCTGCTGCAGAACTCGAACGGCGCGGAGCAGAAACTGTCGCAGACGGTTGGCATCCCTGGCCGGTATGTGGCGTGTTTCAGCGTCTGGGTACGGAGTGATTCGGCGGGCACGTTGGGAATTCTGCGCGACACGATCAGACTCAACATTCCGACAGGTCCGCAGTGGAAGCGTATCCAGATTAGCGGTACGGGCGCGAGCGGTGCAACGCAATCCACATTCTCGCTGGCGATAGCGGCAGGCGCCGGCGTTCGGGTTTTTGGTTTACAGGTCGAAGTACAGCCCTGGCCCTCTGCGTATCGCCCGACCGGCGACGCGTTCGGAATTCTGGAAGAGACGCGTTTCGGAACTCGCGATCTGACGATTACCAATACCGCGCCCGGCTTGTCATCGTGCCGAGTCACTTTGGTGTCGCGCGTTCCAGCCTCTTAAGAAAGAACCCTCATGCAAAGCCCGTTCACAGCTAAAGAAATTCTCAACGGAGACACTCCGCTATTCCTGTTCGATTGCACGCTGGCGAATGGCACATCGCTGCGATGGAGCAGCCAGACCATAACATGGTCGGGCAATCAATACGATGGGCGGGTGCTGCGGCACAATTTGTTTGAAGCCCAGGCGGCGTCGGACACGCAGATCGGCGGAGGGCCTCGTTTGTCTTTTGAGCTGGCGAACGCGGACTCGCTGTTCTCGGAGATCGAGCAGCAGACCGGCTTCAAGGGTGGGCAGTTAATCGTTCGATCGTTGTTTGCCAACACGATCACCGGCGCGGCGACGACCGATCCGGTTGTCGTGTTCCGCGGTTTGATGAATCCGCCGGACCTGATTACGGAATCGACCTTCCGGCTCAGTGCGATGAATCGCATGGCAATGCAGCGGAGCAGTATTCCCGAAGTCTCAGTGCAGCGGCTGTGCCCGTGGCGCTTTCCGGTGAATGCGGCCCAGCGTGCGGAGGCTGTGAACGGTGGCGCCGTGAAGGGCAAATTCTCGCCGTTCTATCGCTGCGGCTACTCACCGGATCAGGAGAGCGGCACGGGCAATCTCAATGGCGGGGCGCCCTACACGTCGTGTGCATTGACGCGCACGGATTGCATCCAGCGCGGCATGTTTAATCGGGACGGCTCAGGCAATACGACTGGCCGTTATGGCGGACTGGAATACGTGCCCGCAACCATTCTGGTACGCGGCTTTGGGCAGAAGAATTATCAACTCTCCGCCGTGCAGGATAACCAGGCCGCCTACAACGATCCGGTGCCGCTTGTCTATGGAACGCAGTGGCACATGCCGGATGTCGTATTTTCACGGAATGACGGCAACCTGACGCACATGGAAGTGCTGCTCAGCCTCGGCGAGATTCAGGGTGTGCAGACTGTCCTGGTGAATGACATCGTGATTCCGCGGGGTGTGAACGGCATGAACATGGCGTCCACTGGCTGGTGGAATCTGATGAGCGCGGGAACTCGCAACGGGGTGCAGGATCCCGACTTCGGCGATGGCGACCCATACGGCAGCATGGCGTACCTCTCTGTTGTAGTGCCGAATCGCATCAACGACGGTACCAGCATTCCCGCGGTGCAGGTGCTGATGCAGGGGATGAAGATCGGGACGTTCGATCCAGGCGGAAACTATCTCGGTGAGCAGTTTTCGTCGAACCCTGCATGGGTTCTGCTGGACATTCTGCGCCGCTCGGCCTATGGACTCGATGAGATCAACACCGCGAGCTTCGCGGCTGCCGCCGCTTACTGCGATGGAACGATCTCCTATACCGACCCCATTGTTGGCGTGGTATCGATTCCACGATTCGAGTGCAACTTCGCACTGAAACAAACCCGAAGTGCGGGAGAGATTATCCGCTCGCTGCGCAACGCCTCGCGGATTTATCTCGTACTGAATTCTAACGGATTGCTGGAAGCGCGAATCGAGAATACGTTTGCGTTGCAGCAGCCGCTGCTGCCGCCGTTCAGCAACGCGACCACTCTTTTCAATGGCGGATGGCCTGCTTATGAGTTCAACGCGGGCTCCATCGCTCGTAACGCCGATGGCGGCGCGAACTTCCGATTGTCATCCAAAGGCGCGCAGGATACTCCGAACCGACTGTCGGTAACGTTTCAGGATCAGTTCAATCAATTCCAGCAGGACAGCCTCGCATTGACTGATGGCGACGATGCCGATCTTTGCGGGCAGCAGATATCGGTAACGCTCGATGCAATGGGGATCAGCAACTTCAGCCAGGCTTCGCGAATGTTGCTGCTCGGATTGAATCGCGGAATCGAAGGCAATCGGTTTATCGAATTCGAAACCAGCGTGAAGGCATTGGGTTTGATGCCCGGCGATTTGATCACGGTGACCTACGCGAAGGAAAACCTGGTTCGCACGCCGTTTCGGATTGTGAAGATCACGCCTGGCAATGCGTTTCGCACGGCCGTTATTCGTGCACAGTTTCATAACGATGCCTGGTATTCCGATACGGTATCGGGCATTGTCGGAGGGCATGGATGGCAGCCGGGGCAGGGAACCGGTTATCCGGCGCCAGTGGGCGGTTCGGTCATCGACTCAAATGGCATCCCGCAGTTGAGCATCACGGAAGCGGAACCAGGCGATGTTGAGTTAACCGTGTCCTTCACGGAGCCGGGGAGTCAGATCGGAACTGTGCCGGCGCCGCTGATCAGTCTGGTGGCTTCAGTTACTAGCACGGGTGGAACGCTGGCAGGGAATTCGACATGGTTCTACGCGCTCAGCGCAGTTGATTCGAGTGGCGGGGAGAGTCCGCTGTCTTTTGTCGTGCAGGCTTCGACGAGTGGGGGTGGCACGAACTCGGTGACGCTTTCCGGGATCGGACTGGCCCCCGGCACGGCATGGTTTCACGTGTATCGCGGCGCGTTTCCGACACAGCTTTATCGGATTGCTTCGAGCGTGCCGCCTTCGACCACATTTATCGATACAGGATTTCCGCTGCAAACGATATTGCCGCCCGATCCACAGTTCGATCACGTGAATCTCTACTGGCGCTGGGAACTCGTTCCGGAAGCTGCCGTAACCGTACACTCATCCACGACGGTTGGTAACGGAACGCTGGCAATGATGGCGGATCGTTATGTGGGTTCGATTGCACGGATTACTGGCGGAACCGGTAGCGGACAGGAACGCAGGGTCATCGGCAACACGGCGACGGTTGTGACCGTGGACTCAGCATGGGCAATCGAACCCGATTCCTCCAGCTTCTTTGCCATTGCCGAGAATTCCTGGCGGCAGGGCAATTCGGGCAAGTCGAGCCCGTTAACGATCGATGTACCCGAGCGGCTTGGCAGCGGAGTGCAGATTTCGCCGCTGGCTGCGAATGCGGACAATCAGGAAGCGCCGTTCGAACTGTCGCCACTGACGCGCTGGGTCCTCGGTTCGTCGGGTGCCTTGTCCTCTGTTCCGCCGGCGCCGAGTTTTGCTTTAACGGTAACGCCGGGCGCAATTGATCTGGCTGGAATTGGATTCTCGTCGTTCGTCAATACCGGCGGCATCGTCGCGGGAACCTATACGTTTCACTATTTCGATGAACTGAAGTCGACCGCAATCGCGCTCAGTGCGCCGGTGGGAGCTACGGACACATCGATTCACTTCGGATCGGCCATTACCAGCGGCACGCTTGTGCAGATTGGCTCCGAAATTGTTGTCGCCGGTACTACGGCATCGGGTGTCACCGCAGTGACACGCGCCGTGCACGGAACGACCGCGGCGGCGTACCTGATCACGGTGCCGGCTTATCCTCTGACGGATAAGGTTGTGATTGTTCCGTTTATCCGGGAATTCTTCGGCAGCCCCGCGAGCGGTGACTGGAACTATAGCGTGGAACTTCCCGGTGTTCGGCTGGCAAGCGCTGAACTTTACATGACCAATTCCCTCGGCGATGGGCCGGTGACGATCAATCCTTATACGGCGACGATCGACGGGGGATTGCGGACGCTGGCCGGGGGGCAGTATACGTTTCAGATCACGGGATATCTTGCGCTCCAGACAGGCGCTGCTCCGAACATTATTGTGGATAATGCGGTCTCGATTCGTGACATCTATGCCGTGCTGCGGGGGCCGTCGACCGGCGCGGGGGTTACACTTGAGATCAATCGAAACGGGGCTCCTTATGCTGCGGTCTCCTTCGATCCGGGCGCGACTACTTCCCACGTTGTGGATGGTTTTCCACTGCCGCCGCTGGCCGCGGGCGACCAGCTGAGTTTAGATGTCACCGGTGTGGGCACAACGACGCCGGGAAACGATTTAACTCTGGTAATCCGGCTGTAAACTGGTTGCTTGCTTCTCGTTCAGAACGTCTCCAAGCTGTACAAGCTCTATAAGACTCCGGGCGACCGCATTCGCGAACTGAATCCGCTGCGCCAGGAGCCGTTGCATACAGATTTCTGGGCGCTGCACGACATCAGCTTCAGCGTGGAGAAGGGCGAAGTGGTCAGCCTGGTGGGTCCAAACGGCTGCGGAAAGAGCACGCTGCTGCAGATTGTCAGCGGGATTCTGAAGCCTACTCAGGGCAGGGTAGTGACGCGCGGCCGCATTGCCGCGCTGCTGGAGCTGGGCGCTGGTTTTAATCCCGAATTCAGCGGTCGCGAGAACATTTTCATCAACGGCGAGATCATGGGAATTGGCCGCGCGGAGATGGAGCGCAATCTCCCGGCGATTGAGCAATTCGCTGAGATCGGTGAATTCATTCATCGTCCGGTGAAAGAGTATTCGAGCGGCATGTATGTGCGGCTGGCCTTCTCCGCGGCGATTCACGTCAATCCGGACATTCTGATCGTCGATGAAGCGCTGTCGGTTGGCGATGCGGTGTTTGCGAATCGATGCATCCGCAAGTTTGAAGAGCTGCGCGAGAAGAAGATCACGATTCTGTTCGTTTCGCACGATTTGGGATTGGTGAAGCAGCTCTCCACGCGGGCGATCTTTCTGCTGAATGGCCGCATGGAGGCCGAGGGCGAGCCGAAGCATGTGATCGACAAATACATCGGCGTGGTGCTGGAGCGGCAGAAGGCTTTCGATACGCGGGATGAACCTTCGCAACTCCCCGCCAGTTTTCGGCATGGCGACGGCGCGAGCCAGGTTATTGAGGCGTTGCTTCTCGATGGCGGCGGCCGATCCTGCGGCGTGGTTTCGAGCGGCGATTCGATTACCATTCGCGTGCGCGCGGTGTTTCGTGAGCGGCGGGCGCAGCCGATGGTGGGGATTCTGATACGCAATCGGATCGGCATGGATATTTACGGCACGAACACTCGAATCGAGCAGGTCGATACCGGCGTGTTCGAAGCGGGTGAGGAGCTTGAGATCGATTTCACGTTCGATTGCTGGCTGACTCCGCAACAATACACGGTGACCGTTGCGATGCAGCATCACGATGGATCGAGCCACGACTGGCTGGATGATGTGATTACGTTTGACGTCGTCTCCCCGCGGGTAGCGGCGGGCGTGGCGGATTTGCGGGCGAAGATTGCGTGTCGGCGATCAGGAACTGCCGATGAGAATTCCGGCGGCGAAAACCAGAAGGCCGCCAAGGCCGACCTGCAGCGCCGCTGAGAGCAGCGGCGTTTCCATGTATTTGTTGCGGATCCAGGAGATGACCGCCAGTTCCACAACTACGACGGCGATTGCGGCCGTCATCGCATAACGAAAGTTTTCGACGAGGAACGGCAGTGTGTGGCCGATACCTCCGGCGGCGGTCATTGCTCCGCAGACAGAGCCGCGAACCCATGGGTGACCGCGGCCGGTGAGACTCCCATCGTCGGATAGAGCTTCGGCGAAGCCCATGCTGATGCCTGCGCCGAGAGACGCGGCCAGGCCGACGCGAAAGGCGTCCCAACTGCTGTGGGTGGCGAGCGCCGCCGCGAATACCGGCGCCAGTGTGGAAACGGAGCCATCCATGAGGCCGGCAAGTCCGGGCTGCACGATTTGCAGGAGAAACAGTTTCTTGCTGGCTTCGTTTTCCCCCATCACCACATCGGGCGTGAGCTTTTCCTCTTTGAGTCCGTCGGCGCGTTCCTGGTGGATACGTTCTTCCTGGCCCAGATCGTCCAGCAGTTGGCGAGTGGCGGCGTCGTGGGTTCGTTCGGCTGCGGTTTCATAGAAGCGGCGGCTCTCTATTTCCATGATGCCGGCCTGATTGCGCACGGCGTTCAGGCTCAGGGGACGGCGCAGCCAGTGAGGCTTGCGGGAAACGAAGCCTTTTATGTCATGCCGGCGAAGGAGCGGAATATGTTCGCCAAAGCGCGAGCGGTAAAGGTCGATCAGTCTGCGCCGATGGGTGGATTCTTCTTCGCGCATGCCGTCGAATACGGCGGCGGAGGAAGGATAGTCTTTGCGGAGCCCTTCGGCGTAGTCGGCGTAGATGCGCTCGTCTTCTTCTTCGAGGGAAATGGCCAGGGCGAGGATTTCCGGTTCCGACAGGGCATTGAAGCGACGCATATCCTAAAGAATATGCCTGCGCGGATTGTCGTGAAGGTTCGAGCCGGCGCTCGGCGTACGGGATTCACTGGCCGGCTGGGCAATGCGTGGAAGCTGCAGGTGTCCGCGCCTCCGGTAGATGGCAAGGCAAACGAAGCCATTGTGAAATTTGTGGCTAAGCTTGCGGGCGTGCCTTCGGCCGCGGTGCGGATCGCCAGCGGATTCGCTTCGCCGCTGAAGACGATCGAGATTTCCGGTATCGGCGCGGAGACGCTGGAACGCGCTATTCTCGAATCGCATGGACATCAAACGGATACAGGAAGCGCTGAAACGGGAACAGGTTGACGGCTGGCTTTTCTTCGATCATCATGTGCGCGATCCGCTTGCGTATCACGTGCTTGGCATCAAGCCCGCGGGACATGTCTCGCGGCGTTGGTACTACTATGTGCCGGCGGCGGGAGAGCCGCGCGGGCTGGTGCATCGCGTGGAGCCGAAAATGCTGGATGGCACGCCTGGCGACAAAGCCTTGTATTCGAGCTGGCGTGAACAGGAGGCTGGACTTCGAAAGCTGTTGAGCGGCGCGAAGCGTGTAGCAATGCAGTACTCGCCGCGATGCGCCGTGCCTTACGTCGCGATGGTGGATGCGGGAACTGTTGAGCTTGTGCGAGAGTGCGGCGCTGACGTGGTGACGTCCGCTGAACTGATTCAGGAGTTCGAGGCGCATGTGAGCGAGGAGCAGTTTCATCTGCATCTGGAGGCGGGTCGGCGCGTGGATGCGATTCGCGATGGGGCGTTCCGGTTCATCGCGGAGCGGCTGGCGAATGGCGTGGATGAAGTCACGGTGCGCGACTGGATTCTGTCAGAGTTTCGCAGTGCCGGGCTGGTAACGGACAGTGGCCCGATTGTGGCGGTGAATGGGCATGCGGGCGACCCGCATTACGAGCCGAAGGTGGAGACGAATGCGCCCCTCGCGCCGGGCGATTTTGTGTTGCTCGATATGTGGGCCAAGCTCGATCAGGCGCATGCAGTTTACTACGACATCACGTGGGTGGGAGCTTGCGGGGTTGCTTCGCAGCGTGCCCGGGACATGTTTGGGATTGTGCGCGATGCCCGCGATAAGGCTGTTGAAGCCGTGGCGACGGCGGTTGCTGCCGGGCGCGTGATTCGCGGATTTGAAGTGGATGATGCCGCGCGTGGGCACATTGTTGCGGCGGGATATGGGGATCGGTTTGTGCATCGTACCGGGCATTCGATCGGGGAGTCGGTGCATGGATCGGGGGCGAACATGGATAACCTGGAGACGCACGATGTTCGGCGGATTGGTCCGGGGTCGTTGTTTTCGGTCGAGCCCGGGATTTATCTGCAGGATTTCGGAGTGCGATCTGAAGTGAACGTTTATGTGACGCCAGACAGAGCGGAGACGACCGGCGATGTGCAGAAAGAGATTGTGCACATCGGGATCTAGTGTTTGGATGAAGGCTGATACCAGAACCGGCGAAAGGTGCTTCCGAAGGTTTCGGCGGAGTCGCGCAGCCAGAACGTAATCGACCATGCGCCGAAAAGCTCCAGCCTAACCAGCCGACCCATTGTGCCACCAGCAGGTAGCCGCAGTTGGCGATCAGATAGCCCGTCATACTGCGGCGCGGTCGCGTTCCAAAGCTGCTTCCGACGCCGTTCATCCGGGACATATACAGATCCCGCAGAGCCATCACTGTAAGCGCAATCGCGCAGGAGCGGAGGCCGCCAATTTCGCGAGGCGGGTGCAGCGGAACATCTCGCAGCAGGAATGCCACGTACACGCCGAACGGATCCATCCATGCGAGCAGCAGCTGTAGAAGCTGGAGCGCAAGTTCCGGCAAGGTCCGCGTCAGCGCGAGGCCGAACGCGCTGAGGGTCTGACGCCAGAATCAGCCGGTTGTTCGTCCGTTCTCAAACTCAATGAGGTCACCAGGCAGCGCTTCATTTTCCCGAATCACGCCCGGACGATTCATCAGCCAAACTGCGATGCGAGGTGGGTTAACCCACCTCGCGGGCCTCCCAGACAATGCCGGCGCTCATTCTGAAAAGCCAAAAGACGTGGATCACGACAAACGCCGGTAAGCCCGCACGGAATGACGGGAAGAGTGTTGCCGTGAGGAAGCACAGGCTATCGATGGAAACCAGCAGCAGGAAATAAAGGATCATCTGCAGCCTTGGTTTCATCACGCCCTCGAGCGTCAGATCGTCATGGCCCGCGCCTCGTTGACCCCGGAGTCGGATGCAGAATTCCAGACACATGACCAGGGCGAGCGTAAGGAACACGGCTTCTCCGGTTGTTACGGTCTGAAGAGTGGGTTGCGCGGCCAATGTCCATGGCATCAGTAGTACGAAGCCATCTGCCAGCAACAGGAAAACTACGACCGCAGCGTGGGCGCGAAGTCCGCGAGGCTTCACTTCGGACCAGAATCGCAGAAACACGAAGAGCACAACGGCGAGAAACGCCGCCGCTGTGGTCGATGCAATCCGGGAATCGATTTGTATGCCCGGTATTTGCGGCGACAGGATCACGAGGAAGTCGGCGAGCCACGCCACGAGAAAGGCTGTGAGTTTATGGCGGGCGATCCAGGATCGCTGACGCAACTCGGCCGCGAGCGCACCGATCGTTTGCCGCCAGTACCAGCCTGCGGTGCGACCTCGGCGATACTCCTCGGTGATGTCCCCGATCAGAGGCTCTTGTTCGGAGCGGCGAAGAAGCCAGTCAGCAATGCGCGGTGGTTTGCGGTCCATCATGCGCGGTCTCCGCTCAACTGCGGCACGCCGGTCCAAAGCCGGGTGAGTGCACGCTGGGTTTGTCGAACTTCTTTGAGGCCGCTGTCCGTGATTCGGAAGAAGCGCTTCGCGCGTCCACCCCGTTCCGCGGTTGGTTCACCGAGAGAGGAAGTCACGAGGCCCTTCTCCTCCAGGCGCTCCAGTGCCGCATAGACGCTGCCGATCGATACTTCGCGCCCCGTGATCTCCTCGATCTCACGCGATATCGGAACACCGTAGACATCGGAATCGAGGCGGAGAATTGCCAGCATCACCATCAACTCGAATTCGCCGAGATAGCCGCCTCTTGCCATTTATTCCAGTATATGGAAGAAATGGCTTGTGCGTCCAGTAAAATTATCGCTGCTGAATGATCTGGGCGGCCTTGAGGAAGATCTGGTCGAGCATTTCCTGGGTCAGGCGGCCTGTGGAAGTGTTCTGCTGGCTGGGGTGGTAGGAGCAGAGCAGGGCCGGGTCGAGGTTGTACAGCGCCCCGTGCCGGAAGGGGAAGTCGGCTGCACGCGAGATTTTGCCTTGCTCCCGCAGGATGGACAGGTAGGTATCGCCGGCGATTTTGCCCAGAACCACAACAACCCGCGCTCGCCGGAGAAGACCGAGTTCCGTTTCGAGCCACGGGCGGCAGTTGCGGAGTTCTTCCGGCGTGGGTTTGTTGTCCGGCGGGGCGCAGTGGGCGGAGGCTGTGATCCACGCGTCTCGGAGTTTGAGGCCGTCGTTTACGGAGTCGCTTGTAGACTGTGAGGCGAAGCCTGCGCGATGGAGTGATCTGTACAGATACTCGCCCGAACGGTCGCCCGTGAACATGCGGCCGGTACGGTTGGCGCCGTGGGCTCCGGGGGCTAGTCCGAGAATGACCAGACGCGCCTGCGGATCGCCGAACGAGGGCACGGGTTTGCCCCAGTAATCCCAATCCTGCCAGGCGCGGCGCTTCGTGATTGCAATGTGTTGGCAGTGCTCCGTCAGGCGCGGGCATTTGCAGCAGGCGGTGATGGCCTGATTGAGTGACGGAAGATCCATAATGTCCATGAGAAAATCTGCCGATAAGCCTGGTAGATCCGAGTCGGGGCCTAACTCGATTTTCGCAGGTTAATTGATGTAAAAAAAGGAGTTGATTGGGTTGACCGCGCGCCGGAATGAGGGGAGAATGAAATGGCTGGCGCTCCCCGGCATCGTAGTCTTCCGAAACGACTGATTGTATGGCAACGTCCTACTTACAGATGCGTGTGTTTGTTCGCGCCAGTGTTGCGCTCGGGTTGATTTTCGGGATGATGGCGGCGTCAGATGGCGCCGTGACGAAGTCGACGAAAAAGAAGTCGACGGCTGTGAAGCACAAGAAAGCAGCCCCGGCAAAGGCGACTAAAGCTGCACCGAAGGCCGCGCTGACGCCCGCGCCCGTTATTGCGCCGAAGGCAGGCGCGAAGGTGGTTGCGAAGCTGAGTCCGGCGGCTGCCACGGCAGTGGCGAATAAACGGGCCCGTGTCGCGAAGGGCAACGGCTGGGTTCAGACCTGGGACGAGCCGACGTATAAGGATTCCACCAGCGGCGATAACACCGCCGGTGAAGACCCGGTAGTGCGTGAAGCTGCAGTGCACGCGCTCGGCGGGATGAATGGCTCGGTTGTAGTGGTGGATCCGCTTACCGGACGCATTCTGACGATCGTCAATCAGCAACTGGCTCTGAGTGGCGGTTTCCAGCCGTGTTCTACGGTGAAGGTTTCGGTGGCGCTTGCGGCTCTGCACGAAAACATGGTGGCTCGGGTGAGTCCGGTGCGGTTTAACAGCAAGAGCTCGCTCGACCTTACCGATGCGCTGGCGTATTCGAACAACTATTATTTTGCCAGCCTGGGCCAGAAACTTGGCTATGACCGGTATAGCTACTACGCGCGGTTGTTTGGTTATGGCGAGAAGGCCGGTTTAAATATCGATGGCGAACATCCGGGATACTTTCCGCCGGCACCTCCGAAGGATGGCGGTATGGGAATGCTCACCAGCTTTGGCGAGGAGATTTCGCAGACTCCGCTGGAGCTTGCCGGTCTGATCGGCGCGGTGGCGAATGGCGGGACTTTGTACTGGCTGCAGTATCCGCACTCCGATGACGAGATTCGCAACTTCCAGCCGCAGGTGAAGCGGCATCTGGATATCGCGAACCTGATTCCTACGATTAAGCCCGGTATGCGCGGAGCAGTTGAGTTTGGGACCGCGCGACGGGCGAGTCAGCAGGATGAGATTCTGGGCAAGACCGGTACGTGCAGCGAAGGCCGCACGCATCTGGGCTGGTTTGGTTCGTTTAATGAAACCGGCGGTCGCAAGCTCGTTGTTGTTGTGCTGCTGACGGGCGGTAAGCCTTCCATTGGTCCGATGGCTTCCGGTGTTGCGGGTGACGTTTATCGGCAGCTGGCCCAGAAGAACTTCTTTCGGGTGAGCGCTCCACTGACGCCGGCGGCGATTCTTCCCCCGCTGCGATAGGTACGACTGAGATCGAAGGTGCGTTGCCTTACTGCGTTCGGTAGCGCATTCTTCGGTCTGCGCGCTGGTTGATCAGCTCCGCGACCCGGCTCAGCAGATTCGAAACATTTTCGTTGGACATGTGAATCAGGGCGTCGCCCTCCGGTTTGGCGCTCAGTTCTGACGCTATCCGGGCGGTTGCCGGTCGGTATTGCTTCTGCCTGGCATAGGCCAGCAGTCCTGTTCCTTCTTCCAGATCTGCCAGCACCAGCTGATAGTTGCCGGAATCCAGCTTTTGGATAGCTTCGGCCGTACTGGCGGCGCCATCCACCTCATATCCGGCTTTGCTGAGAAGGCTCTTCAGGGTGAGTCTGGACGCGAGGTCTGAGTCCGCCAGAAGAACTCGGGCGACGATCCTGCGTTCGATGTGGAGCGGGCGCTCGGCGGCGCCGGATTCGAGGGTTGCCTGGAGGGGCATGTCTAGCTTCAATCTATAGGAAAACGCGGTAGATTAATAGTGCTAATTCACACTATGGTACCTAAGTTTGCCATGTTCAGGGCAGCGGAGAAGGCAAGTTTGTAGTCTTTATCCCACGGCGCGCCAAGGTGCCTGGTCAGGTTTGCGGCAGCTCCCTGACCGGACCGACTGGCGCGATACCAGTGTGTTTTCCAGCTTCGCCGTCCGGCCGCGTCATGGAGTGCGCGGCGGTACATGACCCAATCCGCGACGTTGCGGGACCGGTAGTTGGCGATTCGTTCGGCTACGGTGGACGGGAGCCAGTCGGGACATTCGCGGAGTGCTACTCCGGCGATATGGGGGACAGCCTGAGCCAGGCTGTCGAAGATCAGGTCTGCACGGGCTTCGGCGGACTGCCGGACTTGTTCCACCAGCGCCTCCGACCGTTCCACATGGTGGGGCATCTTAGGCAAGGAGGGGTCAATCAGGTCGACTCGGCGGCGATCCAGCAGCTCGCCGGTTTCGGAAACGGTCA
>JBEHXG010000044.1:0-41317 GCA_048498815.1 Acidobacteriota bacterium | reverse complement strand
TAAACATCATCGCCATTCCCGACATCGCGCTGCTCCTTTTATCGACTGGCGTGCTCGCGATCGCTATGGAATTCTGCCGGCCCGGCCTGATAATTCCGGCCGTGTCGGGGTCGGTAGCGGTCCTCCTGGGAGCAGCCGGTCTGTGGACTTCGCGCAGCCACGAAACCATCCACCTTCCTGCTGCGATTGGCGCCGCGCTCGTCCTGATGGTCTGCGCCACCCTTCTGCGTGTAGCCCGCCGCGCCCGCCGCAACAAACGCCGCGCGTAACATAGTAAAAAGAGGGAGAGGGAACCCCGCACAAAATGAGCGACAACGACGTCGAACGCGAACTGGTGCTCGGAAACAAACAGCTGCTAACGATCTTTTTCGTGGGTGTTCTGCTCTGCGGCGTGTTCTTCGTTATGGGCTACGTCGTCGGCGGCAACTCGGCGAAGTCCGCAGCCACCACCGCGGCAGCCGACGCACAGCCACCCGTATCTTCTGACGAAGGCAAACGCCGGCAGCCTCAGGCATCAGGCCAGCCTGACAACTCTGCGTCCACCGCGTCCCAGAACGACACAGCAGCGCAACTTCCTTCCCCGGAGCCAAAGATTTCCGACAACCCCACCGCGGCGGGAACCCAGCCGCAGACGGCGGTAAATGAACAACCGCCCGCTACGGTGGCGTCGGCCCCCGTTCCAAAACCCGTAGCGGCATCGCCTGCATCCACCGGCGTTGCGCTCTCCGAACCTGAAAAGGGCGCGTCATATATACAGGTAACCGCGCAGCGCAGGCCGGAAGCAGACGATGTGGTCAAGGCACTTCGGGAAGGCCGCTACCCGGCCATTCTGGCTTCGAGTTCCAAACCGGATCTGTTCGAAGTTCTCGTCGGACCCTATCGCTCCGCCCCCGCGCTGGCCGAGGCAAAAGGCAAACTCAAGAGCAATTTCAACGATCTGATCGTTCGAAAGTTTTAGCCTTGTCGCCCCTGGTCCAGATCGCGAACGCACCGCGACCCAGACTCCCCGAATGGGCGCGCCGCAGCGCCACGCATCATGAATCGCTCAGCAGGCTGAAGACGCAGCTACGCTCTCTGAACCTGCATACCGTCTGCGAATCGGCGCGTTGCCCCAACATCCACGAGTGCTTCCATCGCGGCGCCGCGACCTTCATGATTCTCGGCAACCTCTGTACACGCGGCTGCGGATTCTGCTCAGTTCCGAAAGGCAATCCGCGCATTCATGACATGCGCCTCGATCCCGCTGAGCCCGCTAATGTTGCCCGCATGGCGGTGGATATGAACCTGCGCTACGTGGTCATCACCAGTGTGAATCGCGACGATCTCGACGACGGCGGCTCCCATCACTTTGCCGCCACTGTGCGCGAAGTCCGCGCGGCGCTTCCCGAAGCCCAGGTGGAAGTACTTACGCCCGATTTCGATGGCGATCTCGAAGCTGTCGCGCGCGTGCTCGATGCCACGCCGCACGTCTTCAACCACAACATGGAAACGGTGCCACGACTCTATCGTCGCGTGCGTCCGCAGGCCGATTACCGGCAGTCTCTTGACGTCCTCCGCTTTGCCCGCCGGCATCGCCCCGAAGTACTCACAAAGTCCGGGTTCATGGTGGGACTTGGCGAAACGCCGGAAGAAGTAGAACAACTTCTCCGCGATCTCCGTGAACAGGATGTGGATGTCGCCACTATCGGCCAGTACATGCAGCCGACACGCCGCAACCTTCCGGTAAAGGAATACCTGACGCCGAAGCAATTCGATGAGTACCGCGATCTCGGTTTGGCGATGGGGTTCCGGATGGTCTTCAGCGGTCCGCTCGTACGCAGTTCCTACATGGCGGACCGGGTTAGCGAACAGGCAGCGCGGGCGTGATCTGGAACTGGATTCTCGCTCTTACCTCGGCAGTTCTTCTCGTTCTCTCATTCCCGCCATTCAATATCGGGTGGCTGGGCCTCGTAGCACTGACACCGCTTCTGTCCGTTTGCGCCAGCGAACCACGGTTGCGCCGGCGTTTCGCTGTGGGCTACGGCGCAGGCATCGTCTACTGGTTCGGCCTCTGCCACTGGATCGCATGGACGCTCAGCCATCACGGCGGCATGGGCGACGCCCCCGCTTGGTTCTGCTTCGTCCTTTTCTGTCTTGCCAAGGCGATTCAAACCGGAGTCTTCGCTGCGCTCGCCGGCAAGCTGGCTGCGCGGTGGTATGCTCCGCCGGCCATCGCCGCCCTCTGGGTGACACTCGAATGGACGCACTCATACACCGGCTTCGAGTGGCTGAATTTGGGCAACGCTGCCGCCGGCATGCCCCTTCTGCTGCGCGCCGCGCCCTTCGCGGGGGTGTGGGGCGTCTCATTTACCCTGGCTCTCGCATCGGCGGCAATCGCAACAATGAGCAGAGCCCGCCCGCAAAGCGGGGCATGGCTGCTCCTGATTCCTTGCCTTCTGTTGCTACCCGGCCTTCCCGCCGAACGCAAAGGCAACGCTAACGCAGTAATCGTGCAGCCCAACATCGACGACGAATCGATCTGGACCGAAGATTTCCTCAATGACACTGAAAGCCACATGCGAGATGCATCGCTCGAGTTCGCCGCACACGTCCAGCCGGCCGCAATCATCGTCTGGCCCGAAGTGCCGGCCCCGTTCTATGACGATCGACTATTTGGCGGCTTTCTCTCCGGCATCGCGAAAGACGCCCGCGCCGGCATTCTCGCCGGAGTAGTCGCACGCGAAGGCCGCAATGCATCACCACTAAACTCCGCACTGTTGATTGACGCAAACGGCAATCGGATAAGTCGGTACGACAAAGTGAACCTCGTTCCCTTCGGCGAATTCGTGCCGCGGCCATTCGGCCTGATCACAGAAAAGATCTCAACAGAAGCCGGTGATTTCGCGCCAGGTCGTAAGGCCGTGGTCTCCACTCTGAACGGCCGAAAAATCGGAACGTTCATCTGCTACGAATCCGCCTTCCCAAATTACATCCGGGAATTCGCAGACTCCGGCGCGGAAGTCCTCTTCAACATCTCGAACGACAGCTGGTTCGGAAAATCGGCCGCACGCTACCAGCACCTGCTGCTGGTCCGCATGCGCGCAATCGAAAACAATCGGTGGATCGTGCGCTCCACCAACAACGGCGTCAGCGGAGTAATCGACCCCGCCGGCCGCATCCCGGCCACCCTGCCGGAATACGTCGAAGCCTCAGCCAACGCAGCCTTCCGCTACGAACCTGCCCGAACCTTCTACACAACGCACAGCGACTGGTTCGTTTTGCTCTGCGCGCTCATCGCCGCCGCGGCGCTGATCGCTACAGCGGTACGTCGACCTGGGCCAGAACCTCTTCAATGATCCGCTCGGTCGTAATCGCGGCGAAAGTTCCCCTCCGAGCCGCAATCGGCGAACGCGAAGCGGCAATCACGCGATGCCCAAAAACTTTCGGAGCCAGAATCTTCACATCGTCCGGCAGCGCATAGTTTCTTCCCGAAAGCAGCGCATGAGCCTGCGCCGCCCGATACAACGCCTGCGAACCGCGAGGGCTCACCCCCAGCAGCAGATTCTCATGGTTGCGAGTCCGCTCAACGACCGCGAGCATGTAATCGACGATCGTTTGGTCCACGGTAACGTGCGCAACCGCCGCCTGAAGTTGAGCCAGTTCGCCGCCGCTCAATACGCAGGCAGTCAATACCCCATGCTGCGGTCCGTTCTGCCGAACGATTTCCCGCTCGCTCGCCGCATCCGGATACCCAATCCTCAGCCGCATCAGAAATCGATCCAGCTGCGACTCCGGCAAAGGATAAGCCCCGTGATGCTCCGCGGGATTCTGCGTAGCGATCACCAT
Organism: Acidobacteriota bacterium; assembly: GCA_048498815.1. GTDB lineage: Bacteria > Acidobacteriota > Terriglobia > Bryobacterales > Bryobacteraceae > BOG-234. The sequence goes on along the minus strand of JBEHXG010000044.1, from coordinate 37,492 downwards.
AAACGGCTCCGGCAGCGGCAGCGTTCGCCCGTCCACCGTAACCTGCTGCTCGTTCATTGCCTCGAGCAAAGCCGACTGTGTCTTCGGTGTAGTGCGATTGATTTCATCCGCCAGCAGGAAATTCGCAAACACGGGTCCTGCCTTGAAATCGAACTCCTCCGTGCGCGCGTTCCAAACCGTTACACCCAGCACGTCGGATGGCAACATGTCGCTCGTAAACTGCAACCGGTGAAAACTGCCATCCACCGCGCGCGCCAGTGACTGCGCGAGCGTCGTCTTTCCAACGCCCGGCACATCCTCAATAAGCAGATGGCCGCGCGCCAGCAGACACACCAGCGCCATTCGCACCACCTCCGCCTTGCCGCGCAAACTGGCTTCAATCGCGGCTTCCAGTTGCCGGAGCGTAGCAGGAGATACGTCCGTGTTAGCCCCCGCCGGTAGTGTAGCCATGAAACTTAAGAATACACCGCAAACCCGTCTTACTCGCCGGAATTTGTCGGATATTATGGTACCCGCTGGGAGCGTCCGCGCGCCGGAACTTTTGTAGTCCGCGACGGATCCGATTCGCATGGGTTTGAGCAAATAAATGAGGATGCTGTCCAGACGCACAATGCTTTCCGGAATGGCCGCGGCGCTCGCCTCAAAGCCATCCCTGGCTGGGGTCGCGCCGTATGGCGCAACCCCGTCGCCGCGTCAGTTCGCCTGGCATCAGCTCGAAACCACCGCCTTCCTGCACTTCACCATCAACACCTTCACTGACAAAGAATGGGGCTATGGTGATGAAGATCCCAACCTCTTCCAGCCAACCCGCTTTGATGCGGACGCAATCATCGAAACCCTCGCCGCGGCCAACATGCGCGGTGTCATTCTTACCTGCAAGCATCATGATGGTTTCTGCCTCTGGCCTACGAAGACCACGGAACGCTCCGTCCGCGCCTCCTCGTGGCGCAATGGTCAGGGCGATATCGTTCGCGACCTCGCCGAAGCGGCCCGCCGCAGAAACATCAAATTCGGCGTCTACGTCTCGCCCTGGGACCGCAACAGCGCCTTCTACGGCGGGCCCGCATACATCGAAATTTACCGCCGCCAGCTTGCCGAACTGCTCACGAACTACGGACCAATCTTCGAGGTCTGGCACGATGGCGCCAACGGTGGCGACGGCTTCTACGGTGGTGCCCGCGAAATTCGGACCATTGACAAGCGCACGTATTACGACTGGAACAACACCTGGGCTCTCATTCGCCGTCTCCAGCCGGAAGCCGTAATCTTCAGCGACGTCGGCCCGGACGTGCGTTGGGTCGGAAATGAACGCGGTATTGCGGCCGATCCCTGCTGGGCAACCTACGATCCCATCGCAAACGATGGCGGTCCCGCCTCGCCCGGCGACGTGCGCGAGAAAGATTCGCCCACCGGCACTTTGCACGGATCCCGCTGGCTGCCGGCCGAGTGCGACGTTTCCATCCGCCCCCATTGGTTTTGGCACGAGCGTGACACGCCGCGCGTAAAGACCCCGCCGCACCTCGCCGATCTTTATTACAAATCCGTCGGTCGCGGTGCCAACTTCCTGCTCAACGTTCCGCCGAATCAGGATGGCCTTATCGACCCTGTCGATGCCGCATCTCTGCGGGCCTACGGAGCCTGGCAGCGCAGGACGTTTGACAAGCCCATTGCCTCTGTCAAAGGCGCATTTCTCGAAGCGCCGCTCGACGCTTCTTTCAATCTCGTTCGCGTGAAAGAAGACATTCGCTACGGCCAGCGAGTGGAGGCGTTCGAAGTGGAAATGCAGGATGGCGGTGACTGGAAATCGATTGCCACGTCTACCAGCATCGGCCCGCGCCGCATCATTCGCCTCGATAAACCGATTGCCGCTCACAAGCTGCGCCTGCGCATCACGCAGTCCGCTGCGCCTGCAATAATTTCGGAATTTGCGCTCTTCCGCGAAGCGCAGCTTTAGATGAGCCGCGTACCCCACGCTCTTGTCATCTGCCTGCTCGCTGCGGCCGCTGCGTTCGCCCACAACATACCAACCGACTTTGCGGTACAGGTTTTCGTCAAACCGGAAAGCCATGCACTGCGTGTGCTGGTTCGGGCGCCGCTCATCAGCACTGACGCAAGAGCATGGGCAACCGGCTTCTTTGAGTTCGAGGAAGCGGGCAGGAAGCTCTCCGCCCCGCGTCTCGCCGCTGAGCGTTTATCGCCTTCGCTGGAGCCATCGTTTAGTTCATGGGATCGCGCATTAGCTTACGTAACCGCTCCTCCCACCGAGCACGATATTGGCGATGATCCAGGTCAGCCATATGCCACTGTTCTGCTCGAATACCCCGTTAAATCTCCCTCCTCCCCATTCGCCATTCGCACCGGCATGACACGGAACGGCGGACACGTTGTAACGGCAGTTCGCTTTCTTCCTGCCTCGGGCGGCATTCGAGCCTACGAGTTTCTCGATGACTCCGGCCTTGTCTCGCTCGACCCGCACTGGTATCAGGCCGCCGCGCGGTTCGTCGTCATGGGATTCGAACACATCCTTGATGGAGTCGATCATCTCCTGTTCCTCCTCTGTCTCGTCATTCCCGTTCGCCGTATCCGCGCACTCATCCCCGTTGTCACCGCATTCACGGCCGCGCATTCGATCACTCTGATCGCCTCAGCCTCCGGGCTCGCACCCAATGCCCTCTGGTTCCCTCCGCTGATAGAGGTTCTGATTGCCGCATCCATCCTCTACATGGCTGTTGAAAATATCGTGAAAGCCGGACCCATCCGGCACCGCTGGAGAACCGCCTTCGGCTTCGGCCTCGTCCATGGTTTCGGCTTCTCCTTTGTTCTTCGCAACACCTTGCAATTCGCGGGCGGACACCTGCTGGCCTCGCTGCTGTCTTTCAATCTCGGTGTGGAATTCGGTCAGCTCTTCGCGCTCCTTCTGGCAATCCCCGTGCTGAACGTCGTCTTCGCTCGTCTCACGGGCGAGCGCAAAGGAACAATTGTGTTATCGTTTGCAGTGGCAGCCACGGGCGCAGTGTGGCTCATCGGCCGGCTGATTCGCCTGGAAGAAGTGGGCTTCGCCGCATCGCGATCGCGGTCCGGCGCAGATCCTGAGGCAGAACTGCTCCGCTGGCTCATCTGGATCGTGGCGCTCCTCGGTGCCTGGTGGATCGCGGCGGGCATTCGGCAAAGGCGAAAGAGCACCTAAAGGAAGAAGGCAAAGAGAATGTTGAAATTCGTGAAAAACGCCGGAGTAATGACGCGCCTCATGGTGGTGGGGGTGACTCTTACCTTCCTCCTCGGAGCCTACGTTAAGCAGCAGGCCGCCTCAATCATGACGATCGCGGCGAAAAACTTCATCAACTCACTCGAACCCTGGCAGAAAACGGCAGTCGCTTTCAAAATGGAAGACGAGGAGCGCTCCAACTGGTTTTATACCCCCGTTCCGCGCAAAGGCCTCGCGCTGCATGACATGAAACCCTACCAGCGTCAGCTCGCGCTCGCCATGGTGGCCGCCGGACTCAGCCAGCGCGGTTTCCTCAAGGCCACTACCATCATGAGCCTTGACGAGATTCTGCTCATCACCGAACCGACGCCGCGTCGCGATCCTGACAACTACTACATCAGCATCTTCGGGGACCCCTCGGAGACCGGTGAGTGGGGCTATCGCTTTGAGGGCCACCACATCAGCCAGAACTTCACGCTCGTGAACGGAAAAGTTCAGGGAGCGCCCAGCTTCTTCGGCAGCAACCCGGCCGAGGTTTTGGATGGTCCGCGCAAGGGTCTGCGTGTGCTGGCCAACGAAGAAGATCTTGCCCTGGCAGTTGTGAATTCATTGACGCCGGAACAGCGTAAGACGGCCATCTTTGATGCCAAAGCGCCGGGCGACATCCTCACCACCAATACCCGCGAAGCCGCTCTTAAGGGACAGCCGACAGGTATTTCCGCAACTGCAATGACTGCGGCGCAGCAAACCAGGCTTCATGACCTGCTCGAAGAGTATTGTTCGAACATGCCCGAGCAGATCGCCGAACTTCGCGAAGCCCAGATTCGCAAAGCCGGCAACAACATCTGGTTCGCCTGGGCCGGCGGCACCGAGAAACTGCAGCCCAACTACTATCGCGTGCAGACAGCCGAGTTTCTGGTGGAATTCGATAAGACCCAGAGCAACGGCAACCACGTCCACTCCGTCTGGCGTGATTTCAATGGCGACTTCGGCCGCGATCTGCTGAAAGAGCACTACGCCACCAGTCACCCGACCGCAAAGTAGCTTGCTCGCGAACATCGGCCTGAACTGGCTGCGCGCCATCGATTCGGATAACGGTTTCGCCGAGCGAGTTCAGAACGGCGTTGCTGTTGATGATGGCGTAAGGACCCTCGCCGCACAGGCGAGGGTCGGCTACTCCTGGACGCACCTCGCCCTGCTTTTTCCGCAGCATCCGCAGTTTGTACAGGCTGCTCATAAGAGCTTCCGCTCGATTCCCGCCGCGGACACGGATTCCGATTTCAGGGTTTACGATCAGAGCTTCTATTTGCTGTTTCTGAGCTGGTATTTCCGGCTCACAGGCGAGCGCGAGGCCATCAGACTATTGACGGGTCGCTACGCCGAAGTCGAAAGGTACTTCGATATGGCCGGTCCCGGTGGCTTCGTTTCCGCGGTTCCCGGAACGCGCAGCCACAATCCCTACATGCACCTGCTCGAAGCCGTCATGGCTGCATTCCGCGCGACGCATAACGAATTCTGGCTCGATCAGGCCCGCCGTATCCGCAGGCTGTTTGAGGAGCGCCTGAGGGACCCGGGAACCGGCCTGATCGTCGAATTCCGCAACCCTGATTGGTCGCCGAAACCGCCATCACGTGTCGAGATCGGCCACCAGTTGGAGTGGCCGACGCTGTTGCTCGAACTAAGCGAAATCGAAGGCGTAGGCCCGGAAGCCTCCCTGATTGACCCTCCGTTCCATTTCGCGATGAAGTACGGATTCGAAAACGACCTCGCGATCGATGCCTCCAAACCCGACGGTACGCCGATTGATCGGCGGAAACTCCTCTGGTCACAAACCGAAGTCGCACGGCACTTTGCCGTGAGAGCGCGAATCCTGAAGGAAACGAACGCACCAGCGCTGGCAGCAGCCCACTGGAATCTGATCCGCAAACGCTTCTTTCATGAAAACGGCTGGACCTGGCATAACAGCCTCGCAGCCGACGGAACGCCGGACAACAGCGCGTCTCTCACGCGCCTGCTTTATCACGTAGTCTCCTCGGCCGCCGGAATTACATAATCACCGCTGGTGGTGCGGGATCTTCCGGCCGCCCGGCATTCCTGAGCGGGACCTGAATCAGAATCAAACCCAATCCCGCAAGAATCACGAGCCCGACGATATAAGACGGGTCTTTAAAAATCACCGGCAGTGGCCACTTCATGAAACTGAACGTTGCGGTCACAAGCCCGGTTAGAGCCTCGCCCGCAATCATGCCCGAAGCGGCGAGCACACCAACGCTTTCCACCCGCGTGCGCTGTGCTTCGTTCAGTCCGCGCTTCTCTGCAAGCGTGTCGGTGATCCACCGAACGATCCCGCCAATGAAAATCGCGAAAGTCGTGCCTACCGGCAAATACATCCCGATCGCCACCAGCATCGGACTCTTCACGCCGATCATGATGAGAGCAATCCCCATCAAAATGCCTGCCACAATCAGGGGCCATGCCATATCGCCCCCCACGATTCCCTGCGCAAGCGAAGCCATCAGGCCAGCCTGTGGTGCCGCGAGATGGCGATCGCCAAATCCAATTCCGCCGTCGTTGATGTTGCCCTGGTGAAGAATCATCAGCGGGAAATACATCACCGCGCTTGCGAGCACAACCGCCAGCAACTCTACAATCTGAATCGTCCGCGGAGTTCCGCCAAGAATGTATCCAACCTTGAAATCCTGCAATAATTCACCGGCAACGGCGCTTGATACGCAAACCACAGCCGCCACACCCAACACCGCAATCACACCGCTCGCGCCCTTTACTCCCAAAGCCACCATCAGCAGCGCGGCGATAATCAGCGTTGAAAGCGTCAGTCCGGAAATCGGATTATTTGACGACCCGATCACTCCCACCAGATAGCCGGAAACCGTAGCGAAGCAGAACCCCACAATCAGCATCACGACCGCCGCGGTGGCGCCAGCCACAACGCCATTCGAGAGATACGAATACAGCACCACCATCAGCGCAAAAACAAGAAAGATTCCAAACAGCACTACTCGCGAGCTCATATAACGTTCCGTGCGAGCAGTACCCTCCGCCGGAGCGGCTCCGGCCTTCATTTCTTTAAAAGCGCGAGCCAGGCCAACGCCCAGCGACTTCCGCATGCGGAATAACGTATATGACGCGCCGGTCAGCATACCCCCTACCGCTACGGGTCGCACGATGTAGCGCCAAACCGAATTGGCGGTTCCCAGCCAGGACTCGTCTCCGATCGAACCGGCCGGCAAAAACGCACGGAGATGCGGACCCAGGAAATAGATCAGCAGCGGAATCATCAGACCCCACGCCAGCACGCTTCCCGAAAAATTCAAAGCTGCGAGCTTCGGTCCGATTACATAGCCCACACCGATGTACGCCGGGCTGATCGTCGGCCCGGAAAACACAGTAACCCCACCGGTTGGCAGCCGATCGGTAGAACCCATCGGCCCCAGTCGCAGCGAAGTCGAACCAGGAGACCCCATCGGAAAGAACCAGTCTTTATCCGGCAGGTACCCGTTGAAGGCGCCAGCCAGAAACACCGCGGCCCCCGTGGCCATGTTGTAAAACAGATGCCTGGCGGCATCCGCGCCCATTTGCCCGGCCTTATGGATCTGGGAAGCTGCAACCGATTCCGGGAAGGGTAGTTCAGGATCCTCGACGAGCACTCTCCGCACCAGCGACACAAACAGCACTCCAAGAATGCTGCCGATCATCATCAGGGCGGTCGATTTCCAATACGCCGTCCCGGGCGAAAAATCCAGCCACGAATGCGAAATCACAAACGCCGGAATTGTAAAAACCGCACCAGCCGCCACCGATTCGCCAATCGAACCCGCGGTACGCGCGACATTCTCTTCGAGAATCGTCGCGTCCCGAAACAGACGCAGCACCGCCATCCCGATCACAGCCGCAGGATAGGTGGCCGCAATCGTCTGCCCCGCCTTTAGCCCCAGGTAGGCATTCGCCGCACCCAGCACCACGCACATCACCAGACCCAGAAGCACGGCCCGGAGAGTGAACTCCTTCATCTGTACGCCAGGCGGGACAAACGGCTTGTGTGCGCTCATGAGAGTTTTGCTTTTACCTTTTCGCTCAGAATCTTTCCGTCAATCGTCTTGCCCGCCAGTTTCGCCTGCGCCGCCTTCATCACCAGGCCCATCTGCTTCGCCGAAGTCGCGCCTGTCTCGGCGATCGCCGCCGCCACCGCCGAATCGATATCCTCCACGGACGCCGCCGCGGGTAAATACGCTTCGATAATCTTTCGCTGCTCTTCTTCTTTCAGCGCCGCATCTTCGCGTCCGCCCTTGCGGAACATCTCCGCCGCATCGGTCCGCTGCTTTACTAAAATTTTAAGAACCTGCAGGTCGGCTGCGTCGTCCATGGGCTTTGACGCATCGGCATGAGCCTTTTGGAGCGCGGATTTCATCATCCGGACCGTACTCAGGCGTTCTTCATCGCGAGCCTTCATGGCCGCGACAATGTCCTTTGCTAACTGATCAAGTAAAGGCATGTGTTTGATATTCTAAAGAATCTAACCCCTTCCCATGTGCGTTCGCAACCCCTTCATTATGTCTGCCGGGGGATCGTGCTGGGAATGCCGCGCTGCACGAGCGTGCGGCGTGGCGCTCAAAACGCGCCAGTAACTGACACTGACTAATCCCGATTCGTACGGAGAACTACCCTCATGAACGTCGTCATCGCCGAACCCATGGCCCAGGCCGGCATCGAACTCTTCCAGGCACAGGAAGGCTGGAATGTCATCGTTTCCAATCCTAAGGAATATTCGAAGCATCTGGCCGATGCTGACGCGCTCGTAGTGCGCAGCGCTGTGCAGGTGACTCCTGCCGTTCTTGAGCAGGCGCCTAAGCTCCGCGTGATCGGCCGCGCGGGCGTCGGCGTCGATAACGTCGATCTTCCAGCCTCCACGGCTGCCGGCGTTCTCGTCATGAACACCCCCGGTGGCAACGCCGTCTCTGTGGCGGAACACACAATTGGGTTCATGTTGTCGATGGCTCGCTCGATCCCGCAGGCCAGCGCCTCCACGAAAGCGGGCAAGTGGGAAAAGAAGAAGTTTCTCGGCAACGAACTGCGCGGCAAGACCCTCGGTATCGCCGGACTCGGCAGTATTGGACGCGAAGTTGTAAAGCGCGCGCGCGCATTTGAAATGCGCATCGTCGCCAGCGACCCGTTTGTGACACCCCGAATTGCGGAAGATCTGGGCGTCGAACTCGTCTCGCTGCCAGAACTCTACAGGCAGAGCGATTACATTACGCTCCACGTTTCGCTTACGCCCGATACCGACAAGCTGCTGAATGCCGACGCCTTTGCCCAGATGAAGACCGGTGTACGCATCGTCAACTGCGCTCGCGGCGAACTGATTGACGAAGTGGCTCTCAAAGCCGCCATTGAATCCGGCAAAGTCGGCGGCGCCTGCCTCGACGTCTTCTCAAAGGAACCTACCGACGCCTCCTGCCCGCTGTTCGGCCTCGATGCAGTTCTGGCGACGCCGCACATTGGCGGCTCCACCGAAGAAGCGCAGGAAATCGTTGGCGTCCGCATTGCCGAGCAGATGGTGGAATATCTCCAGAACGGCGTCGCAATCAACGCTGTCAACATGCCGTCGCTCTCTCCCGATCAGTACAAGGCCGCCGCTCCGTTCATCGATCTTGCGCAGCGTCTCGGAAACTTCGCCGCTCATCTGGCGACCGGCAACCCCACTACGATCCGGCTCACCTACTCCGGTCGCATCGCCGAAATGAACACGAGCCTCCTTCGCAACGCCGGACTTGCCGGTGTTCTCGGCCGCTCCACCGCGTCTCGCGCCAATGTCATCAACGCCATGCCGATCGCTTCCGAGCGCGGCTGGAACGTTGCCGAAGTTCACGATAAGCGCAGCAGCCATGTGGACTCCATCCGCATCGAAGTTGAAACCGACTCGAGCATTACTACCGTGGAAGGCGCCGTTGTCCTCGGCAAGCCCCGCCTGATGCAGGTGGATGGCATCTACTGCGAGGCTTCCCTCACCGGCCACGTCGTCTGCATGAAGAATCTGGATGTTCCCGGCGTTATCGGTCATGTCGGTTCCGTGCTCGGAACCAATCGCATCAACATCGCGAACTTCTCGCTCGGGCGCCGCGATGCCGGCGAACCCCTTGAAGCCATCGCCGTGGTCTCCACCGACACGCTGGTGCCGCAGAACGTCCTCGATCAGCTGATGTCGAATCCGGCCGTGAAGCTGGCGCGGGCTATCGCCGTTAGCTGATCTTCGCAGCCGGATAGCAACCTAAGACTCGCCACATATCGGCGAGCTCCGCCAGATGGCCAAGAGCGTTCCTGGTCGCGGGCTCGTTCGTGTGTCCGTTGAAATCGACGTAGAAGAGATAGTCCCATGGTCTGCCACGCAGAGGTCGGGATTCAATCTTGGTTAGATTCAGGTCCCGCAACGCAAAAGCGCTCAGCGCCCGAAACAGCGCGCCTGGGATATTTCGCACAGTAAAGACGACACTTGTTTTATACCGTGTGCCTTCAACCGGCAGCGGCGCCTTTTTCTTCGTCGGCTGGCGAAGCAGAAAGAACCGGGTGAAATTCTCCCGATCGTCTTCAATCGATTTCTTTAGCAGCTTCGCACCATAGATATCGGCCGCCGTCGCGGACGCAATGGCGCCCGCGTCTTTTAAACCCTGTTCCATCAACATCTTCACGCTGCCGGCGGTGTCGTAAAACGAAGTGCGTTCGTATCGGGGATTGGCGTCAAAAAAGTGACGGCACTGGTTCAGCGCTACCGGGTGCGAATAAACCCGCCGGATCTGACTCGCCTTCACACCTGGCGCGGCGATCAGATTGTGGACGATTCGCACGAATGTTTCACCCTCAATCGGCAAATTGTACTTCAGGAGATGGTCGTAGTTTTCATGCACCGATCCATGTAAAGTGTTCTCAATTGGGATCACGGCACAAGCACATTTTCCGTTTGCCACAGATTCGAAAACTTCCTGGAAAGTCGGGCACGGCTTCGGAGTGAACCCGGGAGCAAGCTGGCTCCCGGCCACCTGACTGAAAGCCCCCAGTTCGCCCTGAAATGCGACTTCGTGTTTCATTCGATCTCCTCCGGCACTTCTCTTGTTTAGTATCCGCCCCCGGCACCCGCGGCCCGCCGATCATCGACTAACTGCCGTAATTTTCACCAGTTTACAGTAAAATGAGGCAGCATTGAAAAGGAAAAAACAAACCCATTTGGCGAGTTCTCCGGATTCACGGCCAAATGTCGGGTGAACTCTCGTTTTCGGCGGCCTTGAGGTGCGGATACTCCAGCCTTCAATCCTCTCCCGGCGACCGGCGAAAAGTCGGGAACCCGTGTTTCGCCTGTTTTTGAAACATCATGCCAAGGTCGTTCTGAATTCAGAACAAAACTGATTTCATTCTGTTGATTGAGAACGGGTTCGACGCTATACTTTTCTTTGACATGCCTGCCCGCATGTCGTTTCCGGCAGCAGAGGCCCCAGGCAGGACTGAGGATGACAGAGAAATGGAACTCCCGGGACAAAGACTTCGGCGGGCGCGGGAACGCCTGAACCTTAAGTTCCGTGACGTGGAAGAAGCTACGCAGAAGATCGCGGAGCGTCACAGCAACCCGGAATTCGCGGTTCTCCTCAGCCGTCTCTCGGACATTGAGACTCACGGCTCGATCCCCTCGATCTTTCGGCTCTATTCTCTCTGCTGTCTCTATCGCCTTGATCTAATGGAAGTTCTCGGATGGTATGGAGTTCCCGTGGAGTCGATGGCGGCCGACGCCGGCAAGCAGGCCATCGAGAAAACCCACGGTATCGGCTTCGCCGCCGATCCGGGGGCGGAAGTCACCCTGCCGATTTCCTTGAATCCCGGGCTGGATCTCTCCAAAACTCTCTTTGTCAGTGAAGTCGTACAGCGTTGGGGCAAACTTCCCCTCGCTCTTGTAGGAGGAGCGGATATTCGGCGCTACCGCTACGGCTTCGTGGGAACTGATGACTGGAGCATGCACCCGACGATCGGGCCTGGCTCGCTGCTGGTCGTTGATGACACCAAAAGGAAGATTCGGGACGGCGGCTGGCAGAATCTGACAGAACGTCCGATCTATTTCCTCGAACATCGCGACGGATTTTATTGCCGCTGGTGCAGTCTCCGCAATGGTACTCTGCACCTGGTACCCCACCCGTCTTCGGAGGAGCCGGTCCTTTCATTCGCCTATCCCGGTGAAATTGAGGTGATCGGTCAGGTCGTCGGCGTCGCTATAAGTCTGGATCCCGAGCGGCCACGCCCCTCTCGTCCCTGATCAGGTCCAGAATCGTCTCCAGATCGGCGTAGAACAGCCTTCGCTCCACATCGCGCGATTCAGCGGGGACCCAACTCGCATACGGCCCAAGAGACAGCCAATTGGATAGTACCTGCCACTGGTCGCCGTCAAGACCTGATAAATAAGCTTCCAATTCCTGCTTTTGGTGTTCCAAATTGAAACACAGCCAGTTCTGAAATATCTCAATGTGGCTGCGTCGCAGCACCCGATCCACCTCGGCCGCACCCACCTTTTCGGCCAGTCCGAAGTGTTCATAACTACCAGTACCGGAGTTGCGCAACGAGGCAAGGTATGCCAGCCGTCCCAGTACAGTATCGATTCCTTCGAGCGTCCGCCGCCAGGATTCAGCCAGCGACGCTCGCCGATCGGGAGTCATAACCACAGATTAGATGGTAGCTCCCTGGTAAGCAACCCCTGAAAAGCATTCCTTCCCGCTGTTCTGAATTGGGTACTTCTTCGCGCATCGGCTCAACCGCGCCGATTTTTCTTTTAACCTCCAGAACGTCAGCAAACGCTGGCGAAAGTCAAAAGAAAACTCAGGAGCTTACCCATGCGCAAATTCATCATGCTTGTCGCCTTCACTCTCACTTCGCTTATGGCATCGGCCGCCGTTACCAGCGCTTACCCCCCGCCAGACTGCAGCCCGACCGACAGCAGTTGCTCAGTGCGGTAGAATAGTCGCACTACGCATCCGGGCCGACCCGGCGCCGCGGAGCCAGAGGCCGTGCCGTTTATCAGGTCAGCACCGGATTATCTACTCGTTTCCGAGGCAGCCGCCGCGGCATTTACTGCCGGGCGGCTGCTGTATTTTGGTCTGCTCCGGAAGTTTCCTTATCTGCTTGGATATCTCCTTGCGGATATTCTGCTCGGGCTGGCGCTGAGCATGCTGCGAACCAACTCCTACGCCTACTACTACACGTATTTTTATGCTGTGCCCGTTTGCTGGGTTGCCCAGGCACTTGCCGTCCAGGAGCTTTTCACTCTGATTTTTCGTGACTATCCTGGTATTCGAACAATAGGGTGGTGGACGTTCTATGCAGCCGTCGGTCTCTCAATCGTTGTTTGCGTGTTTGCGGCCAGCGCCTTAGGGGCGCACGACCGGCCCACGGAAATGTACTACCATCTGGTCCTCGATCGCTCAATCTCGTTTTCTCTTGGCATTGTCATCATGGTCCTGATGTTCGTTCTGGCCAGATACCCTCTTAATCTGGATCGCAATTCTCTTGTCGTCAGTGTCTTCTTCAGCGGTCTATTCATGGCCGAAGCTGCTATTAAGCTGCGCGACAGCCTCGCGGTCAAGGTTCGTCCTGGCGCTGCAGACCGAATCGAGGTGGCGCTCGAAATTCTCTGTTTCATGGCGTGGGGCGCGTTGCTGCGTCCGGCACGAGCCTCGGCGCCGGTCCGAAAGCCCGACCCGTCGCCACGCGAAGAGCATCTGTTGCAACAGCTGGATAACCTGAACCTTGTGCTGAGCCGCTCGGCGCGCCAGTGACATCGCGGCTATTACTGTGTTAGCGGGTTAAATGTTACTGTAATCACCCTGGTACTGGGAAGCGGGCATTTGCAAAGGCGACCGACTTCGGATACGATTAAATTGAATTTAGCGGGCTAATTTTTTCATGTTGCTCCAGATCGTTATTGCCGGTTTCGCGATTACGGGCGCCTCATTCGCTTTCATGCTGTTTGCCCGCGTGAAAATGCTGTCTTCTCCGCGCGGCGCATCGCCGGCCACGTTGCCCGATGCCGATCGATACCGTCCCATGCTGCGGCTCTTGTCCGAAGAAGACATTCGTCTTCCAGGGCTTCGCCCCGTGGCGCTGAAGCGCCTCAGGGAACGCCGCCGCGATCTGTTCCGGGGATATCTTCGCTGCCTGACAAAGGATTATGTAAGAATTTTGGCTGAGGTGCGTCGCATCATGGTGGAGTCCGGAGTGGATCGACCCGATCTTGCGAAGGCCCTCGCCCGAAACCGAATGCAGTTCGCACTGGCTTTGTGCCGCATTGAAATCCGTCTCCGGATGCACGCGCTTGGCATCGGCAATGTGGATGTCTCCGGCCTGGTTGAGGCGCTGGAAGCGATGCGCGGCGCTGTTGGCACTCTGACGGCGGTTCCCAACGCCGCCTGACTACCCCTTCAGCGACGGCCAGTCCGGTGCACGCTTTTCAAGAAACGCGCTGACGCCTTCGGAGAAATCGGCGGACTCCATCAGCGTATCCCGCACTTTTGCGCCGGACAAGCCGGCTTCCGCCCAGTTCATTTCTCTGACATCGACGGCATAACCCAATCCTGCCGTTATCGCGACCGGGCTTGATTTCGAAAGCTTTTCCGCAACTTCAGTCGCGCGCGTTTGCACGTCCGGCGCGACTTCCGCGACCAATCCGAAGTACCTGGCTTCTTCCGCGTCGAACATCCGTCCCGTGAGGCTGAGTTCAATCGCTCGCCGTTCGCCAATGGCCCTCACTACGGATCGAAATACCAGTACCGGCCACAGACCCACATGAATTTCCGTCAGCGCAAAACGGGCATCGGGTGCGGCGATTACCACGTGCGCATTTGCTGCTAGTCCCAGGCCGCCCGCCAGCGCCGCCCCGTTCACTGCCGCTATCATCGGCTTACGTGCGCGATCTATATGTGTGAAAAGTCGCTCGTGAAGTCCAGTCACTACCGCCCGGTCCGCGGTACGCGCCTCGTCGAGGTCCATTCCGGCGCAGAACGCCGGCCCATTGCCGCGGATCAGAATTGCTCCGATTCCGGAATCGCCTTCCGCTTCCTCCAGCGCACCGAGAATGGTCCGACACATATCCGCATTCAGAGCATTTCGCTTAGCCACCCGGTTGAGCGAGATCGTCAGCACCCGTCCTCGCATTCCGAGCTCGATCACAGGACATCCAGAGGCAGCGCCTCACCGCGCGGACGGCAGAGTGCCGCCTCAAGCGCCAGAGTCAACACCTGGCGCGTCTCCAGAGGATCGATGATGGCGTCGCAATGGCCGCGTGCGGCAGCGTAACGGGCATCGAGCCAGCGTTCATAATCGGCTCGGGTCTTCGCAATAGAATCCGCCAGTTCCGGGGGAATTTCGTTCCCCTTCTCTTTCACCTTTGCAAGCTCCGCCGCATATAAAGCCTGCACCGCGGAATCGCCCTCCATTACTCCAATCCGCGCGGTGGGCCAGCTGAACGTAAAGTTGGGATCGAAGCCCTGTCCCGCCATTGCGTAGTAGCCGGCGCCGGAAGCATGGTTTACCGTGAGGACAATTCGTGGCACCGTCGCGCATGACATCGTCTCCACCATTTCCGCCCCCGCGCGAATGATGCCGTCCATTTCCGCCTCCTGACCCACCATGAAGCCGGAAACATCCTGCACGTAAAGGATCGGTGTTCCGAGGCGCTCGGCCAGGTCAACAAAATACGCGACCTTGCGCGCCGTTTCCGGATAGATAATTCCACCGATACGTGGCTTCAGAAAACCACGCCGATTCGCAATCACCGCTATCGGATGTCCGGAAAGTCGCGCGGCGGCGCACAGTATCTCCGGCGCATATTCCGGTTGAAACTCACTGTAGTCGCCGGGGTCGAGGATGCCATGCAGGATGTCCTCGACGTTATAAGGAAGCCGGTGATCGGCTGGCAGCACGCTATACAGTGCGGCGTCCGCGGGCGTCGCAAAATTCGCAGACGCCAGCGGCCGAGCGGGTAACTGGCGAAAACGCTCCCGAATCATCGCAAGGCACGCAGCATCATCCTTTGCCGTATAGTGCGCAACACCGCTCCTCGCAGCATGCAGATGCGCGCCGCCAAGCGACTCCTGATCGATCGATTGCCCGGTAGCGCCCTTCACGAGGTTGGGGCCGCCAAGGCCCATGAAGCTGGTCTTTTCCACCATGATGATGACGTCGCTCAGTGCAGGCAGATAGGCTCCTCCGGCGATACAGGGCCCCATCACAGCGGCGATTTGCGGGATGTGGAGCTTCCGCCGCATCAAAGAATTGTAGAAGAAGATTCGGCCGGCGCCATACTGACCGGGAAAAATACCATCCTGATAAGGCAGATTCACGCCCGCGGAATCCACCAGATACACGATCGGGATGCGGTTGCGCATCGCGATTTCCTGCGCGCGCAGAATCTTGGTAATGGTTTCGGGCCACCACGCCCCGGCTTTTACGGTAGCGTCATTTGCGACCACGACCGCCGGGCGGCCTTCGATGTAGCCCACTCCTGTAACAACTCCCGCCGCCGGCGCCTGTCCGTCATACAGGTCGTACGCAATGAGTAGCCCGATCTCGAGAAAGCGCGCGCCCGGATCGAACAGTTGCGCTATGCGTTCGCGAGCCGTTAGTTTCCCGGCCTGATGCTGCTTTTCGATCCGCTTCGGGCCGCCGCCTTCCCGTAGCCTGTCCTCCAGTTGACGCAGGGAATCCACCAGATGCCGCATGTGAGCGGCGCGGGCAACGCTTTGCGGACCTTCGGGCACAGCCTCGTCGGACATAAGTGATTTCAGTGTAGCCGTCTCGCGCCGCGAACAGAAGCGGGCAGAACCGTGATATAGAATGACCGTTTAAAAGGAGAGATTCATGAAAGCACTCTGCACCGTTCTCGCCGCGGTTCTTCTGACCTCCGCGGCGCTTGCTGCGGACGACGATCCGCTTGTCACTGCCAACACTAACCTCACTGCCGCCGTGGATGGCAAGAAACCGGCAGCCGAAATTAAGCGGCTGGCCGTTGTTGTTCTGACCGAGGCCAAAAAGCAGATGGGCCCGGCGCCTGCCGACGCGGACAAAGACACCTGGGAAGCCCACGTGAAGTATGCGCAGCAGACTGCCGAATACGCCGAATATGCCTTGTACTCGGCAGCCACCGGGGCGCCGAGCGCAACTGCCGTCGACCTGATCAGTACGCTTGAAGCACAGGCTCCGAAGAGCAAGTACCTGAATCAGGACGCCTATCTGATGGTTGCCAATGCCGCGCTGACCGATAAACAGGCAGACCGGGCATCCTCCTTTGCGCGGAAGTCGCTGACCGCAACCAAAGGGGCCAAGCCGGAGCAGGCGGCGACGACCGCGCACTACATCATCGGCGTGGTAGCTGCCAGCAAGAACGACTTTGCGACCGCCGACAAGGAACTGCGTGCGGCGCTGCCGGGCGTTAAGGGGAATGCTTCTCTCGAAGGCCCGACGCTTTATTTCCTGGGCGAAGCCGAGTACAACGTGGGCAGAAAAAATATGGACCGCGTCACGGCTGACCAGGGGATCAAGTACATTCTGCAGGCGGCTCTGATTCCGGGACAGTACCAATCGGCGGCTTCGGCTGAAGCGAAGCGGATGAAGACGGAACTGGGCGAAAAGTAGAAACAGCTCAAGACTGAAAAGGCCGGGCAGCGCATCATCGCGCTGCCCGGCCTTTTCCTTTCTTCAGTTACTTTGCGTCGGGTACGGCCTCCAGAACATATTTATCCCCGGCGCGGTTGAATTTAAAGCTGGCTTTGGTGGCATCCGCCGTCTCAACAACAACGGCGCTGCGCGGCACGAAAACGCCGCCTTTCGCGCCGCGAATCAACAGGTATCCCGGGGTGGCTTCGGTGACTTTGTAGTCGCCCGCCGGAAGAGTGGACGACCCGGCCTTGAAAGCAAACGGGACTTTCACGTCCAGTTCACTCACGGGATTGGCCAGCGCCGACGCCGCGAAAACGGCAAATGCCGAAACAGTATAGATGTGCTTTTTCATGATGGTTGTCTTCCTTTTGATCTTTTTTGGTGGTAAGTGAAGACACACGTCCGCGCGCAAAAGGAGCGGCATGCGTCAGGAAATTGCCAACGTGGGAGAGGGTATCCCTCGATCTGAGGAACGATGCGATTTCGGCAATTACAGCTTGCCGGAATCACTTACAACTTCAGTTTATCGCGGGTGGCGGCGGAGGCCAAATTGATAATTCAAATCTGGCCTATGCCGCACACTCCACAACCTTTACATGAAATAATCTTTAACTTTGTCCAGCAGGCCTTTTTCATGCGGCTCGTTATTTACAGGCAGCATATCTTCCAGCTCTTCAAAGACCCGGCGCTGCTCTTTGCTGAGTCGCGTGGGAATCTTAACGTCGATGTGAACAACTAAATCGCCCCTCGTTTTGCCGTTCACTTCCGGCACGCCCTTGCCTTTGATTTTCAGCTGAGCGCCGTTTTGCGTGCCTTCGGGAACCTCAAGTTCGTGCGGACCTTCCAGCGTCGGTGCTTCAATAGTGGCGCCGAGTGCGGCCTGCGCCACGTTGATCGGAATGCGGCAGTGCAGATCGTTGTCGCGGCGCTCGAAGACCGGATGATCCTTCACCGAGAAGAAGATGTACAGGTCGCCGTTCGGGCCGCCGTTCGAACCCGGCTGGCCTTCGCCACTCACCCGCAGACGATTGCCATCCGCGATACCGGCGGGAACCGTGACCTTCAGGCGTTTGTTGACGTGCTTGTAGCCTTCACCACGGCAATCGCGGCAAACCTGCTTCACGATTTCCCCGGCTCCCCCGCAGTGTGAGCAGGTACGGCGAACGGAAAGAAAACCCTGCGAGAACAGCTGTTCGCCGCGCCCATGACAAGCCGGGCACTGCATCATGGAGCTATCGGGCTCGGCGCCCCGTCCCCGGCAGCGCTGGCAGGCTTCCATCTTCGGAACCTGAATTTCCACTGCCTTGCCGAACGCGGATTCTTCCAGAGTGAGCGTCAGATCGTAGCGAAGATCGTCGCCTTTGGTGGCGCGTGGCCTGCCGCCGCGCTGACCACCACCGCCGAAAATATCGCCGAAACCAAATACCTGGCTGAGCAAATCGCCCAGATCCATAGCGGAAGGATCGAATCCGCCGCCGCCCGCCGCCCCGGACACACCCGCATGTCCATAGGCATCGTAAGCCGCGCGCTTCTGCGCATCGGACAGCACGCTATAAGCTTCCGCCGCTTCTTTAAACTTCTCTTCGGCTTCCGCATCGCCGGGGTTGCGGTCGGGGTGATACTGCAGCGCCAGTTTGCGGTAGGAACTCTTCAGTTCCTGATCGCCCACGCCACGGCTGACCGCAAGTACTTCGTAATAGTCGCGCTTAATTGTCGGCATGATTTACTGTTCTGCTTATATCTTGAGAATTCGGGAATCCAGTGGTGCTTCCGCCGCCGGCACCGCTACCTTCACCATGGACGGTCGCAGCAGCTTGCCCTTAAACAGATAGCCGCGCTGGAATTCGCTCAACACCGTGTGATCGGGCGCCTCGTTCGTCTCCACGCGCTCAATGGCCTGGTGGAGATGCGGATCGAACGGCTGCCCGGCCGCGTTGATGGCTTCGAGCCCGGTCTTCTTCAGGGATTCCGCCATTCGCTGGTAAATCATCTGTACGCCTTTGGCGTACTCCGGACTGCTCGAGTCGGCCGCGAGCGCTCGTTCGAAATCGTCCAGAATGGGGAGCATGTCGCCCACAACGTCCATGCTGGCGTACTGCACCTGATCCTGCCGTTCGCGCTCGGTGCGCTTGCGGAAGTTATCGAACTCGGCCTGACGACGCAACAGAGTTTCGCGCAGTTCGTCCCGCTCCGTGCGCAGCTTTTCCACTTGCTCCGCGGCGGAAGTATCGGGCGGGGTTGAGGTTGAGGCGGACGCTGTGTCCGCTTTAATTTCAGAGTTTTCCACGGTAGGGTTCTTGCTTGGTTCGTACTGACTGAGAGATGTCTGATTTCAATATAACGGTTCGGGACCCGTGGATGCAGGGCTTCAGGACTGCGATTCGAAGGCGTGCCCGATCTGACGAACCGCCGAGATGACCCGTTCGTAGTTCATCCGCATGGGCCCCAGCACCGCGACGCGCGCCCGGACGCCGCCGGGCAGATCGACCGTCAGACCGATCAGCGACAGCCTTCCCATCGCCGGATGTGCTTCCTCCAGCCCGACGTGTACACCGACGCGGCCCGGAGAGTTTTCGAGGAAGCGGTCGAGCAGCGCCACCACCTGCTGCTTGCGCTCCAGTGCGCGGAATAGTTCGCGCATGTGTTCGCGCGTGAGATGCAGATCCAGGCCGACCAGATAAGATGCGCCGTCCATCGCCATCTGCGGATCGGAATCCGCAAAGAGGCCGTTCTGACACAGCACCGTGAGATGGCGCAGGATTTCGTCGAACCTCGCCTGCTCTTCTTCGATGCGCCGCAGCAGTTCGGCGCGTGCGCGTTCGAGCGTCCAGCCGCCGAAATGGTGATTCACGTAATTGCGCAGCAGCGTGAGATCAGTTTGCGGGAGATCGCGGTCCAGTGTCACTACGCGGTTGCGGACCATCCGGTCCCGCGTGGCAACGATCATCAGCACGCGGCGATCGGACAGGCCGACGAGTTCGATATGCTCCAGTTCCTGCGAAGATGCGGGAAGCGCGGTCGCAATGCCGACGTTGTGGGTGAACTCGGTAAGCACACTCGACGCAGTTGCCACGCGGTCTTCCAGTGAATGCGCAGATTGCATGCGCGCGTAAATCCGCTGCCGGTCGCCGTGAGGCAGCGGACGCTCCGGCACACTGGCGGCGAAGTCGCGAAAGGCTTTTTCCGTTGGCACGCGGCCAGCTGATGTGTGCGGCTGCGCGAGGTAACCACGGTCGGCCAAATCCGCCATCACATTGCGGATGGATGCCGGGCTGAGGGCGAGATGGCGAAGCTCTGAGAGCGTTCGCGATCCGACAGGTTCACCCGATTCAATGTGCGCACCGACAATCTGATGAAGGATTATCCTCTCGCGCGCCGTAAGTGGTTTGGGTGCCGACTGCATTAACAAGCCGCCTGCTTTCACTATATTATGTCGGCGGCCGTGCGGTGAGCGATAGTTCTTTAGTTCTCCCTCGGGGCTGTTTCTATATGGTCGAAAACAATCACATCAACCGGCACGTCTTTGGTTTTCGTGAGCTTCAGACCGAGTTGCTTTTCGAGAGCTCCAAAGATGTCGGGGAGCCCGCTGCCCGGATCGCTGGCAACGGCCTCAGGGGCAGGCGCGGGATCCTTTCCGGAAAGCGCCGCCATGTTGGCGAGGATCGCCGCCGGCATGCCCTCGCATGCCCGGCAATCGAACTCCAGGACGAAATCGTATCGGCCCGTTAGTCCGGTTTTTTCGGCAACTCGCGGTACCGGGCGGCCTTGTTCCACGCCTTTACTCTGGTTGATCGAAAATCCAAGCCTGTTTGCCAGATCCTGCATCGTCTGCGCCTGGTATTTCTCTCTTGCCTTCCCTCGCGACATCATTGAGCCCTGGCGCGGACCCGGAGGGAGGATCGGAAAACCGTCCTGCCCGATTCCGGGCATTTTTGTGATCGGCGGCGGCGAGTCGAATGTGGCGGCATCCTGGCTGGTCACTTTAAACTTTGGCCCACCCGGCAGGACCGTGAGCTCGTAGCCCGGAAAGTTGCGCGTTTCGTGGTGGAGTTTTATCGCAAAACGATCGATTAACAGGTTTTGCAGCATCCGACGGAATTGATCCGGGGTAGTGCTGGAGGGCATGGTCGCATTGATGGTGTATGTTGCTTTCGTCATGGCCGGCTTAGTCACCGACGGAGGACCATCGATCTGATCCAAAGCGATATTCCACGCTCGCGCCACGATTGCGGTCAGTGAGGCCTGCGCCCAGGTGAAGCGGCCGGGATCGGAGGTGCCCGGGCCGCCCTTTGCCACGCCGGATACTCCTGGAACGAAGCCCTCGGCTCCGGGTCTCAGCGTGGCAGCTTCGAACGTCGGCTGATTCGTTGTCTGGGCGCTCAGCGTTATACCGCAGAGGGCGAGAACTACTATCGGGACACGTTTCATCGAAGCGGAGTATCCTGGTTAGGCGGAGTCCCGTCCAGCAGAGTGAAGTTGACGTCGACGGTTGTCACAAATTCTGTCCCCTCGCCGTTCAGAGAGAGCGCCTTATAGGTCCACTGCTTCACTGCTTCGAGCGCTGCGGATACAAGCAGCGGCGGACCGGATATCACTTTCAGGTCCACAACCGAACCGTCCCGGCCCACAGTGACCTCGAGCTTCACCGTGCCCTGCAGTCGCGCGGACTTCGCAAGCGGCGGGTAAACAGGTTTCACGGACCGCACAAGCGATGCTGCCGCGACGCCTGGCGAGATTCGCACAGCGTTGGGATTGGCAGGAGCAGAAGGGGCGGCAGCAGGCGGTGCAGGCGCCTCAGGCGCCTCAGGCGCCTCAGGCGCGCTGATTCTAAGCTGAGCGCCGGCAGTGGTGACGCCACTGAAAAGCGTGAGGTGATCGTCGAATGCGTGCATCGCCGTCATTGTCTTGATGGCAGCCTGGCTGGTCCACTCATCTCCGACCTGCACGGGCAGGCGCTGGCTCAGACTCTCCCTGGCAGCATCAGTCAGGCCGATTATGGAAATACTGGTAATCCTCCGCACTTCGGGCGATACAGACATTGGCCGAATCACGTCAGCGAACGACAGCCCCTGTCGAACAATCGTCGAGGGGACGGCGGACGCTGGCTTCCGGAAGTCGATACTAATCACGTGTGTGGAGGAGCCCAGACTCTTATCGAAGTGCCAGCCGGCGACAGTTTGCTGCACACTGCGTCGCAGTTCCGCGGGGCCGCTGAGGATTGCCGAGTCAGTGACCTCTCCGTTGCCGTCCAGGTGAAGCTGAACCACGACCTGGCCTTCCACTCCAGCGACCTGTGCGGCTTGTGGGTAGGGTACACCGGAACGGTGCAGCAGCTCCAGACCGTTGAGGTTCACCGTCACGCCTTCGCCATCGGTCACGGTGAAGACGCGAGCCTGCCCCTCCAGCGGAATCGCGCCCGCCACATACCATCCGGCTACGGAGATAGCGGCGACCGCCGCCATCTGAGCAATTGCCAACTTCATTTTCGACACTTTCCCCTCCTCAATAATTCCCCGGACTCTCCGCTTCAGCTGACGCCTGCGCAGAAATGACTGCGCCGCGGCCGGATCGAGCGGGAATCCGGCGCCCGCCATTGCGAGCAGCGTGTCCAGATAAGGCTCCCGTTCCCGTGTAATTTCGATAACGGCGCTATCGACCGTCTGTTCGCGCGCCAGCTGGATTTCTCCGAGCACCCACCAGATGGCGGGGTGGAACCACAACACCGCGCCGACGATTTCCTCAAGCGCCGTGAAAACCCAGTCGCCCCGTTCCACATGCTTGAGTTCGTGCAGCAGAATAGCGTCGCGCATTTCCCGCGGCAGGGCAGGGAAACGCGCCGGCAGCATGACGGCGGGCGGCGCAAAGCCAAACGTAGCCGGCCCCTGAATTTCGTCTGAGATCAGGAATTGCACGTATCCGGAAACGCCCAGCCATTCCGGCGGCAACGGCAGCGTGCTCGACTGCCTGCGATACCGGTCGAGTTTGAGCAAGCCGATCCCGAACCAGGCGAGCCTCACAGCGATTCCTGCGACGAGCAGAGCCAGAATCCATTGCGCGGAGTCGAAGCCGTAAGACGTTACCTGCTCCACCTTGCCCACAGCCGGAACACCGTACTGAGCTAAGGGCAGGGCCAGGGCGCTGGGGCGCACAACAGTAATTTCGAGCGAATGCCACGGCCGGACGAGCGGCAGTCCGATGCAGGCAATCAGCAGCGATTGCCAGTAACGCAGGCGGGCTGCGCCATTAATTCGAAACAGGTGCGGCAGTACGGCGCCGATCGCAATGAGGAGGGCTGTCTGCAGCCACCACGTACCGATGTTGTTCAGGATTTGAGTCATCGTTGTTAAAGAAGTCTGAAGTTCACCTCAAGTACGGCGCGCGTGTTCACCGGCCTTCCGTCCAGAGTGCCCGGCGTGAACAGCCATTGACTTACGGATTCAATCGCCTTCTCGTCAAGTCCCATGCCAACGCTGCGGACGACCTTGATGTCTTCGGCGCGGCCACTGGTGTTGACCACGGCCGACAGATGGACCGTGCCGTTGTATTTGGCTTTTCGCGCCTCCGTGCTGTAATCCGCATCGACCTTGAAGACCAGCGTGGGAGGCAACACTCCATTACCAACGCTGTAGATCGCTGTGTCGCGAGGGGCGGGGCTCGCCGGGATACGGCTTATTGGCCTGGGGGCGGGCTGCAGGCGGTCTGTTACTCCCGCGGATGGTGTGGAGACCCGCATCGCTCCGCGCGCTGGTCTTGCGAAGGTGACGCCGACCGCGCGTACAGCCGGACCGTTCGGGCCGAACCGCCACGACAGTACCGACTGCAGCACGTCATGACGCAGCTCATCCGGTCCGCTGAGCACCGCGGCATCGATGACTCCGCCATCCGCTGCCACGCGCACCTGCAGCGTGACCGTGCCTTCAACGCCGTGTTCAAAAGCGTCCACGGGCCAGGTGAGCGGCGACCGGTAAGCCAGAATCCCGCCGTTGACAGTGAGGGAAATACCAGGCGCATCCTGCACCACCTGGGGCGCCGCTGCCAGCTGGAACGCGCCCGTGGCGAACCAGCAGACGGCACACATCGCGGCTGCTGCAAGGCCCCCCTGTAATGCGAGCCGGGTGGTGGAGCGCGTTGTCATTCCTGCCTCCTGCAGAACGTCCATCAATCTGCGGCGCAGATGCCGCCGCCTGAGGAACATGGGCGCCGGCGTCAGATCGGGTGCTCCCAGCGCTGTTGGGGTGCCGGCCATGGCAAGGAGCGCGTCCACATAGGCCCCGCGCGACTGTGTCATACCGACAACGTTTTGGTCCACCGTCTGTTCGCGCGCCAGCTGGATTTCGCCAATCACCAGCCAGACTGCGGGATGGAACCAGAG
This sequence comes from Acidobacteriota bacterium, assembly GCA_048498815.1. GTDB lineage: Bacteria > Acidobacteriota > Terriglobia > Bryobacterales > Bryobacteraceae > BOG-234. The sequence continues at coordinate 13,214 of JBEHXG010000044.1, read as the reverse complement.
AGCCGCCCGAACCACCTCCTCCGCTACGGTGCATGCCCAGTCGTGCCGTTCCACGTGCTGGAGTTCGTGGCAGAGAATGGCCTCCCGCATTTCGGGGGCGAGCGCCGGAAACTCAGTGGGTAAAAGAACCACCGGATGACGCCACCCGAATGTCACGGGACCCGCGATGTCTTCCACCAGAAGCAGGTCTGCCTGTGAAGGGTTATAAATGGCCTGCTCATGGCGGCTGATTGCGAGGGGAACTCCCCGCCGCCGATGCCGGGCCAGCCGGATCAGCCCCAGTCCCAGCCATCCGAGCCGCAGCGCCGTCCCGGCCCCCAGGAGCCAAAGCACCGGCGCGCCCTGCAGCGGGATTCCTCGGCGGTGGACCACACGGGCCCCTCGCGCGACCGTGATCGCGGTAATCGTGCTGGCCGGCTGCGTCAGGTCTTTCACTACTTCCTGCCGCCAGCCGCGGACGAACGGCAGGAGCAGGCAGGTTGCCAGTACGCTCTGCCAGAAGATCAGGCGGACGCGCGGTTCTTTGAGGCGCAGCGCGGCGGAGGTCAGCGCTCCGGCGGCCACAACCAGGCCAATCTGCAGAGCATAGGCGATGATGTTGCTCCAGATCAGCGTGGTGCTCACGGCCGGTCCTTTCTCATGCGGGCGATTTCCTCCAGATCTTCCGTGGAAAGGTCGTGCTCCTCAACGAGGTGGACCAATAGCGGCTCCGCGGAACCGTTGAAAACACGGTTCACGAAGTCCCGAACCATGGCTCCGATCACCTTGGTGCGCGGCTGGGCCGGGCGATAGACGTGAGCCCGGTCGGTCTGGTTCTTCTTCAGATACTTCTTTTGCTCGAGGATTTTCATCATCGTCATAACGGTGGTGTAAGCCACCTTGCGGCGTTTCAGGAGTGTTTCGTACACTTCCCGAACCGTGACGCTGTCGTGCTCCCAGACGATTTTCATGATTTCCAGTTCCTGTTGGGTCAGGACGCTGCTCTTGCGACGCATACTAATTGTTTAGTACTATTGGGCGTGATTTGCAAGCGGAATTTTCGGGTCCCGGCGGAAATCGCCGTGGCGCTGCTGTTGCTGACCTGGGGATGCGGGCATCCCCCCGGCACATTTCGCCTTTCGCGGGCCCGAATTCTGACACCTCCCGGAGTGAAAGATTCCTCCGTGGCAGCCGCCCGGATCCCTCTGCCGCCGGCATACCGAAAGAAAGCCTGCGAGCCTTCGGCCAATGGCCTCGCGGTCCGGCGAGGGTGGATTCTGGCGTCGGGCGATGCGCTTCGTTCCATGCCGCCGGACGAACTGTACACCTGGACGACCGGGCTCGAAGCACAGGGCTGTCTTCCCGCGAACACCGCCTTTCAGTTCGCGGATCAGATCGTCGATTCGCTTCCGCTTGAAGTGGGGATGCGGCGGCAACTCGCCGGGGTACGCGTGGATTTGCATGCCGGCAACTCGCTGAACGTCGTTTCCCCCGTCCTGAAGCCAGGCTCGAACGGCCCGGGCACGAACGAAATCGCCTCCGTCACCCCGGGCTCGGCGCCGGGTTCAATTGACGTGGAAGTGCGGTCGAGCGCCGCGGTCATCGGCTACGAGGTGGATTGGTACGACGTGCTGGCGAAGGACGGGGCGCCGGGGTACCGGATTGTGCCACGCACCGCGGAGATCCATGCTGGCGGCAGCGTGCAGCACCCGGATGCGCCTTCGGTAACGCGCTTCGCCTTCGGGCCGGATGCGAACTGGTATCAGCTCAATATGATGACGAAGGTGTCCTCGAACGATTTCGATTTTGTCGTGTTTTCGGCCAGGACTCCGGCGGGGTTGCGGGATTCGGTGGCGGCTTTTCAGCGCGATGCCACAGCCTGGCTGAAGGGCGCCGATCCGCGAACCTACACTGTGCTGCCGCATGGCGTCGGGATCAACGCCTTTCTGCGCGTCAGGGTGAATGGCGAGGGTTACGACCTGCCGCGCGGCGCCACGGTAGCTCAGGCCATCGCCGCCGCCAAAGGAGTATCCGGCTCGCTACCGTCGGGGCTAAAGGTTAGCAAACTGCACAGTGGGCAGCTGGCCCCGTTGATCTGGGATGCCGGCGACACCGGCGTTCTGTCGTTACCGCTGGATGGCGGAGAAGAGATTTCCTGGCAGTAAAGCCGCGAGTCAGGCTACGGCAGCGAGATCTGACGATTCAGCCAGACGATATTGTCCCAGCTCAGAGGCTTCTCTGCAGCCGTGGAAAACTTCGCGAAACTGCCCCCCTCGATCTTCAGGGAAAACGACTTCACCTTATCCGGCGGATTCGTTGTCGTATTACGCAGAATTTCCAGCATCTGTTCCTGATGAGAAATCTCCGCATATCCCGGCGTCTTCGCTGAATAGAACTTCGCATCCTGCGCGCGGGCGCTTCGATTCCCGGCCCCTCGTTCGTAGCTGATGTGCATTTCCAGATGCTCGCCCGAAGCGGCTTCGAAATTCCAGTCCTGCGTATCCACTACCGCGGCGCCGGCCGCGGTTGAGCTTCGCTTCATCTCATGCTTCGTCGCCGCCAGATAGTTGCCGAACGGGCCCGGCACGTCGCCCGCTTCGTCGGTAATGCCGCCCAGAATCAGCTGAGCGTTCGCGCCCGCCGCATCCTTCACCGGCGCGGCGAAATAAACCATGTGGCTGTTGCCCCGGCCCACCGGCTTGCCGTCAGACGCGTTCACCGTCACCCGATCGATAAAGATCAGCCGCACATTGCAATCCTTCGCGGCCCCTTGCGCCGCAACGGACGAGGTGAACCCCTCCGGCAGGTAACTCTTGATTACATCGTCGGGAACCTTCAGATCGAGCTGGAACCGGGCCTCCATGCTCGATTCCTTATAGGCTGCAGCCGGCGCAGGGTTGGCGACTGGCGCCTGCCCGTACACCGTGGAGGCCAGCAACACGCCGAACACGCTGAGATTGGAAATCTTCATATAGGGGAACCCGCAGAATATCAGAACCCGCCGCGTGGCCGTTGGGCGGTTTCAATCCCGGCAGCGCGTTCGCGAGAATCGGACAAACGGTCCACATTTCCGTCCGTGACCGGTCACAAATCAAGTAGCACGCGAGCGCGTCACAAAACCAGGAAGAGAGAGCCTGTGCAATCGCCAGGCTCTCCACCTTCCGCCATATCTTCTCGCGCTTACAGCACCCCTTCCCCCCGCTCATCGCTGCGAATCCGAATTGCCTCCCCAACATCCGACACAAAAATCTTGCCGTCCCCAATATTCCCGCTGCGAGCCGCCGCCACGAGCGTCCGCGTGATTTCCTCCACCCGCGCCGGTGTCGTCACGATCTCGAGTTTTATCTTCGGCAGCAAATCCACGTTGTATTCGCGTCCGCGATAAACCTCCTTATGCCCCTTCTGACGCCCATGGCCTCGCACCTCCAGGACTGTGATTCCATCGACGCCGATGGATTTCAGTGCATCCATTACTTCATCAAGCTTATGCGGCTGAATAATCGCTTCAATCTTTTTCATCGGTTTCTCCACGAGTGATGAAGGGACGCTCTCGCGTCCCTTCCGACCTGAACCTCTGCCAATAGAACGCCCGCCACCCTCTGGCTCAATCGCCGTGACCGGCGGCCGACCTTCCCGCCGCGCCGGAAAGTACATACTCCGGATAAGCTGAGATGCCGTGCTGATCGATATCCAGCCCCAGAAGTTCGCCTTCCTTGGAAACGCGCAGCAGACCGAACGCATTCAGACCCGCGAACATCGCCATAGCGCTGGCGAACGTAGCGGTACACACGATGGCGCTTCCCACAAGCTGCGCTTCCAGCACCTTCATGCCGCCTCCATAGAACAGACCAGTGAGAGCGTCCGGCGAATTCTGCACCACCGCCGGCACGCCAAACGGACTCGAACCCGCCGCCGAATACTGACCGCACGCGAACAGCCCCAGCGACAACGTCCCCCAGATACCGCAGGCGCCATGCACCGGCCACGCGCCTACCGGATCGTCAATGCGGAAATGTTCCAGCAGTTCCATCGCGCCGATGACGATCACGCCGGCGACCGCGCCGATAATGCAGGAGCCCCAGTCGCTGACCCAGTAGCACGGGCAGGTAATCGCCACCAGACCGGCCAGGAATCCATTGATAATCGCCGTCGTGTCCCATTTCCCGGTCTGGTAATACATCACGAAGATCGCCGCCACGCCGCCGGTACAGGCTGCGAGCGTCGTGTTCATCGCCACACGACCCACTCCGGCGTTATCCATGATCGAAAGCGTGGAGCACGGGTTGAATCCGTACCACCCGAACCAGAGAATCAGTCCGCCGATGACCGCGATCGTCAGATCGTGCGGCGCCATCGGGCCTCCGCCGTCGCGCTTGAACTTCCGGCCCAGCCTGGGCCCGAGCATGATCGCTCCCGCAATCGCCACCCAGCCGCCGATCGAATGTACGACCGTCGAACCGGCGAAATCGTGGAAGTTCATTCCCAGCCCGGAAAGGAAGCCGCCCGGCGTTCCCATCGTTGCCAGGAAGCCGTCCGGACCCCAGCACCAGTGCCCGAAAATCGGATAGATGAATCCCGAGACGCCGATGGAATACAGCACGTCGCCAAGGAATAACGTTCTGCCAACCATTGCTCCCGAGCAGATTGTGGACGCGCAGTCCGCGAACGCGAACTGGAACAGATAGTGCGCGAAAATCGGCACGCCGGTGGCGGCGTAAGTCGAAAGCACGCTCACGTCCTTCATGAAGATCAGACTCTTGCTCGGATCTCCCGGCAGATACCAGCCGATAAACGGATTCCCTCCGCCGAACATGAACGCGAATCCCCAGCCCCAGTGAATGAGCCCGCAGACGCAGGTATCGAACATACACTCCACGAGCACGTTGACGGTCTCCCGGTTACGACAGAACCCGGCCTCCAGCATCGTGAATCCCGCCTGCATGCCAAACACGAGAAACGCGCCGAGCAGAACCCACGCCGTGTTGATCGGATTGATGATGTCTCCGCCCTTCGTGGTCTTGTAAGGATCGGGTGCCGCGGCCGGCGCAGCCGGTGCCGTGCTCTCAGGCGCCGCACTCGCGGGCGCCGCACCTGTTGGCGAGGGTGACGCGGGCGACTGCGCATGAGCCACCTGGCTTCCCCAGTTCCACGCCGAACGCACCGCCGGTGTCCCCACTGCGATTAGTCCGAACAGCAGAGCCACGCCCAGCGTGTTGCCCGCCAGCAGCAGCGCGCCATATCGCCTCCATTGCGGATCCCGCAGCCGGACGCGCAGGCGAGACAGCTTTTCGGAAAACGTCAGCTTATTCTGCGTGCGGCGCTGCATCCGCACTTCCTTCGACACCGCCGGCCTGAGCCACCGGTAAAACCCGATCGCGCCCGCAATCATTGCGAGCCCGCCCAGTACCATCCCCATTCCCCCCGCCATGAATCCAATCAGGACCATGGCAAGGCCCAACAAAAATATCGTTACTGCTGCGCGCTGCCTGGAACCGGCTCCCATGAAGATCTCCCGTGGTTGTGATTTGCGCCCGCCCGCGGTGCATGAATTCAGGCGATGCGTGTTAATTCGTGGTGAAATCCGGTACGACCGGGGACCGGAAAATGCCAGTCTAGGGGACATTTCCGGCAAGGTCCAATTGATACTTCTGATGCGGAGCAAGGTGAGGCGGCGTTACTAACTTCCGCTAGCCGATTCTCAAACGAAGGAAGACCTCGGTTCTGTTTTTCGTGAAAAACGCGGTCGGCTCCCGCACAACTCGCAGGCAGTGCCAAGCGCTCAGTGAGTCTGCTGACTGTCTTTCGACAGCATGTCATCGGCGAGCTTCAGAATCAGACTGGCATAGTGCAGCACCTGACGACCCGATTCGGTGATATCGACCGATTTCGAAAAACGCTGCCGCTCCAGCAGCGACGCCCCCACAAACCGCTCCAGCGTCTTGATCTGGTAAGTGACCGACGATTGCTTATAACCCAGCAGCGCCGCGGCGCGCGAAAAGCTGCCGGTGATAGCGACAGCCCGGAACGTCTGGAGTTGCTGCAGATCGAGCGTAATGCCTCTTTTCAGGTACATGAAGCTCTCCTTTCCACGCAGAAATCAATGCCCGGTTCGGAACGCCGGCGAGTGTAGTGTAACGGTCCTTCAGCGCAAAGCGCCAATTGATTTCCCTGATACGGAAGAAAGCGAGTTGGCCCGGCTGCTGTTCGATAGTCGCGGTCCGTAACTATGCGCCGCGCCACACGGAATGCTCGCAAAACGATTACTCACAGGCCATCCTTGCCATAAGCCGCGCCGCGATTTATCGTGAAGTCTGGTGATACAGTCCCTGCTCCGCGCGAGCAAACCCACAATCTTCCTTTGGACCCTCACCCTGGTCATTGCCGCCACCGCGGCCGACTGGGTTACCGGCCACAACATCTCCCTTGCGGCCGTGTACATCCTGCCGATGACCGTAGGTGCGCTGGTCCTGAAACCCTGGGAAACGATCCTGTTCGCGATCGCCTGCTCTTACCTGCGTTCCTGGTTCGATGTGCCCGGCACGCCGGCGGACCTCGCGCTGCGCTTTGTCTTCGCGGCGCTCGCTTACTCGGCCTCCGGCCTCTTCGTTACCGCGCTCGTCCGCAATCACAGGCAGACCACCACACACCTGAGCGAAATGAACATAGAAAAATCGCGCCGAAGCGAAGTCGAGCAGTATCTCAGAGTCCTCGCCGAAAGCAGCCCCGCCGCCATTTTCACGGTAGATGGCGCGGGCATGGTGCTCGCCGCCAACGCGGCCGCGAATCGCCTGTTCCTGCTCTCCGGTGAAACTCCGCTCGATGGCCAGTCCATCGGCGCCTATCTTCCGTTCCTGCGCGACATTCTGCTGAAACACAACGAATCGGTCGGACTCCGTACCGCCACGCAGTGCCAGGGTCGGCGCTCAAACGGCGAGATCTTCCTCGCCCACATCTGGTTTTCCGCCTACTCCACTATTGGCGGCAAACGCCTGGCCGCGATTGTGGTGGATTCGTCCGATGAGCTGCGCGATCGCGAAGAGCGCGGTCTCGATCAGCTCCTCACAGGCAACGGCCTGGTGGTCGCCGCGATGGCGCACGAAGTGCGCAATGCCTGCGAAGCCATGCGCATGCTCTGCCAGGATCTCGACGAACGCCATCGTCTCGCCGAAGACCGCTCATTCCGCGGTTTGGATAACCTCGTCGCCGGCCTCGAAGTCATCGCGTCGCACGAATTGAAGTCCGGCACTACCGATCTGCCCGGCGATGTTCCGCTTCGCGAAGTGCTCGATAATCTCCGCATCGTGGCGGAACCGGCGTGGCGCGAGGCCGAGGGCTGCATCCACTGGCGCCTTCCCGATGAACTGCCCGTGGTTGTGGGCGAAACTCACGGCCTGCTGCAGGCATTTCTGAATCTCGCACGCAACAGCTTACGCGCCGTTCAGGACCAGCCTGTTCGCGAGCTTACGATCGCCGTTTCGTCCGAAGCCCGCAAGGTCTTTGTCCGCTTTTACGATTCCGGTCCCGGCGTTCGGGAACCCGAGAGTCTGTTTCAGCCCTTTCATCACGCTGCCGAAGGCAATGGCCTGGGGTTATATGTATCCCGTCTGATCGTGCGAAGCTATAGTGGCGAACTGGCGCTGGAGCGTGTGTCGCGCGGATCGTGTTTTGTGGTCGAACTGGAGCGGCCCCGTATCCATGGAAACCTTGAGCGCTGAAAAAACGAAAACCCTGCGGCTGGTGCTGGTTGAGGACCATGAGATGGTCCGCGAAGGCCTGGCCCGCATGCTCGAGAAAGAGCCCGATCTCAAAGTCGTCGGACAGTGCGCGTCTTCGGCCGAGGCTCTGCTTCTCATTCGCTTTCAGGTCGACATGGTTTTGCTCGACGTGGATCTGGGCGAGGAACGAGCCCTCAGCTTCGTCGAAGCCGCCCGCAAGGCGGACTTTAATGGCAGGATTCTCGTCGTAACGGCGGGCATCAGCGGACCCGAGGCCGTACGGCTCCTGCAGGCGGGCGTCGCCGGGATCGTTCATAAGCGCCATTCGGGCAGATCGCTGTGCGAAGTGATTCGAAAGGTTGCCGGAGGCGAGCCGTTTCTTGAAGAGAGATATCTTCCGTCGCTGATGCAGTCGGTGGACCGGTCGCGCCCGGCGGTGGTTCCGCGACTATCCGAACGCGACCGCGCACTTCTGCGTCATGTTCTGGCGGGACTGACGAATCGCGAAATCGGCGTCCAGCTGCAGATTTCCGAAGGTGCGGTGAAAGCGTCGCTGCGGCTTTTGTTCGATAAAGTGAACGTGAAGTCGAGAAGCCAGCTCGTGAAGATCACCTTGGAACAGTTTCAGGATCAGTTGTAAGCCGGGTGCGCGGCACAATCAAGCTGCGGTCGCTCCACACAACCGATACGGGTCAACGAAGGCCGTAAGAACGAGACGGCAGTCAGAACTCAGCCCGCGCCTGGAATGCGATCATGCGCGGCGAGCTGTCGCCGCCCAATCCGACACCGAGCAACCCCGTCGGTGGAGAGGTCGTGTAGCTCAGCGCTCCAAATCCGGTTTGAGTGGACGGCTTGCCGGGGATTCCCGCATAGCCCGTGACAGGCAGGCCGAAATTCGGATGATTGAAGAGATTAAAGAACTGCCCGTCGATTCGCAGTTTCAGGTGCTCCTTCAGCGCGAACCATTTTGTGAGGGAAAGATCGCTCCAGGTAAAACCCGGGCCTCGAAGAGCATTACGGCCGAGATTGCCGAACTGGCAGCGCGCGGGCGAATCTCCACCGACACAGGCGCCGGTACTCGGGTCAACGCTCGAAACAAATGCATTCGGATTCAGCCACTGTATCGTTCCCGGCTGAGTAACCCCGGGCACAGCGCTGTGCTCATACAGTGGCACGCCCGGAACAAGACTCGCAAACTGGGGTCCGCTTCCGTTGACAATACCGTTTCCGTTCGCGGTGTAAGGCGCGCTGATGACGGAGAATGGCAATCCGCTATGCCGGAAAACAGACCCCGAAACCTGCCAGCCGTTGAACGCACGGCCCCAGACGCTCCGGATTTTCACCGGCAATTCGTAGACATAGCTCGCCGTAAAATTCTGGCGAACATCGTAATCGCAGGACCCGCGATCGCGCCCGAGGTCGCCGGGGACCGGAGAGAGGATTCCCCCCGCCGCAAAGGACAGGAACCCGCCGTTCGAAACCGTATCGATGCAATGGCTCCACGTGTAGTTGGCCTGGATCATGAGCCCGTGGCTCACCCGTTTTTCGGCCGTTGTCTGCAGTCCGTTGTAGTGGCTGTTCGCGCCGGTATTCAGTTGCGTTACCGTTCCAAAACGCGGATCGGCGGGCCGGCCATACGGAAAAGGCGCAAAGCAGCCCTGGCACACCGTCTGAAAGCCGTTCGCCTGTGTCGTATACGGTTGATTCACTGCGCGCGTGCCGACATACTGCGCTCGTATATTCATTGCGCTGCCGATCTGATGTTCCACGCCGAAGCTCCATTCCATGAAATAGGGAGCGTGCAGTTTCCCGTCGGGTACCGCCACAATCGAAACCGGCTGCAGGCAGGTGGCGGAATTCGCGAGCGGCGAGGCGCAGGAAAGTTGTCCGCTTGTGAAACCGCGGCGGAACGTCTGATTTGCCGCGATCGTTGCGTCCACCGCGCTGTTCGGAACTCCTGGCGCTATGGCAGAGCCTCCCACCGTTCCCAGCAGCCCGCCCTGAAAAGTCTGAGAATAGGGTGGATTCGCTCCCACGAGATCGACAATGCTGCCCGGCAACAGATCGCTGAACAGTCCAAATCCGCTGCGCAGTACGGTCTTCGGCGCAACCTGCCAGGCGAGTGCCGTCCGCGGCTGAAGAATCGCCAGCGGAGTTGAGGCGAACACATGGCCGAGGCCGGTCTGGATCGCTGTGCTGAGCGGCTGATTGACGTCGTGCGGGATTGACGCGAACGAGCCGCCGAGCCGGGCGACTGCGCCATGAGGATTCACGGGGTTGGTATTCGTCGTCGTGCGGATTCCAAACGTCCAGGTCAGGCGTGAGGTTACCTTCCACGTATCCTGCGCATAGAGATCGAGATTCAGAAAATTGTATGGCTGGGAGTTCGCCAGCGGAAACGTCTTCTCGGTGGTGGAAGCCACGCCGTAAATGAATTGCGGCAGGGTCGTGTAGGTAACCAGAGGCACCGTGCCCGCTCCGAAATCGTAGTCGTTCAGCCGGAAAATCCTCGTGTTCGTTCCAAATCGCAGTTCGTGCGCTCCCGCTGTCCAGGCGAGATTGTCGTTAAGGAAGAAACGGGTAGCACGGCGTCCCTGCATCCAGGTGTTGTCGAGCCCGCCCAGCGTGGTGAATGGCGCATTCGCTCCGCTGCCCTGAAGCACGATCGGAAAAGCCGCGAGCGTCTCCGCCGGATCGTTCGGCCCAAAAAGGCTCTCGTACCACGAGAATGCCGGGTTGAAATAGTTTACGAGTCGTGGAGAAAAGATATGCGTCCAGCCGGAGGCGAAAGAGTACAGGGGCTGAGACGAGACCGCGTTGAACACCGGATGAATGGGATCCGTGTAGGCGGCCTGAAGACCTCCATCGTACTGAAACCGATACCAGGTCAGATTGTGGTCGTTGATGTTGTGGTCAATGCGGCCAGTCTGCACCTGCTCGCGATCGCTGCTGGAATGCGAGACGGTTTGACGGTTCGCGCAGCCATTGCCGTTTGGCGGAACGCCCCCGGCGGAACTTCCGTCGCTGTTGAAGGGACATCCCGGAATCGCCAGCGGCGTACCCGCGGTGTTCCGGTACAGGCCAAATAATTTCTGATAAAAGGGCAGCAGCTGCGGCGCAGGCTGGTATTGAGAACCGGTCACGGCGTCTCGCCCTCCGAGCGGAAGCTGCTGCAGGACATAGGCCTGGAACGCCGTGCTGGGCACAGTTACCGCAGAAACGATGGGCAGAGCGATCCGGACCCACTCACTATCGAAAAAGAAGAACAGCCTGTTATGAACCACAGGCCCGCCCAGGCTGCCTCCGAAGTGATTCACCGTCGAACGCGGTTTGTGATTACCCGGCGTCGAATTCGTGAAGAAGTTGGCGGCGTTGAATTTCGAACCGTTCCACAGCTCGTAAAGATTGCCGTGGAACCGATTGGTTCCGGATTTGGTGACATAGTTGACCTGAGACGCGCCGTAGCGACCCTGGTCAACCGTGTACGCCAGGGTATTTACCGTGACTTCGGCAATGGAATTCAGGCCCAGCACGAGGTTCGTGGAAAGCCCGCTGTTCAGGTTCGTCAAAGGGTCGTTGGTCTCCAGTCCGTCCACGACGTATCCATTCGCGAGTGACGGCAACCCATTGAACTGCACATTCCCATAACCATTCGTTCCCCCGACAAAGTCGTTGCCGCTGCCCGCTGTGTTGATCAATGCGCCAGGAGCGAACTGGAGCGGATACGTCATGTCTCCACCGGGATTCGGCAGGTTTTCGAGCGCCTGTGCGCTGAGCGTAGTCGACGTGTTTGGATTGTCGGGATTGAGAAGCGGCGGCTGTCCGCTCACCGTGAGCTCAGTTTTAGCTTCAGCTACTTTGAGAATAAAATCTGTCGTTTGCTTCTGCCCGAGGCCGGCGAAAACCGAACCGCTCGTCTGAGACTCAAAACCAGGCGCGCGGGCGCTGACCGTGTACGGCCCGGGTTTCAGCTGAACAAAACTGAAGCGTCCCTCACCGTCGGTAACGGAATTTCTTCTGGCTCCGCTTTCATTGCTCACTACGGCCACGCTCGCGCCCGCAATCGCGCGATCGCTCGGATCCCGGACCGTTCCGGTGATCGCGCTTGTCGTTTCACCCTGGCCGAACAGGGCCGGTGGAAACACAATCGCGGGCGCAATCGCGAGGATGCAGGAGCAGGCGGCCAGATTAGCCGCACCTAAAAATTTAGGCATAGCTAATATTAAACAAGGCGGGTCTGCTGCGCAAGTGATTTTTTCGGGTTGAGTCCGGTTGCGGATGCTCACGTCTCGCCGTACTCTGTATGAGTGGCAGCGAAAAAGGCCGACCAACGGCCGGCAACCCGCGGTTCTTCCGAATCCGTAGACGATTACCTGAAAACAATCCTGGAGCTGGGGGGCGCGGAAGATGCGGCCGTATCGACCAATGCACTGGCGGAACGGCTGTCGATACGGAGTCCGTCCGTGACCGGCATGCTGAAAAAGCTTGCCGCTCAGCGTCCGCCGCTTGTAATTTACGAGAAACATCGCGGCGTCCGATTGACAGCGGGCGGAAAGCGGCGAGCGTGGGAGCTCGTCCGTCATCATCGTCTGCTGGAATTATTTCTCCACGACGTTCTGAAGTACTCCTGGGACGAAGTCCACGAAGAAGCGGAGCGCCTGGAGCACTTCATCTCCGAGCGCTTTGAAGACCGTGTCGCGGCCATTTTAGGGGATCCCGAATTCGATCCGCACGGCCACGCAATTCCGCCGAAGCACGCGTCCGGAGTCCATCGCAGGGAAACGTCTCTGTTCGAGTGGCCGCCCCGCCGGCCCGCGATTGTCACAAGCGTGTCCGACCGCAGTCCGGCGTTTCTTCGGGATCTCGAGCGGCGGCAAATCCGTCCTGGCGTCCGATTAACCGTTGCCGGCAGAAATGCAAGCGCTTCGATCATCGTTCGTCTCGAAAACGGTGCCGAGGATATACGACTGGAGCGGGATCTGGCGCAAGCGGTGTTGGTTTCGCCGGTCTCGTGAAAACCAATCACGGCTGTGACTGAATCTGTATTTACCTGCCACCGGGCCGGAAAAATGCGGACGTGACGTGGTTTCGGTCTCTGTTTGATAGAGTCAGAACCAGGATCGGAACCCGGTTGGTGAAGAGCACGCTGAGACAGTTTCAGGATGATTTAGAACCTTGGCGCGCGGCGCAACTCCACCGGTGATGAAAATAATTACCTTCGTGCTGACGACGATGGCGACAGCAATCGTAGCCACCGCAGCTGCCGTGGCCGTCGGCGGCGATAGCACAAAAAACATGCAGCGAGCCGAGCCCGGCCTTATCGCCGGCTCTCGGGGAAGAGCGACGAGAACAGGCGATGACCTGATCCTGCGTTTTGCGAATGGCCAGAGCCGCACCTTCCACAATGACGATAAAGGCTGTCCGGACGGTGGTCCCGATCACTGCGATTCGTATATCCTGATCGGCGACCTCTCGGCTCTTCACTGGTACGTTCTGTTTGAAGCGCTTTATGAAGGCGGC